>CAYHHI010000005.1:0-69258 GCA_964356335.1 uncultured bacterium
TTTTTGTCATCAAGCCCGCGGGCGACTCTCACGGCTTTAGAGTGATCGGTTATGGCGATATACTTGTAGCCCAGTTTCCTGGCGAAGGCAGCCATCTCCTCAGTGGTGTTTCCACCGTCGGTCGCCGTTGTATGCATCTGGAGGTCGCCCTTGATGTCCTTGAGGTCTATCAGGTGGGGCAGATTGCCTTGCTCGGCGGCCTCGATCTCGCCCCAGTTCTCCCTGATCTCCGGGGGGATAAAGGGCAGGCCGACTGATCTGAACACATCCTCCTCGTCCTTGCCGGTGGTAAACTTCTCGGTCTTCGCGTCGAAGACGCCGTATTCGCTTATCTTGAGCCCCATCCGCTTGCCCCTGTCCCGGATGGCGACGTTGTGGTCTTTGGAGCCTGTGAAATAGTGCAGGGCCGCTCCATAGCTTTCCTTATGGAGAATCCTCAAATCCACCTGTATGCCGGACTTGAGAACGACGCTCGATTTGGTATCGCCCTTCGCGAGAACCTCTTCGACCGTATCCATCGATGTGAAAGTGTCCATGATCTTCTTTGAAGATTCGGATATCACAAGGATGTCGATGTCCCCTATGGTCTCCTTCATTCTGCGAAGGCTCCCCGCCATGTCGATGCGCGACACGCCCTTGAGGTCGCTCAGCGTGCGCATTATGGACTCCGCGTACGTGAGGGCTTCGGAGAGTTTGGTGCGCCCGCCGTGTTTTCGATGCTGCTCTATGCCTTTGAGGATTTTCTCCTCGAGTTTCTCTCCCATTCTCTCCAGGGAATGGAGCTTGCCCGCCCTGGCGGCTCGCTCCAGATCTTCGACTGTGCGCACTCCGAGCTCCTCGTGGAGCCTCATCGCCAGTTTGGGCCCCACCCCGGGAATCTTCAAGAGGTCTACGAGCGGATAGACAGGATCCTTCTTGATCTCCTCATAGGACTTGCAGGTGCCCGTCTTCACGATCTCTTCGATCTTCTCGGCAAGGCTCTGGCCGATCCCGGGGACATCCTGGAGAGTCCCTGCCCCGAGGAGCGTCTTGACATCCTCGGGCAGGTCGCGGGCCACGCGCGCGCCCCTACGGTATGATCGTATGCGAAAGGGGTTGTCGCCCTTCAGCTCAAGAACGTCCGCTATCTCCTCAAATATCCTTGCGATGTCGATGTTTTCCAAGGCTCTGGCCTCCCGGAGAAGCCTATGCCACGCCTCCCGCGTAGTCAAGTTGGTTCGGGTGCTTCCAGGTGCTCGTCCTTGTAGTGGGGATCTCCATTTGATATGGTACAGTATGGCGTAGCCGCGCAGGACAATGACGAGAAACCAAGGAGGGCAGCATGTTCAGGACCAACATAAAGCTCTTTAGCGTCTTCGGGATACCGATTGAACTCAACATCACGTGGTTTATCATATTCGCGCTTGTCGCCTGGAGCCTGGTCTCACTCTACTTTCCGACGAACTATCCCAACTACTCTGTTGTCTCCCACTGGATCATGGGTATAGTCGCCGCACTCATGCTATTCGCTTCGGTGGTCCTTCACGAGCTCGGGCACTCCTATGTCGCCAAGACCCACGGGGTGCCGATAAAGCGCATCACGCTTTTCCTCTTCGGTGGAGTCTCGCAGCTGACGAAGGAGGCCGCTGATCCATCCACGGAGATAAAGATCGCGATTGCAGGGCCCGGCGTGAGCTTCATCCTGATGGGCATCTTCGCCTTCATCTATATCATGACGTCACGTGGCCACTTCCTTGCAGGGGCCGGCCCCGTCCTCAAGTATCTTGCCTTCGTCAACGGTATTCTCGGGGCGTTCAATCTCATTCCGGGCTTTCCGCTCGATGGCGGAAGACTCCTCAGGGCGGCGATCTGGAAGGCAACGGGCAGCCTTCGCCGTTCAACCTATGTCGCAACCCGAGTTGGTGGGATCGTGGGCATCGCATTCATCGCAATCGGCTTTCTTTCGGTTTTCAGAGGCCAGTTCATTTACGGCCTGTGGATGGTGATGATCGGATTCTTCTTGAGGCAGGCGGCAGAGGCGAGCTACTTCCAGGTCGTCATGGAAGGCGCACTCAAGGGGATGAAGGTCCACGAAGTGATGAAATCCGATGTGGTTACTGTGTCCGAGAACCTCAGCGTAAGAGATCTTGTTGATGATTACTTCTTCAAATATCACTATGACTGTTTTCCTGTGGCAGATGAGGGGAGACTCATGGGCCTGGTGACGCTCAATGACATAAAGAGGGTCTCCCGGGAGAGATGGGCCGATACTCAGATCGGGGAGGTCATGCAGAAGGACCTGCCCGCCTTCAGTGTCACACCCAATGAAGAGGTATCAGCAGTTCTCACGCGCGTAATAAGAGACCAGTGCGGAAGGCTGCCGGTGGTCGAGGGCGAGCGAGTGGTTGGGATCGTCACGCGGAAGGACATCATGGAAGCCCTGAGGGTGATCTCCGATCTCAGCCGGTAGGGCGATTTACGCGCTGTCGACAGGATAATGGGCAAAGGCTTAAGAGATGCGGTCGCGGGCTTACTGAATATCCAATCTTATCTTTCCGACTTCCTCGATTTCGATCCCGTAAACGCCGGGTTTGAGCGCTGAAAAACTCATCTTCCCCTGACGCGAGTACTTGGTCTCCGAGGCTCCCGGAGAATAGAGTTTAGCCTTGATGCCATCGGGCTTTGCCGATGAGGCTTCCTCCACGATTGTAAGTTTCGGCACAGCCTCCTGCTTGCCGGCAGCGAATTCCAGGGTGACAAGATAGCCCGAGAGCGATTTTGCGATTCGCAGATTCGGGCCGGCCTGTTTCTCGCCGCGCACGGCCACAGGGGCGAACCTTCCGGGCAGAAGAAGATTGCCTGTTGTCTCGAGCAACTTGCAGATGCCGTTCTTCAAGGCAAGAGTGACATCGAACTCCGGCAGAGTCTGGGTATGTCGGGCGATTATGCTCTCGGCCCTCGCCAGGGCCTCCGCAGGCATGCCGGCTGCAAGCTCTGTCTCCGGGAGCAAGAGCTGCTTGAGCTCGGCAACGTTGTGGAGACAGAAACTGCACCTCACAAGGTGATCCTCTATCCGCTTGCGCTCATCCGGCCTCGCTACGCCGTCCACATAGGACGCGACTTCATCATCGCTGAGGCACTTCTCTCTTGAATTCTTTTCTTTCATCTTCGCACCGGCTCTGAACTCCTTGTGACTTCAGGTTGTACCTTGTTGTACCTTAAGGATTATCTGCTCTCGATTCCTTACGCAAGCACTTCATGTCTTCTCGGTTTCCTGGCCTGCCTCACCCACGTTCAATTAGACGTCTAGAATCTCCCTTTATCAACTAACTCTCTCAGCCTCTTTAGGGCCCTCGACTTTCTTGCGGAGACTGCGTCGACAGACAGGTTGACGAGCTCCGCGATCTCTCTATCCTTCATACCCTCAATGTAATAGAGTTTCAATATCAATTGTTCCGGGCCTGCAAGTTTCTCGAGCGCCTCTTCCAGGGAAAGTCGCACCTCAATCTCGTGGTCAAGATCCACCTCCGCCGCAAGCACCTTCTCGAGTCCGTCGTCGCCGTCTTCATGAGACCCGGGGAGGGGTGCGCTGATTGATACGGTGGGCCGTCTTTTCAAGGAGCGGAGGTGGTCATAGGTCCTGTTTCTTGCAATGCTGACGAGGTAGGTTGTGAACTTGGAATTCGATCTGAAGCCTCGGAGCGCCGCGCAATGGTCGGCAAGCAATTTCTCGATGATGCCCGCGAATATGTCTTCTGCAACCGTTGGTTCGTGGATCGAGAACTTGCCGAGAAGGATCTTTATGGTCCCGTAGAGCATGTTGCCGTAAGACTCGAGAAACCTTTTCCAGCTCCGGTCATCCCCGGCGATACATCTTTCTATCAGTTCGCGTTCTGTCATTTGGATTCTGTCACCGAGTCTTCCTATTCAACTCTGTTTCTCGTGATTGGTCTCAGTTTCGTCGTGCGGCAGCGTGATGTCGTCCACTTATTCCAGCACCAGCAGGATAATGCCGAATATGGCGACTGGAATCAAGGCGGATAAGAAACGCCAGCGATGTGCGTGCCGTGTCTCAAGCATCGCCGTCAGGTTGCTGTCAAGCGACTCGCCGCCGCCCAGCATGATCTTGGTGACGTTGCCTTTTCCGTCGAGGAGCACCATCGCAGGCAGGACATCCTGGTGAATGAGCCCGCTGATCGTGAGACGGTCTGCGTCCACGTAGACGGGCACGGCGAGATCCATCTTGAAGGCGGTCTCGCGCGCATCGTCAGGGCTTGCAAGCAAAATGCATACGGGCTTGATCTTCTTGACTTCGATTCGCTCGGCCTGGCTGTCGAAGTGAACCGTACCTTCCCGGCATTTTGTCAAGGCAGGATCGCAGATGAATAGGAGGGTCGGCTTTCCGGCGGAAATGCTGCGAAGGTCATGAGGCCTGTCCCAGAGATCGGTAACCACGATGTCGCCGGTGGCCTGTGGGGTATTGGCAGAAGCACAAGCAGAGAGGATGATTGAAAGTCCCACCAGAACGCAAAGCCCAGAAGCTACCGCGATGTGTCGACGTTCGGGTGACGCTATCATCGCTGTTTCTGGAGAGTCGCCTTCACCGTCGTCCTCGGCGATTCCTTGATCTCCACAGATGCTTCCCATCTCTTGTAACCTGCCTTCTCCAGCACCACCTCGTGAGTGCCGACTGGGACCTCAAATGTGTAAGGCGTTACTCCGACTTCCTTGCCATCAAGGAGTATCCGTGCGTCTCTCGGTGTGGACTCCACGACAAGGTATCCCACGGCAGCCTGGACCGGTGTTCTTGGGACCTCCTGGGAGGTCGGTCCCGGGGCCTCCTGAGGTGTTGCTACGGTCGGCTCCTCGGGAGCCTCCTTCATCGTCGCCATGGGAATCAGTATGACGGCTGCCAGAACCAGGAGAATAGCGGACAGGGCGACGGGCCTTCTCGATCTGCGCTTAGGCGAGGGGATTTCAATCTGGGGCTCGGCCCCCTTCTCCAATAACCGCAGACGCGGGTCTCCATAGAGCGTATAGGAAGCCCATGTGGGATCGTGAAGTCCCATCTCCTCGGCGGTCTCCATCCTGGCCTGCCTCAGGGCTTCGCCGAAGGTCATGCCGGCAAGCAGGTGAGCGTAGAAGCGTGATGCGGTGAAGGTTGCTGACTTGCTCCTCAGGTCCCAGAGCGAGGCCAGGCAGGCTCGTGTGCCTCTCCGCAACAGAGTCTCGATGAGACCCAGCGAGCCTTTCCATGTCTCCTGTGAAGCCGGCGTGCAAACATTCAGGAAGGCAAATGCGGGTGCATCCTGAAGCCCCTTGATCGAGTAACCGCCGAGGACCTTGCCGGCCCCCAGCCTGATGCCGGTCAAGTGCTCGTCATCGGAGACCACGCCATGGCCGCTAAAGTGGAAGATTGTAGCTCCGGGCAGATCCGTCAGGATATGTTTCTGATCCGCCTCGTTTCCCACTGCTATCTTGAGAGCGAAATCGCGCCTCTTCTTGAAAATATGCCGGACAGCATCGATTTCGTTCTCGACGTCCTTGGTGATCGCGGCATCCTCAGACGGATCGCCGATCACGACTACGCTATAAGGCTCTTTCCGCGGCGAGACCCGGTGGACTTCCGCATCTTCAGCGTAAAGGATTCTTCCCAGTGGGAAGCTGTGGGCCAGGAAGGATTTGCCGTCGTACATGAGTTCAAACGGAAGATAGGCAAGTGACTTATCTATCTTGAGAATCACGAATGGCCTGTCACTGTCGGGTGTGGCGGATGCGCGCTGGGCCAGGTCTCTTATGCGGTCACATTCGTCCTTGAAGAGTTCCTGAAAGAGCGCAAGTCCCAGTGAACGATAAGCGGCAGCTTCATGGGGCCCTGCGGATTCCCGCAAGGCATCCTCCACAGTCTCATGAATAGCGCTCCATATTCCGTCAACCACCGACCTGTCGGCAAGCCACTTCTTCACGATGGGCGAGGCCTCAAGGTGATAGTCTATGCTCACGGAGAGTGCATCCGGCGAGACGCCGGTGATTGCGATTTCAATGGATTTCATGCCGCCTCCACAGGCATCTTATTCGATAATCATCGGTGTTTCAAGCCCAACCGGAACATGCTTGACACTTGCATTTGCATTCAAATACAGTAACTAGTTAGGAAGACGAGCCAAGCAAACGAGAGGAAGCGCCCGTGGAGAAGGGCTATCGCGCGTACACATATTCGGTAGTTCCGGCAACCACCAGGGTCGTCCGCTGGCTTCTCATCCTGAACGTTGCGGTCTTCATTCTCCAGCGCATCTTCCTTGACAGATACCTGGACATCCTGGGCCTGGTGCCGGCGGCCTTCCTGGGTAGAGGTTTCCTGTGGCAGATAGTCACTTACATGTTCCTGCACGGAAGCATTATTCACATCTTCTTCAACATGCTCTTCCTCTGGATGATGGGCTCGGAGATCGAAAGACAATGGGGAGGCAAGGAATTTCTAAAATACTATCTGGTGACGGGGTGTGGGGCGGGTCTTGTCAATGTCCTGGTTCAGCCCCGCGCCTCGATTCCTACTATAGGCGCGTCAGGCGCCATCTTTGGAATCATAATCGCCTTTGCGCTGGCGTTCCCCGATAGGGAAGTCCTGCTCTACTTCTTCATAAGGATCAAGGCCAAGTATTTTGCGCTTCTGGTTGGAGCACTCGAGCTGCTCGCGCTTATTGCCCTGCCGAATGCCGGAATAGCAAGATTTGCCCATCTCGGCGGGCTCTTGATCGGCTATGTGTACATGAAGCACGAAAGCCTTGTCTACCCCCTGAAGAGGAAGGTGCTCAACTGGGAAGCGAAGAGGGCGGATGCGGCCCGCCGCAGCGAGGAGGCAAGGCAGGTGTGGGTGCGCGAGGAGATTGACCGCCTCCTCGACAAGATCGGTACACAAGGTATCGACTCCTTGAGCGACAAGGAAAAGCGTTTCCTTGAAGAGCAGAGCGGAAGACGGGCTCAACTGCATTGAGTTTGATCGGATTGAGTCTCCTCGAGAGAAGATCTTGATTGGGAGGAGAATTTGAAATCCCGCAACCTGCATTCCTGGAATGTAACCACGGGTGAGGCCAGGGATATCCAACTGCGGCTCTCCGAGATGGTAGATGTTGTCTGGGATGGGAGACAGGTGAGGGTTGTGGCCGGCGCCGATGTCGGGTTTCCTGACAGATCGACTGTGCTTGCCGCTGTTGTCGTGCTGACGTATCCCGAGCTTAAGGTGATCGAGACACGTGTGACAGAGAAGCCGTGTACCTTTCCCTATGTTCCCGGCCTCCTTGCTTTCAGAGAAGCGCCCGGGCTCCTTTGTGCGCTCGAAGCCATCAAAACTGAGGTGGATCTTCTGATGTGTGATGCTCAGGGCCTTGCTCACCCGCGGAGGATGGGGCTTGCAACCCACGTCGGGATCCTCCTTGATTGCCCCGTCGTAGGATGCGCGAAATCCCTCTTGTACGGGAAGTTCGAAGAAGTCGCGAAAAAGAAAGGATCTTACTCCTACATACGGAACGATTCCGGTGGGACGATCGGAGCGGCACTCAGAACAAGGGATGCTGTCGAGCCCGTCTATGTTTCCCTCGGGAACAGGATAGATCTCAAGACGGCGATTGAAGTTGTGCTTAAGTGTTGCCGCAAGTATCGCATTCCTGAGCCATTGAGGTTCGCTCACAAGCTGAGCACAGGTGAGGAATTGCGTGCTGATTTGAGGGAGGATGAGCCGGAGCGTTCTTGATGGTGTTTCTTCTTGACGCAGGGGTCTCTCTAGAGAGGCATTGCAAATGATCTGAGCGTCGGTTTAAGATGTAATCCAACGATCCGGTAGAGGTAGGCGAATGGCAACGGTAGGCTGTGAATCCGGGCAGGAACTCAGACAGCGCGCCAAGCGAATCGTGGCGCTTCTTAAGAAACGCTACCCCCAGGCAACCACGGCGCTACGCTATTCGACGCCCCATGAGCTTCTGGTTGCCACGGTTCTCGCCGCTCAATGTACTGACAAGAAAGTGAACGAAATCACAGTGGATCTTTTTCAGAAGTACCGGAGTCCTCAGGATTTCGCCAAGGCGCGGCGCGCGACCCTCGAGAAGGAGATCAAGCCGGCGGGCTTCTTCAGGAACAAGGCCAAGAGCATCATCGCGCTCTCGAAAGACGTCGTGGATAAGCACGGCGGGACGGTTCCGGATGAACTCGAGGAGCTGGTCAAACTCAGAGGAGTCGGACGGAAAACCGCCAACGTCATCCTCGCCGCCGTTTTCGGCAAGCCGGCCATAGTTGTGGACACCCACATGATAAGACTTGCCAACAGGCTTGGCTTTACGGACAAGAAGGATCCGGTCAAAATTGAATTTGAACTGATGGATGTCGTCCCCAGGAAGGACTGGGGGCATTTCTCTTTCATGATCACCCTGCACGGGCGGGAAGTCTGCAAGGCTCAGCGGCCCTTATGTCACACCTGTTTGATAGAGAAGCTCTGTCCGTCGAGCACACTCAGGCAAAGGGAGTAGGTCTGGACAGAGCGGCATCCTTGATCGGCCTGACACGCCCTCCCAATATCATCCTCTAACGAGGAGGGATGAGAGGAGGGTAAATCCTCCTTACGGGTCTCGCTTGATTTCTCTTTCTTGATACGACGAAGACGACCAGACCAGAAGCCGCAAGCAGTACTAGAATGGCGTAGTCGAGTCCCGCAGATGATTCGTCTGGCGTGGCGACAGCATCCATCTGTCTTCTTTCGGCCTCGGCTTTTCGCTGCTCATTAAGTCTCCGCTGATGGTCCACCTGCTGCATCATCCCTGTGTCCTGCGACGTCGAAGATGGATCCTGCTGGATGGAAGCCACAAAGAATCTCGCGTATGAAGAGTCAAGAATAGGAGCCAGTACAAGACAAGTTACAGCAATACAGACTACGGCCTTGCCGAGCATTTACACTTCTCCCCGCTGATGGTATCCATCTTAGCAGGAATAAGGATGCTTTTCAAGGATTTTCGCAGGCGCAGGCTCCCGTCCGCCGCCAGACGACCTCTATGTTGTCTTTCTCCCTAGCAGCAGATCGATCTCTCTCTCGAGCATCTTCTCCATGCCCGGTCCATAGCCGATGTGCTTAAAAATCATCTTGCCGGATGGATCGACTATGTAAGTTGTCGGGGTTGCCAGTACGTTGTATTCCTTGCGCGACAACTCGGTGCTATCCAGAAGAACTGGAGCGGTGAAAGCAGCATCGGCAATCACCTTCTCCATCAGTTCCTTTCTGCCTGTAACGTCAACAACCACAACCCGAGCGCCCTTCGTCGCGTAATTGGTGTTCATGGCATCGAGGTGCGGCAACGCCGCACAGCAAGGCCCTCAGGTGGGACTCATGAAGTTCAAGACAACAATATCGCCCTTGGTAGGTTCGAAGCTGAAAGAGGCTCCCTGGAGCGTCGGCATTGAGAAGGCTACTGCTGGCTTGGCCGCAGCCATTCTTTCCTGCCACAGTGCCGCCTCAAACTCCTCTTTCTTCTTCGGTGAGTAACGCCGTGCAGTCATCATCGAATCCAGGGTGGCCCTCGCGTACTCATACTCGCCTGTCACAAGGATGTTTCTGTAGGCAATGAAGGCCTTATCACTCTCGCCTGTTTTGAGATAGGCATTGGCGAGATGCCTGAGCACGTCCTCATAGGGTTCGCCAAAGAGCTTCGCGGAATTCTCGAAATCAGCGATGGCCTCTTTGTACATTCCCTTCTTGTAATAGGCGAAGCCCCTGCTGTCGAAACACGCTGCGCTGTCTTCGCGTGTCTGGGCGAGCTCTATCGATTTCTGGCAGAGAGATAAGGCAAGATCAAGATCGCGTCCTCGCTGGGCCAGATCGTAGCCGATATAGTTGTAAAGCCAGCCGGCATCGATCGGCACCCTGAGGAGTTAGTTCCCGATCGGGGCGGCTTCTTCAGGCCTGGTCTCGATCCTCAGGTCATAGAGGCGGTAATACATCATCGCCTTGCCCTCAGGATCCATCTCCTTGTCGATGGTCTGTCGGGCGAAGCCTACGAATCTCGTCGTGTCCTTGAGGGCATCGAGCATCTCTTTGGCGATGAGGGAGTATGCTCTTGACTTAAGCTCGCTCTTCGGAAAGTCCGAAATGAAGCCCTGGAGCTTGTCGATCTTGGCCTCGGAATCAGTCAGGTTCGTGATCGCTTTGAGTTCGACCTGCTCGTCGGCAGGCTCGGGTGGCTTCATCCGATCCTTGAGGGCATAGCCCACAAGGATGCCGGTGATCACCACGACTACGAGAATCCAGAGACCTGACTTCATCGCTTACCTCCTGCGTCTGGTGTTTCCGATAATCCCTTCCGCTCTCCCTCGAACTGCCGACTACACCTGCTTTATCACGTTGTACTTCTTGCCGATCTTGGTGAAGGCTGCGATTGCCTTGTCGAGATGCTCCTTCTTATGAGCAGCCGAGACCTGCACTCTTATCCTTGCCTGGCCCTTGGGAACAACCGGGTAGCTGAACCCAATCACGTATATCCCTTCAGCGAGGAGATCCCTCGCCATATCGTGGGCAAGCTTCGCGTCTCCTAGCATGATCGGGATGATAGGGTGGATGCCTGGCTTTATGTCAAACCCCCTGGCTGTCATCTGGTCTCTGAAGTACTTGGTGTTTTTCTCGAGGGTGTCCCTGAGCTGGGTGGTCTCACTGAGCATCCTGAAAGCCGTGATCGCCGTGTAAACGATCGACGGTGCCAGGGTATTCGAGAAGAGGTAGGGCCGCGATCTCTGGCGGAGCATGTCGACGAGAGCCTGCCTGCCGCTGGTGAAGCCGCCCGATGCGCCGCCCAGGGCCTTGCCCATCGTGCTTGTGATTACATCAACTCTCTCCTGCACGCCGCATTGCTCGGCGGTTCCGCGGCCGGTCTTCCCGATGAAGCCGGTCGAATGAGAATCGTCAACCATGACGAGAGCTTCGTACTTGTCGGCGAGGTCGCAGATCTGGTCCAGCTTCGCAAGATCACCGTCCATCGAGAAGACGCCGTCGGTGGCGATCATCCTGATCTTCGCGTTCTGGGCCTCCCTGAGTCTTTCCTCGAGGTCGGCCATATCGGCGTGCTTGTAAACCTTCCGCTCGGCCTTGCAGAGCCTGATGCCATCGATCACGCTGGCGTGATTCAAGGCATCACTGATGATGGCGCACTCGGCGTCCAGCAGGGTCTCGAAGAGCCCGCCGTTAGCGTCAAAGCATGAAGAATAGAGGATCGTGTCATCGGTCTTGAGGAAAGTGCTTATCTCTTTCTCAAGTGTCTTGTGGATGTCCTGGGTTCCGCAGATGAAGCGCACGGAAGACATGCCGTAGCCGTATTTCTCCAGGCCTTCCTTGGCAGCGGCGACCAGCCTGGGATGATTGGAAAGCCCAAGGTAGTTGTTGGCGCAGAAGTTTATTACTTCGCCCTCCTTGACCTTGATGTCCGATCCTTGCGGCGTGAGAATCACTCGCTCGTCCTTGTAAAGCCCCGCCTGCTTGATCTCCTGGAGTGCAGCGGTGAAACCCTCCCTGACCTTCTGTGGAAACATGCATCCAACCCCCTCTTTGTATGGGAAGCACGGGAACCATGGCCTGAGCTTGAGACACGATTATATGGGAATAATCTCATGCGGCAAGCTTTTTCGAGAAAGGCGCTGTCCCATTCTCAGAGGATGCGCTTGGCTCTCCGGAGTCTCAAGGAGTTAGTGACAACATTGACCGAGCTCAGGGCCATGGCAGTCTCGGCGATTATAGGGTGGAGAAGTCCTAAGGCGGCAACGGGGATGGCAATCACGTTATAGAAGAATGCCCAGAAGAGATTCTGCCTTATCTTGGAGAATATGGCCCTGGAGAGCTTGATCGACCGGACGACACCGTGGAGGCTTCCACCGGCAAGAGTTATGTCCGAGGATTCCATCGCAATGTCAGTGCCGGTGCCGATCGCGATTCCGACATCGGCCTCGGCGAGCGCAGGGGCATCATTGATGCCGTCTCCGACCATCACGACCCTGCCGTATCTCTGCCTTATCTCTCTCACCTTCAGCGCCTTCTCGGTGGGGAGCACATTGGCGAACACCTCGTCAATACCGCATTGGTTAGCTATCGCCTTTGCAGTTACTTCGTTGTCACCGGTTATCATAACAACCTTGAGGCCCATGCTCTTCAAGGCCTGGATGGCGCCTATCGAATCGGGCTTCACCGTGTCCGCAACGCCGACCAGGCCCACAAGCCTCCCATCCTCCGCAACCGCTACCACCGTGCGTCCGCGTGACTGGATCTCCTGGGCTATCTTCCTGTAACCGGCAAGAGCAATTCCGTTTGTCTGGATGAAGTCCAGCTTGCCAAGGATCACCCTCTTGCCGGATATGCTTGCTCTAAGCCCCAGACCAGGTTCCGCCTGAAAGTCCCGCGGCTTCTCCAATTCGTGCGCCGTCGCCACGGCTTTGGTCAGGGTGGCAGCCTCCACTATGGCTTTGGCTATGGGATGTTCGGACGCATATTCAATTGATGCCGCCAGCTTGAGAAGATAGGTTTCATCGAAGCCTTCGGCGGGAAGGATTTCGACCACAGATGGCCGGCCGATCGTCAGAGTTCCGGTCTTATCGAGAGCAACTACTTTAGCGTCCTTCACGGTCTGCACAGCCTCGGCGTTTCGCAAGAGAATCCCGAGTTCGGCGCCGACTCCGCCGCCGACCATTATGGCAGTCGGTGTGGCAAGCCCTAGCGCGCACGGGCAAGAAATCACAAGCACTGCCACCGCAGCAAAGATGGCCAGGGTGAGTCTAGTCACACCGGCGTGAACCCAGGGCAGATTTGCCATGGCGGGAACAAAGAGCCATACGAGACAAACTGCAAGCGATATCAGAAGAATCATCGGGACAAAATAGGCAGTGATTCTGTCAGCGAGCTTCTGGATCGGAACCTTTCCCTCCTGGAATGCCTGTACGGCTCTGGCCACCTGCGCGAGGAAGGTCGCTTCGCCGACCTTGGTGGCCTTCACGTTTATGGTGCCTGTCTGATTGACCGTCGCGCCGATAACCTCATCACCTTCACGCTTGTCAACCGGCATTGATTCCCCGGTCGCTATCGACTCATCGATGCTCGTGTGTCCCGAGACAACGATGCCGTCGGTAGCTATCTTCTCGCCGGGCCGCACGATGAAGACTTCACCGGGCCTGAGTTCGCTTATCGGGATTTCCTTCTCGCCATCCGGAGTGAGTACGTTCGCGGTCTTGGCTGCTAGCCTGAGGAGCCTTTGCACTGCATCCGAAGCCCTGCCTCTCGCTCTCGCCTCAAGGTAGCGCCCCGTGAGATGTATGGCCATTATCATAGCTGCGACGGCTGCATAAGAATCAATTGTCATTCCCGCCAGCTTCATGACGCCGGTGGCGAGCGATGACAAGGTTCCCAGCGCAATGAGGACGTCCATGTTCGGGAAGCCATGCACTACGCTGAGCCATGCGCTTCGATAGACACCGAAGCCGGCGTAGAAAAGCACGGGCAGCGACAGAACGACCACAAGCCCATCGAGCACCATGGTATGGTGGTGGCCCACCATCTCAACGAGCATCAATGCAATGACAGGAATGGCAAGTGCCCACGCCCGGATTATTCTTCTTCTTGCAGCGCGGACCTCATCATGGCGGGGAGCCCTGTGGGCTGCACGCAGGCCTGGCACGCCGGCATCGTAGCCTGCGTTCCTTATGGCTTTGATTATGTCCCGGACCGATCCCCTGGCCGGATCGAATACGAAGGTGCCTTTGGATGTGGCGAGATTGGCCGATGCCGATATTACCCCAGGCAGTCGGCCCACCGCTCTCTCGACATTGGCGACGCAGGCCGCGCACTTAAGCCCCTTGAGATCAAGGGTTATCTTGGTATCCATCGACGCTCACCTCACTTCAGCACGTGACAAGATTCACTCCATCTCCACTATGGAGATCTTCTTAAGAGGGAAGACGGCGTCGTTTGACTCAATCTCGATCCACCGCGCGTCAGGCCAGCCGGGAAGAATCTCCAACTGAAGTACGGCTTCATGCCCTTCGCTTATGACCATCTCGGTCCAGTCACTCACGCACCCGAAGCAGCGAACTTCTTTGATGATGAGGTCCTCTCGGCCATGGTTGCTGATCTTTAAGATGGCTTGCTCGAAGGCCTCTTCGCCTGACCCTGCCTGGCTTGGGCCTGCCTGATCGCTGGAGGCCTTGGCCCTCTCAGCCGGCAGCGGGTTTGGAATCACCCCAATGTCAGGCCCCTGACCTTGCACGACCTTACCTCTTATTGTGACAGAGATTCGAGATTGGATCGGATCATTCGAATCAACATACAACGTTTTTGATGTGGCCTCCTTGATCTCGTATCCTAAAAAGGATAGGGAGATTGAAGTTGATGCTCTGGGTGGGACGAGTGCGCTTTCAGGCTTCGCCGTGAGACAATCACAGGATGGAGTCAGCGAAAAGCGAAGCGTATCAGCCCCGTCGTTGGTGACTTCAATCCGCGTCGCGGCCTTTTCTCCTCTTTCGATCGTGCCGAAATCCCAGAGATCCTTCTCGAGCCTCATGGAGGGTCCCGTGCGGAGAGGTGTCTTAGGCGGAGTGCAGGAGATTGAAAACACGAGCATCGACAAGAGGAGCGCACCCAGTAGGACGAGCGCGAGTGCAGGAAGTGCCGGTTCGGGTTGCGAGGGAGTTGCCATGGACGCCGGCGCCGGAGGCAGTTGGAGGCCTACCATATTCCTGCCCTGACATAGAGGGAGAGCATTGAGACGTTGTGATCATGATCGCTCTGACTTCTGTTATTGAACCTGCTCCAAACGTATCTTTCTTCCACGTTCAACGTGGCATCCTTCGCGAACTCGAATGACAGGGTTCCAAGCAACGTGGTCCTCTTGTTGTCAGCTGCCAAATCCATCGTACCCTCCTCGATCCCATCCGCAGAATAGATCGTGGCCAGACCGACGTTCAACGTGGGCGTTGGCTTGAAATAGGCTCTCAGGCTCAGGGTCGGATACCCGCCTTTGTGGTGTGGGACATCGGGCATTGGCTGGATGGTCTTCAGGTACTTGGCAAAAAGCGTGACAAGAATTCTCCTGTGACTCAGCTCCATTCTCATTCGCATTCCCTGACGGCCAGGATAGTACCTGCTTGAGCCGTCCCTACTGAAGGACACAGTGCTATAGGAAAGCGCGCGGAAATATGAATCCCAATTAGGCGAGATATAGATGTATGAAGCCTCGATTTTGACTGGCGTGTATGGATTGAGATTCAGCGAGACGATCCCGCCCTTGCCTTGCCTTGTGCCCTGCCTGTCAGCGTCTCCTGACGATTTGGCCAGCGTCCACTCACCATCGAGAGACAGCGACCTGAAGAGCGGAGCCTTCCAGGTCACTCCGTAAACCGTGTTCCTGAAAGGCGTGCCGGCGGGGTGATCGCCTCCAAGAGAGTTCTCATCTTCCTCGGATCTCACGGCCGTGACCCCGAGGTCGAGGAAGGAAGAGGTGCGGCGAAGATATCTTGTGAGGCTCGCCTTCCCACCGAAGGTGATTATCTGGTAGTCATCTCCTGCGGTGCGCGGTCTTGCGAAGAAACCGTCGAAACCGAAGGTCTCTCCGGGAGCGAGGGTGATTCTCAAGCCTTCAAACGTTAGGCTCGGCCCGAGTTCCTCTAGAGTTCCCCCAAGTATTGTGCCTGCAACACCGGGTGTGCCGGGACATTGACATCCGCCGCCTTCAGGATCATCCTTTGTGTCCCACCGCATCAATGTAAGCGGTGTGTAAGAAGTGCTGTAGTAGCCGAGGCGCGACCTTAAGGTTGTGGTCTCATAGGCGATGAAGGCGCTGCCGAATTCCGACGAAAGATACTCAGGTCCGGCCTCAAGTACTGTTTTGTCTTCGTTGGAAACCCTTATCATGCCGCCGACCCTGACGTCGTCCCTCAGCGGATACGTGGCTTCGAGGACAAAGCGGTGTTTGAGTGAGAATCCCTTGTTCAGAATCTCGCCATATGTTCCGCGCAGAACACCGGGATCAGGAGAATCAACGTAACGCAGACGGAGTCTCACGTCGCCGGTGATTTCGAGGTCCTCATCGAGCGCGTAAGAGACCCCAAGAAAGGCCACCAGCAACAGAATACTGAGGGCCGTCACCGCACCCCTTCGCCTGATGCCCTGCATGGAGAGACTCCTATCCATTGAGCTGCCTGGTACGCTCGTTTTCTTGTCTTCCATTTTCCCTTTCTCTACGCCCCTTCGCGTGCCTCTTGTCTTATCCTCGCGCTATTTGGTTTTGCCCTTGAATTCGTCGGCCATCATCCGGTCAAGCGTCTCGGACAAGGTAGTGGCCAGATCCGGCGGGTGGTCGTATTGAACAAGTACGAGGTTGGCACCTCTGCCCACTACAAAGATGCTGAAGGTATAATCAAGCGCACGGTATGAGCGCGTGACGCGCGATCTCGGGTCCCAGAGGTTCGTAAATCCGATTCTCTCTCCCTTGAGAAAGGTCTTGACGCCCTGGATGTTCTCTGTATCGAAGTTAATGCCGCAGAAAGCTATGCCCTTGGCGCCATACTGCTCATAGACTCGCTCGCATTCGGCCAGCCCCTCTCGGCATGTGGGACACGCCATGCTCCAGATTATGATGACGGTGGCGGTGTTGTCCTGGAAGGTCCTTGAGGCGTTGAACTCCTCGGCGCCCCAAATACTTGTAAGCACAAAGGGTGGGGCCGTGTCCCCGGCCTTAAGTCGCTTGGGCCCCTTGGTGGGACCTTTGGCGCATCCGATGAGGGCAAGACTGAGACAGATGCACAGGCAAATCGTGACGATTCTTGAGGTCATCGGTTCTCCTTATGTTTCGATTTCGCTAGGTGTCATGGCTCGGCCTTGCGGGGCTGGTCTCAGGCTCAGAACTACATTCGCCTCCGATCCAGCCCCTGCTGCGGCCTTTTGCGAACGCTCCATAGGTGCTGCGATCGCCATGCCGAGCCGGCGGATGGCCCGGAGGGCATGTAGTTCTAACCGAAGGGCCGCCGGCGGCGAGGCCCCAAGAGCTTCGGCCCTGCCAATGTTTCTTATCATGCCTTGTCTGTTGACGGCGCTATTCTCTCCACTAGTGCTATGGTTCACCGAGTCTGTCACCCTGGAAGGATTCTAACCCCGATTCAGACCTAAGACAACACCCATGAAACTCAGTTAGCAGATCTCGACATGCCGCCCTAATCTTCTATCGTCATCCTATCTCGGCTGCAGTCCGCTGACGCATTCCAGTGTGACCGGCCTCTTCGAGAAGCCATCGAGCGTTAAGGCCTCTTCCACCTTCGGGGATAAGGTTCCTACGAATTCCACATTAACATGAATTTAGGTCTTGCAAAATGCATAGGTTTGGCTGTAAAATCGAAGCTCTATGCGTTGAGCAAAGCAAGTTTCTCAGCAAAGGAGAGCGGCAAAGGACAGGTTCACTTCGACGGGAGGGGACGAAGCCCAATGAAGACAACTCTCACGCTCGCCAAAGCAGACATCGGAAGTATCGGGGGCCACATCAAGCCGGGTTCGCGCCTCATGGGTGTTGTCACCGAGTTTGTTGCCCGTGAGGGCAAAAGTGTGATCAAAGACTTCTATGTCTCTCACACCGGTGACGACATAGCCGTACTCCTCTCCCACACGAGAGGCGTCGCCGACTCCGGAATGCATAAACTCGTCTGGGATGCATTCTGGGTCGCCGCCGAAGATGCGCGCAAGCAGGGGCTGTATGGTGCCGGGCAGGACCTTCTTAAGGATTCTTTCTCGGGTAACATAAAGGGGCTTGGGCCTGCCGTGTGCGAGATGGAATTCGAGGAGAGGCCCAATGAACCTTTCCTCATGTTCGCGGCGGACAAGACTGACCCTGGCGCTTACAATCTCCCGCTTTACCTTACATTCGTTGATCCCATGTACAACTCGGGGTTTATCTTGAGCCCGAGCATGTTCAAGGGTTTCAAATTCACCATCATGGATGTCTCCTATACCGGGGGGGACAGGATCATCGAACTTGTAGCACCGGAGCAGATCTATGACATCGCTGCGCTCTTGCGCGACAATCAGCGCTTCGTTGTGGAGAGCGTTCACTCGCGGGACACGGGCGATCTTTGTGCGGTGGTGAGCACGCAAAGACTCCACAACATCGCTGGCAAGTACACCGGCAAGGATGACCCTGTTATGCTTGTGAGAGTGCAGGGCGCGTTTCCCGCGACCGGCGAAGTCCTCCAGCCCTTTAAGATCGGGCATTTCGTGGCAGGCTTCATGCGAGGCAGTCATACTGGACCGTTGATGCCGGTCAAGACCAATTCCACAATATCCTGGTTTGACGGGCCGCCGATTGTGAGTTGCACGGCCTTCTGCATCCACGATGGGAAACTCACCGAACCCGCCGATGCCTTCGATCATCCGCTCTGGGATCATGTAAGGGACAAGGTGAGCAGGAAGGCCATCGACATAAGAGAGCAGGGCTTCTCCGGCTGCGCGATGTTGTCTTACGAAGAGCTCGAGTACGGCGGCATCGTCAAGAAGATGGAAGACCTCGATAAGAAGTTCCGGGTGAGGGAAGAGGCGACAGCCGAACAGAAAGCAGCGGCTCGGACGCGAAAGTAAGAGTAGTGTCAGAACGGACATAGGAAGCTATTCGGACAGGTATCAGGGCAAACCAGCGGAATTTAGGGCTGTGGGGTGAGGGCGGCAAGGCCCTCGATCTCAGCCAGCAGATTCTCACGCTCCATACGCATCCCGGCAGACATACGTTTCATGCCCAAGAGCATGCGCTGGGTCTCAAGCAAATCCGTGATCGAGGCCTGCCCTGCTGAGTAACTCGTGCGACTTGTCTCGACCATCTGTGTGACTCTCGGGATGAGGGTTCCCTCGAAGAGGGCAACCTGCCGCTCTGCATTTCGCATGTCATAAAGCATCAACACGGCTTCAGCCTTGAGATCATTTTCGGCCTGTCTGCGCATCGCCCGGCTTGCATCGAGCTCTGCCTGGGCCTGCCTGATGGACGCCTGAATGGCTTCGCGGCGGATGATGGGGGCCGTGACCATTGCCATTATGCTGCGCGTCATACCCTCGAGATCGCCGCTCACGCTGAGGCCTAGATCGGGGATATACTGCTGCCGCATCATCTTGACCGCTTCCTCATTCGCCTTGGATTCGTGGGCAAGACCAGCGAGCTCCGGGTTGCGTTCTGCAAGGAATGCGAGAATCTCCGCATCGGTGTAGGGAATCTCTCTGGCCCGAGGAAGCTCCTTGGGAAGTGCGAGCGGTGCCTGGGGTTCCCGGCTGATGAGGGCATTGATCGTTGCCACCTGGCCGGACACTTTCGATCTCAGATTCTCAAGTTCATTGATGGCAAGGTCGCGGTCGTTTCCCGCCATGAGCACCTCCAGGCTGGAAGCGGCTCCTGTCCGAACACGCGCCGCGATCACATCGGCCGTGGTATTGAGCAATGAAATCTCGCTTTCCTTGAGCCGGATCGCCTCGGCGAGCAGGGCGTAGTCGTAGTAAGCCTTAAGCACTCTGGTCCTGAGTTCGAGTTTTCCATCCTGGAAACGCGCCCCGGCTGCCCGCGCCATTTCAAGAGCCCGCCGGCCCGCAGTGGAGAGCTTCCCTGGCCAGGGTATGTTCGACATGGGATCATTGCCAATGCCGAGCGTCGTCTGGCGAAGGGATGTCTTGCCTTCCTCGAACATCGACTCCACCGAGATTGCCAGGTTGGTTCCGGGGCTTGCCTCCTGTGGAACCGTCTCGAGGGCAGCGATCCATTCCCAGTAAAGTCTCTCGAGATCAGCGTTGGCGAGATAGGCATATTCCAGGATCTCCCTGAGCAAAGCATCTGGGGCCAGAGGTGCAGGCTCGCGTTTCTCGTAAGACCTCTGGGCCAGTTCGCGCTCCTGCTTCTCCCCGCGCGGGTGCAGGGCACAGGAATTCACGGCAATCAGAACAACCAGGAGGAGAGAGTAGAGGGCAAGGCGCGGCAGCTGAGCCTTCATGGCTGTGTCCCCCGGCCTTCACGGCTTTCAGGTGCTGCCTGCCATTCCCTGCGGAGGTGCCAGTGCTTGAAGAGATAGAAGATCACAGGATAGACCAGGAGCTCCATCACGAAGCTGATCGTGATCCCTCCAACCAAGGGTGCCACAAGTCTCCGCGTGACATCCGATCCGGTCCCCGTCACCCAGAGAAGAGGGAGGAGCCCGATCATGTCCGTCGCAACCGTCATGGTCTTTGGCCGAATCCGCTTCACGGCGCCCTCGTGAATGGCATCGAAGAGATCGTGACGATCTCTCATCCGGCCTTCCGCCCTGAAACGGTCGAAAGTGGTGTCGAGATAGAGGAGCATCACCTGGCCCGTTTCTGCATCAACTCCCAAGAGGGCGATGATTCCGACCCACACGGCCAGGCTCATGTTGTAGCCGAGCGCGTGCAGGAACCAGAAAGCACCGATCAGACTGAATGGTACTGCGAGGAGCACCACACCCACGCGGAACCAGCTCTTGTTGCTTATATAGAGGAGAAGCACGATCAAGGCCAGCGTGATCGGAATCACAAGCCTTAGCCTTGCATTGGCACTTTGCAGGTATTCGAAACGCCCTGACCATACGCGATGATATCCCGTGGGAAGCGGCACCTGTTCTCCAACGACGCGCTTTGCCTCTTTGACGTATCCGCCCAGGTCGCGCCCCGCGATATCAACGAAGACCCACGCCGTCCGCTGGGCGTTCTCGCTCCGGATCATCGGTGGGCCCGGACTTATCCGCATGTCCGCGACCTGATCGATGGGAATCTGGGCACCGGTCGGCGTTGCAACCAGCGTCTGCTTGAGCTCGGGAATGTTATCTCTGAGCTCGCGGGCATAGCGGACATTCACGTTGTAGCGTTCGAGGCCCTCGACAGTTGTGGTCACGTTGATCCCGCCCATGGCGGTCATTACAACGTCCTGGACATCGCCCACAGTCAAGCCGTAGCGGGCGGCATCATCGCGCCTTGGCGTGATGTCGAGATAGTAGCCGCCTGTTGTGCGCTCTGGGTACGCGCTTATGGTGCCCTGAACGTTTCTGACTGCGACTGCGCAGCGCTCCGCCAGATCGGATAGTACCTCAAGGTCCGGTCCCATGATCTTGATGCCGACGGGGGTCTTGATTCCTGTCGAGAGCATGTTGATGCGATTCTCGATGGGGAAGGGCCAGGCATTGGCAAGGCCGGGGAAGCTCACGACATCATTGAGCCCGGGCTGGCGATAGCCATTCGGTTCCGTCCAACCGAGGATCAATTCCTCTGTGTTTATGGTTCGTTGCTCGGGCCAGAAGGTCTTGCTGAAAGGAAACTTGAGCCACCACGGCCAGCCGCTAAAGAAGTGTTGGACTCCGCGGTGACGCCACTTCGCCTTGTCGGGCTCAAGCTGCACCACGGTCTCGATCATTGAAAGCGGTGCCGGGTCCGTCGCCGTTTCGGCACGGCCGATCTTGCCGTGCACGCTCAGCACTTCAGGGAAAGTCTTTATCAGTTTGTCCGTCTGCTGAAGTAACTCTTTGCTCTTGGTGACGCTGATGCTGGGATTGGTGGTCGGCATATAGAGCAGGTCGCCCTCGTCGAGGGGCGGCATGAACTCAGTGCCGATCGTCATCATAGGATAGATCGTGGAGGCGCCAACCAGGAGGACCACCAGGAGTGTCGTCTTGGGGTGCCGCATCACGATACGAAAGAAGTAGTCATAGATGGATTGCGAAATCCGGTTGATAGGATTCCTCTCCTCGACCGGAAGCTTCCCTCTGATCAAGTAAACCATCAGGACAGGCACGATGGTGATCCCGAGGATTGCCCCCGCTGCTATCGCGAAGGTCTTGGTGTAGGCGAGGGGTTTAAAGAGTCTGCCGGATTGCTCGCCGAGGACGAAGATCGGGAGGAATGATACCGTGATCACGAGCATCGAGAAGAAGAGGCTTGGGCCTACTTCGCGCGCGGCCCCGAGGATCACCTCGGTCCTGGAACGCATGGGCACGCCGTCGGCGGCGCGTTCCCTTTCACGCGCAAGGTGCTTGTGGGCGTTTTCGATCATCACAACGGCCGAGTCGACCATCACGCCGACCGCAAGCGCGAGGCCGCCAAGGCTCATGATGTTAGCGTTGATGCCGAGCATCTGCATCACGAGTATCGAAGCCAGGAGGCCGATGGGAAGCACGATGATCGCGATAAACGCCGAGCTCACGTGTGCGAGGAACACTATGCAGATCAGCGCAACCACGATCAGCTCTTCGGTCACAGCGGTGCGAAGTGTGCCGACCGCGCGCTGGATCAATGCCGACCGGTCGTAAGTGGTCTTGATTGCCACCCCGGGAGGGAGCCCGTCCTCGAGCTCGGCGAGCTTGGTCTTCACATCTTTGATCACGCGGTAAGCGTTGACGCCAAAGCGCGAGACGATGACTCCACCAACGGCTTCGCCCTCGCCGTTCCATTCGCCGACACCGCGCCTGCTCTCGCCGCCGATCTGGAGGGATGCCACATTGCGGAGAAGAATGGGAGTGCCGTTCTTGCCGACGCCGACAGGTATGGACCCAAGATCCTCGAGCCCCTTGATGTAGCCCCGGCTTCGCACCATGTATTCGTTTTCTGACATCTCGACGACCGATCCGCCAACGTCGTTGTTGCTCCGCTCGATGGCCATCACCACGTCGCGTAGCGGAAGGTTATGGGCGAGCAGCCGGTTGGGGTCGAGGACCACCTGGTACTGCCGCACGAAGCCTCCGATAGATGCGACCTCGGAGACGCCCTCAACCCCAGTAAGCGGGAAGCGGAGGTACCAGTCCTGGAGGCTGCGCAACTGCGAGAGATCCTGGTCGGCAGATACGAGAGGTTTTCCGTCAAGCGGGCACGTGCCGGGACTATCGAAGGCACGGACCATGCGCAAGGACTTGCGGTATTTCTTGGGGGCATCTTCGGGTCTGGCATACCAGGTCCCTGCTGCCGCTCCCGTTGTCTCCCCCTGAGCCACCTGGGCACTGTGATGCCACAGGCCATGCGGATGATCCTGGCAGTAGTAGCCCGGGTGCAAAACGTACTGGTACACCCAGCCCACTCCAGTTGCGTCGGGTCCGAGCTTCGGTTCGACGCCCCGGGGGAGCTGGTCGCGCACAAAGTTGAGGTATTCCAAGACACGGCTCCGCGCCCAGTAGATGTCTGTGCCGTCCTTGAAGATCACGTAGACGAAGGAGATCTCGAACATGCTGAAGCCGCGGACGTAGGTCGCCCCTGGTACCGAGAGCATCGCGCTGCTCAAGGGATAAGTGACTTGATCATCGACGACCTGGGGCGCCTGGCCGGGATACTCGGTCACAATGATGATCTGGACATCGGAGAGATCAGGGATGGCATCGAGGCGCATGTTCTTCATGGCCCAGATGCCAAGTACGGTCACAACGGCCGTGAGCACCACGACCAGAATCTTGTTCCTGACCGCATACTCAATGATTTTGGCGATCATTTCGCGCTCTTCAGTTTGTGCCCTTCAATGCAATGGTGCGAGCGATCTCGCCGCACTCGAGCATTGACTTCCCGTAGAAGGGATTTCTGACCGGCTGGTCGGCCTGGAGCCAATCTCCCGGGTACATCGGGCAATGCACGACATACAGTTTGCTGCCTACGGCCTTTGATGGGGCGGCGTGGTCCATGAGCTTTATGACGTAGTCACTCAGGGTCCTGAATTGCCTGCGCTGGTCTTCAATATTGGGTTGGTGCATCGCGTTGGCATTGTCGAGCACGCCTTTAGCGATGGGCTCGAGCGCGCCCTTGCCCACTTTGGTGACGACAGCCTCTGCCGCTTTGGATAACGCCTGGATAGCGGAATGCTCGACTGGTCTATCAGCAGCGAGGAGGCGACCCATCTCTAGATATTCTTTGACGATCGCATCCACGTCATATGTGAGGTCGGTCGCACCCCCCGTAACTGGCGTTGCCTGCTCAGCGGAAAGGGCGGCGTGCTTCTCGGCCTCAGCCTGGGCCGAAGGTCTGAGCAGCCTCTCCTCGGTCATCTTCTGAATTGCCTCTCTTGTTCGACTTTCCGTGTCGAGCAGGAACTGTCCGCTTGTCACAACGGTCTCGCCCGGCACGAGGCCCTCGAGAATCTGCACCGTGCCGTCCGTGGTTTCTGTTCCAGTCCGGACGGCGCGCGGATCAAAGCGGCCTTCTCCCAGGGAGACAAATACGATCTGGCGTCTGCCTGTGTCAATCACGGCTTCGCGCGGCACCTGGGTGGCGTCCGGGGCGACATCAATTTCAATCTCAACGGTGGCGTACATGCCCGGCTTAAGGAGAAATTCGGGATTGGGAAATGCAATCCTGGCCTCGACCGCTCGCGTCTCGGCATTCACCTGCGGATTGATGAACACGACCTCACCTGCGATAGATTTCTCCGCGAGACCCTGAACACCGGCCACGGCCTTCTGGCCGACCTTGACCAGCGGGAGCTGGTTCTCATAGATCTGGGCGTCGAGCCATAAGGTCGATTGGTCCACGATGCGGAAAAGTCTCTCACCGGCCATGACCGATGAACCTTCGACGACATTCTTTTCTATGATGAAACCCGTTACCGGGCTCCGGAAGGTGACAGTGCGACTAGCCTTCCCGGACTGTATGAGGGCATCGATGTCTTCTGCCGCGCCATTCCATAATTCAAGCTTTCTCCTGGCGTTCTCGACGAGTGCCTGAGACTCCGTGCGCAAGGCTTGATCCGCGTTTGCGGGAAGTTGGTCCAGGCCGCGCTTTGCCGCCAGCAATTCCTCCTCGGCACCCAAGAGATCGGGACTGTAGAGCGCGAAGAGGGGAGTGCCCTTCTTGACGAGCATGCCTTCGGTGTTCGCAGCCAGGCCCTCGATGTAACCGCCAACCTTGAGTGCGATGTCATACTGGTTTGGCTCTGCGGCACGGAAGTACCCGACTGTGCGGATCTTGGTACGAAGCGGACCCCGGCGCACTTCGGCGACGCGAATCCCCATGTTCTGGGTGACCACGGGATCGATTATGACCGTCGGACCAGCTCTCACCTCGTCTTCATAGACCGGGACCAGATCCATACCCATAGGACTCTTCCCGGGTTTGTCAGAGACATATGGCGGGTTCATCATGGGGTCCCAATAGTAGAGGATCTTGCGTTCCTTCTTCGCGGCCTGCTCTGGGGCGCTTTTCTCCGTCTGCGTCGCTTCCTGGCGGATGGGGACCAGCTTCATCCCACATATTGGGCAGTAGCCGGGCTTGTCCTGCATCACCTGCGGATGCATCGAGCAAGTATAGATGGTCACTTTGGCCGCCGCATCGGCGGAAGTTTCCGAGGCTGCCCGTGCCGCGCGTGGACTGCCGAGCGCAATGACAAGTGAGAGTGCCAATGCGACAGCTGCAGCCACCGCAGAGATCCGAAGTATGGCGGCCCTGGCAAGGTGCGTGCGTCTCAGTAGTGCTTGGTGATATGGTCTCATCATCCGGCCCCTCCCATCCAGGAGATATTGTAGACGATCATGGTCTTGATTTGGCAATTAGCCATTTGCCTTGAGTTTTCTGCCTCTCGCTACCAGCATAACTTTCCTTTGATTTTCATAAAAGACCTTTTTACATCGCTTGAGCGCAAACACGTGTCTATTGGATGCTGCCTGGCACTTTCCAGCTCGGATATTGTGCCCTATTGCCTCGCGGCCCCGCAAGGAGCAAGTGGGTTGACTAATGAGGGAACCTCATGTAGGGTCTTGGGGTTCAAACCAAGTGTGGGGCAGAGCAGGGTAACCTCTGGAAAGGAGTGGGTAGTAATGAAAGAGACTGTCGCGATATTACGGCAATTTGTGGTTGTGCTGGCTATTGTCCTTACCCTTGGGATCCTTGGCGGGGCCTATGCAAAGGGCGAGGGTTGGCTGGGAGTAATGCTTCAGCCTTTGAACGATGACCTCAGGGAAGCCATGAACATCGGCAAAGACGTCACAGGAGTCCTGGTTGGCGACGTTATGGAAGACAGCCCCGCCGAAGCGGCCGGCATCGAAAAGGGAGATGTCATAATAGAAATTGACGGGACCGCGATTACCTCTGCGGATGACGCAATCACCAAAGTCAAATCCTTTGCCCCTGGCGACAACGCCAAGATTGTGGTTCTGCGAGACGGCGGGAAGGAGGTCGTCACTGCGGTGTTGGGCGAGCGCGAAACTGCCGAGAAGGAAATCGCCGATAAGGATGTTGCCGAGGAGCAAGCCCCCGAGGTAGAAGACTATTACAATCTTAAGATTCCACGCATGGAACGCATCTTCAGAGACTTCAGGCCCGGGCCGGGTGGCTACCTGGGTGTGAGAGTCCAGGACATTTCCTCCGATCTCGGCCAGTATTTTGGCGTCGGTGAGGGGGAAGGAGTGCTCGTTCTTGAGGTGACCGACGACAGTCCTGCCCAGAAGGCGGGCTTGAAGGCCGGCGACGTAATAATCAAGGTGGACGGCAAGGACGTAACTTCCTCAGGCGAGCTCGTTAGGTACATGAGGGAAAGTAAGCCCGGAGAGAAGGTCGATGTGACTCTGAAGCGCAGCCGCGAGACCAGGAGGATCGGGGTTGAGCTTGGCGAGGCGCCGGATGTCTCCAGGATCTTCATCAACGAAATCGGGAACCCCGGGGAGTTCCGGGGGCCGCGCTGTATGCCCGAAAGAGGGAAACGTGTGGAGAGTTTCAGGAGGATGAGGCCTGGCGAGCTCCGAGGGCCTTGCTGTATGCCCGAGAAAGGGAATCTCGAGAAGTCTTTCAGGATGATGAGGCCCGGCGAGCCAGGGCGTGATCTCAGGAAGGAGATGCGCGATGACATCAGGCAGGAAATCAACGACCTCAAGAAAGAGATCGAGAAGATGAGGGAGGAGATCGAAGCCCTCAGGAAGTCCTGACAGAGGGTATAAGACCTCAGTTCTTTTTTGAACGGGTGAGTGCCGGCTCGGAGAGCATCCTGGCCGGCACAATCTATGATGGGCGGGCGCCTGGGAAGTGTCTAGGCCAGGGGATGCCTGGGCGATAAGCAGTGAAGGCCGCTGAGGCTGCTACCATATTAGACTTGCGGGGGCTCACCTCGGCACGCCATAATCCCTATTATGTCGGACTCTGGCGCGCCTTGTATATTGTGCTTATTCAGCATCAGGACGCTTGCAACAAGCGATCTAGGTGGTATGGCAAATGAAAATGATAGGGAAAATCAGGTAGAACTGTTGGAAGCACAGACATGAAGCGAATCTCAAGAATGCGCCCTATGAAGAAGTGCCATGTGGGAGCGCGCCGCGTGAAAGCGTCGGTCGGCGTCGTCGCAGGTCTCTCGATTTCATTGCTCATCTGTTACGGCATCAACGGCATCAGTCGGGCGGGTGAGATGCCGGGTAAAGAAATACTGCTGCCTGAGACTGTTGTGGGCGACCGCTTCTACAGCTACCTCATAGGGCTCATTGACGCCAACATCTGTGGGGTGGTGGATGACAGACAAATCAGCAAGGTTCTGCGAGACTACAAGGGCAGGACCTCGATACCTTTTGAAGAGATTAAGGAGATCAAACGCGAATGTGTCAGCGGCTCCACGGTGCGCGACGTTTCGATCACCTTCAAACGAAACCTCAGAACCCCGGTTCCATACAGCATCCTTGGCTATCACCCCGGCTCGGTAACGGCAAATCGGAAGGTGAGTTTTCTCGAGTGGTACATTCCATCAAAAAAGATCATCCTGAGCCTGACGGAATCGATCGAGCTCTCGCAGGTCTTTGTCTTCGGCGTCTACGAGGGGTGGGCCATCGTGGACATCGATGCATGGATTGAAAAGCTGTTTGGCGGGCTCCTGGATGATACGCGCATCGTCGTCATCGTGCTCTTCAAGTACAAGGATGAATGGCACGGCCTTGCTGCAGGCTATGACCGTTCGGGCAATGGACGGAGCGGCATCTTCAACTTCCGGACCAACAAGATCCTCTTCCCGACACCACGGGAACTCCAGGCCCTTGCTCCCTATTTCAGGAATTTCGTGGTTCGGACCAAACACCTCACTGCACCATCTCCGCCGGCAAGCAAGTGGAAGCCTGCCAAGTGAAAGCGGCGACCACCTGTCGCCTCGGCCTATACTCAACGAAACCGCTTTGAGGTCGTCCTGGTATCACACGAAGAGGCTTCGCCCTTGCGGCTGGAAAAAAGCGAGAGCTTCCTGCCGATGTCTTTAGACCCACAGTTGGGGCAGATTGTCTTGTCAGACCTGTGATCTGACTCTCTCCCCAAGTCGATGCTCTCAAACTGACAACCACATCCGCTGCACTTGTATTCTCTGATAGGCAAGCTCCTACCTCCTTTCTGCGGTCTTATGATGCACCTAAAGAGAATAAGGTTTCATGTCGAAGGTTTGATGTTGACCGCATCGCTGGGAGCCTCTAAAGTAAAAGCCGAGGGTTCTTCTATGGAGGTAGGTATGGCTCGGCCTCTCATTGTCTTTGAAGACGATGGCGTTTCTCGCCTTTATCCCCTTACGCTGACACGACCCGTGTTCGATCTGGTGTGTGGAATACTATCCCTCGGCGACAAATTCCGCGTAGGGCTTGGGCGCGGGTCGCGGGGAGGGTCTGAGGGAGAGCCCGGGAGCCCCGATCTGCGATTTCACATGCGAGCCTACCTCGGGTCCGAAGTCCCAGATGCTGTTGTCTCATATACCGATCTCTATCGTGCCTCCGACCTTCTGACATTCATAAATGGCCGCTTGATATTCTGCGAGAAAGTCTTCGAGAAGATGGACTTTACCTGGGTCGGCAAATATGTCTCGGGCGGCACGGTGATCGCCGCAACCCTCCCGAAGGACCGTGGTGCGATGCTCAACGGGCGCGTCGGCACTCCTCTTGATTCGAAAGTGTTCGCAGATCTGCCGGCAAGGCCGGTCGATGCTTGTGTCATCACCTATCCCTGGGATTTGGTCAATCTGAATGGCGACGAGATAAAGAGCGACTTCCTGCGGCTCGGCGGAAGGGGGTTGGAAATCGAACCGCCGCCCGGCGTCTTCTTCGCCAACCAGGACGCCATAAGAATCGCAAAGGATGTGACTCTGACTCCCGGCGTCGTGATAGATGCTTCCGAGGGTCCTGTAAACATCGAGAGCGGCGCCGTAGTGATGGCCAATGCTTCGCTGCGGGGCCCGCTTCACATTGGCCCGGGAAGCGTTATCAAGATGGGCGCAACGATCTACGGTGAGACGACGATCGGGCCTGTCTGCAAGATCGGTGGTGAGGTGGGAGAGACCATCATCCAGGGTTACTCCAATAAGCAACATGAAGGCTTCGTGGGACACTCCTACCTGGGCGAGTGGACGAACCTAGGCGCGGGCACAACTACAAGCGACATGAAGAACAACTACTCCACGGTCAAGGTCTCGATCGACGGCGAGTCGGTTGACTCGGGCCAGATGTTCGTCGGCCTCTTCATGGGCGACCATTCCAAGTCCGGCATCGGAACAATCTTCAACGCGGGTACGACGGTCGGCGTCTCGTGCAATGTCTATGGCGGAGATTATCCTCCAAAGCACATTCCTTCATTTGCCTGGGGCGGTAGTGCGGCGTTTGAGGAACACGACATTGAAGCGGCGCTTGAGACTGCGCGGCGCGCGATGGAGAGGCGAGGCCGCGTGTTCGGTTCCAGGGACGAAGCGATTTTGAAGAAAGTGTTCGAGCTCACCGGGGACGAGCGCAAAGTTTTCCTGCATAAGTAGAGATTGCATGCCTATGGAACGCTGTCCGCAGTGCGGCCGAGAGGTGGCTACCCACAGCGAGAAATGTCCAACCTGCGGGCTCACCCTCGGTCAGGTCGACTTCACAAAGCTCTCCGAGCCGGCTCTGCGTGAAAGTGGCGCCCCCCAGCCGGAGGAGCAGGCACTGGCCGCGGGGCGCGTGCTTGGCGGAAGGTACGAGATCCTCGGAGTGCTCGGCAAAGGGGGGATGGGTTGGGTCTATAGGGCTCGCGACCGGGAAATCGACAAACTGATCGCGCTCAAGGTGATCAGGCGGGATCTCGCAAAAGACGAAACCGTCATCAGACGCTTCAGAGACGAGATAATCCTAGCGAGGAAGGTCACCCACAAGAATGTTCTGCGCATCTACGATATTGCCGAGGCCGAAGGCATCAAATTCATCTCAATGCCTTACATCGAGGGGAAGGACCTCAAAGCCCTGATCACTGAAAAGGGCGCTCTCAGCATTGATCAATCCGTCAGCATCGCCCGGCAGGTTGCCGAGGCCTTGAAGTGCGCCCACGAAGCGGGGGTCATTCATCGGGATCTCAAACCGCAGAACATCATGATCGACCGCGAGGGAACCGCATATGTGACCGACTTCGGAATTGCCAAGAGTACCGAAGCCGGCGGACTCACCGTGACCGGCCAGATCATCGGGACACCTGAATACATGTCGCCTGAGCAGGCCGAAGGTTGCGACGTCGATCACCGGACGGACATCTATTCTTTCGGGCTTGTGCTTTATGAAATGCTCACGGGTGCGGTTGCCTTCAAAGCAGACAGCATCATATCGACACTTATGAAGCGCTTGCGGGAACGCGCCGAGCCGCCGTCAAGGACCAACCCGTCGGTTCCCGAGTGGCTTGACAAGCTTACGATGAAAGCTCTTGAGCGAAGCCTGGATGATAGATACTCCTCCGTAGATCAGGTGCTTGCGGATATCGAAAGCCAGACCGTGAAGCTCCGCCGGAGATTGAGGCTGCGGACCCTCGCGATCGTGCTTGCTCTTGCCGGTGCCGGAGGTGTCGCCGCATTCTTTCTGGTCCTCAGACCGACCCTCATCATGCATAAGCCGACCAAGATCTATCTGGCGGTTCTGCCCTTCGAGAACGCGACCAAAGAAAGTGAACTGGACTGGCTGGTCTCAGGCATTCCCGATAATCTTACCGCCGATCTCGCGCAATCGAAGTTCTTTAGAATCATGAGTGCCGAGAGGCTGCGACAGGTTGCCCACGATATGGGCGCAGGCCTGAGTGACCTCACGACGCCGGAAGCGGTGAGCCGCCTGGCCAAGGCCACTGATCTGGATGCCATTGCGGCGGGCAGCTTCATCAAGTCCGGCGATAAGATACGAATAACCCTTAAGGTTGAGGATGCCCGCGACCGGGAGATAATAGGCACGAGAATCGTGGAGGGTTCGGAGGGCGAATTACTTGACATGATCGACGATCTCACGAGGCAGGCCAAGCAGATCTTTAGCCTCAGTCAGAAAGACATAGACGCGGATCTCGACAAACAGGTGGCTCTCCAGCGCACCAGATCTGTGAAGGCTGCGTCCGAGTTTGCCAAGGGTTTGGATTTCTCATACAAGGGAGCATATCTCGATGCTGCTAAGGCCTTTGAGGCTGCAGTGGGCTCCGATCCGGATTTCGCGATGGCATACGCAAAGGCCGCGGAGGTATACCAGAATCTCGGCTACGATGACAAGGCGGAGAGATTCTCTTTCACTGCTGTGGACAAAGCTCTCAAGTTCATGGATCGGGTCTCGCCGGCAGATAGGACTTTCATAATGGCGGGACATGCCAACATCACTCATAATACTGACGAGGCGATACAATCGTATAAGGATTTCATCGCTGCCTACCCGGATGACCCCGAAGGCTACTACAATCTCGGGTTCACTTATGCCTCATTGAGCGAGTGGATTCTCGCTGCCGAGAATTTCAAGAAAGCCATCGGCCTCGATCCCAAGTTCAGTTCTGCAAGATTCGAGCTTGGGAAAGTTCTGATAAATCAGGATGCCCTTGATCAGGCGCTCGCCGAGCTCGAGCGTGCCCAGACGATTTACAAAGATATGGGTAACAAAGAAGGCGAGGCGGGCGTACTCAACGCAATCGGCGTCGTGTACAAGCGCAAGAATGACTTTGCGAAGGCCATAAGTTACTACGAGGCCTCGATGAAGCTCAAGGAGGAACTGGGCGACAAGCGCGGCATAGCGGCAAGCCTGGGCAACATTGGGCTGGTTTACGAAATAACGGGCAAGCGGGACCAGGCCCTCGCGGTCCTGGAGAAATCGCTGGAGATCAAGAAAGAGATAGGCGACAAGCTCGGTATCTCGACCGCCCTCAATAAGATCGGTCAGATCTATCAAGCCGACGGCAAATTCGAAGAGGCGCTCGCCAACTTTGAAAGGAGCTATGAGATACGGAAGGAGGTCGGCTCCAGGGACCTCATGGCATCGTCCTTGTCTGATATGGGCACGGTCTATTCCAAGATGGGCAGGTATGACAAGTCAGTTGCGATGGATTCTCTGGCGCTGGCCCTGAGGACTGAGACGGGCGATGTCCGGGATCAGGCGCAGAGCCTGAGGAACATCGCTAGTACGCTGGTCAACAGGGGCCGTTTGCAAGATGCTCGGTCGCATCTGGACCAGGCCATCGCCATTGACACCCAGATCGGCGACGCGAGGCTCCTCGCCAAGGATCATCAGGCACTGGCGAGCTACTATCTCACGAAAGGCCTAGTAGATAGTGCCATCGTGTTTCTGTCCAATGCGCTCGAAGCTCAGAGATCGATGGAGGAAAAACCGGGGACCGCCGTCACCATGAACCTTCAGGGGGAAGCCTATCTTCGCAAGGGCGATTACAAGCAGGCCCTTGCCAATTTTGACGGCGCGATCGAGATTACGAGCGGGATTGGAGAGAAGGAGATCACGGCCGATGCCTTGATCGGCAAGGCGCAGGCCTTCTACGCACTGGACTATCTGCCGGGCATGGACTCGACGCTTGCCGCCGTTGGCTCATCTGGTGAAGCGACCATGAGCCACCAGTTCAGATGTCAATTGAATATGGTAAGGGTTGAGAGACTACACGCAGGCGGCCGGTTTGCGGACACACCTCAGGCCTGCGACGAGATCATGTCAGCCATTGGGCATGAGGACGTACGTTGCCGGGCAATGACCATGCTCCTCTGTGCCAGAGCCCGATTGGCCATGGACAGGGCTGACGAAGCGAGCAAAGTTCTTGAAACCACGCGGGACGAGGCTCTCAAGCATGGTTTGCGTGACTTGGCGAGTGAGTCGCTCCGCTTGCTTGCCGAGCTCCATTCAAAACAGGGGAAACCGCAGGAGGCCTTGAGAGAATGCGACGAGGCCCTGAAAATCGCCGACGACTTAGGGATTTCCGAGGTTGACTACCTTTTCACCTGCGGAGACGTGAGGTTTGCAGCGGGCGACCACGAAGGTGCGGCGGGCTTTTACGGGCGCGCGCTTGACCAGGTTGGTGCTGTGTTCGATACCAAGTGTCCGCGTCGCGCCAGGCAAGCTTACCTCTCGCTCAAGAACGTCCCTGGTCATGTTAAGGGCCTTGAGGACCTTCTCGCCGGCACGGGTCGCGAGGTCGAAGCACGTACCTATAAAGCCAGATTTGGCTTGAAATAAGAACTTCGGAGTGCTACACTAAGCACCGTAAGAGTCGCGAAAGTCTCATCATTCTCCAAGGAGGCAGATCATGAGGCCACGCTTTGCTTTGATTTCCGCTTTGGTTTTCGCCCTGGTGCTTGTGTTCGTCGTGTCAGCCAGTGCCGACTTCCGGCTTGTCCGCACAATTCCTACACCGTACGGGACCTATAATCTTACGGGTCTTGATACATGTGGTGACACCCTCTTCGCGGTGGGCCAACCCACCGGCGACTGTTCGGAAGACTGCTCGAAGATCTACCTTATTGACCCCTCGGATGGCACCGTCTTGATGGACGCGGGATTCCCCGAGCCCCCGCCGGGCTGCGAAGGACCGGCCACCTATCTGATGTCTGGCGCCTACGAAGTAGTTGCCTGGGAAGGTGGAAGCGCATACTGGGCCGGTGACGTGTGCGGTGATGTGATGAAGTTCGGCTGGAATGAAGAGTCTTTCGTGATGCTAGACGACTTCGTTGTCACTGATTGGCAGGAACAGCCCGCCCCCGCGGCCGGTATGGTGTGCGAGGGCAGAACGCTTTACATAGTGTTGCCTGGATATAATCCCATCATCGTATATCATGACTCGGCTGGCGGTTGGTTCGGTTATCCGATCTATTTCACGGACGAGATCACTGATCCATCCAGCATAACGCTTCACCGTGGCAACTTCTTCTTGGCTTCATCGGCGGCCGGTATGATTTATGAACTGGATCGCTCCGGGGCCTTGCTCCAATCTCACTCGCTTGAGGGTTGGGTGGAGGGTGAGGTGCAGGGCGTGACCTTCCTGGGCGGCTATCTCTATGTCGCGTCCGATTACGATAGCATCCAGGTTTTTGAGGAGGCATATACCCAGGAGGTGCCCACTGGTGATAGTGTCGAAGTGGAGATTGTCCCCCAGCACGTTACCGTGACCTTCGACAGCGTTTCCACGGCAGATTCTATTACCGCTGTGGTTGTTGACAATGACTCATGTCCTGCGCCCGATGGCGTCACGTTCTTGCCTGACTTCTATAACCTCAGTACCGAGGCCATCTTTGAATACGCCGCTGAAATAGCAATCTCCGTCCCAGACTCTCTTCCCGAAGGTGTCGAAGCCAAGTGTGTGCGCATCTTTGTCAGGCCCTCTGGAGAGTGCCGGGATTATCGGGATATCACCACTGCAAGACCTGAGATCGCTCGTATGCTGAGTCTACCCCGAACGATGTCTGAGGACGACGAGTTTTCGGTCTTCGTGCTGGGAGAGGACCGGCGGCCGATCAAAGGTGTCATTGAACTCAAGTTCGAGAACCTTGAGACCACAATTGATGGAGGTCAAGGTTCAATTCCACCCACCGAGCTCGGGGAAATCCGGGTCCTTTTAGACTCAGCCCGGGTTGACTACTATCACGGCAAGTCAGTCTTGGCAGCAGAGCGTGCTGACAGTATTGCCGCGATCGTGAGGGCAACGGCTTCGATTCCCCACACGTATGACCCCGACGTTCCCGGGCAGAATCTGGCTGGCCGGCTGATAAGCGATGCCCATACGCTTTCCTTCAGTCTCAGGTTCTCCAAGGATGAGGCCGTGGCGACCGATGGGCGTTTTGTACCTGATCATATTGGTTTCGCTCCCGACAAATGGGTTACTGCCTACCTGGAAGTTCCGCCGGACCTTGATCCGAACAGTTTAGACAATCAACACATATATCTCGAACATCAAATCCAGGCGGTTCCGAGTCTGGTTGATCTCGTGGACTATGACGGTGACTTCGAACTTGAGATCAAGGCCGTCTTCCGCACAAGCGAGGTGAAGCCCATTCTGAGCGGGATTGGCCCCAGGCTGGTCAGGATCACATGTTTCATAGGCGGGTATGAAATCTATGCAGATCCCATGATTTACGTGATCAAGGCCGCTGTGATGGTGCTGGGGGAAGGTCCATACCTTGCGGGTAGTATCCAGAGGGTAACGTGGGAGGATTCCCCGTGTGGCCTGGGAACTTCCACGTCCTTGTGGTATTCCCCTGATTCTGGGATCAATTGGGAGCTGGTGGCAGGCGATCTCGAGATGCCTTACTACGACTGGGTCGTACCGTCCGCGGAGACCGATCACGCAGTGCTCAAGATTACGTGTATGACCAGCGATGGTGAACCTGCTACCGTCATAGGTGGCGAGTTCAAGATCACCGGTTCCGCAGGCGTGGATGACGCTGCTCAAGGGATCGAGCCGAGGCTTGCCGCTAGGCCGAATCCATCGTCATCATGGTTTGCCGTTGAGTTTGCATTGAGGGAAGGCAGACCAGTCGAGATCTGCATCTACTCGGTCAGAGGTGAGCTGGTGAAGACTCTGTATGCCGGTGTGGCGCCGAAGGGTCCACTTGCACTTACCTGGCAGGGCGACAATGCCAATGGTTCCCGCGTGTCACCTGGCACCTATTTTGTCATCGCACGCTGCCAGGGCAAGATACTCACGCGAAAGGTAGTCCTGCAGCGCTGACCCTGGGGTGTTGTTACAGCCTGATCGCGGTAGCGGCGATCTAAGCTGAGCGCGCCCGATCAAGAGGAGCGCACTCCAACAGGCGTTTGAGAACAACCAGGGTCATATCGTCAGAGATCAGCTCATCCTCACGGAAAGCGTCCACAGCCAGGACGATGGCCTCTAGGATCTCTGCGGCAGGCTTGGCGCGGTTCTCCTTGAGGACCTCCCTGAGCCTCTTTTCCTCGAACTGGTCTCCGCTCTTATTCATGCACTCGGTGATGCCATCGCTGTAAAGAACTACCAAATCGCCCGGTGATATCATCTGCTCGAAAGCCTGGTACTCGGTATTGGACAGTATGCCAAGCGGGATTCCACTTACCTGGAGATCCGTGGTCTCCCCTTCCTTCTTCACTACCAGAGGAGGATTATGTCCGGCATTAGCATATGTGAGCCTGCACACCTGTGGCTCGAGGATCACATAGAACATGGATATGAACCTTCCCTCACCGACCCGATCCAAGAGATCCACATTGGTCTGCCTCAGCAGCTCACCCGGTGCAGTTGTGATCGTTGCCTTCGATCTAAGGATTGCCTGAAGGTTGGACATCAGCATGGCCGCACCGATGCCCTTGCCTGAGACATCAGCGATTGCGATGCCATAAGACTCGCCGATGGTTATGACGTCGAAATAGTCACCCCCGACTTCCCTGGAGGCGCGATTGAAGCATGTAATATCGTAGCCTTCTATATGGGGAATCTCCTTCGGGAACAGGTGGTGCTGAATATCCCTCGCGATCTCAATTTCGGTGTCCAGCCGCTCCTTTTCCTTAGCGATCTCTGCGAGAAGCGTGTTTTCGATCTTCTCTGCGATCATTCCCGAGAGGGAGGAGAAGAAGAGCAGGTCGGTCTCGCCGAACTGGCGCTCCAATTCTGTCGTATCAACATAGAGGATCCCCACGGTCTTCTCTCCATTCCAAAGCGGCGTGCATATCGCCGATCTGATACGGAGGCTGGCGACGCTTTCACTCATTCGGAGGTTCTCGTCTCCGGCAACGTCCTTTATCAGAATGGCCTGATTCTCTCTTATAGCCTTGCTCGCAATCGACTGGCTAATCGCAAACCTGCCGCTCGACTTTGCCCTCGAGAAGTAGGCGCGCGGGATGAGGGTTCCATCTTTGCTGACAAGCATAATGGCCGCTCGCTCGGCACTTGTCTTCTCAACGCAGGCCCTGAGGATCGAATCGAGGAGACTCTCAAGGGGCATTGTCTGGACGATCAGGCGTGCGATTTTAGCCACCGTTTCAAGCAGTACCAATGGGGCCATCATCTTGGCCGTGGGTGCCGGTCTGGCGAGGTTCACTGTTGAGGAAGGTCTCTCAACTGCTTTCTCTTTGAGGAAGGATAGGCTGTCCGCCGGCTCAAAGACTATCTTTGCGTTTCCCACTACGATGACGCTGCCCATGGCCAGCTCGGCCGGTTGAAATAGGCGTTTACCATTGAGGAAAGTGCCATTGAAGCTGCCGCCATCGCGGATATAATACTTGTCTTCCGAGCGAAAGATTTCGGCGTGTCTTCGTGAAACCACAGGCTCGTCGATTACAATCTCGCTGTCAGGGAGGCGCCCTATCCTCAGTAAGGCCTTCTCGCTCGAGAGAAGTTTCTCCTCGCCCGTGCCAAGTGCGATGAAAAACGATGCCAACTCTCACCTCGGGTTAAGGAGCGCTCGTAGGTTCCTTACTGATACCAGATTATGCTCTCTGGCCAGTACAGTCAAGCTCTAGTCGCTGCCTCGGAAGCGCGACTACTTCAGAAGAACCAGCTTGGCGGTCGCAGAAGCCTTCCCGGAAGAGATCTTAAGAAAATAGATTCCCGGCGGAACTTGTCCACCGCCGGCTGCCTTGCCGTCCCAGGTCACCTTGCTGGTTGGACTCCCTCCGACCGCAGGCAGGTTCGCGACCAACCTTCCGGAGGCCTCGTAAATCGAAAGTGAAATCGGAGTCGCACCCTTTCCCGTTGCTTGCGGCGGGAGCGAGAAATACACCGTGGCCGATCCAGACGCTGGATTCGGCGTGACCGTCAGCGCCACTTCTCGAGAAATCTCCTTGCCCGCGACTCCGGACGCGCCATCCTTCACATGGCTTGAGCCAAGGTGGGGAAGATAGCCGTTCCTGGTAACCGTGACAAGCATCGTTCCCGTGTCGGACGGCGCCACCTCAAACGTGGCAGTCCCGTTGCACACGGTGTCATTGACGAGATAGACATCGTTGCCCTTCCACAGGCAGACTCTTGCCTGGCACACGGGCGAACCGCCTGAGGAGACAGTGACAGCGACGGTCTGATTCCCTGTGGCGATTTCTGCAGGGTATGAAACCGACATTGTCTTGGGTGTGTCAGTCCATACAGGTGTTTCAGGATCGCCAAGGAGGTTCAAAGAGAACTGGGTCCACCGGTCGGCATCGTCATATCCGGAGTAGGGTATCCTCTGGACCTTGGCATCGGCATGGATCACGCCGAGATTCGAGTAGCCCCTCACAAAGATCGACTTGAAGAACTCACGATCGAACATGTCACCCGTGCCATAACCTGAGGCCCCAGGCCAGTACCAGCCATAGCGTGCATTGCCTACGAAGAATCCGCCGCCGCCGGGAGCTTCAGCAAATGATCTGCCGAGGCATCCCATGACGCCGTCGAAGGCGGCCGGGTCGCATGCCAACGTGTAAAAAACCGTGTAGCGCGGCGCATTGGTGAGCGACGCCATGTCGACATCCGAGAGCGTACTCGGCCCGATCGAGATTATGGTCACATTGCCGTGACCGTCGTGGTTCACCAGCCCCTTACCGGAATTGAGGGCGTTCATTGCTGTTGTGTAGTTCAAGTTCCCACTTGATTCGAAGAGTTTCTGTATCGGATCGAACCTGGCAGGAACCGACTCATTGTCTATCATGTTCTTGTTGACGGCTGCGTCGGTCTCCCCGTCGAGCCACTCTCCCATGAAGAGCATCCGCAGCTGGTAATCCGTCGGAAGGCTGTAGAAGCCCTCATAGGTGAGCACCTTATGAATGATCGTCGCGCACTGGACGCCGGTGTTTCCCGTGAACCGCCCCACGTAGACGTCCGGATAAAGATCGGTGTTGTCATGGGTCTCACCCCAGTAGGAGTCGTTATCCTGGTTCCATGTGCCGTCCATGTCGGAGAAGTAAAGGTCACAAGGAATTCTATAGTCAACAGTGCCGCCGACGTCGCAGTAACACCCGCGCAGATAGGTGCTTGCCTTGGCACCCGACCCGCCTATCGCGACCCACATCGTGCTGTGATTGAGGTAGTAGTCTTTGATGCAGTTTCGGAATCTCTCGGCGCTATCCCTGCCTGGGTAGGACGCAATTATCTCCTGCCAGGTCTTTATTGCCGCAGGCACACCCTTTCTTGTTTTCCAGTCCCTCAGGAGGGAGTATTCATCGACGTGGTTTTCATGACAGATTATGAGGTACTCGACAGCAGTCGGACCCGCAAGCGTGCCGTTCTCGGGAAAGTCCATCTCGATATCGGAAGCATTCTCGACCATCTTGGCTACGATTGAGTTTCTAAGCCTGGCCACGCTTTGGGTCTCGAGGGGGATCTCCGGCTCGGACGCGCAGTCCTCGAGCTCGACTCTGAAAGTGATCTCCTCATTGAAGATGACTTGCCGCTCAGCCGGTACGTACTGGAGAGGAAATACCTTGAGGCTCGCGATCCTTCTGCCTGCCATACTGCCGGTCGCCGCCAGGGCAACAGGCGAAGAAGGATATGGCAGGGAGGAAGCATAGATGTTCTCATCCGGCAGGACAGGCTCGGGTAGAACGGTCGAGGAGAGTGGAATCTCGCGCTGGCCGGGCAGGAGCAAGTATTCTCCGGGAAGGATCGAGGTCTTCTGAGATTCCACTATCACCTGCTTGATCTCTTTGCCGCGCGGGATGTAGATCTGCATAACTTTGACAGGGAGGCACGGCTGCCCAAGGTCGCGTGTGATCTCCAAGTCGTCCATCGTGAAGAGCTGGAAGGTCTTGTCCTGGTATGGAGGTTCGGCCAGATAGTGGTCGTTGGCCTTGAGCGCCTGCGCGGAGAAGCCTGTGGAAAATGTCTGCGTGATTTGAGATGCCTGAATACCGGATGAAAAACCGATGCACAAAAAAACAAAAAGCCAGAGGCCTGGTTTCTTGCTCATGGTCTGCCTTCCTTCGTTGTAATCACCTTGGCTGTATTTACCTTTGGACCCCAGATTGCTATTTGCCACCAGCCTTATGATATACCAAATCAGGCCCTCGGGTCAAGCAGTTCGTACCATTACCTGTTCGGCCACTGCCCCGAGCGGCGGGCAAAAGGAACGTGAGAGTTTGAAGAGATATCCGCTTTGGTAAGCATCGTTCGCATCTCCCGGGGACGGGCGCTCCAGGTATGAAGGCTCTTCTGGACACGCCTTTGGGGTTGGGGTAGGCTATTCAAGGGTTCTGAGCGGTCCCCGAGATGGTACGAGGCTTCATGCGCTGCATTGAATCATTTCAAGCGATGAGTCATCTGAATAAACAGGAACAGAATGGGTCGCTCTTGTTTCCAATTCTGTAGGAAAGTCAGACCGGAGGTCTGAAGCGTGGCAACGATAAAAGTCGACTGCATGGGCGAGACGTGTCCGATCCCACTTGTCGAGACACGTAAGGCGCTTCGGAACGCCCAGAAGGGTGACGTAGTCGAGGTAACAGGCACTCACCCTGCGTCCAAGAAGGAAATTCCTATGGCTGTGAAGGCGATGGGGCTCGAGCTTGTTGGGATCGAGGAAAACGGGGAGAACTGGACGATCAGGATACGCAAGTGATGGCTGAGTCGCGAGGGGGTTGGGCCGGGCAGCAGCTTGCAGAGGGCAGGCGAGGAGTTGGCAGCAGATGATCGGCCAAATGAGTCAGGATTCTGCGCAATACGCGGAGGTCGAGCCATGGCAGATAAGCTGACGATAGCGGTGCATAGCGGAGACATGGATAAGATATATAGCGCCCTGATCATCGCCACAGGTGCGCTTGGAATGGGAATGGAGGCCTCGCTCTTCTTCACCTTCTGGGGGCTCATGAGGCTTAAGAAGGGCGGGCTCGAAAAGGGTCCGCTCTCGAAGATGCACATGCTGGGCCTCGGCAAGTGGATGATCAAGCGCCGTATGATGAAGGCAAACGTTGCATCCCTTGAAAGACTCTTCAAAGATTTCAAAGAGCTTGGCGGCAGGATCATTGCCTGCGATATGACGATGCAAATCATGGGTGTCAAGCCCGAGGACTTGCGCCAGGATCTGATTACCGAGTGCGGTGCCGTCGGCAGTTTTGTCCAGGAAGCAAGGGAATCAAAGGTCACACTCTTCATATAGGCAGGAGTACACAGATGTCCGGCGAATTGATTTACCTTGACAATGCTGCGAGCACACGCCTCGATGAACGCGTTCTTGATGCGATGCGGCCCTATCTCTTTGATGTCTATGCTGTGGCCACATCAGAGTTTGGCTATTCGCTTGGCATTGAGGCCAGGGAGGCGCTCGAGAAGGCGCGCGAGGCGGTCAGTAAGGTTTTGGGCGCTTCGCCGCAGGAAGTGATCTTCACCTCAGGCGACACTGAGGCCAGTAACCTCGCCGTCAAAGGGGTTGCGGCCGCTCTCGCTCGTAAGAAGGGCAGGCACATAATCGTGTCCAGGATCGAGGATTTCCCTGTGCTCAATAGCGCCAGGGTGCTTGAAAAGCAGGGCTTCCACGTGACTTACCTCCATGTGGACAGGGAGGGGTTTGTTGACCCCGGCGAACTCAAGAACTCGATCACCGGGGAAACCATCCTTGTCTCCATCCAGCATGCCAATCAGGAAATCGGAACGGTCCAGGATATCGAGGAAATCGCAGGGATCTGTGAGGAGAAGGATGTCATCTATCATACAGACGCAACCCATACCTTCACGAGGCTGCCTCTGGATGTCTCGAAAACGCCCGTTGATCTTGTCACGCTATCTCCCCACACCTTCCACGGGCCGAAGGGAATCGGTGCGCTCTATATCCGCAATGGAACACCGATCGCCAAGATAATGGACGGCGGTTTCCAGGAGTTCAACCTGAGGGCAGGGCTTGAGAACATTGCTGGTGCAGTGGGATTCGCGCGAGCGGTGGAGTTAGTCACACCAGAGGAAACTGAAGCTCTCAGGAGGATGCGTGACAGGCTGATTGATCGCACGCTTTCCGAAATACGGAATACCACCCTGAACGGACACCGAACAAAGCGGATTCCCCAGAATGCGAATGTGACCTTCCACCTTGTCGAGGGTGAGTCCATCACGCTTCATCTCGACATGAGAGGTTTTGCGGTGAGCACGGGATCTGCCTGCTTCAGCCGGTCGCTCGAGGCAAGCCACGTCATAATGGGGATCGGAGGCGACCATGAGCGTGCGCACGGTTCGGTAAGATTCACCTTCGGCCGGTACAATAGGATGGACGATGTGGACGCCGTCGTGGAGGCGGTCGCCGAGGTCGTGAAGGAACTCAGGGCGATCAGTCCCTTGAGAGGTGAAGACGAGAAGACGTGATCTTGGACGGCGAGACGGCAAGACAGAAGAGGTCGGGAGCTCAACGGTATCCGGAATGGCAGGAGGTTCCCAAACATGAAATTCCCGTACAGCGAGAAGGTGCTGGAGCATTTTCGTCATCCTCAGAACGTCGGGCGTATGGAGAATCCCGACGGCAAGTCCATGGAAGGCAGTCCGGCCTGCGGGGACATGGTAGCCGTGTATATAAAAGTGAATCCTGAGACTAAGCGCATCGATGACGTCAAGTTTGAATCCTATGGCTGCGCGTCCAACATAGCTACCGGCTCCATCATAACCGAAATGGCGAAGGGCAAGACGCTCGATGAAGCCAAGCAAATAACCTGGAAGGAAGCCTCTGAAGCTCTCGGGGGACTTCCGCCCATCAAGGCCCACTGCTCCGTTCTTGCGGTTGAGGGACTCCGCTCGGCCATAAGGGACTACGAAGAACGCCATGGTCTTGTTGCCGAGCAAGAGCCGACTACCAGGGAAGTTGTCGAGCGGCGGCTCAAGCATGTTATGAATCCCCTGACCGGCCTTGACGTGGTCCGCACAAACCTCATCAAGGATGTGGAGGTCAAGGAAGGTGTCGTGCGCATCCTCATTGATCTGCCTGCCAGTCACCAGTTCGCAAAGGCGATCAAGGAAGACGTCCAGGAGAAGATTCGCCCCCTGTGGGACGTGAGGCAAGTCAATGTCGAGTTTACGGAGTGAGACGGAGCGGACAGATCTCTTCCCGATGAGATGGGTTGAGTCCGCGACCGCCTGTCACAACTGGAGGTAGAGCGAGATGCCCCAACATACGAAATCGAAAACTGCCATCTTCTTGCTGGCAGCCGCAGTGGTCGTCGCGATAAGCGTCGTTGCTCTGATGGGAAGAGGAAGACAGGAAGCAGGTCAAGAATCGACGGCATCGGCGGCCCAATCTGTTGCCGTCGGACACGCCCTGATGGGCCGGGCCCTCTTCGAAGCCAAGTGCAGTTTCTGCCACTATGTGGATCGGGAAGAATCGAAGCTCGGGCCCGGGCTTGAGGGCGTACTCAAGAACGCGAATCTGCCTTCCAGCGGAAGACCAGCCAACCCTGATAACATCAGGTCGCAGATTGAGTCCCCTGCCGGGCAGATGCCATCCTTCGCATCGCTCTCGGACAGGGAAGTTGCGGACATTCTGGCATACCTTAAGACGCTGTAAGTCTCTTCAAGGCTGACGTGGTGCAGCCTGCCATCTTCACTTGCATATCCAGATGAGCTGTTTATAATCATGATGAGGGACCACCGTAAGAACTGCCCCAGACGGGAGGCCGCACTACATGAAGTCGTTGATCGCCATTGTGGACGATGAGCCCGACATTGTCGATCTGGTCTCGATCAATCTCCAGCGGGCCGGATTCGACATCAAGGGCTTCGGCGACGCGCTGGCATTCCTCAAGTTCCTTGAGCGACGCTTGCCGGACCTAGTGATCCTCGATGTGATGCTGCCCGACATGGACGGCTTTGAGGTTTGTCGCCACATGAAAGGCGACGCACGGACCGCTGTGACTCCGATCATCATGCTCACTGCCAAGGGGGACGAGACAGACAGGGTGGTTGGGCTCGAGCTCGGGGCAGACGACTATATCACCAAACCTTTCTCGGTGAGAGAGCTCACCGCCAGAGTCAAGGCGGTCTTAAGACGGGGCCTTGAGAAGAGGCGGGTTGGAGAAATCAACATCGCACGCGACCTTATCATAGACCCGGCCAAGTATGAGGTGATGGTATCGGGCAAAAGAATCGGTCTCACCTCAAGCGAATTCAAGATCCTTGCGTTCCTGGCTTCCAAGCCGGGCCGCGTCTTCACCAGGGACCAGATCCTTGACCATCTCTGGGGCAGTGAGAAGGCCGTGATCGACAGAACAGTTGACGTTCACATACGGAACCTCCGAGCCAAGCTGGGCAGGGCAGCCAGATATATCAAGAACGTCCGCGGTGTGGGTTACAAGGTGGAGGAATGAGAGGCTCCCTTTTCTTCAGGGTTTTCGCGGGCTACGTGCTGCTCGCCGTGGTCCTCTCGGCAGTCACGCTATCCCTGTCCTTCAGGGCAATCGGCCATCACTACGAGCGCACCGTCGCCACGGGGTTGCGGGACCTGGGCTTCTCACTCGCGCTCGAGATGGCTCCTCTTGTGGAGAGCGGCCGTCATGATGAGATGAACGCGATTGCCAGAAACCTCGGGCTTACGACGGCGACCCGGATCACGGTCGTAGATACAGCCGGCGCGGTGCTCGCAGACTCGGATGAGGATGCGCGGCTCATGGACAACCACAGAACGCGCTCTGAAGTGATGCGCGCGCTTGAGGGGGAGGTGGGAGAGGCAAGGCGTGTCAGTTCCACCCTGCATCAGGCCATGCTTTACGTGGCAGTGCCGATCAGGATCGACGGCAAGGTGGCCGGGGTTGTCCGTACCAGTACTTACATCAAGAATGTCGCGGCGCTTCTCCACGGTCTCGAGAAAAGCCTGGCCGAGCTGGCGGTGGGGGTGGTCCTGGTATCGCTGCTCGTGGCGTTTGCCTTCTCGCGGAGTCTGACGCGGCCGATCGGGGAATTGGGAGCTGCTGCGCGCCGGGTTGGCTCGGGCGACTTCGGCGCTCGGGTGATTATGGGGGGCACGGGGGAGCTTAGGACTCTCGGCGACACGTTCAACCAGATGACCGACAAGATCAGATCCCTGGTTGGCGATCTTTCCCACCGACAGGAGGAGCTCGCCAGCGTTATCTCCTCGATCCACGATGGCCTGGTGGTCCTGGAGGCTGATGGGGTAATCGCACTCGCGAACCAGGGCTTCAGACAAATCGTGGGACAAGAGAAGGTGGAGGGCCGCCCCTTCTGGGAAGTTCTGCGGGCTCCCCAATTCGCGGACCTTGTGCGGGAAGTGTCCCGTGACCACCCTGGCCTCAGCCGGTACGTCACCATAGATGAGCGGACGTACGCAGCGAACGCCTCATTCATCGGCTCGCGCCGGGACATGGTCGTGCTGCTCCATGACGTCACGGACCTGAAGAATCTGGAAAGGGTCAAGCGGGACTTTGTGGTGAACCTGTCTCACGAACTGCGCACCCCACTCACGTCGATAAAGGGCTACCTCGAAACGATGGAGCACGAGGCCGAAGGAGGCGCCGGGCCCTATCTGGAGGTCATCAGGCGTAACGCGGATCGTCTCGGGCTTATCGTCGAGGACCTCATGCGCCTCTCGGAACTTGAGGACAGCCAGACCCATCTTGAGCTGGAGGAGGTGGATGTCCGGCGCGTGATTGAGAACGTGATTCCGGCCTTCGACCACCGCCTGGGTGAGAAACAACTCGCGCTCGAGGTGAATGCCCCCGGCGGGCCTTTTATTGTCATGGCCGATGCCTTCAAGTTGGAGCAGGTACTGGTGAACCTGATTGACAATGCCATCAAGTACACAGAGAAAGGAACCATCCGGGTCTCGCTGCGGAAGGATGGTGGGCACCTCGTACTCGAGGTAGCGGACACGGGCATCGGCATACCGCGGGAACACCTCCCTCGCATTTTCGAGAGGTTCTACGTGGTCGATAAGTCGCGCTCGCGTAAGGTCGGTGGCACGGGGCTTGGCCTGGCGATCGTCAAGCACATCGTGCTGCTTCACAACGGGAGCATCGATGTCGAAAGCGTTCCCGGGCAAGGCACGAAGTTCACCGTAACCCTGCCTTCAACCCTTACTTAGGCGGGTCCCACACCCCGGCTATTCTTAACCGAAAACTAACACGGGGCTTATACCGGGTTAACCGAACGGCAATAGAATCTGGCATGAAGCTGAGGACCGTAGCACCGGTGGGTGGCAGTCGGACCGGGACGAAGAGGCTTCACCCCAAGCCTGCTGCCAAGCTGGACAAGGAGGGACAGATGAGGAAAGGACTTTCGATTGGCGTGGCCATCGTGCTTGCCCTGGTGTTGGGAAGCGCATGTCTTGCTGGTGAGAAAGAGCTCCTGGGGGCCGGGGCTACGTTCCCCTATCCCCTGTATTCGAAGATGTTTGATGCCTATGCTCAGGAGCGGGGTGTGAAGGTCAATTACCAGGCCATCGGCTCGGGAGGAGGCATCAAGCAGGTCACTGAGAGGACGGTGGATTTCGGCGGCACCGATGCCTTCATGAGCGGTGAGGAGCTTAAGGCTGCCGGCGCACCGATCATCCACGTTCCCACATGTCTGGGCGCCGTGGTGCTGACTTACAATCTCCCGGGCAGCGCGAACATCCGATTGGCGCCCGACATCATCGCCGACATCTTCATGGGCAAGATCGAGAAATGGAATGATCCCCGGCTCGCGGCCATCAATCCGGATGTGAAGCTGCCGGATATGGCAATCGTGGTCGTCCACAGGTCTGACGGCAGCGGCACCACTTTCATATTCAGCGATTATCTAGGGAAAGTCAGCGCCGAGTGGAAGGAGAAGGTGGGAGTCGGCAAATCGCTCAACTGGCCGGTGGGCCTTGGTGCCAAGGGCAATCCGGGGGTGGCAGGCCTCATCAAGCAGCTTCCTGGATCGATCGGTTACGTGGAACTGATCTACACGCTCCAAAACAACATGCCCGCAGCCCCGGTAAGGAATAAGGCAGGCAATTTCATCGACCCGACGGTTGCATCGGTGAGCGCGGCGGCGGCCATCCCGATTCCCGCCGACACCCGAGTCTCGATCACCGATACCGATGCTAAGGACGGCTATCCGATAAGCGGTTTCACGTGGCTCGTGTTCTACCAGGAACAGAGCTACAGCGGGCGGTCAATCACGAGAGCTCGGGACCTGGTCAATCTGGTCAACTGGGTGATCCACGAGGGCCAGCAGTTCGCTCAGCCGCTCCACTACTCACCTCTGCCCAAGGAAGTGGTGACGAAGTCAGAGGTGATTCTCAAGTCGGTGACCTTCAACGCAAGGCCGCTGCCGAAGAAGTGACGGGGGCCACCGGAGGCGGAGATCACGGCGGAGGGACATGAGCTGGGGCAGTCTCATGGGGAGAGTTGTCTCCCTCCTCCGCCTAGCCATTGTTTCCTGTGCGTCCATATTGTAAACTCTCGGGGGTAAATGCACCCGAAGGGGAATTGCCCCAAGTGGCTCTCGGTATATGGAGGCTTGGCGAGTGCAGGTAATTGCCAGCCAGCAGCCTCGGCGGAGGCGTGACCGAACGGAGGCCGGCGAAATGGCTTTCCGGCGTTCGTTGTACGTGGCAGCGCTGTGCATTCTGGTCTTGCTTGCGGGCATATTCCTCACGCTGCTCGTCGATTCCATGCCTTCTATCAAATCGCTTGGGCTCGGTTTCGTGTATGGCCGGACCTGGGACCCCGTGGCCGGGCGCTACGGCGCTCTGCCTTTCCTTGTGGGCACGCTGGCGACCTCCTTCCTGGCGCTGGCTGTATCTATTCCCTTCTCCCTTGCGATCTCAATTTTCCTGGGGGAATACTTCCGGAACGGGGCGGTATCGTCGTTCCTCAAGAGTGCCATTGATCTCTTGGCCGGCATTCCATCGGTGGTCTACGGCTTCTGGGGGCTCCTTGTGCTCGTGCCGTTAGTGAGGGGCTTGCAGCTCAAGCTGGGAGTCCCGCCGTACGGGGTTGGCATATTCACATCGGCGGTCGTGCTCGCGGTGATGATCATACCATACTCGGCGGCCCTCGGCCGTGAAGTGATCCAGCTGGTGCCATCTGACCTCAAGGAAGCAGGTCTCTCGCTCGGGGCCACGCGCTTCGAGGTGATCAGGAAGATCATCCTGCCTTATGCGCGCTCGGGTATTCTTGCGGGTACGGTGCTGGCCCTCGGCCGGGCCATCGGGGAGACCATGGCTGTGACGATGGTAATCGGGAATTCCAATTTCATTCCGAAGAGCGTTTTCAGTCCCGCCAACACCATGGCCAGCGTGATTGCCAACGAGTTCGTTGAAGCCACAGGCAAGATCTACGTATCGAGTCTTGTCCAGGTGGGGTTGCTGCTATTTGTGGTTACCACCATAGTAAACATTGTCGGCAGGCACGTCATCCGAAAGGTCAGTGTCGATATATGAACCTCTTCGCGAGAATCCTCGAGGACAGGCTCTTCAAGGTGGGTGTGGTGCTGCTGTCCTTTCTTGCCCTGCTACCTCTTTTCCTGATTCTCTATTACATAACCAGGAACGGCATATCGTCGGTCAACTGGCACTTTCTGACCAGCCTGCCCAAGCCGGTTGGTGAGCTGGGAGGGGGCATCTCCAATGCGCTGCTGGGGACGGCTATCCTGCTCGCCCTATCCAGCCTGGTTGCCATCCCGCTCGGGATAGCGGCAGGCATCTTTCTGGCCGAGTACAGGCGGGGGCGGATACCTTATCTGGTGAGGTTGGCCGTCGAGGTTCTTCAGGGCATCCCATCGATCGTGATCGGTATCATAGCTTACGCCTGGATCGTCCTGAGGATGGGGAAGTTCTCGGCGGTCTCGGGAGGAGTGGCGCTCGGCATCATGATGCTTCCGGTAGTGATAAAGGCCACGGAAGAGACGCTCAGGATGATCCCCTACAGCCTCAGAGAAGCTTCCCTTGCTCTCGGCGTGCCCTACCATTGGACGATCATGAGAGTGGTCCTGCCGGCCGGGCTCGGGGGCATAATGACCGGTGTGCTGGTGAGCGTGGCGAGGGTGGCGGGAGAGACGGCTCCCTTGCTCTTTACGGCCTTCGGCAGTCCCTTCATGGACCTCAACATCTTCAAGCCCGTCAGCTCTCTGCCACTGGTGATCTTTAACTACGCCGCGAGCCCTTACCCCGAATGGCATTCGCTGGCCTGGGGGGCATCTTTCGTGCTTGTTGTGTTTGTCCTTGTATTGAACTTCATTGCCAAGGCGGTAACCAGGAAATGGAAAGTCCAGTTCTGAAGGTCGAGAACTTCAGCGCCTATTTCGGGGGCCATTGCGTCCTCCGTGGCGTGAATCTCGACATACCCAGGAACAAGGTCACAGCCATCATGGGGCCCTCCGGATGCGGCAAGACAACGCTCATAAGGTGTATCAACCGGATGCACGAGCTGGTGCCCGGCGCCCGGGTCTCGGGTCGGATGCTTCTGGGCGGCGAGGATGTATACGCCACCAACCCCATCATGATAAGGCGCAAGGTCGGCATGGTCTTCCAGAGGCCCAATCCCTTCCCGACCATGAGCATCTACGACAATGTCATAGCCGGGTACAACCTCAACGGGATGCACCTGGCGAAGAGCGAGCGCGACAGGATCGTTGAGGAGTCGCTCAGGAAGGCCGCCCTGTGGGATGAGGTCAAGGATGTCGTGTATCGCAAGGGCACGTTCCTCTCGGGCGGACAACAGCAGCGCCTCTGCATCGCACGTGCGCTCTCTATGAAGCCTGAGATTCTGCTGCTTGATGAGCCCACCTCGGCACTCGATCCCAAAGCGGCCTCGCGCATCGAGCAACTGATGGCCGAGCTGAAGGAATACGTCACCATAATCCTGGTTACGCACAACATCGCCCAGGCTGCCAGGGTGTCCGACTTAACGGCTTTTCTGTATCTCGGCGAGATGGTGGAGTTCGGCCCCAGCCAGAAGCTCTTCACGGTGCCTGAGGACAAGCGCACCGAGGAATATCTCACTGGTAAGTTTGGATAGGAGACGATCATGCTTGACGAGAGAATGACCGGGCTCAAAAGGGAGATAGTCGAGTACGCGGGGCTGGTCGAGGCCATGATTGACAAAGCCGTCACCGGGCTCCATGCGAAACGTCGGGATATGCTGACCGAAGTAATCGAACGAGACGAACCCAGGGCCAATTCCCTCGAGATCGAGATGGATGGCCTCTGTACTGCGCTAATAGCTCAGTACGAACCCAAGGCGCGCGACTTGAGGACCGTCCTCATGGTTCTCAAGATGAGCAATGACTTCGAGAGGATAGGGGACCACGCGGTCAACATCGCCGAGAGCGGCCTCTACCTTATGGACCGCCCGCCCGTTAAGCCCTACATTGATATCCCGAGGATGGCGGAGGTGGCGATCGGGATGCTGAGGGACAGCATCTCGGCTTTCATAAACGAGGACGTCGGGCTGGCGAAGAGCGTTTGCGAGCGGGACGGCATCGTCGACGACCTCAGGATTCAGATCTTGAGGGAGCTCATAACCTACATGGCTTCGGATCCTACTACGATCGAGCGAGCCCTTCACCTGATAAGAGTCTCGGGGAACCTTGAGAGGATTGCCGACCTGTCCACCAATGCGTGTGAAGACGTGATATTCATGGTTGAAGGCCGTGTGATCAAGCACCACCACTTCGAGGAATCGGGCGGGCCCTCCACTTAGAATTAACCGGTTCCTGACCACCCTATTATAGCCAACCAACCGGTCGCACCTAGACTTGTCTCCGTATTATCCTGATACTGCCCCAACTGCCTCAAGCCTGGGACCTGTCCCAACCCATATTCCAGCATTTGGACGGTGACGCAAGAGACGGGGGCAAAGAGAGCGGGGGGCTTCACTGGATGCTGCGATGCTTGCCCCTTGAATTGTGACTCCGCGCGAAGAGTTTTTGGCTACCCATGCCCAGTCCGGCGGCAAGATGTCCCTTGCCAATCCCAGTGATCTTTAGACGGCAGCTTGAAGATTAGGATAGAAATTGGTAATTTCCCCTAAAGGGAAATCACTATTGAGAGCATTGGATACGCCGCCATGGTTTCGAGACGAGACAATAAAGGACAGTCTGTTATCGGAGATGTCATGACCAGGAAGGGTGCTCCCCGGGGAGGCAGTGCCTCCCTTTCCAGAATCCTCGGGGTCTTGAGGCCGGGCATGAGGCTCCTCGATATAGGCTGCGGACAAGGACGCTTGATTCAGGAATTGGCCCAGCGCCAGAAAGGCGTGTCCCTGTGGGGACTCGATAATTCGCGGTCAATGATCGAGATTGCAGGTATCAACACCATGGCGCTTCACAATGTCATTCTGCTGGAAGGCGATGGACGTAATCTCCCCACTGCTGACTGCACCTTTGATGTTGTGACCACGCGCTTGGCCAAGTATTCCCAGCAGGAAGCTTTCCGTGTTCTCAAGAAAGGCGGCTATTTCTTCGCCTATGGTCTGGGGCCCGACGCAAACAAGGAGATTCGCGAGTTCTTCCCAAAGAGGATCCAGAGAGAGAATTTCTTCGCGGGCAGCGGCGTCAAGGATTGGAAACGGGCGCTCTGTCATGGCCTTCGAAACAAAGGCTTCGCTGCGTGCTCGGTGGAAGACTACAAGGACAGGCAGTACTATCGCAATGAGGCAGAGGTGATGGATCTGATCGAGATGGTCCCGCTTGTCCGTGACTTCACCAGGGAAGAAGATAAAGACATCGTCAGCGATCTTGTAGCCAGATACAGCGACAACATCGGCATTCCGATCACCTGGCACTACTATGTAGCCCAGGCCCGGCGTCCGTGATCCCACCCTTGCCTCGCTTCTTCAGGGCTGTGGCTCAGGTTTACAGGAACCGGCATGGTGTTTCGGATGATGAAGTGATTGGGACAATACAGTTTACCCTTTCGATCTCCATGAGGTATGGCTCATCGTGATTTTGATCACAGCGGGTTCAAGCCTGATCGGCCAGACCGCAGCGGTCTCGACATCAGCCCTGTGGACCACCTGCGCCATCCTGTTCGCGTCGGCGGGAAGGCGAATCGGTGCACTCAGCGTCAATGCCTACCGTATTGTGATTGCCATGGTGCTACTCGGAATTGCTCACCTGGTTCTTCTTGACACTGTCGTTCCCCATGCGACCAACGGGCAATGGTTCTACATGGGTTTGAGCGGTGTGATCGGCCTTGCGCTTGGTGACTTCGGCTATTTCGGTGCCCTCGTCCTCATAGGCCCCAGAAGAGGCGTGCTCTTGATGTCAACGGCACCCATATTCTCGTCCGTGACCGCCTATCTAGTGCTGGGTGAAGTTCTGAGTCCATGGAATCTTCTCGGCATAGCACTGGCACTGTCGGGTGTCTGCCTGGTGATTCTGGATAAGAACGTGCATGAGAGCGAAGTGTCGCCCACCAAGAGGCATGCGTTCTATGGTGTTCTTTGTGGTCTCGCCGGCTCGATGGGCCAGGGGATCGGTCTCGTGGTCTCGAAATACGGGATGATGGTCGCAGGCGGAAAGGGAGTCCCGCCGCTTAATCCTCTTTCAGCAACCCTTATCAGAATGATCGTTGCCGCTGCCTTCGTTTGGCTCGCAGTTACGATGTCGGGAAGGCTTCCCAGAGTGCTGGCCTCGCGCCGGGACACCGGAGCGATCATACGAACATTCGGGGGAGCGGCGAGCGGGCCCTTCCTCGGCGTCTGGCTCTCCATGGTGGCAGTGACTTATACAGTCGCAGGCGTTGCGGCGACTCTGATGGCCCTGATGCCCGTAATGGTGATTCCCATCCTGTGGCTGACATATCGCCAGAAAACAAGCTTGCGGGGTATGGTGGGCGCAGCAGCTACCGTCGCCGGCGTCGCCATCCTTTTCCTATTGTGAACCAGGGTTGACGATCTTCCCGACAAAGAGAATCGTCCCTGAGTGCTTCTCCCGGATCATGAAGATGAACGGCCTGTCAACGCGCATCTCGAAGGTGTCAGGCTTAACGTCGATCATGCCGACCGACGTGACTGCAGCCGCCTCCGTGCCTTCTTCATTCACCTCAACGAATGTCTTGTGCCTGACCTCATCTATCCAGAGACCCCCGCCTGCGAGCATTCTCGAGAAGTCAGCGTCGGGTGTGAAAGCGATTCCCATTCCCATTGCCGAGAGAACATCGTTGAGTTTCTCCTTATATTCGAGTTTGAATCGCGGCATGGCTACCGTGCCTTCGTGGCCCGCGAACCCGGCAACCCAATTACTCCAGGTTTGTGAATCCAGCTCTGAGATCAAAGAATCAATGTCTCTGCCGGGCTTTGGCAGGAGGATGGTCATGCTGAACCAGCCATCCGCGTACGGCAGGTCTATTGCCTCCAATCGATCATTGGCGAGATGACTGAACTGGCTCGTTTTGCCTGGCTCAGGCTGCTCCATCATTTTGCACGGCGCCGTGGAACCATCCTGTAGGGTGAAGAGAGTATCTCTCGTGCGACTAGGATCGAACTGGTAGGTCCAGGCGCCCTTGAAGTAGATTGCGTTTATGAGAAACATGATCATGGCAGGGTTGATGGGCTTGTCCACGATCTCTTCGATCTTGCCGTTGGTGTTTTCCTTGACCCACGTGTTGATCCGGTCAGCGGCGTCAGGATTGCCGAAATCTAGACCGGTGATCTGGGCATTGAAGTATGTCTGGCACGCGTCGAGGAAAGGCTGCTCGAAGATCATGCCTGAGCGGTACCAGATGGAGTTGGCAATTCGGAACTGCACCTTAGGATCGAGGGCGGTCAGCAGTTCGATCAGGCTCCTGTAACACTGGTCGATCTGTTCCATGGTCATGCCGGAGAACTCAAGGGTCGACTTCATTGCCTCCTCGGTGGCACCCGCTCCGCCGTTTAAGGTCATGCCGAGGGCCATGGAGACGCTGACAGGCGAGATGAAGACGTTCTGGTTTTCGGTTCCCCTGACGATCTCCCTGAAGAGTTTGAGGCCGAAGGCATTATATGATTGTACCAGCTGCTGCTCTTCCGGGCTCAGATTGCGAGGTGTACTCTTCCCGGGCGAGACCGCGTTCTCACCGCAGCTGAGAAGTGTGATGCAGATGAGCGCAATTGCGGCGAACTTCACTACCTTCCACATGGACCCACACCTCCTCGAATCGGGCGGCTTCGGGGACACTTAACTGGATTCTCTAAAGGGACGCTATCCCCATTTTCTCAGGTGGTGACTTTATTGAGACCCGATCTGCTCCACCGCTTACTATACCAAGATTCAACCGTCCCTGCCACATGTCAATTCGGGGAAACATACCTGTTTCCTCAGAGGCCTGATCCCCAGAAGGCCCCGTTCTCTTTTCGTCATTTGGTGACTGCGTCGTAGCCTGCCTTACGGGCCTTCTCCAGCACCTCACTGTTGCTCCTTACATCTCCAAGCTCGTACGCGCCTGGAGCCAGGATGCTTGCAAAGAGGTTGGCTTTCACAAAATCAATAGCGTCAGTGAACATGCCGACTACGTGCCGCCCCGTAGCCGGATCGCTGTCTCCCATCGGGACTGCGAGTATGACGCGGCGGCCTTCGAAAGTCGCTTTGCACTCGGGATCAAATGCCTTTGAGAACCAGCGGTCGACGAAGGCCTTAAGCTGGGCGCTGGGCCCCCACCAGTAGACCGGCGTTCCCAGCACCCATACTGCGCTCGCCTTCATTTTAGCGAGGATCTCCTCCATGTCATCTGTCTGGACACACTTGCCCTTTTCGCGGCAGATGTAGCAGGCTTGGCAGGGCGCAATGGCCAGGTCGCCCAGCATTATCTTTTCGACCTCGGCGCCTGCTTCTTCCGCACCTTTAAGGATCTCATCCACGATGATCTCGGTGTTTCCTCCCCGGCGCGGACTGCCGACGATGCCAAGCACACGATGACCTGACTTCTTCATGTTTTCCTCCTCAGAACGCAAACCGTCCTAAATTGCCCATTGCCCATCAAGATCGGGACCTGCGTACAAGAAGACTCTACTCACATATGGTGGTGGATTTCAACTGATCAATGACCGGCCAATGACCAAAATGACCAATCGGTGACTGGTGCGTGATCAATAGACGACTGAAGACGACTGATGTGGGATCAAGCCTTGAGGGAAGCCATGTTTTGATTCCAACAGTTGCCTCAGGGGCCGGCAGTCATTAGAATATCAAAGATGACATCTAATGTTGAGAGCCCTCAGAGAGCGCATGCCGTCTTTTTGAGATCACGCCCGTTCCTGGTTTCAGCCTGCAGGCTCGCAATCTCTTCGGTCGCAGTCTGCGCCTTACTGGTTTCGATTTCCTCCGGGGCATTTGCCTACAAGACCAAACACGTGATATTGGTGATCATCGATGGCCTGCGTTACAGCGAGGGGCTCGGCGATCCTGAGCACAAATACGTTCCGAAGATGTTCGCATTGACCGAGCGGGGAGCCATTGTCGAGCCCTTCACCAACGATCGCTATACTTACACGGCACGCGCGATTCCCGCGATCTGGTGCGGGGCCTGGACTGAAGTCCGCACGATTTCGGGTTCCGGCTGCACCGGCGGTGAAGTGACCTACTGTGAACTCCCGACCGTTTTTGAATACTACCGCAAGCAGCTCTCAAGGCCCGCGGAGGACTGCATTCTCGCCATGTGCAACGTTGGCTCGATATGGCGAGGAAGCCTCGATCCCAACTACGGAGTCAACTACTGGCCGCTCTATCACAGTGAGGAGGTGAGCGACCTTGAGGTCTGGCACCAATCGGAGGATCTGCTCACCGCGTTTCATCCGTCGTTTTTCCTGCTCTACCTCGCGCGCGTGGACCATTTCGCGCACTCCGGAAGCTGGAGCTATTATACCCGGTCGATCGAGCTCGCGGACAGCATCGTTGGCATGGTCTGGGATTTCATTGAGACCGACTCGGTCTATGCCGGCACGACCACTCTCATGGTCACCAACGATCACGGCAGACACACGAGCGACTTCAAGACGCATGGAGACGATTGCGCAGGATGCCGCACAGTGGAACTTCTCGCGGTCGGCCCTGACATAAAGCGCGGTTTCGTTTCACACGCGCCCCGCACGATTTGCGATGTAACGCCAACGCTCGGGGAACTTCTTGGCTTCAGAACTGAGAAGGCCACCGGCTCGGCGATGAACGAATTGTTCTCAACCTCGGAATAGCCTGCGAAAAACTGACCCACGGACGCATTTGCTCATGGGACCACGTGGGGGATTCGCAGCCTCGCGACTGCGGAACCCGGTCCGGCGTACATACTAGCCAGTTATCGATGCAGATTAAGTAACCATGGGTCGTTGCAATCGTGTTTCCGTAGCGCCATTTGAAGGTATCTTTTTTCGCCGCATCAAAGAAACCCCCTAAGCCCGGTCGGCCTTGAGCCGAAATAAAATAGGACTAGGAGCGTTCATAGTGAAGAGCAATCAATCTCTTGTCATCCTTCGATCATTAGGGGGACACAGAATGAAACCGACCCAATTCCCTAATCGCCGCACCGGTCCCAGCGCCTGGCTCCTGGCTTTACTGATTCTCCTTGTGCTGTGCGTCATGCTATGCGGTGCATCACCGGCCGCCGGCGGGACAGACACAGATCTTCTTGCCCTGATACAGGAGGGGCAGACTGTCGAGGCAGCGTCAAGGTATACTCAGAGTCTGACCGATGCGCCCGCCCATGTTACCATCGTCACACGACAGGAGATAGAAGAGCATGGGTATGAAACCATCGGGGAAGCAATATCATCCGCAGCAGGGTTCTACCTCCGCGACGACCTCAACTACGCCTATCTCGGGGTCCGTGGCTTCGCACCGTTTGGCGACTACGGTTCCCACGTGCTGATCATGATAGACGGACACCCGATGACTGAGCCGGTCTTCAGTAGCTCGTTCTTTCAAAGAAACCAGCCCGTTGACATGAGGTACGTTCAACGGATCGAAATCGTCAGGGGTCCGGCTTCCGCTCTATATGGAACCAACGCAGTGCTCGCTGTCATAAACATAATGACGATAAAGCCAACTGAATCAGGTGTTATCGAGGTGAGTGCCTCGGGAAGGACTGATCAAGGGGGAGACGCATTCGCGAGTCTGAGCCACGTCGGCACGCATGGATTCCAGGCCAAGATCTCCGGCTCCGCTACCAGCACTGCAGGCTTTGACTACTACTTCAAGGAGTTCGATACTGCGGCAACCAACTTTGGCAAGGCCCATGACCTCGACGGCGAACGCACGTGGAGTGTGCACTCCCAGATACGGAGATACGGCTGGTCAGTCTCGGGTCTAGTCTCAAACAGGACGAAGACCGTCCCGACTGCATCGTGGAGCGGTATCTTCAACGATGACCGGCTTCGAACCAAGGATATCGTCGGGTTCTTCGACTCAAAATACGATGCCAGCCTGAACTCGACAACCCATCTTTCAGCACGGCTCACGTTTGACTGGTATTCATACAAGGGCGTGTGGCCATCAGAAGATTCCGGCGGAGCCTATGTATTGGAAGATCCCCACAAGAGTAGGGTTCTCGGGGGAGAGCTTGTGGTCTCATCTCAAGCATTGAGTAGAAATCATGTGGTCGCGGGGTTTTCATTCAAAAGGGTACTGAGCGCCACACTTGAAGCATTTCAGACGGAGCCCGAATACTATGAATATGTGAACCTGGAGAAGACCGACAACATCGTCTCGGCTTTTGCCCAAGATGAAATCTCTTTGCACCCAAGCGGCCTCACCGCGATACTGGGCATCCGCTATGACCATTACCGGAGTTTCGGAGCTGCGCTGAATCCCAGATTCGGGTTGATCCTGAAGAGCAGGATCGGGGCGACCAAACTGCTTTACGGAAGGAGCTTTCGCGCTCCCACTCTCTACGAACGTTACTACGATGATGCGGAAGGGACCTGCGAGGCAGGAGAAGCTCGCGCCAATCCTGATCTAAAGGCCGAGAATGCCTATACCTACGAAATCGTGCATGAAGCAGACATTGGCAGGCTCACCCATGCTGCCGTCTCTGCATTTTACTACAGGCTATCAGACCTGATCGATGAGCAGGAAATCGAGGGCGGCTGCATCACTCCCGTTAACTCAGGCGTCCATCGATCTAAGGGAGTTGAGGCGGAACTCCGCGGCGGGCTTCCCGGTGGGCTCCGCTGGGCGCTCAACTACGCACTCACAGATGCAAGGAACGAGGAGACTGGAGAACGCTTGCCTGTGTCCCCATACAGCTTCGGGACGGCGCGGCTTGCGATCCCACTGTTCATGTCCAAGGCGTCGCTTGGGCTTTCGATGAAGTACCTGGGCAGGCGCCTCACAAAAGACTGGAACGAGCTCGATCCCTGCCTGGTGACGAACGCAACTTTGTATCTCAAGAAGATTGTATCCGGCGTGTCCATCTCTGTGTCTGCCAAGAACCTCTTTGATGCGGAGCACCTTGAACCGGCAGGTCCCGAACACAAACAGGAAACGCTGCCGCAGGATGAGAGAGTCTTCATGATAAGGGCGAGCTGGGGGCTTTAACGGAGAACGGATGAAATTGAGTCCAAGGGCGGCTGATAGGATGCGAATGGTCAAGGAAACGACGGGATGGCGGAGTGCTGCGCTTCCGGCTTTTGGGGGCTCACGCATCGGAGTCTCAGGTCTTGGTGATTCAAGCCTCCTGCGTTTGGTCCTGGTGCTGGGAGGCTTGGTCATCTCGGGGCTTGGCTTTTCGATTTGCCGCTCCTTCGCCTCTGAGGTGGTCGTTCTGAAGAGCTCCGATCTCACGCCATACAATACTGTCGCATCTGCCATTGAGAACCGGAGACCATCTGGAGTGGAGACTGTCCTCCTTGCCGATGATAAGAAGCAGCGTGATTTGGCTGTGCACGCTATTTGGGCCGCGAAGCCGGACGTTATAGTGGCTCTTGGTGTCCGTGCGCTTGACGTTGCATCAGCGGAATTTCCTAGTGTCCCCATGATATTCGGAATGGTCGCGGATGCATATCAGTACGCTGACAGACAAGATGCGATTGCTGGAATCGAATTGATTCCTTCCGAGACGCAGGTACTCAGGGCTATACGTGCAGTGTTTCCTCGAGTTGACGACGTCGCGATCGTATTCGATGCCGAGCGATCTGGCAAGCAGGCCGGCAAGTTCTCAAGTGCCGGAAAAGCGATGGGGATCAAGATCCATCAGGTGAGATTCGCCAAGGATACTGATGTGGAGAACCAACTTCGCTCAATCGCCGGCTCTTGCGACTGCCTGATCATCTACCCGGACCCCGTACTGCTTTCAGACAAAGTGTTCGCTGACGTTGTCTACCAGGCGTTTGGATTGGGATTGCCGGCCGTCGCCTACTCCTCAGCGTTTGCTCGCAGGGGGGCGCTCATGTCCGTTGAGGCCGACTACCCCTCAGTCGGCAAGGACTTGAGCGAAATGGTGGAACAGGTGCTCAAGGGAGGCAGTCCTCGAGCGATCGGCATTCATCCACCGCCCAGGGTTAGGATAACCATCAATCTAGCCGTTGCCAACCATCTCGGTATCGTTATCAACATCTCTCCCGACACACTCCCATCGATGATTGTCCAACCCATAGATCTGATAGCTGACCGCCCCGGATCGTAATAGCGAGGCACGCACTCGTTGTGCAAGTCCTCTTTCTCTGATATAATGGAAGACAGAAAAGGTGGGAAAGGACCATATTGATCATGCGGGTGCCAGATGTGAGCTCGTACCCGCACAACCTGCACACGCGAGGTTCGATATCATGACGAGATTCCTAGTTCTTTGGCTGGCGTTATCGCTGTCTGCATTGTTGCTGGCTTCACCCATGAGTGCTTCTGGCAGTTTGGACAAAGGATCAGGCCACCTGGCGATTGACCAGTTTCCTGATCCGGCCCAGTACGAGCCAGGCTCGCGGGCATGGCTCAAGGCTGCGGAGGCTTTGACGTACAGGCCACTGGTGGATGAGCAACTGATGGATAACTGCCCACATTCATTCGATGTTCTGAATTACAACATCGCTCTCAGCATCGATTTCGACAATCAGATGATTTACGGTGACACCAAGGTCACTTCCGTCAGCGAGCAGGCGGATCTCTCCAGCATCAATCTGGATCTCACTGTCCTCACTGTTGATGCTGTCCTGCGGGGCAGCGATACGCTGAATTACGTTTACAGCGACCCGGTCTTGAGCATCGATCTTGGCCGGAGCTACGCGGTTGGAGATACTCTCGAAGTGCGGGTCATTTATCACGGCCATCCCGGCAACGAGGGCGCTGGCGGCTTTGGAGGATTCTGGTTCGACGGTGCTCCCGTGATGGCTTACCAGATGGGAGTTGGGCTGAGGGCGGATCCGCCATCTATGGGCAAGTACTGGGTTCCGTGCTGGGACTGGCCTTGCGACAAGGCGACTGCTGACTACCGCATCACCGTTCCCGGCACTGGCAAGAAGGTGGTATGCAACGGTGACCTGATAAGCGTGACAATTGATTCGCTGGCTAGCACTGCAACCTATGTCTGGTCGGAGACCCATCAGATCGCACCGCATCTCATGACAGTTCACGCGCGACGATACACTGAACTCGTTGATTCCACCTACAGCTGGATTCACTACTGGGTCTACCCGCCCGACGCAGACATCGCCAAGATTCATTTCCAGAATGTCGACATAATGATGGACAGCTTCATCGAGCGCTACGGCGCGTATCCTTTCTCGAAGTTCGGCTACGCGGAGGCGACCAAGGGCGACATGGAACACCAGACTTGCGTCACCCACACGGCCCAGGCCGTCCGTCCCGATCATATCTATGATTGGCTCCTGGCGCACGAGATGTCGCACCAGTGGTGGGGCGATTGCGTGTCGGTAAACGACTGGCGGGATGTCTGGTTGAGCGAAGGCTTTGCGACCTACTCAGAAGCAGTGTTCTGGGAATATGCTTACGGGGTGGCGGCCTACCACAGTTACATGCAGCAGAATCTCATGACCCCGGTCTTCACGAGCCCCGAGAATTTCCCCATCTACGATCCTGCCTACCTGTGGGGCACGACCGTCTATGAGAAGGGAGGCTGCGTGCTCCATATGCTCCGCCACGTGGTTGGCGATTCGGCGTTCTTTGCCTCGCTTGCGGTATACAGGCAGGCATACGAGTACGTAAGCGCTGTTACGACTGAGTTCCAGCAGGCTGTCGAGACTGTGAGTGGGCAAGATCTCGATTGGTTCTTCAACCAGTGGATCTATGACAAGGGCTGGCCTGAGTATGAATACTCTTGGCGGGCTCTGGACCAGGGCGGACAGTATGCACTCAATCTCGTCATCGATCAAGTCCAGGCCAATGGGCCGGTCTTCACAATGCCTGTAGATATGAAGATCACGACCGTGGCAGGGGACACGCTTGTGACCATGTGGGTTGACCAGGTGCACAAAGTGTATGATCTCGTCCTGAGTGCGGAGCCCACAGCGGTTGAGATCGATCCTGACAACTGGATTCTCAATAAGGCTCAGGAAGTCCCGCACGCGGGAATTGAGGAGGGTGTCGGGAGGGAGGCCGAGATTGCCCCTGCGCTCTGGCTCGAGCAGAATGCGCCGAACCCGTTCAATCCCCTAACGACGATCCAGTATTCTGTGCCGAGATCAGAGCACGTGCAGCTGGAGATATACAGCACCACCGGACAGAGAGTGATTTGCCTTCTCGATCGTCCTGTGCCGCGCGGGTGGGGCGAGGCCGTCTGGAACGGCAAGGACGAACGCGGGAGACAGGTCGCGCCCGGTACCTATTTCTGCCGCTTGACATCGGGTGATGGCAGTCAAGTCACAAGAATGGTTTTGGTGCGCTAGACCTGGGGTCAGGCCTGCCCAGTTGCAGGTTGGGGTTGCGCCCGGATCAGCTACCATTCCTCCAAGGTGATAGCGACTGTCAAGGTCGTCCTGGTACGGTGATCTTGGGGGTGCGGGTGCCCGCATGCTCAGTATCTTCGAGTGCTTGGTGGAGCGCGTCGGTTGAGTGAGCCCAGTAGACTGAGAGCGCTTCGTGAATTCTGTGGATTGCGCATCTTCCGCAGGCAGAGGTGAGACTCACCTCACCAGGTTCCTCACGTGGGCTTCCTGGGGCCCTTGCCGATCGGCCGTTTCTGATCAGACTCGCAGTGACACCTCTTGTACTTCTTCCCACTGCCGCACCAGCAAGGATCGTTGCGCTGCAACCGGGCTGGCTTCTTCGCAGATTTGCCTTTCAGAAGACTCGTGATCTTATCCTTCAATCCCATCCGTAATGTCACCTCGTTTGTTTTCCCATTAGATGCAGTATAACTGGTCAGGAACCGAAGTTCCAGTTCTTATTTGGCAGCTGTGGGGTTGGGAACAGACATCGTGACCCCTGGCTAGGTCTTAGTTATCTGGTCCGTCTAGGGAGGGATCTGTGGATGGAGCTGGTGGCCTTGGTTGAGGCTGAGACACGGTCTGCGGGTGATGATGGCGGGGAGGCATCGTGACCGGTCCGGGAGATTTTTCAAGATGACTTTCCATCGCGGTTGTCAAGAGCACTCATAGCATGTATAGTGTGGCATGTTACACCATGCCCCATGGGGCATGCGAACAAAAGGCAATCTGTTCCAGGTTTCATCGAGGCTGGCCTCACCGGGAGGGAGTATTATGAGAGGCAGTAACCTGATCAGGTGGCTGATAGCACCAGTCGTTTTGCTTGTCCTCTTCATCTTGGGGGCGGGTTGTGGGTTTTTTGAAGACCCCGATCCGGGCACAGGCCCTGCCTGCGAACAAGGGGGCTGCAATATAGGTGGGTATGTGTACGACTTCCAGGGCAAACCTATGGAGGGTGTGAGGATTGTCAGAACCGGTGCCATCAACACGTGGGTGACGACAAATGCGCAGGGCTACTACGTTGTGCCGGGCAATGTGATCGGCTGGAATTATTGCCTGGCTGCAAAGGATTCGGGGTGGGTTTTCGAACCTGAGAAGCGGTGTTACACCGTGGAAGGGAATTATGGCGACCAGAACTTCGTGGGTACCCCTTCACCGATTCGCGAGTACTTCATAAGTGGACGGGTGGTTGACGGCGGTGGCAACCCGGTTAAGGATGTCCTGATAACCATCCAGTGCTCCAGCCAGACCCCGGTTCACACAGGTGCGAATGGTAACTATCTTGTGGAACACATTATCGGTGTGGGAGACTACTGCGTGGTTCCGAGTAAGGCCGGGTGCGGCTTTCAACCAACGCAGCGGTGCTTTGAGAATCTGGATACAAATCGCGCAGGCCAGGACTTCGTGGCCGTCTGCCAATAGCATAGAAGGGTGCAAAAGCACGCTGCCGCCTTTTCCTCTCGCTCTACCAGGTCTTCGGGTTGTGTTTCTTCCGCTGCTTCGACCACTTGGCGATCTGTTTCCATCTATTTCTCTCGTTGATGCTTGCGCGCAGGTCCTTGCGGACCGCGAGGTAGAGGAGCTCCTTCTTGAGTTTGGTGTAGCTCCGGAAACGATCCTCGTCGAGCGTTCCTTCCTCAAGTGCTTGCCTTATCGCACAGCCAGGCTCGGTCTTGTGCTGACAGTCCGTGAAGCGGCACGCACGAGCAAGTTCCGTGATATCCTCGAAGCTGCCTTCCAGGCTCTCCTTATCCGCCCAGAGTTGAAGCTCACGCATCCCGGGGGTGTCGATCATCACACCACCTCCTGGGATCAAGACCATTTCTCTCCATGTGGTGACGTGCCTCCCGTGGCCGTCGTCCTCTCGCACGGCACCGACTCTGAGGTTCTCTGTTCCAAGGAGGCTGTTGATCAGAGTTGACTTGCCCACACCTGACGAGCCCAGAAGTGCCGAGGTGCTCCCTGCAACGACGTATTCCTTCAAGGCTTCCAGTCCCTGCCCATTGAGGGCACTGATCGCATGAACAGGCACCGCGAAAGCGACATCCCGGGTCTCTTCGATACACTCATCCACATTCGGACAGAGGTCCGCCTTGTTGAGCAGAATGACCGGCTTTGCCCCACTTTCCCAGGCAACCGTGAGATACCGTTCGATGCGCCTGACATTGAAATCTCCCTCAAGTCCGCTCACGAGGAACACGGTATCGATATTGGCTGCGACCACCTGCGCTTCCGTCCTGACCCACGCAACCTTACGACAGAAGCTGCTCTTGCGTGGAAGCGTGCTGCTGATCGTGGCCTTTCCCTCCTCGAGGCGCGGCTCGATCGCCACCCAGTCGCCAACCGCGGGGAAGTCGGACCTTGACTCGGCCTTGTGCCTCATCTTACCTGACACCTTTGCCGCGAATTCACCTTGCTCGCCATAGACCACATAGAGCTCCCTATGCTCGCGCGCTACCCTCGCAGGAACATAGCCACCGTTCCTGAAGGGCTCGAAATGCTGTTCAAAGAACGAATTCCATCCAAGTTCCACCAGATTCATGGCTGTTGTCCTCCAATGAGACACTTTTGGAAACGTAATCAGGAAGGCCAGCCCCTGCATGGAGATCTGTGGAGATCTTAAGAACCTAATACTGCGAGAGGATCTATCTATCAGACTCCCGGGGGCATGACCCTGCGCTCGCCAGTCCTGCTATGGCTGTCATAAAATCACGCCTCCTTTCTGGATAGACGACAAAGAAGATCATTCGAACACTTGATAGTATACTCGGCCTTGGTACGATGTGTCAATCACCAATCGTGTCTTGTCGATGAATGCGGTGGGGTCATAATAGAGGCCCAGCGTGAAATGCCTGGGGGTACTGGATCTGTCTTTTCAATGAGATGTCTGGTGTGCCATTCGCCATGATCCTCTCCGCTAAGCCCAGAGAGCCGCAAGAAGAGACGGAAAAGCAGGCGCATTTCTACGGGGTAGCGACTGGGGCGCAGCATGTGATAGAATCGCCGCAGGCTCAATTCTATGGGGCGTGATATGGAGGAAGACCTTAGGAGGCCTTGCGATTCTCGGGAAGACGGCAGACTGGAGCGCACGACCATAATCAAGAAACTTGCAGATGTGCTCGAGCCCCTGGACTACGTATATGCTTTCTGGGAGGGAGGAGCGATTGCATTTGACCGCTCTGATCAGTGGTCCGACATCGACCTTTACGCCGATGCCGAAGACGGTCGCATCCAGGATGTATTCCCTGTGGTCGAAAAGGCGTTGGAGTCACTATCTCACATCGAGCTCAAGTACATCGCGCCGTCTCCGCCTTCCGAGGCCTATGCCCACGTTTTCTACCGCCTCGCTGGTGCGGGCAAGTTTCTGTTGATCGACATCGCGGTTATCAAGCATACCAGCTCCGACAAATTCCTGGAGCCGGAGATACACGGCAAATCGCGGTTCATCTTTAACAAGCACGATGCGGTCACCTGTCCTCTTGTGGACCGTCAGAAGCTCGCGAGCGATATGAGGGAGGCGCTGGCGCGAAACCGGGTGCGCTTCGACATGCTAGCCTGCTTTGTGGATAAGGAGATCAGGAGGGGTAATTACATCGAAGCCCTCGATATGTACCACAGGTTCGTACTAGGCTCGCTGGTGGAAGCTCTTCGCATGAAGCACGATCCTCTGCGTTATAATTTCGGGCCACGCTACCTGCGCCATAACCTCCCCGGCGATGTAGTGGCCAGGCTCGTGGACCTCTATTTCGTCAGAGACGGCCAGGATCTCGAACGCAAGTACAATCTCGCAGAGCGTTGGTTCCATAGCACGATTGAGGAGATTGACATCTGAACGGATTCCTCGATTGGCTTGACAGACACAGCGCAATTCTGGTCGCCGTCTTCTTCGGCATCTTTCTGGCCGTCGGGATAGCGACGTACAGGGATTACGGCATTTCCTGGGACGAACCGTTTCAGGAGAAGTACGGTCACCGTGTGTACGATTATGTCACCAAGGGTGACCACAGAATGCTACAGAGCCCCAACAAGTACTACGGACCCGTCTTTGAGTTATCCGTGCTGTCTCTTGAGAATCTGTTTGGCCTGCGTGACTCACGAGACATCTACTTCATGCGACACCTGTTTACGTTCCTAACCCTCTTGCTTGGGGCCCTCTTTTTCTACAAGTCGTGCAAGTATCTATTCCGTAGCTGGAAGATCGGGTTGCTGGGAGCACTGTTCCTTATCCTGAGTCCGCGGATCTTTGCTGATTCCTTTTACAACCCAAAGGACATCCCGTTTCTCGCCCTCTTCATAGTGAGCATGTACACCATGTTTCGGTACCTTGACGCCAAAACCATCCGCTCGGCGGTGCTTCACGCTGTCGCCTGTGCAGTTCTTGCGGACATTCGTATAGTCGGCTTGCTTGTCCCTTTGTTCACCGCCGGATTCGGCACTGTGGACTTGGCGAGAGCCAGGCGAGACAAAGGTGCAATCGGGAAGTCCCTGCTGAGCGGTTCTGTCTATATAGTCCTGATGGGCGCACTCATTGTGCTGCTCTGGCCAACTCTATGGCACAGGCCGCTTTACAATCTGATTCAGGCATTCAGAGAAATGGGGCACTATCCGTATGAGATGCCCGCCCTGTTCCAAGGCCGGTACATCCCGCCCCCCAAGCTGCCTTGGCATTACACCCTTGTGTGGATGGGCATATCCACGCCGATAGTATATATTGTGTGCTTCATCGCGGGCTGCATTGTGTCAGTAGGGCTGTTGTTTCAGGACTCTCTGAGTCTCGGGATTAACAAGAGGAATTTGATTGCTCTGATGCTGTGGTTCTTCTTCCCGCTGCTTTATCTCAAGACCTCCAAGGCTGTCGTATTCGATGCATGGCGGCATACGTTCTTCGTGTACCCTGCGTTCCTGGGTATTTGCCTGATAGGATTGGTGGCCGTATTCAAGGCGATCAAGGCCAGGTTGCCCGCCCCCGGATCAACCGTCTTGGCTTCGATTCTCATTCTGACCGTTGCCCTGAGTCTGGCCAACGTAGTGCGCATCATGGTGAAATACCATCCATACCAGAACGTCTATTTCAACGCCCTCACACACGGCGTGCGCGGCGCCGAAGGGAAATTCGATCTCGACTATTGGGGGCTTTCATACAGGCAGGCCTTGGAGTATATCGTGAAGAATGACCCCGCTGAAGTGATAAGGGTCTGCTCCTTCAGCAGGCCCGGCGAGATAAATGCCGGCATTCTTCCCGTCAAGGACAGGCAGCGGTTGGTTTTCATAGACGATGCCAACAGGGCCAAGTACTATGTGACGGACTTCCGATGGGGCAGAGTTGAATTCCGTCCCGAAGAGATCTCGTATCGGGTGCAGGTTGATGGGGCGACAATCATGACGGTCATCAATGTCGTCGCGCACACAGGGAAGCAGCTCGGACCTCAATAAGAGGCCGATGTGTTATCTGACGACCGCGATCCGGGCCGTCTCCGCGACGGGGCCGGCATCGAGCCGGAAGAAATAGACTCCTGAGCTTGCCCTTCTGCCGGAATCGTCCGTCCCATCCCAGTCAGTCGAATGTTGGCCTCGATCGACCATCTCTTGACTCAGGAGAGTCTGCACCAGCCGACCTGAAACATCATACACGCGCAAGGTCACGGGCCTGGACTCTGCCAGGCGATACCGGATGGTAGCGGCGCTGCCAGTGCGACCCATGCAACCAGTGACAACTCGAAGATCCGGACCACAGGGTGAATCACCGCGACTGCCAACGGCGGAATCGGGCCTGCGAACCGGAGGAGCATCGAAGTAGGCCTCAACGTCCTCAACCTGGGGCGGGTCACACGGCGCCAAGATTACCAGTTCACCGTCAGTCATCTCTATCCAATTGCCCTGTGATGAAGAAGGAGGTTGTGAGGCTACCGCTGAATAAGGTGCGCCGATTGCATCGGAGCGTGGCGTCCCGTGTCGCCTTACAATCCTCGCTGGATCGTACATGTAATACAGACTGTGTCCCTCTCGGTATGCCCAGAGCGTCATGCCGTCGGTGAGGAAAAAGTTCAACTGCGCGTCCCCCGGGATCTCCTCGCGCAGTCTCTTCACGACCTCTCCGATCCCATACTTGATTTGCCAGCCGAAGTCCTCGAGGGTCTGGAGCATGTATACAAAATAGAGATCGCTGTCGATCCATTCGGAGTAGTTCGCGCCGTACTGGGGTGGGTTTGCTTCGAAATACTCTGGCCGAATGAGGTCGAGCAGAATTTGCTTGCTGATGGTTCCATTATGACCCATCAGCCAGTGTCTACCGTTCTTCACTCTCTCAAACGGATGGGGATTGGGAATGTCACAGAGGCCCGACGAGCATGCCCTGATGTGCGACAGGGCTATCTGGGGCGAGGCATTGGCGGCCTCCACGACAGCCGTGTCGAAAAGAGGGTCAAGGTAAGCAGGAGGCCCGCCGCGGTGAACAGTGGGAGAAGTATCTCCGACCCGGAAGTACGCCACACTCCAGCCACTGGGATTGTACATGCTGAGTTTCTCTATGGAGTTCGGGAGATGGATGAGGTGGTCATTGATTACAAACCCAGGTACAGCATCGGAAACAGCCGCCCAGAAACGGCAATTGTGCTCTTCTGCGATAGCCCCGCGGGGGGACTCCGTACCGCAGGCCAGGCTTTGAGTTACTCCCGCAAGTGCGAATATGATCGCCCCGGTGATCAGCATGAAGCCAAAATAAGCGGCTTGGTGCCAAAGCCAAACGCGTCGCTTCACCGCCAATCCTTCCCTTCCCGTCAACGAAAATCGCACGTCGGTTCTAAAGTCTCGGCTAAAGTCCCGGCTCTGAGGCTATCGGACAGTCCCGATATCTAATACTGACTACCTATTGCTTCAATTGTAACACACTGGGGAGACCACCTGTACATGGCCTTGATCGCACCCCAAGGGGACATCACTTGTACACGGCCTTGATCGCACCCCAGGTGGTCGGCGTGATTTGCGCTGCACAGGGCGGGCAGCCACTCCCCAGCGCACCTAGAGGCCCGCAAGAATCCGAGATTGCAGGTGAATCCTCACACAACGTGAGATTTTCGGGCGCGGGATCACAAAACCGGGGATCTTGTTCGATGATCCTTCCCATGTTGGAGCAGTCGAACGCCACGCCCAGCCCGAGACCCCAAAACAGATTGCAGTCAACGAAGGGAAGAGAAGGGGGATACTGCTGGTCTGTCTGGCAGTAGATACCCCAGTCGCTCCCAACGACGATGTTCTTTGTGATGACAGGCTGGCCGCCGAGGACCCAGATAGCTGCGTTGCCAGGCGCATCGTTGGCAAAGAAGGTATTCTGTCTTATGATGGGGGAGCTATCCACAGTGA
>CAYHHI010000005.1:69268-110762 GCA_964356335.1 uncultured bacterium
AGTCACAGAATTGTCGGCAAAGATGTTCTCTTCGACACACGACACAGGTTCGGTCGCGCAGTGATAGATCTCAAGCCCCCCGCCATAGCACGCCTGGTTACGGCGGAAGAGGTTCCTGCGGATATCCGCGTGGGACTGCCATATTATAACGCCGCCGGGCGCTTCCCACCCCGTGTTGTCTTCGATCGTGCAGTTCTCGATGAGAAGGTCACTGTGAAGAGTGGCATCTATGCCACCTCCCACTCCATTACACGCGCCGGGCCCGACATTGTTGCGGAATATGCATCCCCTGACCTCCGCCTTCGAATCCATGGTATACAGGCCACCGAGTATGTTGCCCCCGGTGATGGTAAGACCCTGGACGTGAACGGCAGGATCAGCGTGCCAGATGCCAATTGCGGCTGTATCCCCCTCTATGATCACATTCTCAGCCCCACCTTCACCTACAAGCCACAGACCGCTCTTCGCAGGGGATATCTTTACGAACTCGCTATAGAGTCCAGGTTGGATAAGAACCGTATCGCCTGGTGCTGCTGCGCCCACCGCGCCATTGATCGTAACGAAGTTTCCTCCCCCTGATCCGTCGACAATCCACACGGCTCCACCACCAGAGGAAGCAATCACAAGCAGCCAAACCCCGAAGGCGGAAATCGTACGTGCTGCCGCAATACTTTTCTGCAAATGCGATGCGAGGCTTTTCATCTTACGCTCCCCCATGCACAGGAGTCCGCTTAGGCCTGTGCTCTCACCTTCAGGCAGTATGGTTCTTGGCTCCCGACGATCTCATGCCTAACCGGACCACAGGGCAAAGCCAATCCGCTGCACACGGGGCAGACGTTGTCCGAAGGCGACCAATCTGGAAAATCATCATCGCGGGATAAGGACGCTGATTGGCGTCTCTCCACCACATACACATGACCGCATAGAACGCAACGATAAGAACACATGTCAGGCCCTCCACGCAACACTATCCCGACCATGCCGGCGCTCCACGATCGTCCACAAATGGTTTATGCCACTCTCTACTGACCTGGTTCCACCACAGCGAAAGGTCTATCAGCAGGGGACCGCGTCTATTAATCCCCTGGCTGCCGGCGCCCCTCCTCTTCAGTCTCTTCAGACTTACACCAAGCTAGGGACCGAATGTTCCGCCCGCGACACCATGTTCCGCCTGGGACGCTTCCCGCCAATGGAGAGGTCGCCAGAATCGTCCAGTCTGAGGATGCTTGTGGCTTTCATCCACAGGAGCCTGACGAACGGGCTGAAGCCTATCTGAAGGCCTTGAACTCGCGAGTATTCAGTGTGGCCGTGAGCTCGGGACCGGCCCGACATCAGATCCCAAGATTCCTGGAATATATCTTGCTCACGGGTTGTCCATAGATATAGAAAGAGGATGGAAGATATCAAGATGAGTGGAGAGGGGCTTCAGTTTGACGGACGGAGAGCTGGTCGCGGCGGCCCGTGATGGTGACGATGGCGCGTTCAAGGAGATCGTGCGCCTATATGAGCCGGCTGTGGCGGCAACGGTGATTGGCATGCTGGGCGATTGCCCCGAGGCGGAGGACGTGGGACAGGAGACATTTGTCCGGTTCTACAGAAGCTTGAATCAGTTTCGGGGGGAATCATCGGTCAAGACCTATCTCACCCGCATTGCCGTGAATCTCTCACTCAATGAGCTCAAGCGGCGAAAGCGGCGGTGGCTGCTCTTTTCGCCGACGCCGGTTGAGGAACACTTCGATCTACCCAGTGAGGAGCCAGGACCCGACGAGAGCGGAGACATGGAGACGATCCGCAGGGCCATTCAAAAACTGGACGACAAGTTTCGATCGGTGATCGTGCTGAGACTGATTGACGGCCATTCTACGGAAGAGACGGCTGAGATCCTCGGGTTACCTGTGGGCACCGTGTTGTCGCGGCTCGCTCGAGCCCAGGAGAAACTCAGGAGGATTCTTACGCCCATTCTTGGAGAAAGGTCATGAACGACATGAACAAGAACAAAGAGATTCTGGATCTGCTCGTGAGATCATTCGATGGAAGCCTCACCAGTGAGGAGCGGGAAGCGCTCGAAGCCGCCCTGGCGGCCTCCGAGGGCCTGCGTGAGGAGAGGGCACGGCTCGTGAAGCTGCGGGAGGCAGTATCCTCCGCGCGGAGAGATGCCTTCAGCCCTTTCTTTGCCGAGCGGGTGATGCAGCGGATTCGTGCGGAACAGAGGGATAGAGGCAGCACGGAGGCATTCTCGGGAGCGCTCTCCCAAGCCTTCCGGTCGGTCGCGATTGTCGGTGCGGCGGTGGCGATCGGCCTGGTGATTTACAATTTTGCAAAGACCAATGACATCTCACTCACGGGAGCTGTGGGGGTCTCGGTGGTGACCTCTGAAGAGATGATGAAACCACCGGTTGATGCCATTCTGGAGGCGACGTAATGAATACCCGTTCGAGAGCTGTTCTTATCGTAATCGCCACGCTTGCCATAGGGGTGGTGGTTGGCACCTTGCTGGTAGGACCCCTGGTGGCGAGACACCATTTCAGACATCTTGATACACTGAGAACGCGAGAGGGCTTTGCTTCAAGAATGGAGAAGATCATTGAGCCCAATGCTTCTCAGGTCGGACCCGTGAGGGACGTCCTGGCGAAGTACGCCGAGCAATTCGAAGAGATGAACACAAAGTATCATGAATCAATGAAAGCACTCACGGATTCGATGCGCCAGGACCTCAGCCCGATTCTCACCGAAGAGCAGAAGACACGGCTGGAACGCCCCGAACGTCATCACGGTCCGCCACCTTCACATCGATGAAATCTTGCCGGCAACTTTCCCAACTTTGTGGGAATACAGTGGAACTTTCTCTTGTCTAACGTGTCAAAGAAGCACGAATGGAATGTGGTAGGAGATCCAGTGATCTATACGTGGGTGTGACGGACGGGGATCCAGCCGCGGCGAGGGCTGCATTCCACACAGGATGCAAGGTGCTGAGATGAAGCTGCTTGGACAGAAGATCTCAAGGATGGCAGGGTTGATGATGACCGCGGAGGTGCAGATGAAAGGCGTCCCGGGTTGGTCGGCGATTCTCATGTGTGCACTTGTGGTGGCCGGCCTGATGGCGACTGAGGTTGGCGCTCAAGATCAGGAAACCCGAAAGATCACGCTCAAGGAAGCGATCGAGACCGCCGTGGAACGAAATATCTCTTCGATACAAGCATCTGACCGTGTCGCATCAGGCAAGGTATCGGTTAACCAGGCAGCGGCGCAATTCCTCCCGGATCTCCGCGCCTCGGCTTCGGGAAGCCGCAGGCATGCTGAAAGTAGTGTGACGGCGGGCATGTCCTCGAGCCTCACCCTCTTTGACGGCCTGGGGAATGTCAATTCCCTGAGGGCTGCCCAACTTGGGCTCCAGGCTGACCGGCAATCCTATGAGCATGCGCGGCAGACCGTGATCTTTCAGACCGCCTCCAGCTTTCTAAACGTTCTCATGAATCGGGAGCTGGTTCAGAGCCAGCGGGAGAACCTCGAGGCGCAGCGTCAACAGCTCGCCCTGATAGAAGAGTTCTACAAGGCGGGTAACCGCTCGCTGGCCGATCTGCTCCAGCAACAGGCAGCTGTGGCCCAGGCAGAACTCCAGGTCTTTAGTGCCGAGCAGGCGGAGGGCGTGAGCAAGCTCCAGTTGCTCCAAACAATGGGTGTTGAGCCCACGGTCGGCTACGAGGCAGTCCCATTGCCGGTTGACCAGCTCAATCTTGAACTCGAAGCACCGGATGCAGATTCGGCTCTCCAGGAGGCGCTGGCGCATCGCGCCGACCTGGCAGGCGAGAAGGCGCAGGTCGAGGCCGCGTCCCGGCAAGTCTCGGTGGCCCGGTCCGCGTACTGGCCATCATTCTCTGTCAGCGTGAGCGGGGCTTCCAACTACTCTAGTCAGAACAAGACCGGTGGTTTTTCTGACCAGATGTTGGAAACCAGTCCGGAGTTGAACGCTGGACTTTCCTTTTCCGTTCCGGTCTTTGATCGCCTGAGCACCAGCAGTAACGTCCAAAAAGCTCGGATAACCCTGCGTAACGAGAAGCTTAACCTGGAAGACCTCCAACGTCAGGTGACCCTTGATGTCAGGCAGGCCTTGCTCGACTACGAGACTGCTGTGAAGCGCTTGCGGGCAGCGGATGCGCAGCTCCAGTATGCTGAGCAAGCCCTCGCCGCAACAACCGAACGTTATCGGGTTGGTGCCGCCACGTTGGTGGAGCTGGCGGCGTCGCGTGCTCAGTATGCCAACGCCAGAACTGAGCGCGTGCAAGCTGGTTACAGCGTCATGAAAGCCTGGCTGGCCACAGGCTACTACAAAGGCGATATTGATGCGGCTCTCGGGCTGCTTGGATGACGATCTCGAATGAAATGCCTGCTGAGGAGGTAAGGGCAATATGAAGGGCCTGAACAGGAAAAGAATGCTTATCATAGCGGGTGCGCTGGTGATCGTTGTGCTCGGTCTCACCATCCTCTATATCACTTTACACAAGAAGGATAAAGCTGGAGCACAGTATCAATTCGGTGAGATCACCAGGGGCGACCTGGAGAATGTTGTAGCCGCTACAGGGGCGCTCAGTGCAGTCGGCACCGTCGAGGTCGGGACACAGGTATCCGGCACGCTTGCTCAGATTTTTGTCGACTTCAACGACAAGGTCCACAAGGGCCAGATTCTCGCAGTGCTTGATACGACTCTCCTTCAAGCGACGGTCAAGGATACGGAGGCGGGCCTGATGAGCGCCAAGGCGCAATACGAACAGGCCAAGTCCGAGTATGAGCGCAATCTGCAGCTGTCTGAGAAAGGCTACCTTTCAGAGCAGGAATTCTTGCCCATTCGGATTGCGGTTCAAACCAGGGAGGCGGGCGTGAAGTCGGCGGAAGCCGCGCTCGATCGCGCGAGGGCGAATCTACGGTATGCCGTCATCCGATCGCCCATAGACGGCACTGTCATCCAGCGCAATAATGAGCGTGGACAGACCGTGGCAGCGAGTCTCTCCGCCCCCACGCTCTTCGTTGTCGCAGAAAACCTGACCGATATGCAGATCCTCGCGTCGGTGGATGAGACCGACATCGGCCAAATCAAGGAGGGACAGGTTGCCGGCTTCACGGTGCAGGCAAATCCCGATCAGAGATTCGAGGGCACGGTCAGTCAGATTAGGCTCCAGCCTCAGACTGTGCAGAACGTTGTGAACTACACGGTGGTAGTCAACGCGCGCAATGAGAAGGGGCTGCTTCTGCCGGGCATGACGGCTACCGTAGATTTCTTGGTTGGCGAGAGGAAGGGCGTGCTGCTGGTCCCCAATGCCGCGCTGAGGCTGGTGCCTACCAAGGAGATGATCGCCGAGGTTCGCGGCACCTCCGGGGAACGGGGTGGAACGGAGCGGACTGCAGCGGCGGGTGACTCCGGCAGGGCAGGCAGGTCATCGGGTAGGATGGGTTCACCTGGGGCGGGGCAGTTCGCCGGCGCGACCGCTCAGGGTAATTCCTCGTCACGGGACAGTCTAAAATCGATCTGGTATCTTGGCTCGGATGGACATCTGGGAATGCAGAAGGTAAAGACTGGAATGACTGACGGGCGCATGACAGAGATCGTATCCGGTCGGGACATGAGCGAAGGGATGAAGGTGATCACCGGTGTCGGCCAGGCTGCGGCGGCTACCACTGGGGGTGGGCAGATGGGCGGCCCCCGTTTCAGACTGTTCTAGTGGCGTCGCTATGATGGTGAGCGCCAGGCTTGTTTTCCTGAGTCTGGTCGGAGGGAGGAGCTCCGCATGACCAAGGTAATCGAGACCAAGGGGCTTACGAAGACCTATCTAATCGGCGACATCGAGGTTCATGCGCTCAGGGGCATCGATCTCGTCGTGGATAAGGGTGAATTTGTCGCGATCATGGGTGCTTCGGGTTCGGGCAAGTCAACCCTGATGAACGTTCTGGGCTGCCTGGACCAGCCAACTGCCGGGAAGTATTTCCTCGACGGGGCAGACATCAGCGAACTGACGAAGAACGATTATGCCGACATTCGCAACCAGAAGATCGGCTTCGTATTCCAGATCTTCAACCTGTTGCCTCGGACCTCCGCACTGGAAAACGTCGAACTTCCGTTGATATATGATCGGACCCGGCGAATACACGATCCCAAGAGGGCAGCCGTGGAAGCGCTTGAGCGCGTGGGACTTCTGGATCGCCTCGATCACCAGCCAAGCCAGCTCTCAGGCGGGCAACAGCAGCGCGTCGCCATTGCCAGGGCGCTTGTGAACCAGCCCGCAATCATCCTGGCGGATGAACCTACGGGCAATCTGGACACGCGGACGTCGATTGACGTGATGACGGTTTTTCAGGAGCTCAATCGTCAGGGGATTACTATTGTGCTTGTTACTCATGAGCCGGACATCGCCATGTATGCGACGAGAATAGTGACCATGCGCGATGGAATGATACGTCGCGACACCCCTGTTCAAGACCGCCGGAATGCTGAGGAGGACCTTGCGGGTTTCAGAGGGGAGGAAGCCCGGGGCACATTCATGGACACAATTGCAGATTGAGGGTGATCCTATGATGTTTTTGATCAGGAGCCTGCTGAAAGTGGCACTGAAAAGCATCTCTCGAAACAGGATGCGGAGTATGCTCACTTCGCTCGGGATTATCATAGGGGTCTGTGCCGTAATCGTGATGGTCGCGATCGGCCAAGGTTCTCAGAAGAGAATCGAACAGCAGATCGCCGGTTTGGGAACCAATGTTCTCACCATATTCCCGGGACAAATGCAAGCGGGTGGTGTGAGTCAGGGGGCGGGCAGCGCGAATCGCCTCACCTTGGAGGATGCGACGAAGCTGAAGCAAGATGCAACCAAGATAGCTGCGATCTCCCCCGTGGTGAGAGCCCGGGCACAGATCATTGGAGGCGGCAAGAACTGGAACACCAGTGTAAACGGCGTATCTCCGCAATATCCAGACATACGGGCATGGAAGATCAAAGACGGCGAGTTCTTTACCGACCGCGACGTCCTGTCAAATGCCAAGGTCGCCGTTATTGGACAGACTGTGGCCGAGCAATTGTTTCCCGGTCAGGATCCCATAGGCGAGCAGATTCAGATCAGGAGTACGCCGTTCAGGGTGATCGGCGTGATGGCCGAGAAAGGCCAGAATCCTATGGGAATGGATGAGGATGATATCGTTCTCGCCCCTTACAGCACGGTGCTTTATCGGCTCAAGGGCGGAACTTACATCGACATGATCAACGTAAGTGCGCGCTCGGCTGCAGAGCTCGCAGATGCGCAGACAGAGATCAAGAGCATCCTGCGACAAGCCCATCGCCTGAATCCTGCCGATGACGACAATTTTAGAATCTTCAATCAGGCTGATCTCACCCAGGCCGCCACTGCGACCTCGCGCACCCTTACCTTGCTTCTCGGCTCGATCGCAGGCGTCTCCCTCCTGGTGGGCGGCATAGGCATAATGAACATCATGTTTGTGTCCGTGACCGAACGAACACGCGAGATCGGGATTCGCTTATCAATCGGAGCGCGAGCCAGCGACATACTCACCCAGTTCCTCGCTGAGGCTGTGGTACTCAGTGCGTTCGGGGGAGTGATTGGCATCCTGCTTGCGCTTGGAATAACGTTCGCGCTCAGGCATTTGACGGAGCTCTCCACAGTGATCAATCCCGGCATAGTGTTACTGGCCTTCTCGGTTTCGGCGGGCGTGGGAATATTCTTCGGCCTTTATCCGGCACGCAAAGCTGCCGCACTGAACCCCATTGACGCTCTCCGCTATGAATAGAGTATTTGATCTCGAACGATCTTCGACAGATGAGGTATGGGTCATGAAAGCTATCGATGGTCCGCCCGCGGAATACGCCTGACCTCCTCCATACGGGGCTGCAAACGATCAGTTCAATTCTGGAGACACTCAAATTCCCGAGCGCTAATCTGCCTGCGGCGAGAACGATTGGGAAGTATCGGGCTGCGACCCTTTATGAGGTGGTTCTCAACGACGGATAGGGACTCAGGCTCGGGGTTCAAACAGATTGAAATGGAATAATCTCGTCTTCTGGAGAAGGTACTCTGCCATTACCAGGAGGGTCTGAATCCCATATTTCAGACCTCTTCCGAAATTGATCGCAGATGATTCGGCAGAATATCGGGTGGGGACGGGGATATCCCCGATACGATATCCATGAAACACAGCCTGTGCCAGAAACTCCGTATCAAAAACAAAGTCATCTGAATTGCGGTGATAATCTACTTTCTCGAGGACCTCTCTCTTGTAAACTCGAAACCCGGAGTGAAAATCGCCAAGGTTTTGGCCCAGAATGACATTCTCAGTAATCGTCAGGATGCGGTTGCTGATGTATTTGTACAGTGGCATGCCGCCTTCCAAGACCTCGCGACGCGTCCGGATGCGTGAACCAATAATGACATCACAGATTCCTGCAGATATGAATCCTGCGGCAAAGGGAATCAAGCGGGGGTCATACTGATAATCTGGATGAATCATGACTATGATATCTGCTCCGCTCTTCAGGGCCTCATCATAGCAAGTCTTCTGATTGGCGCCGTAGCCCCTGTTCTCTTCATGAACGATTACGCGAATGCCTAAAGAGCGAGCGATTTCCACTGTATTGTCCTGGCTACAATCATCAACCAAGATGACTTCGCGGACGCTGCCCTCAGGAATATCCCTGAATGTCTTCATCAGTGTTTTTTCTGCGTTGTAGGCGGGCATTACTACGATGGTATTCTCACTCACGTAACTCAGCTCCCAGTCTGCCGCCAACCCAAGGACGAGAATTCATTATGATTCGCGGTCCCAAATCTGGCTGGTTGCGAATGTCTGTCTTCGACGACGCGGGCGTAAGCGTACGCTTGAATCGGGTCCCCCAATGAAGGGGTTGCAGCGTGAGTCCACGTCACAGCGATCGACACGCGTTCGCTCTCAGGGAGCGATGCCCGTTTCAGGGAATCTGCGCGTGCCTGCGCGCTCACATCGACAGCTACCTGTAACACGGGGTAGACCTTTTGTCAACTCCGTAGAGCCTGGTCTCGTATGGTTCCGACATATAGCTTGCAGGACTCAACACAACTGTATTACAGTCGCCGATGCCGAGCCAATCAGACGAGCACTTATATGGACAGCAAATCAGAAACTCGAAGGCTGCTACTCATCATCTGGGGCTTGTCCATTGCTACGAGGCTCGCCTTCGGTCTATTCGTCATAGGTTTCGACGCCCCGCCCATCATGGACGCGGAGAACTATGACCAAATTGCCGCTAACCTGATCTCTAAGGGATCCTACATTCAGTACAACAGTCTTTTCGAGAACGGGGTCTGGTATTCATACCGGGCCCCTCTGCTACCGTTTGTCCTGGCGGGAGTGTATTACCTTTTTGGGCACTCCCTCGTCGCCTCGCGGCTTCTCATGATTCTCATCGGTTCGATTATTCCGCTTGTCGTATTTGCCTTCACCAGACGCATCTTTGGAAAAACGCCGGCGGTGATCGCCGCGATAATATCAGCGTGCTATCCCTTCTTCATATTGTACTCAAACCTCTTGCTCACCGAGGCGCCTGCGGTACTTCTCACAAGCCTTCTAATTCTTTTTCTTGTGCGCTTCAGTGACGAGGGGAGGCTCCGAGATGTCTGTGTGGCCGGGGTGATGGCAGGCCTCGGCTGCCTGTCGAGATCTAGTCTGCTTACCTTCGTGCCCGTCGCGGGCCTCTGGGTACTGGTCATCAAGCGAGGGGGATACTTGCGTTCCCTGAAGGCGGCCCTGTTGTTCCTTGTGGTTGCTCTGGCGGTGATAGCTCCCTGGACTTACAGGAACTATCTCATTCACGGACAGATTGTCCCGATCAGCACTCTCGGCGGTCTTCAGCTCTGGAAGGGTAATAATCAATGGACGACAGGCAAGCTTGATTACGACGACCGGGTCTTGCCGGAGATTAGAGATCGCGATATGCTGCCGAGGATCAAGCCGGGCCCGGGAACAACTATGGAGGCTGAGATAGATCGCTTCTTTCGACGCGAAGCCTGGGACTTCATCAAGAGCCATCCCAAGAGATTCCTGGTGCTCGGGCTGAAGAAGATCTTTCACTTCTGGCGCCCTGAAGGCTTCGGGATTCCGAGTTTGGCCGAGCAGACTCCTAAACCGGTGAGGCTTGCAGTGGGTCTCCTCTCCTATGTGCCTCTGTTCCTGCTATTCGTCGTCGGGCTGATAATGTCCTTGAAGGACTTGTCCCTGTTCAGAAACCCAGGACTGCTGCTCCTGGCCCTGTTCATGGTGGGCTACACCTTTTTCCACGCTGTATTTCCATCACTAGTCAGATACAGGCAACCCATTGAACCGGCGATCATTGCCATTGGGTCCTGGGCACTCACCCGCCTACATGCTCAACCTGTAGTTGGCTTTGATGAGGAAGGTATTGCCGGGCACTGTGCCGAATAGGTTGTCCCAGTCGCGCTTGAACCCGAAGTCACCAAGGTCGCTTCTGTATTCCCGAGCCTGAGTCCATACCAGGAAGAGCGTACTGCCGGGCCTGTATTCCCACCTGAGCGTCACATTGGAGTTGAACGAGGCCCTGTTCCTATCCGGAGTCTCTTTTGTCCCGTCATAGACATCTGTACCCACGTAATCATAGGTGTCCGGTGGAACCAGCTTCTTGAAATTCCTGTAGTCCCGAGCCGACACGAAGGGCTGGGCATACACCAGCAGAGTAAGATCCTTACTGAAGGTGAAAGTCCCTCTCAAGGTCATGTCCAACTGGTGCAGGCGCATCTCTCCGAAGATATACTGGCGGTTCCCGCTCTCATCAGGGACCCATTTGAGATACTGGGATACATGCCGCTGCGTTTTGTATTCGGGACCCATGCTCAACTCCATATTGGATCTGGGCCTGAGGCTGACCGAGAGTTGGCAGGTGTTGAACTGGCCATCCCACGTGTCTCCGCCACCCACAGATGGGGCGAGCTGCCACCACTTCCGGCCATCGGTGTTGAAGCCGGCATGCCAGCTCTGGCCGAGAGGAATGGGCATTGGCGGCCCACCCTGGGTGGGCCAGTCGAAGTAGGTTCGTCCGAAGTCCACCCAGCCTCCAAGCTCAACCGCCCAGTAGTTCCTTAATTCAATGCTGGTATCAAAGTTACAACCGTAATTCTGCATGAGTCCATCGAGGTTTTCCGTGCGATCAGCATAAACGGTGTTCCATGTCCTATTGACAATCCACCACCTCTTGGTGGTCCTGTATTGGAGCCATGTGCTCACCTCCCTGATGTTGTTGCGCATCTGGTAGCCGATACGATTCAAGTCCAGTTTCTTGTCCATGTACTGGAGGTCGATATTGGCCGTAATATGCTTTCCACCCTCTTTGGCCAGACGGGCAAACCCGCCCCACCCGGCCTCGTCCGATTCCGTTGACGAACCCACGATCTGGCCATGGCTGGCATAGTCGCCATCGTTGAAGCGCAGGATCCAGTCAACGCCGCCCGTATAGGCGGGGTGCAGGGTCTTCTGGCTGGCAGCCGTGGCCATGATTCCCACTTTGGAGTTCTTCAGCACATCCTGCTCGACCCTGGTCACAAGATAATTGGCTTCCGGCTCTATCACTGCCACATGGCGTGCGTTGTCTCCATCTATGAACTTGGCCCTCTCGCGTTGAGTCACCGCTTCGAGAATGCCGATCGAGGTTCGACCGGCGGTCTTGCCGCTCACCTTGGCAGCGCCGAGGATGGTGGTCACATCCGGTCTATCGACATAATCGGCGACGTTCTCAGGCTGGCCGGATGGGGCTCTCCCGATTCGGCGCGAGTAAAAGAGATTGAAATAGGTCTCGAATATCTTCGATCCCTCAATGAAGAAGGGCCGCTTCTCGGGGTAACGCGTCTCGAAAGTTGTGAGATTAAGAATGATCTCGTCTGCCTCAACCTGGCCGAAATCAGGATTGATCGTGGTGTTCATGGTGATGTTGGGCGTTATACCATACTTGAGGTCCACACCCGCGTTGCCGAAGATGTCCCTGCCGTCCGGGTTTCCAGGATGGGTAGGCTCCGTCTTTTCGTACGATACACCATATGGCAGGATTTCAAGTTGCCTGGGGCTGCGGATGTTCTCAAGACCGGTGAGATGGCCGAAGCGGGATACGTAACCGCCCACGCTCTCGGGAATGTTAACCCATCTGTCAACCTCGTTCTTGCGGGGGATTCCGCGCAGGAAAAGGATTCCCCACTCCGGGTCATCCGCAGCGACAAAGCGTAGACAGTCAAACGGTATCTTGAATTCGGCTGCCCAGCCCCACTCGGTTATCCTGGTCGCCGATTCCCACACGGCGTCCCATGTGCCATCACTCCATGTGTCGTTGTAGTGGTAAGCATCTTGCTGGGTTCCCGAAGCATAAACGAGAAAGGCGTAGGCTGTCTGATGATCGTGATAGCTATCTATCACGACAACGGCACAGTCGGCATTCTGGTCTGCGTCTCGTCGGGCAAGGCGATTGACGATCCTGCCGGGTTCCGAATCGTACATCTCCATGCCTACGTAAAGGGCCTCGTTATCATAGGCCACTCTGACCACAGTTGATTCAGTAGCAGCCTTGCCGTCCTCGGGTTCATGCTGGATGAAGTCCCCTGAACGTGGCGCTCTCTTCCAACAAGCATCATTGAGGGTCCCATCGATCTTTGGATGGTCATCTGTCCTTATGGCAGCGATGCTCCTTGCCAGGCCCTCATCTGATTGCTGAGCCAGGAGCTGCGAAAAGCACGGAGTCAAAAGCAAAGTGATCGCAGCAGCAGCAATTCCCAGGCCGTGGCGCACTCTGCGACTTCGCATCGAGACCTCCATCAGGTTGAAGACACCTCAAGGGGAGTTCAGTTCAAGTGGTTGGTATGACTCCGTGCGTTGAGCCATACCAGCGGATCGGCGTGCGCATACTATACCCAATCCCCCGTGAAGTGTGTAGAGAAAAATAGAGATGGGACAGTGCCCCTCTTGCAGAACTCGTCAGATGATTGGGGATTGCCACGCCCAGAGCCGGGCAATATATCGAAAAAGGGTCAGAGTCTTGACACGGGTGGGTCGAATCTGACTCTACCTGAGGACTACTATCTTTGCCTGGCAGCTGGGTTCTGATGGATCCTTCACAAAAACGATGCCCGGGCTCAGTCCCTCGGTGACGATGCTGACGTCAAGGGTGCCCGATGGCGGGTGTGTGGTCAGCAGGCATCTCCCGAGGACATCGTACATGGATAGCTGATCCACAGGGTTTGGCAATCTGATCCGCAGCGGGCTGCCTATCCTTAGCGGGTTGGGAGAGACCACCAATCTAGGTGAGCGCCCAGAACCGTCACCGCGAGTTGCTGCGGCAGCCTCCGGAACAAGCAGGAATTCCGGGTAGACAACCATTACAGGATGTGACACGGCGGTGCGTACAGCGAACTTCATCCAGTCAACTTCATCCTCCACATCGATCAATAGACCAGGATATCCAGTGGTGTCGATCCTTACCCACTCATTCGAGCACTGAACGTCCGTCCTCACGTAATCCAGTGGCCGCCAGTCGAAGTCCACCTTCGTATATATGATTGCGGCGGACGCCACAGAATCGTAGACCGACTTCAACCATAGGGAGAAGGCATTCTTGCCCAACTCTGGGCCGTAACAGCAAAACTGAGCCTCGCTGTAAACCCGCAAGCAGCGTGTGCCCTCGACAGGCCGGGGTGTCAAAGTGTCCCAATTGCAGTTCCCCGTGAATCCATCTGGCTTGCCATTGTGGTCCAGATCGCACAGCATGCTCGCTTGAGGAAGCTGGTTCTCGAGAGGATCAGGATGGCCGTTCTGTATTCGCTGCACCCCATCACCACAGGTCAGTACTTCGATGTCTTTCTCGTCCAACCACTCAATCAGCGAGTCCACCTTGTTGACCTGCTCCATGTCCTGAGCATGGGAAACCGCCAGGTACCAGAGCCCGGAGGCTACGGCATCCGCGATGCCTGTCTTCACCTCCTGGAGGCCCCGATAATCCATCGTGGTATAGGGAACATTGAAGAATGGGAAGCGATCAGGGAAGTTGTGGCCACGCAGATTCAAGTGAGCTGTATTGGCGAACGCTCCCATTCCTAGTGCATAGGCATACATGGTGCCAATCAGCTGATACATGCTGTCATTCACGTCACCAACCCACTTCCATTCAGGATGATCCGGAACACAGCCGTGCCAGCTTCCCCCGCCGGGCTGGTTCCAACCCGTGACCTGAATCCCTAAGGAGTCAAGTATGTAAAGGCTCCTCCGGCAAAGGCTATCCCAATCAGCGACATTTGCGAAAGTGTAGGGAATCCAATTGTCAACCCCGTCATCGAGGGTATCAACACGAGTTGCCCACACGTAGTCATGCCTTGTAGTGTGGTCCTGTACCTCATGCCCCGCCTGGTAAATCTCCTGCATCTTCCAGGCGTCGTGATCGATTCCCAGGGCGGAGACCTCGGTGATGTATCCGAAGCTGGCTTTGAAGCCGCACTGTTCCAAGGCAGGGAAGAGATGGGTGTAGTGCAGGTCATGGGTGTCATCAAACTGAAGGGTCACGAAACCAGTTCGTTTCACGTAGTCGGCGTACATCTGTGAGGGGCTCGTGAATAAGATGGCACAAGGTGTCAGGAAAACTGCAATGGCTTTCAGTGAGCGCCCCATAGTCCGGACATTACCGCCTGATAATGCCACCTGTGCAGCATATGGCCTCGCAATCCTGCCCAATAATGAGTGTACGCCACAAAAGGGTGGCAGGTCAAGAACAAGGAGGCCACTATTCTCCCACTGTGTCAACATTGGCACCAGATGTGTCAGCCAAACACAACCATGCTCCAGGCACCCGCAAGTTGGACGCGATAAACGATGCGGTGAAGCAATACTTGTCCAGGGAGCAGCTGGATCCCTACGTCGCGACACTTTCGCCGCTGACGCCGACCAACTTCATTGGTCATTCATCGCCTTCGTCGATATTCGTGCAGTTCGGAACATACGACTCCTGGACACCCAAGATCGCTGCTGACAGATTATTCGAGGCCGCCGGCAAGCCCAAGCAGGTAAGGTGGCACCTGACCTCTCACGAGTTTACTGATCTGTAGGCCCTTGTGGGCAGAGCGCGCTGGCTTCAGAAGGAAATCGGAATAGAATCGATCGTGCCCCAGCTGGAGACCTGCCTGAAGTAAATAGGAAATAGCGACCTTTTCCTGAGGCCTGTCACTGCGGAGGCGGCCGCTATGGTATAGCGGCGAAAGCAGGACTGCCCCGCTACTTTCGTTTCAATGTCAAAGGTCGTCGAGGGGAATTATGTGGAGATGGGCAGACTCGAGATCGTCATTGCTGGCTGATCCTGTAAGGCTATTCCTGTAAGGCTATTTCTGTAGGTGCGGGATGCCGGAGGCCCAAACAAGGTGCCAACGATCAGAAGATCTAGAATGTTATCACAGATCTCCGATCACTGAGCCGGCCATCTATAAAACTACAAACAGAGTTTGGGTCATAGCATTTGCCGCAATTGGGGCACATATTACTCACATGATCAAAGAGGGTTCTGTCCGAGATATATTCATAGTCTATTTCTACCCTGTTAGAATATACATAGAAGTATCTTACAGAAGGCCTACCCACGAGTGTGGCCCCGACGCAAATGTATGTGATGCCATTGAAATCCTCTATTCGATTAGCATGTACATGTCCGTTTATAGATGCGATGACATTTCCATAGTTCTCTAAGATACTCCTCAGATCTTCTCCTCCATCAGGTACTCCGTAGTAGCGAGGGACTTTTGGGGTGCTGGACCATCTCGTCCTTGTCGATTCTTGGTCTTCTGTCGCAGATTGCACTTTTGCGAATAGGCAGTTCTGTCCTACTTTCGTAAATGTCTCAAATTGAGCATTCCAACACTGATTCAATAACGGATAGTGATTGATTAGAAAAGTCGGTTCACTCGGATCTTTGATTAGTTCAGATCTTACCCAGCCTCTGGTCTTCTCATCAAACAGTACAGTATAGTCAGGCGGATCATAAGGGTTCAGAGTCGGATCGATTACGATGAACTTAAACCCTTTATGATGAAAGACATAATGCGTGCTATCATAACCAAAAGCACTTTTCCATGCTGCTTTGTCATCATCCTGGAAATTATCATGATTGCCCACAATGGGATAGTAAGGTGAATTCAGATTATTGAGAATTTCTGCTGCTTTGTTCAGTTCCCATGCCTTGGCCTTATCGGAAATGTCTCCTAGTACTATTGTAAAATCTACTCTCGGGACATGGTTCCTAATGTCGTTGACATAATTCGTCAGCAGTTCCTTTACAATAGATCCTGCCGTCAAGTACTCGGAGTTATCAAAACCAGGTATCATTCTATCATCGCTTATATGTGCATCACCTATTGCTGCAAAAACGAATAGTGGTTGATTATCTTCTCCTATCTGTTGTTCAGTTCCGCCTGGGAGCCATAGTCGGTTGCTTCCCGTAGGCGCAGCATAATCATCCGTCGACAACCCGCCCACTTCGATTCCAAAACACGCGGGACCAATCGTGTTTTCGGGCGTGATTCCCAAGATGGGACCGGGCTGTCCAAAGCCGGCATGGACTGGCAGCCACCACAATAGACAAACGACGGCCGCTCGCTTCATGGCAGTTCCCCTATTGTCTCACGGGCCGTTCCCGGCAAATAACCGCTCCGGGTCAAACCGCACCCACACCCAAGTTCCAAGTGGCACGCTGTTGCGTGACGGGTGCTCCATGGTCTGGATAATACCACCACGCCAGATTTGTATCTCGGTACTCTCGACACGTCGATTATACCCGAGGAGTCTCTTGATCCTCAGGCATGCAACTTTCCTCGGAAATAGTTTACCGGGGACGGGGTCGTTTTGTCAAATCGCTTCTTTCCTGGAGAATGTCTGGTTGATGTATAGAAGAAGGCTGTTGCGTGATCGCGGGTCTCTACCATGCGGGCGGCACCAAAGAACCAGCGAATATCCGCCTACTGTGTCAACCTTGGCACCGGATGTGTCACGCAAGCACAACCATGCTCCAGGCGCCCAGGGCCGGAACCCCGAGCCTTTGTGAATCGTGGCGTTGACTGGCGGCATCCGCGGTGGCATATTATGGTATGGATGTTGCACCTACCATTAAGTAGAGTGGGTCCAGTGTAACCTTGAGGGTTGTACGGGCGTCATGACATAGGAAATCCATTCCAACTCGAAACGGAGAGGGCCCAAATGAAGAGGATCATCCAAATCATCTGTTTGGCCGCGATCGCGGCGCTCGCTTTCGGGCAAGTAGGCTGCGGACGAAAATCCCATTCCGCGCCAAAGAAGGCTGATGAGGTCACTGCCGTGCCTGTGGAAGTTGCCCAGGTCACCGTGGGGGACATTTCGAATTTCTTCACAGGCACCGCAACCCTTGAGGCCGCAGATGAGACCGACGTGGTTGCAAAAGTCGGCGAGGTTGTGAAGGAGATTCTCGTTGAAGAAGGCGATTACGTCCATGCGGGCGAGGTCCTCGCGAAGTTGGACGATGAGAAACTCGCCGTCCAACTCGAGCAGGCCCAGGCCAATCTCAAGCAACTCGAAAGCGAATACGAGCGGGCCCAGCAACTCTTCAAGGAGAGCTTGATCAGCGCGCAGGACTTCCAGAGGACTGAATACGAATACCAGAACGAGAAGGCCTCATACGGCCTCTCCAAACTGAACCTGGAGTACACCTCGATCCGGACTCCCATCGGCGGTGTCGTCGCCGAGCGCAGAATCAAGGTCGGCAACATGGTGCTCGCCAACCAGGCAGCTTTCCGCGTGACAGATCTTGATCCGCTTCTGGCGCTGCTGCATGTACCCGAACGTCAGATAGGCAAGCTCCAGGTGGGGCACGTCGCCAATCTCACGGTGGATGCGATCAAGGACGCCCAATTCGCGGGGCAGATCGAACGCATAAGCCCGGTGGTCGATCCCTCGACGGGAACGGTCAAGGTCACGATCGGCGTGCATGATTCCACGCGCCGGCTCAAGCCCGGCATGTTCGCGCGTATCAACATAATCCATGATGTGCACACCAACGCAGCGCTTGTACCCAGGGATGCGATTCTTGAGGAAGATAACCAGCCCGCAGTTTTCGTCGTCAGAGACAACATCGCTTACCGGCAGATCGTGGAGACCGGCTACGTCAATACCACACATATCGAGGTCGTCAAGGGGCTTAAGGCGGGTGACACCATTGTCACGGCAGGCAGAGCGAGCCTCAAGGATAGCACCAAGGTCGAACCGGTATCCAGTGGGGCAGAGACTGCTGCCGAGGCCGGCCCGACTACCAAATGAGAGACTGATTATGGTGATTTCAGACTGCATGTCTATGCCCGGATCTCTCCGGAGGTGGGTGTAGGTCGATCATGAATCTCGTTGATGTATCGATAAGGCGCCGTGTGACCGTGGTGATGTTCACCCTTGCGGTGATCCTATTCGGAGTCGTGTCCTTCCTCAGGCTCAAGATCAACCTGCTTCCCGATCTCACCTACCCGACTCTGACAGTGCGAACAGAATATGTGGGCGCGGCTCCTGCCGAGATCGAGAACCTCATATCAAAACCGATCGAAGAGGCCCTCGGCGTCGTGAAGAACGTGACTCGAGTGAGTTCGATTTCGCGGTCGGGGCAGTCGGATGTCGTGCTCGAGTTTGACTGGGGCACGGATATGGATTACGCCGGCCTCGATGTCCGCGAGAAACTCGACGCGCTTCAGCTTCCCCTTGAAGTGAGACGGCCGTCGGTGCTCAGGTTTGATCCCTCGCTTGATCCCGTGATGCGCTTCGGACTTCACCAGGACCTGCCGAAGAAGGGGGTGCCGCCCGGCGGGTCCGATGGCGAGCCCGGAAGCGGGGCCGTGGCCCAACTCGCAATTGCGGGAGGCTACACCAATGGCAAGGCGTATGGTTCCCTCAATGAAGAGAAGCTCAAGGCCCTCAGACGCTTTGCAGAAGACCAGATCAAGAAGGAGCTCGAAACCGCAAAGGGGGTAGCCGCAGTAAAAGTGAGCGGTGGCCTGGAAGATGAGATTCAGGTCCTCATAGACCAGGCCCGGACGGCGCAGCTTCAAATCCCGGAGGAGGATGTGGCCCGCCAGCTCGGCGCCGAGAACGTGAACATGTCGGGAGGAAGGCTTGAAGAAGGAACCTACCAGTACCTGGTACGGACCCTCAATCAGTTCCGTTCGGTCGATGAGATCCGTGACGTGATCATCGCATACCGAGATGGGAAACCCATCTATCTGCGCGATGTGGCCACGGTCCAGCAAGGCTACAAGGAACGCGAGGCAATCACGCGGCTTGGTGGAGTGGAGGCCGTCGAGATCGCAGTCTACAAGGAAGGCGACGCCAACACCGTCTCGGTCGCCCGCGAGGTGGAGAAGCGGCTCGGTCGTGTGAGAAATAGCCTGCCCCCGGATGTCGAACTCACCAAGGTCTATGATCAGTCAAGCTTCATCAGGCAATCGGTCAATGAAGTAATCAACGCCGGTCTCGTCGGTGGGATGCTTGCCGTCGTCATCATCTATTTCTTCCTGAGGAATTTCTGGTCAACGGTAATCATATCGCTCTCGCTGCCTCTCTCGGTGATCGCGACCTTCAATCTGATGTACGGTGCAGGCCTCACCCTCAATATAATGTCGCTCGGTGGGATTGCCCTGGGCGTGGGCAAACTTGTCGACGATTCGATCGTCGTACTGGAGAATGTCTCGCGCCACCGCAGGATGGGCAAGGATGCCGTGACAGCTGCTCAGAACGGCACCCGCGAGGTTGGGATGGCCGTGACCGCATCGACACTCACCAGCGTGGCTGTCTTTTTCCCGCTGGTGTTTGTCAAAGGCATTTCTGGGCAGTTGTTCAAGGATCAGGCCCTGACGGTGACCTTCTCGCTGATGGCTTCGCTGGTTGTGGCCCTCACCCTTATCCCGATGCTTGCCTCGATCCAGACCCGGAGGCGGTCGGCGGTGGGCGTTGGTGTGCCGGGGGCCGGCGCGCTTCCGGCGGTGCCGGACTGCACAGATGGCGGGTGCCCCGATGAAAGCTCAGAGGGCCGCCCCGATCACGAAATACATGAAGCAGCGGCCCCCCAGCCTGGCAGGCGAGCGGGCCGGTGGCGGGACCGGCTGAGGAATCGACGCGCGAGCGTCTTCGCGGCACGAGTGCGGACTGCTGTGTTCGCAGCCGCGCCTATCTTCCTTGTGAGGTTGGTAATCAGAGTATGGGGGACAGCATCCCGCGGATTTCTCTTCATCCTGGGCCCTGCCCTTGGCGCCTTTCAACGTGGCTACGGAGTTGTTGAGACACGATACCCAATGATTATTGTCTGGGCCCTGGGACACAAGAAGACGGTGATTGGCACGGCGGTCGGTATGTTCGCCGTGTCACTACTTCTGATTCCCCTGTTGGGCGTTGATCTCATTCCTCAGCTATCGCAGGGAGAGTTCAGCGTGGAGTTCAGGCTGCCTCCGGGTACACCGCTTGAAGTGACTGACCGGGCCATGAGGGAGGTTCAGGCGGCTGCGAGCGAGATCCCCAAGGTCAGCACCGCCTTCTCCGTCGCCGGCACTGGTAACCGCATGGATGCCAATCCCGAGCAAGGCGGCGAGAACTGGGGCGATATCGGTATCACGCTGCTACCGGGATCAGGGCGGACGGACGAGGAGGCAGTGATGGCGAGATTGCGCCAGCGTCTCGAAGCCATGCCGGGAGTCCAGTACAAGTTCGCACGACCTACGCTTTTCACCTTCAGGACACCGGTGGAGATTGAAGTCGCAGGTTTTGACCTGGATCACCTGAAGCGCATCAGCAATGAGATCGCGCGGCGCCTGGAAGCGTCGCCGAGATTCGCCGACGTCAAGTCATCGATGGAGAGTGGTCATCCTGAGATCCAGATCCGTTTTGACCGGGAGCGTGCGGCATCCCTGGGCCTCGCGGTATACCAGGTTGCCGACGGGATCGTGAACAAAGTCCGCGGCGAGGTCGCGACGCGCTATTCGTGGCACGATAGGAAGATCGACGTACTGGTGCGTGCGCGTGAAGAGGATAGAAGCTCGGTCGATAAGATCCGGCAACTCCTGGTCAATCCCGAGAGTAAGCATCCGGTTCCTCTCGACGCTGTCGCAGACATAACCGTAAGCACGGGACCCAGTGAGATACGGCGGATTGACCAGGAGCGCGTGGCCCTGGTGACCACCAATCTGAAGTATGGCGATCTCGGCTCGGCGGCTAAGGAGATCAGCGACATCATCCGCCAGGTTCCCACGCCGGCGGACCTCACGGTCCGCCTTGCCGGCCAGAATGAGGAGATGTCGGTATCCTTCAAGTCGCTCCAGTTTGCCCTTATCCTCGCGGTGTTCCTTGTGTATCTGGTGATGGCATCGCAGTTTGAATCTTTCCTGCATCCCTTCGTGATCATGATGACCATGCCGCTTGCTGTGATCGGCGCCGTGCTCGCCCTCTTCGTCACGGGCTCGAGCATCAGCGTGGTGGTATTCATAGGGCTCATCATGCTCGCGGGGATTGTCGTCAACAATGCCATCGTCTTGATCGATTTTGTAAACCAGCTTCGGGCCAGGGGAATGTCCAAGGTGGAAGCCGTGATTGAGGGTGGGAAGCTCAGGCTCCGTCCCATCGTGATGACCACGATGACGACGATCCTTGGACTGCTTCCGCTTGCGTTGGGAATAGGGGAAGGCGCTGAGATTCGGGCACCGATGGCTATCACGGTGATTGGAGGCCTTGCGATCTCCACGCTCCTGACCCTTGTTGTTATCCCTGTTGTCTACTGCGTGATGGATCGAAAGCCGTAACCCATGAACCTGCCGGAAATAGCTCTCAAGCGGCCCGTGACGACGCTCATGATCTTCGCATGTCTCGTGGTCATTGGGATCATTGCGAGCCAACTCCTGCCGCTTGAGTTCTTTCCCGATATCGACAACCCATTTCTTGGAGTCGAGATTCCCTATCCGGGTTCGACCCCCGAGGAGGTCGAAAAGCTAATCACTCAGCCCGCCGAGGAGGCCCTTGCAACCATCAGCGGCATAAAGCGCATGCAGTCGGACTCCAGGGAGAACGGCTCATCAATCAATCTCGAATTCAACTGGGGTGTCAATACCAACGTCAAGGCTCTGGAGGCACGCGAGAAGCTCGATGGCGTCCGGCACCTTTTCCCGTCTGATCTTGAGAGATACTTCGTTTACAAGTGGTCGTCATCCGACCAGGCGGTTCTCCAGGTGCGCATCTCCAGTAACCGCGATCTCTCCAACTCCTATGACATGCTGGATCGCAACCTGAAGCGGCGGCTCGAGCGTATCCCGGGCGTTTCCCGGGTGGAGCTTTACGGGACTGAGAAAAAGCAGATCCTGATTCGCCTTTCCGCCGACCGCGTGATCGCGCACCGCGTCGACATCGGGCGGCTGGTGAGCGAGCTCGAGCAGAGCAATTTCCTGATTACCGCCGGCAGGGTCACCGACGGCGCCACCAGGTTCGTTCTGCGCCCGGTGGGCCAGCTCACTGACATCGACGAGATCAAGAGCCTGGTGGTGGGCGAGGGGGGAATCCGGGTCAGCGACATTGCCGATGTCACTTACGACAAACCCGAGTTGGACTATGGCCGCCACCTCGACCGCAAATACGCCGTCGGCCTCGACGTTTACAAGGAAGCTGGCGCGAACACGGTCGAAGTAACCGAACGAGTGGTCAGTGAGATCGACAAGATCAGCCGGGTTCCCGAGATGGCCGGCATACGAATCTATTACATGGACAATCAGGGTGAGGGAATCGTCGGCTCTCTTAATGAGCTCTTGAAGTCGGGCGCAATAGGGGGCCTCTTGGCGATGGTTGTCCTGTTTTTCTTCCTGCGGCGACTCACGACCACCTTGATCGTTGCGCTGGCGGTCCCATTTTCGCTCTTGATTGCGATGGCCTTTATGTATTTCATGGATCTCTCACTTAATATCCTCACCATGATGGGGCTGATGCTGGCGGTGGGGATGCTGGTGGACAATGCCGTCGTCGTCACGGAGAGCATTCACAGGCACCAGTTGATTGATGAGAATCAGTCGAAGTCCGTCCTGACCGGTGTGAACGAAGTGGGTCTCGCCATCACTGCAGGAACAATCTGTACCGTCATCGTCTTTCTGCCCAATGTCCTCAGTTCCAACAGCGACATGGCGGTTTACATCAAGCATGTTGCGATAAGCATGTCAATTGCTTTGGGGGCATCACTGGCTCTGGCGGCGACGGTGGTCCCACTCCTGGTGTCACGGATGAAGCCACCCAACAGAGACCGTAAGAAGAACGTCATAGACCGGCTTATAGCGCGCTATCGCATTGCTCTTGACTGGTCTCTCCGGCACCGTGCGGTCTCCGTCGGTGTCGCTGTTCTCCTGCTTGCCAGCATTGCGCTACCGATGCAATTCGTAAAGAGGAACATGCTGGAACAGTCTGAGGACCGCCGCCTGCGCCTCCACTACCACATAAATGGAAACTACACCGTCGAGAAGGTCGAGCAAGCTGTCGATGCCTATGAAGGCTATCTCTTCGCCCATAAGGATGAGCTCGAGATCGAGTCCATCTACAGTTTTTACCAGGGTGGCTATGCCATGTCGACGATTCTCCTCAAGAAGGGGAAGGAAGCCAAGAAATCGATGGAGGTGATTCGTGAGGAGATCAGGAAGGGCCTTCCCAGGCAGGCGATAACCAATCCGTCTTTCGAGTGGCAGAGTGCGAGTGGACAGGACCAGTCAGTCCGGGTACAGCTGGTCGGCAAGTCGAGCGACCAGCTGGCGGAGCTCTCGCATGATGTCGCGTGGGTTCTGTCGCAGGTCAAGGGGCTGGTGGACGTGCGCTCGGAGGCTGAGATCGGTACTGAAGAGGTCCATGTGGTGGTTGATCGCCAGCGCGCCAGGCAGTACGGCTTCTCCACCCAGGGCGTCGCCGAGGTCGTCGCCGCAGCTATGCGCGGCATCAACCTGAGACCGTTCCAGGGTGATGAGGGCGAGATCCCGGTCAGGATCGAGCTTCAAGACAGGGATAGGCAGACGATTGAGGATCTCGAGGACCTGCCGCTGTTTAACAGCGGGAACGAGCCGGTGAAACTTGCCTCGCTTGCAGATTTCCGCGTGCGGCGGGGGCCACAGAGTATTCACCGCGAAAACCGGACGACCTCGCTCGGAGTGACCGCTAACTTGAGCGGCATCACCATGGGGGAGGCGAGAGATAAGATCGGAAGCGTGCTCGAGAGATTCAATTTCCCGCCAGGATATACTTGGAATTACGGGCAGAACTTCAATGAAGAAGAACGGGCCTTCAATACCATGTTGATCAACATACTCCTGGCGCTCGCCCTCATCTATTTCGTCATGGCATCTCTCTTCGAATCCTTGCTCTTCCCGGCTGCCATCTGGACGCAGATCCTCTTCGCCGTCGTGGGCGTCTACTGGTTCTTCATGATCACAGGCACAAATATGAACACCATGGCGATGATCGGGATTCTGATTCTGATAGGTGTGGTGGTCAACAACGGCATCGTCTTGATTGACTATGTCAATCAGCTTCGCGCCAGGGGCCTGAGTCGACACGATGCCGTGATAGAGGCGGGCGGAGCCAGGCTGAGGCCGATCTTGATGACGGCGGGTACTACCGTGTTGAGCCTCATTCCCCTCAGCGTGACAACCACTCAAATCGGTGGGGGAGGGCCGGCTTACTTCCCGATGGCCCGTGCTATCGTCGGTGGCCTCGCTTTCTCGACGTTCGTCACGCTCCTCATTCTACCCACCACCTATTGCATCCTGGACGACTGGCGCCACTGGGCCTCCTGCATCCTGGCACGAGGAACCGCGCCCGCATCGCCCCTTCGTCCCAGCCTCTCTCGGACAGACATCGAGAGCCGATGAGGCAGGTCTTTGACACCTAAGAAGCCCGATCTCGACAGGAAGAACCCGTGCAGAGGCAAGGCACAGCGGCAGGCCGCCGATGGCAGATGTGCGCCATTCACATGCTAACCGGGTTGTCGCCGACCTCCTCCGTGCCATCCCGATCTGGAGGCGAAGGTTTTCCTGCGGCCGTGTCCTCCTTGGGATCACATTCCTCCCTGGCTCCAATATCTTCCTCAAGCCTGATGCGGCTGTAGAGTCTGTAGTACACGCCTTCCTGCTGGATCAATTCCGGGTGCGTGCCCTGCTCGACAATCGCGCCGTCATCGAGGACCATTATCTTGTCGGCAAGCTCCAGGGTTGCCGGGCGGTGAGTGATTATGAAGCACGTGAGGTCCGGCATGACCTCGTGTAGGCGATCCCACAGGGCCGCCTCGGTTCGGGCGTCCAGGGCAGAAGTGCAATCGTCGAGGATCAGGATCTTTGGCCCGCCTGCAAGGGCTCTTGCCAGTGCGAGCCTTTGTTTCTGTCCTCCTGAGATCGACATCCCCCGAACGCCGATCATAGTCTTCAGACCTTGAGGAAAAGCGTCCAGATCCTGGCGCAGCTGGGATACTTCGATCGCCCAGTCAATAGTCCTGGCGTCAACGTCGTCGCGACCAAAACGGATGTTGTTCTCGATGGTATCCGAGAAGAGCAAAGGCTCCTGCGGCACATACCCGATGCGCTGCCGGAGCGCATGCGTGCCGTAATCCCTGAGATCGATGCCATCCACAGTTATCCGTCCCCCGGTGGGGTCAACCAGCCGCGGAATCATGCGCACTGCCCAGCTCTTGCCCGATCCGACGCGGCCCACCAGGGCCACGCGCTCACCGGGTTCGACTGCAAATGACACATCGCGCAGAATGTCGCTCTCGTATCCGGGGAAGCGAAAGGTCACATGGTCGAACTCCACACGGCCTCGGAGTTCGCCGGGGCTCCGGGCGGCACCTTTTCCTGCCTGTTTTTCTGCCTGATCATCCTCGATCATAACCGGGAAGTCTTCGATCTCCATCAGGCGGTCCAGGGATGCGGCCGCGCGCATGCCTCTCACCATGAAGTTCCCAACATCAAACATTGGATAGATCAAGAGCAACACATAGGAGTCAAACGCAATGAATTCGCCGATAGAGAGCCTTCCCTTTATTACATAGAAGCCACCTGCAAGCAAGACCACCACAATCCCGATCTGCCAGACGTACGCCCACAAGGACTCCATGATTGCCTGGACTCTCACGGCAGAGATCTCAGCCTGCTTTCGGGCCTCGGCGGCCCCGCCGAACCTTGTCCGCTGATCCCCCTCGCGCACGTAGGCCTTGATCAAGCGGATGCCCGTGAAGCACGCTTCCATTGTGTCGCTGACACCGGATATCTTTTGCTGCAAGAAATCGAAGCGCTTGTGGAGCAGTGACGAGCTCTTGCTGTATATGAGGATGAGAAGGGGCAAGGGTCCTGCCGTCCAGGCCGTCAGAGCCGGGTTGATTGAAAGCATCATCACGAGACTGAATGCGATCAGGGTGAGCGATTCATACAGCCGGAAGATACCGCTGCACGCGAACCAGGTGGTCTTCTCCGGCGAGACATCGTCGGTGAGTCGCGTGATCAGGTCGCCCGTGTTGAACTTGTTGAAGAAATTCGGGCCCTTCGCCGAGATACGCTCGAACATGCTCTGTCGGAACTCCCACTCGAGCCTGGTGTTCAGGTAGGCGCGGTGACCGATCAGGATGCTCCTGACAAGAAATGCTGCCACGCCAAAAAGAATCAACATGATCACGTAATTTGTGATCCGGCCCTGACCGATGCTCTCGATCCACGCGCTCACGAATGCGAGCCTGGTCGGCTTGGTCGCACCGGACTGGAGCAGGTCGAATATGTTCTTCAAGAGGATTGGCTGTATTACCACAATCGCGCTCGAGAGAAACGAAACGGTCAAGAAAAGCGTCAAGGCCCTCTTGTGATTGCGGTAATACCGCCACAACCACCTGGCGTATTTTAAGAAGTCTATCCTGAAGGGACCCTTAGGTTTCATGGCGTTCTATTCACTCCCAACCCATTGCTGGGCATGAACTGAAGCTGGAAGAGCTTCGAATAATAGCCGCCGGCTGCCACCAGTTCGTCATGCGTGCCGCGTTCGATGATTTCTCCATCGCGTATGACCAGGATGCGATCGACGTTCAAGATCGTTGAGAGCCTGTGCGCAATCACGATTGACGTCCTGCCGCGCATCAGGGCCGCAAGCCCATCCTGGATGAGCCGCTCGGTCTCAGGATCCACTGAACTGGTCGCCTCATCAAGAATCAGGATCTCGGGGTCGAAGGCAAGCGCCCTGGCGAAGGACAGTAGCTGCCGCTCCCCGCGGCTCAGATTGGCGCCGCGCTCCGAAAGCTCAGTCTCATACTTATCCGGCATCGCCTCGATGAAGCGATCGGCCGACACCATGCGGCACGCATCCTTCACGCGGTCAAGGTCGTAGCCGGTGCTTGCGAGCGACACGTTGGTCGCCACGTTCCCTGGAAAGATCACAATGTCCTGGAGCACGAGTCCGAACTTCCGCCTGAGATCGCCCGACGGGATATCCCTGATGTCTGTGCCGTCGACCAGGATCCGGCCTCTCTGCGGATCGTAGAACCTCAAGAGCAGGTTTATGACCGTGGACTTGCCGCCGCCCGTCACACCTGCCAGCGCGAATCGCTGCCCCTTCGGAATAGTGAAGGACACGTTCTTGAGGGCATAGTTGCCGTCGCCGGTATAAGAGAACCAGACGTCTTCGAACGTGATTGTCGATTCGAGGCTCGGCCACGCCACCGGATGGACCGGCTCGGGGATCGTCTCTTCGACCGAAAGAAGACCGAATATGCGCTTGCCCCCGGCGATCGCGCGCTGCACCGACGCGATCTCCTCGGCTGCCATAAAGATGGGCTCAAAGAACATGCGCACGTAGGTGATGAACATAACAAGCGTTCCGATGGTGATGCCCGCGGCGGCCCCCGCGGCCTTGCCGCCTGCAGCAGCCCCACTTGCCCCTGCGATTCCACCACCGAGGTGCGCGATTCCCACCCAGCGCGCCCCGAAATACAGCACCAGCGCGATGATCAATGTCTCCATGAAGAAAATGAAGGAGAACATCACTGTCACAGTGACCTCGGCCTTTAGCTGCGGCTGATATTTCCTCCGGTTGATCGCATTCATGCGCCGGCGGACCTCGCGCACCCGGTCGAATATCTGGATTATCTCCATGCCCTGGATGAACTCGGTGAGCGACGCCGTAACATCGGCCATCCGCTTTCGTATCACGAGCCACTTGGGAGTCGTGAGCCGATGATAGAAATACAGCGCGGTCGTCACGACGGGGACCAAGATGGCGACCACCAAGGTCAGCCGCCAGGATATGATGAACATCCAGATAAACATGCCCGTGACAAGGAAGGCCGATCCGATCATCGCCACCACGGTACTTGTGAACATCAATCTGAGCGCCTCGGTGTCCGATTCGATGCGCGCCATCAAGCGGCCGGCAGGGTTCCGGTCGAAAAACGAAATGGCCATCTTTATCACGTGATCGAAGAGCTGCTTCCTGAGAACAATCATCACCTTCTGTCCGATGATCTCCATCCTCAGGCGGAAGAAGTAGTTGATGACGAGGAAGAGCCCTTGCACGATGACGTAAAGCCCCACAGTGCCCACAAGGCCGCGGTAGTCCCGGCCGGTGATATCGACATCGATCGCGTGCCGGACAAGATTGGGGCCCACGAGATAGATCGCCTTGGATGCCGCCAGGAGCAGGAAGCACACAGAAAGCCACTTACGGTGGGGCCCGAGGAGCGGCAGCAGTCGTCCCAAGGCCTTCCGTGAACTTATGTCCGCCTGTTTGTCGTCTTCGTAGTATGCTGATTCCATCGTCCTGCTACTTTCCCGTTCATCCCTATATAGGCCTGATATAGGCCTGGGATTCGGCATGGCGCACATGGCGGGTCTTGCCGCCCGGCGCACCAAACTAAAAACCCGCCGGACCATTCAAGTGATCCGACGGGTTAGGTCTTCTCTTAGGGTGGCTCCCTATCGTCGCCTGTCTCGACCTCCGCAACCGGCGGACCACTCGGGGGGAGTATTAACACCGATTAGATCAATCGGTGTAGATACAACACTTGTCATACGCTCCTCCTGAGGCCCCTGCCATCAGCGTTCAGCCCGCTATTGTATGATCATCTGTATGATCAACGGAATCACCCGGTTACCGCCGGCCAACTCAATCCTCCGATTTTCCGAGAAATCCGACTTGCTTCTTCGACTGCTTTAGAGTCTATAGTATCCGGATTCTATTTCTCTGTCAACAGGAATCAGGCTGATAGTTTTCTTCTAAATCTAAGTGGCTTGTGTGCCGATAGAATGGTCGAAGGGGATGATGGTAGAGTGATGCTAAGCAACCAGAAGGGCTTCACACTGATTGAGTTGGCTATTGTCACACTCATCATCGGGATCCTTGCGGCGATCTCCATTCCCAACATGGTGAAAATGCAGGACCGAGCAAGAGAAGCATGTGTCAAGTCCAATATGCACACCATCCAATTGGCGATGGAGGACTTTGCTGTGCAGACCCTCGGTCTGTATCCCGATGACGGCGCATCCACAACCCCCGGGGGCCTTACTGTCCAGGATCTATGCCCAGGTGGAGACTACCCCAGGAATCCCTTCACAAAGGATCCCACTGCCGTTGACTGGGATGCCGATCCCGACGGCTCTGGCGAGATCGGCATCAATCCGGCCACCACCAACAGCTATCTCATGAAGGGCTTTGGCAAGGATGCGATGCTCAATTTCCAGGTCCATGAGGGCATGTAGTTTAGCGCCGAACCTTTCGCAATTGATGTTCCCTATCCCCCTGGGATTTAAATAATACTTGACAAAATCTCCCACTTTAAGCCAAAGTTACCGCGAGCAGAAATCAGGGGCTCAGATCGGGGGCTCAGATTGATCTGCCTTGCTTGTGGAGGACATGATCGCCGGGCTACAGGGAGTTGTAAGGTTTCCTGCCTGCATACCTGTTTGCAGGACTGCCGGAGCTTTCTCGCAGACCTTGAAGTATCTGGCGTGCACCTCGCTTCCATTTCAAGATCCGCATGCCCGTATCTGGTCTACCGAAATCCAGTGCGTTCAACCATAGGAAAAGGAGGTAGATGATGCGAACCCTTATCACAAGGGCCATGATAGCGCTCTTTGTAGTCGTGCTTTCCGCGGCGCTGTGCTTCGCAGCAAACGTCGGAAAGATCGCGGGCAAGGTCGTGGACAAGGAAACCGGGCAACCGCTTCCGTTCACGAACGTGGTCATCATGGGTACGGCCATGGGAGCCAAGGTGCTTAGTGACGGAAGCTACACGATCCTGAACGTTGCGCCTGGCACCTATGATGTCCGGGCCTCGTTTATGGGTTACAAGTCGGTCCAGGTCACCGGCGTGGTCGTGAAACCCGATCTCACCCAGACCATCAATTTCGAGCTTGAGAAGACCGTTGTGGCTGAGCTCGAGCCGATTATTATTCAGGCCGAGCGGCCCGTTGTCGAGGTGGATGTCACTTCGACCCGGAACATCTTCTCAGCCGAGGATATGAAGGCCCTGCCGGTGGATAACCCGGTCAATGTGATCAACTATGTCTCCGGCAGCACGGTGGATCGGCGAGGCATACATATAAGGGGCGGCCGCGCAATGGAAGTAGGGTATTACATCGACAACGCGCCCATCCAGGATCCCATCATGAACACCTCATTCCTGGATCTCACGGGCCAGTCGGTCAACGAGATGGTGATCTTCACGGGCGGGTTCAACGCCGAATACGGGAACGCCAGCTCCGGCATCGTCAATATCATCACAAGCGAGGGCACCGACAAATTCCAGGGTTCGCTCGAGCACAGGATGTACCTGCCGGTGCAGATGTTGTGGCGCAAGAGCGATACCGGCGATCCCCTGAAGACGTCTGAAGCGCGGGAACGGATCAACCTGAGTGGCCCGATCGTGAAGACCGAGAACGCCGACCTCAAGTACGCGGTGGCCGCTGAAGCCTTTAAGACGGATGACTACGAGCCTCGCGTCGAGGTCCTCGACCGTCCCGGACAGCAGAGACTCTATGACGGCGGCTTGACCTACCGCCACGGGAGAACAAAGATCAAGGGCGTCTTCAACATCGAGAAGTGCCACCACATATCCAGCTATGATAACAGCCTCAACCGGCTGTACGAAAGAATCTTGGTGCCGCAGACCTGGCGCAGGACCGACAGAGAAAACTACCGCCTCGCGCTGAACGGCACCCACATGATCAACGACAGGTCCTTCTTCGATGCTTCGTTGAGCTACCTTGCCGGCAGAGAGGAAATCGCCCAGCCCGGAAGAAAGTGGAATCCCGATCTCAGCTGGCAGCAGAACCAGGACCTCTACCGCTGGAACCTGGACGTCCGGCGAGATGCGAATAACTTCATTGTCTCCGGTGACAATCCCTACTACGACCTCCGGAAGAACAGAATCTATGCGTTCCGGGGAAGCTACACGCTCCAGAAGGGCAGGAACGAGTTCAAGACCGGGCTGGATGTAACTTCTTATGATACCAAGAACGACGACATCTTTGCATCAACCCAGAACTACTACATCTACACTTACGATGTGAAGCCTCGCGCCGGGGCGGCCTACTTGCAGGATAAGCTTGAGTTCCAGGGCATGATAATGAACCTGGGCATGAGACTGGATTTCTTCGATCCGAATCACAAGGTTGTCAAGGACTTCGATCATCCTTATGACAATGCTCCGGACTCGTCGGTTGTGGCCTCGCTGCAGGGTGGTCCCAATAATGATTGGGCTCCCATCGGTTACGACAGCACGTGCAAGTGCATAAGCGGTCTCAAGGATGCTACCGTCAAATGGAAGGTCAGCCCGCGCCTGGGTGTTTCCCATCCGATCACCGAGAACAGCTACCTGCACTTTCTCTATGGGCACTTCTTCCAGATGCCGTCTTTCAACTACCTCTATCAGAATGAGAAGTGGGCTACCAAGGGCCGGTGGATGATGGTCGGCAATCCCGATCTCGAGGCCGAGAAAACCGTTGCTTACGAGGTGGGTGTCAATACGCTCGTGGTCACGAACACGTCCTTGGACGTCACCTTCTTCTATAAGGACATCACCGACATGACCGAGACGGTGACTGTGGGCCCGACGGTGGCTGCAAACCCGCAGGACACGGAGAATTACGTCACATACAAGAATTCGGGCTATGCCAACGTCCGTGGTTTTGAGATCAACCTTAAACGGCCTCTCGCCGAGCGCTGGCACTATCACGCTGCATACACCTTCATGGTCGCCAAGGGCTTCAGCTCAGACATTAACGAGGGCAACCTGAGAAGGTTCGACAGCGAGAATCTCCCTACCCAGCAGTTCTATCTGGACTGGGACAGGCGGCATTCCTTCCTCCTCACGGGCGGATATAGTGCGGAAGGCAGTTGGAGTGCCAACATCGCCGGCTCCTACGCGACCGGGGCTCCGTACACCAATCCCAAGACGCTCTCCAAGAAGCCGTCCCGCAACAATCTGCGCTTCCCGTCTATAAGCAACGTGGATGCTGAGGTGCATAAGTACTTCAAGTTGATCGGGCTTAACGCGGACGCCTTCCTGCGGATAACCAATCTCTTTGACCAGCGTAACCTGGTGAACTGGGACGACACGGATCAGGACTTCAGGAATTGGCTGATCACTAACCCGGGCGACTACCTTGGCCCGTTCGGTGACTATACAATTTACGGGCCGCCGAGAAGCACGGTCGGCGGCATAGGCGTGAGTTTCTAGAGCAAGGGAGGCTATGGGATATGAGAAGATGGATCTGGCTTTTAAGCGCGGTGTCTATCCTTGCCTTGTGCTGGGGAGTATCTGAGGCAAGGATCAATCCTCTTGTAGATAGAGACCTGGCGCCGGGATCGTCCCAGATATCGCAGTCGCCCGCGGCGACCAGCAAGTTCTTCAACGATCTCAACATCGGAGCTGTCTGGTTTCCCTCGATCCGCAACAAGGGATACGTGGGTTACGCGGACCTAAGCGCATACTATCCCGGTGGTGGGGATCAGTCAGACCTGTGGCAGGCGGGCATGTGGGCCGCAGGCTACGTCAAGAGCGGATCGGGCTGGCAGCCCAAAGCCTGGCGCTATCTCGGTTCCGACGGGGCAACGGGCGATCTCCAGTATGATGCGCTTGACGTGGAGGCAGTGGTCAAGACCGAAGCGGATCTGGCCCTGCCATATCCCTACAGAAGCCTCACGACCCATGTTAATACTGCTCTCAAGCCCTTCAACGTAAGCGAGGGAGACACGGTTGATGGGGACATGGGGTTGGACGTCAAGTACGAGTGGCACCAGTGGGGTGTCAGGGGCTACGATAACTGGGTCTTTGTCGACGTGACAATTGTCTTCTCCAAGGCCATCAAGGATTTCTACTGGGGATGGATGACCGACTCTGATTGCGGCAACGTCAATCTCGCCGATTTTTACTTCGATGATTATGCCGGCTGGGATGACACCTACAAGTTCTGCTACATGAGAGACTGGGACTATGATCCTCTTCCCGGCCAGCCCGAAGCCGCGACGACGGCGGACAGTCTGTTCCTCTCGACCAACGCAATTGGCCAGCTTCTGCTGGCGGCTCCGCCGATAGGCGGGCGGGTGAATGCGCCTGTGGACGCGGCCCAGAGATGGGTGTCCAAGAACTATTGGGACTGGAACAATGACGTGTCGTCGGTCCAGGATACTTACGACCGCCTGGCGGGAATCTGGGAGAATCCCTTCCCTCCCCCGGACGATTTCGACTACAGAATGCTGAACGGCGTGGGGCCGTACCAGGCTGCCGTCGGCGATACGGCTCATTTCTGGATGGCCTATGTAATGGGCGAGGGTTATGACGACGATAACCACTCGACCTTCCATCTCGGAAACCTCGTGCAGCACATTCAGGATGCCGAGGCCTTCTTCAGTGGGGACATGGTGATCCCGGCTGCTGAATATCCGCCTGCGACTCCGAACCTCAATCCGAATCTGATTCGCATCCAGAATGTGGACGTAAGTGCCGACGAGCTCAATGTCCACTGGGCTCCGTACACCAACATCCCATCGCCGGGGGTGGCGGCGGACAGCTTCTTCGTCTACACGAGCATAGTCAGCAAGCTCGGACCGTGGGAACGCGCCGGCGCTTTCGGCAGCGCGACCACTCACACGACGGTGAAGCTTGCCCCTGGGTTCTATACCTACGTAATGGTTCAGGCAGCCCACAAGGCCTCAGGCACTATAAGCAATCCCTGGGCTATGACCAGCCGTCTTTATGAGACAGATAGTAGAGACCGCCTGCGGGCAAATAACAACACTGTTGTGAGTGTTATCGGGAATACGCCCGCGGAGACCGAGCTCGACAAGATCACGGTCGCGCCGAATCCGTACGACGGTTCGAATCCGGGAGAGCTGAAGGAGTACGAGACGCTGATCGGCTTCCACCATCTGCCTGAGAAGTGCACGATCTACATCTATACGATGCTCGGCAACCTGGTTGACATCATTCATCATGATTCCCAGTCAGGCTCGGAGTTTTGGGACATGACCACCAGGAGCAACGAAGCGATCTCGTCGGGTCTGTATGTCTATCGGGTCCGCTCAGAAGATGGAAAAGAGAAGATCGGCAAGTTTGCCGTGATAAAGGGGCAGAGGTAGGCCTTTGGCACACTTAACGGAGGATAGAGCCGTGAAAAAATGGATCGTCGTCACACTGATTCTTATCGGAGGGGTTGTCGCGGTTACGCAGGTCGTCCAGGCCCAGTCCAGCGACAGGGCCGGAAGCGTCGGCGCCCTCTTTCTCAAGATGGATGTGAGTCCGCGGGTGGCCGGCATGGGGAGAGCTTGCGTCGGGGTATCCGACGATATCTCTGGCATATTCCTGAATCCTGTGTCTATTGTCGATCTCAAGGGCAAACAGGTTTTTCTCTCCGAAATGGAGTATATGGTGGATATGAGAGCTATGGCCGGCGTTTTCTCCTTCCCTCTGCCTGAGAACCTGGGCGGGCGGATGGCGGTTCATTACACCGGCTTCTTCTCCGGCGATATGAAGAGGACGACAGCGCTGGACATCGATGGCACCGATACCAACGAGAATTTCACCTGGAATGACCTCGCAGTCGGCGTGACCTACGCCAGGGCTTTCACCGACAAGTTCTCGGTGGGCGTCGGGGCGAAATACGTGAGAACCGACGTGATCAATCTCTACAGCCAGACCGTGGCCTTCGACGTCGGGACCATGTACAAGACCGGGTTCCGGAACCTGAGGCTCGGCATGTCCACGACCAATTTCGGTCCCGACATGAAGTTCCGCGGATCGTACGGCAACACTTACATCAGCAGCATCTGGCTGGTCACGGTCGGCGAAGAGTACGGCTACTATGCCCTTCCTATATCTTTCCAGGTTGGGTTGGCTGACGAGATCTACAAGACCGAGCCAATGCGTGTGACAGCTGCCGTCGACTACAGTCATCCCAATGACCTTGCCGAGCGGATCCACGTAGGGGCAGAATTTGCCTATGCTGAAAGGTATTTTCTGAGAGGCGGCTTCTTCATGGATATGGACAAGAGCGATATCCCGGATCCCGTCACTCCGAATGACTCGGCCCTCGACCGTTACATGGAATTCCGGTTTGGAGCCGGCATCAAGTGGCAGAATCTCGGCGTGGATTACGCCTGGCAGAATCAAGAGAATCTCGAGAGCGTTCACCGCATCGGCGTGAGTTACGGATTTTAGCGAGGTCCGGTTCGGGGACCGCGTAGATCGCTTCAAATAGAGTTTCGCATTGAGTTGCGGCTTTTAGCGGGCGTTTGGGCTCCTCCCGCAGGCCAGTAAAGCGCCATGTCTCCACCCATTCCCCAGAACAAAGCAATTTGGTTTTGCACGCACCTGCCAATCGTGGTATAATACCATATAGAGGACGCCAGACCGCAAGGATGTCATAAAGCCAGCACACAAGAACGCCGGATCACACGGCACCTGTGATGACGAGCCAAGGGTGAGTCACAGGCACGGTTGAATCATTCGCATGGGCCTTGAAGGGACTACGAAATGAACAAACGCCTATCGGTCTTCCTGAGCAGCCTGGTTGTCCTATTGTGCCTCGGCAGCGGGACGCTGGCCCAGGATTGGAACGCCATCACCCTGTCGGATAGTGTCGTAACCTTTGGATCCGTAACGACCGGCGAGACCCATTCTCTTCCCATGACAATCACCAACAACCTCGAGATTCCTGTTCATATCAGCGCGGCTGTCTTCGAAGAAGATGTCTTCTCGACAGACCTGATGGACACTATAGATCTCCCCGGACTCGACATCCCTGCCCAGGGGAGCCACAATTTCCATATCTATTTCTCTTCCGAACAGAACATTGACTACACTGACTTCTTGCGCGTTGACCTGGATGGAGGCATACGCTCGCTCGTAGCCGAGGTCTCTGCCCAGGCTCAGTATCCTGATACTTACTACAGCAGTACCCAGAACAAGTGGGCGGAGGAATTGAAGGATGCCCTGACCGACCTCATCGACGGACACACATCGCTCGGCTATAACACCGCTCGCGACAGCATGTACGGTCATATCGATAATGTTGATGGCTGGGTCGAGTGCGTCTATACGGGCAGGAAAGCTTTCTTCAATACGCGCGCTGGAGCGACCGCGAATGGTTTCAACTGCGAACACACCTGGCCCCAGAGTTTCTCGGGTGACGCCGAGCCCATGAGGTCCGACATCTTTCATCTTTACCCGACAGATGAGACTGCCAACACCAAGCGCGCAAACCTGGATTTCGGAGTGGTGACCTCGGTGACCTGGACGGTGGGAGGATCGAAACTCGGTACCGACTCGCAGGGCCAGCAGGTCTTCGAGCCCCGGGATGTGCACAAGGGCAACGTGGCGCGCACCGTCTTCTACTACATAATCCGCTATAACGGGGCCTATAACGGGTGGCAGAATCCATCGAAGATGGAAACATGGTTGCGCGTCTGGCATGTCTCCAGCCCACGAGACAGCGCCGAGCAGGCTAGGAACGAGCACATCTATGTTTTGCAGCACAATCGGAATCCTTTCATAGACCATCCTGAACTTGTGGATCGCATATCGAGTTTCTTTGGCACCGCAACCCGCCAGTTGGCTCCCGAGATTGCAGTGGCCCCGGAGGCCATCTCGCTCGGCCCAATTGGATTCGATTCCACGGTCTATTACTACGCGGCTATCGTCAACAGTGGGAATGATACCCTCAGGGTATCGTCGATCAGTTCGACAAATCCGGCGTTCGACGTCAGCGAGACCAGTCTGGCCCTGGCTCCCGAGGCCTACGAATGTGTAAGAATCACCTATGTAGCCGGCGATACGGAGATGACCGATTCAACGCGCATCGTTATCTTGAGCAATGATAGTGACGAAGGCTCGATCGAGATCCCTGTAAACGTTCAGGTGGCAGGAGGTGCCGGTGTTGATGGCGTTGCCGGGGAGCCTATACCGCGAGAGTTTTGCCTCTACCAGAATAGTCCCAATCCATTCAGGCAGCGGACAACCATTGCATTTGATCTCGCCAGGGGTCAAGAGGTCAACCTGGCGATATACAACATTGAGGGGCGGTCGGTGAGCCAGGTCCTCCGCAACGCTTGGATGCCTGCCGGTGAGCATCGAGTAACCTTTGCCGCCGATGGCCTGCCCTCAGGAGTTTACTACTACCGTCTTACCGCCGGGGAGAAAGTCCGAACCAAGTCTATGCTCCTTCTGGGGCGATAGCACCGAAAGTGGTTCCATAAGGGCAAGAAAGGAATACTGCGATCCGAATCCTTGAGGGGGTACGCTGATGCGACGTCGAGCGGCTCTGTGGCGAGGGATTCCTTACCGAGCAAGGCAATGCCTGCCATCTCTATGGCGACTGGCTCTGGTGGCTGCGGTCGGTGTGACCTTAGGCGTGTCTGGATGTGGGAAGGAGAAGACTTCTCCCGGACCTGACCTGACTCCACCCAACGCCATCACGGATCTTCAGGCAATCTCGCCGACGCCAACGTCGATCCAGCTTTCCTGGACGGCGCCCGGAGACGATGGCACTTCTGGTACGGCATCCCAGTACGACATACGTTACTCCACCAAGCCATTCACTGAATCGGACTGGGATACCATGACGAACCGTTCCGATGCGCCATCCCCTCAGGTGAGTGGCACGAGAGAAATCCTTGTTGTGACCGGGTTTTCAGCCGCCTCGGCGTACTACTTCGGGTTAAAGACATCCGACGATGCACTCAACTGGTCGGACCTGTCTAACATCATGAGCTGTATGCCGACAGCATATTCGGTCGACACCACGTGGGGAGGCTCTGGGGGCGGGCCTGGCCAGTTCGCTCTTTCAAGAGGGTTGGGTGTTAGCCAGGCGGGAATTGTTTACGTCGCGGATACTTTCAATAACCGGATACAGAAGTTCGAGATGGACGGTACGTTACTAGCAGTGTGGGACAGCCTGGACATTGACGTAGGCGAACTCGGCAATCCAGATGGAGTGGCGGTTGATGGATTCGGAAATGTCTACGTCGCCGATACCGGGCACAATCGTATTCTGAAACTGACGAGCGAGGGCGATCTCATCCGGGAGTGGAGAGGAGAGGGCAGTGGTGAAGGTGAATTTTACAATCCCCAGGCGGTCGCGGCAGATGGGCTTGGAAAAGTCTATGTGGTGGACACCAATAATCACCGCATACAGAAATTCGGTGCCACCGGCCGATTCGTGACGATGTGGGGGGGCTACGGTAGCGGCGATGGCGAGTTCAGCTATCCGCGGGGAGCTGCAACTGATGGTGAGGGAAATGTATATGTGGCCGACACGGGCAATAACCGCGTGCAGAAATTCACAGGCCACGGCGACTTTGTGACTAAATGGGGGAAGCTCGGCTCCGGAGATGGCGAGTTTGACTACCCCCGCCGCATAGCAATCACGACCTCCGGCCGCATCTATGTTGCCGATAGTAACAATAACCGGATCCAGGAATTCATAGTTGAAGGTGATTCCGTAGTTTTCGTAGCCAAGTGGGGTGGTGACGGCGCGGATGACGGCGAGTTTGACCAACCCAACGATATCGGAGTGGATGACGCAGGCCTAGTCTACGTGCTTGACACCTCAAACCATAGAGTGCAGACCTTCAGGTTGACGAGATAACGCAGGCAAGAGAGTAGCAGCCGGTGGTTACTTCTATCGTTTATCTGCCGGTGGGCTTGAGCAGACACAGTCCCCTACGCTCGGCGGCGCTTAAGGAGTCCGTCCATGGGATGAAAGCATCTATGGGTTCGAAGCAGGCGGAACTGGACGTCGAGCTCAGTCCATTCTGCAAGATCAAGCAGACAGCGGATCTTACTGCGTGACTGTGAAAGGTGGAGCCTCGGGAACGCCGGGCTGCTGGGTGCCCTCGGCGGGTTCCCGCTTGTGACCTGGCCCCTGCTTGGCACAAGGCTTCTTGTTCTTCCCAAGACGCAGATAGGCAGCAACCATCTGCCGCTTCAGGAGCTGAAGTGCCTTAGCTGGATCGACACCCTTAGGGCAGGCGCGCGAGCACTCGCCGGCATAATGACAACGGAAGACGCCGTGGCTGGTGCCTGCCGCGCGCGATCGCTCTCTCTCCGCGCCGTCCCGCGTGTCATTGTTGTAGCGGAGCGCTTGGGTGAGGGGCATGGGGCCCAAGTATCTAACATCGGTTGCCAAGGTGGGACAGGCGGACATACAGCAGCCGCACTTGATGCAGAAGCTGAACTGCAGGTAGCGCTCGAGGTCCTCCGGTGACTGATAGTATTCGCCTTCGGGATTGCTGATCTCAGCCTCATTCTCCCTCTGTATGAAGGGCGCGATCTCGACATGCTTATCGAACATGGTCGCGAGATCGGGCACAAGGTCCCTGATGATCTCAAAGTTGGGAAGTGGTCCCAGCGTGATCTTGGTGTCGGCGATCTCCAGGATTTGCGTGTTGCAGGCGAGCGCAGGCGTCCCGTTTATGAGCATACCGCAGGAACCGCACACGCCCATTCGGCAGGAGTATCTCCAGGCAAGGCTCTGGTCCAGGTTCTCCTTGATGTAATGCAAGCCATCCAGCACGGTCATACCGGGCTTCACAGGTACGCGGTAGGCTGCGAGGTAAGGCTTGGTGTCCTTTTCAGGCGCATATCTGAGAACATGAAAGACCACTTCTCGGGGGTCCTGTCGCGCCGCCTGTCTTCTTGTTGCCATGGCTATTCTCTGTCTATCCCCTCGCAATGAGCGCTGTTTCTATGGCCGTATGTCTTCTTGTTGCCGTATCTATTCCTGGTCCATCCTCCCGCAACAGGCGCCGTCTCCAGCCTCCCAGGCCGCTATCTGTCTCGCTGCTACCATGTTCGTCCTCGGTCTATCCTCCCGTGATGAGCGCAGCATTGTGGGCCGCAACTGCCGCCCACGTGCCGAACCCGAATAGCCCCAATCCCAGAAGCAGTAGGATCACAGTGACGGCTTTCTCCATCATGGGCTTGAGCGTCAGTTCGAAAAGTATCGTCCTCAAGCCATAGAGCCCGTGGTAGAGAGCGATGCCGAGGAGCAGCACGTACATGACCGTCAAGGACAGGCTCGCGTCCCTCGCCTGAGAATTGGCAGGAGAGACGGATTCCTCGGCTGGGTGTGCTATGAACAAGCCCGTCAGACCACCCATATGCATGGTGGTCATGTGGAGTCCCAGCAGGAAGAAGATGATGATTCCTGCCGCCATGTGCCATGTCCAGTATCTTGTCTCCTGCATGCCGCGGTCTTTCATCCCACCGTCCTTCATCCCGGCCTCCTGGGTCACACGACCCATTCGACCTCTTGTACTCCCTCTATCTATCCTACTTCCTCAGCTTCTTCAATTTCCTGGATTCCTGCGGGTTCTCTCATTTCTTCTGCTCCATACAGCATCTTCCCCCTACTTCACAAGCCCGAGGAACTCTGCACCGCCTGCAAGCAGAGCAATCGCAGCCAGCAACATCGTGGCGATCAAGAGCGGCCGCTGCACACCGAGGGAAGTCTTGTAGGGATAGACAGGCTCGAAGGGTTTCCCGACAGCGAAGCCCAACTCTACAAGCACAAGCCGTACCCCGTTGAATGCGTGGTAAGCGAAAGCTGCAAAGACCAGGAACTCGCCCACCCTGAAGGCTGGCTTGTCCAGCAGCTTGCCGTCGGTCCAGAGGTAGACTCCCCGGACCCGGAGACCCGTCACAAAGATATGCATCACGAGATAGAGCAGAATGGCAAGGCCGGTCAATCTGTGCAGCGCATAGGCATATCGCTCGATGCCCCATCGTCCTCCGCCAAGCCAGCCCCAGATGCCCAGCGAGTTGGCGTAGTGCTTCGTGCTGTCACGCTTGGCGTTGGCCATGCCAGTCCCCCTCAGCATCCGTATTGACTCTCAATATTCTCATCCCTAGTGTTGCGTCTCGCAAATATGTTGACAAAGTCTTTTGACCTTTTCCAGTATC
>CAYHHI010000006.1:0-86210 GCA_964356335.1 uncultured bacterium
GTTTCCTCAATCTCTTCTTGAATCTCTTCCGATCATGCCACCAGCTGGTGCCAAGCTTCCTCAACGAGGCGAGTCACAATCACGCCGACCACATGCCTGCGATACGTCTTGGTCGCCCTGATGTCCGTGATGGGATCGCATTCTTTCGAGGCGATCTCTCCGGCTTCTCTCACCAGCTCGGCTGTGGGCTGCTCTCCGGCAAGGAGAGCCTCGGTCTTTCGCATTCTCATGGCTCGCGGAGCCACCGCACCGCAGGCGATTCTCACATCTTCGAATTTGCCGTCGCGGGATGCTGCCATGATAGCCGCATTCGCCACCGAGATCGCCAGCGCGTTCCTGAGACCGATCTTCAGGAAATTGGAGTGGAACTCGGCGGGCGGCGCTTGGAAATGGATACCACCTATGATTTCAGTCGGCGCTATGGTAGTGACACCCGGGCTTTTCACAAGATCCTCCAGCCCTACTTCGCGCTTGCCACCGATACCCTGCACCACAACCTTGGCGTCAAGTGTCAGCAAGGGTGGATAGAGATCCCCCGCCGGTGAGGCGTTGGCGAGGTTCCCACCTGCCGTGCCGACGTTCCTGATCTGGGGTGATCCGATGGAGGACGCAGCCCTTTGGAGCGACCGCACCTGACTGAGAATGCCATCACCAGCAATCTCCGTGTGCGTAAGTGTCGGGCCGAAGGAGATCTCCCCCTTATCCTCTCTGGCGTATTTGAGCTCGGGCAGATTGCCGACATAGATCAGCACGCGGGGGGTTCTCAGCCTTGCTCTCATCACGATGTGCAGATCGGTGCCGCCCGCAACCAGCGCGGCCTCGCCGGCATACTTCTCCAGCGCTCCAAGGCATTCACCTAAATCCCGAGCAGGGATGCAATCAAGACCTGACATTGCTTCTCGCCCACCAATGCATTATTGCCTCGAGAACTCCACCTGCGACAGCCCGCCCCTTATCCGATATCGTTAAGGGATTGATTTTCCTGCCTCTCGGATCGACGTCCCCAATCTTCTGACCTTTCTCAACTCTGACGCCGTCCATGACGAGGCCTCTCATGAGGCCGCCGATAGGTGCGACCACCTCCACCTTAGTACTTGCTTCTCCATCGGCCCCTTCCTCTATCCTCACATCAATGCTTCCGACAACCTCACCCCGCATCACCATCTCTCCGATCCGGGCTTGAGAGGTAAACACGCCCGTGCGGGGAGCCCTTATCACCCTCTCGCCTGAGTAGCCGGCGACCTCCGCAGGCACGCCGGTGTCCGCCTCGGCCTGGCCGTCGTAAATTAGGCTGCCGAGGTTGGGCCCGCGGTTCGTCTCGATCACAACGTGGACGTCCCTGCCGGCAGAGAAGCCGGGGCCCAAGCCCACAACAAGCGGTGCAAGGTCCTTGGATATGCCTTGATTCCGCTTAAGCATTCTCGCATCAATGACAACATCGGCACCCAGGGCGGCAGCAAGTTTCTTCCAGCCGCCGAAATCTTTGTCCACAACGAGTACCGGTAGCTTTCCCTGGGCGGCGATAACGCTCGCCTCTTTCGCTGAGTCCTCACCCATCGAGGCCACCCTTACCGCAGTCACATCCTCGACCTCTTTCGCACCATCCCAGAGCGCCATCGCGAAGCACACAGAAGTCCTTATGCAGGTGGGCCTATCGAGATCAGCGATGAAAGCCTTCATGCCACCCCTCACGAGCTTGTGAGCGACAGCAGAACCCAGCTCACCACCACCGATCACCAATACCTGTGGGAGTCTCACAGACATCACGCTTTGCCTCGCTTGCCCTTCCTCCAATCCAGAATGAGCTCTCCCACTATGCTCACTGCGATCTCCTCAGGTGTGACAGCCTCAATGGCCAGCCCAACAGGCGTGCGCACCTTCTTCAAGAACTCCGGCGATACCCCTTCCCGCCGAAGCTCGTCGCGAATTCGCTCTGCCTTCTGGCTGCTTCCGAGCATGCCCACGTAGCGAGGATTCGCATTGGCAGTCGCCCGCAGCCAATCCTTGTCGAGGCTGTGTCCCCTTGTGCAAATCACGACGAATGCTGATGGATCAATGTCCAGTTTGGAAGCAGAATCCTCGGGCAGGGCAAGAACAGCGCTAACGCCTGGGCCCAGACTGTCCTTTCCAAGGTATTCCTCACGGTCGTCCACTACAGTCACGGCGAATCCCACCCATGCCGCCATCCTAACAACGGCCTTTCCCACATGGCCTGCGCCTATGACGAAGAGGCGCCTCACTTCCCCCAGGGGCTCAACGAAGACCGAAACCTTGCCTCCGCACGTGGCATCGAGGCTCGCCGACTCGCCGGAGAGATCAAACTCGACAACCGCTGCGTTGCCGTCTTGGAGTGCTCGCCGAGCCCCGGCAATAATCTCCTTCTCGAGGCCGCCCCCACCTATCGATCCGGCGGTCTCGCCGTCATCTCTGATTGCCATCTTGGCCCCGACCTCTCTGGGAGCCGAGCCCGCGCGGCCGATTACGGTCGCAAGGCACACTTTCTTCCCCTGCGCGAGCCACTCATTGGCTATCTTCAAGACCTCTTCAGCGTCACCCATTTAAGCCCAACCTCTTCTTGAGAAGAACGATGTCCTCGGAGGAGTCGACATCAAAGACCACCTCATCGCTATCCACGGGGACCTCGCAAATTAGGTCACGATGTGCTGTCAAGACCTCCAGTGCCCCGCGGTCACCGTCGAGATGCATGATCTCCTCGCCGAGCGACGAGCTGACGATCACGGGATGTCCCCACGTGCCATGATAAGTCGGAACCAAGATTCCACAGTCCCCCGAAATATACGAACCAATCAGGAGATCGATGGTCTCGCTCGTTACCAGCGGCTTGTCCCCAAGGGAAATCATGACGGCATCAGGTTTCCAATTGGTCTCGACCCAACTCCAGCCGGATTTGAGCGACTGGCTCATCGGGCAAGGCTCCATCATCCCCAGAAACCTCACTCGTTCATCTCGGTTCTTGCACACGATCGGTGCGAACCCCGGCAGCCACCCCGCCACAACAGCGCAGACCAAGCGGATCGAGCTCGCGAGATGATTCGCCAGAGCGGTCTCGAAGACGGTCTTCTCCCCCAGAGAAACCAGAAGCTTGGGCTCGCCCATCCTGGTTGATGCACCGGCCCCTAGAAGAACACAGTCAATTGCCATTTGAACTATCTCTCTTACCGGAGAACAAGAAAGCCCTTGCCGGGTCCTCGCTGCAAAGACCCATACACAACCCGTTCAACCATGCTATTGCTCTTGAGGGCCAGGCCAACCTCAAACGCAGACGTCACCTGGCCTCGATTCGCATCTGGCCCCGGCCTATCCAGACCTTCGACGTCAACCTTGTTGATGAATACGCAGAACCTCGCTTGAGGCGGCTTCCTCCCCAGGTAAGATTCTCCCGAGAGTACTGCCTTCATAACCACCTGCTTATCGACAGTCGCATCCAGGCCCACGCCGGCAACCGCCGCAACCCGCTCGGGTTCGAAGACCTCATCCGATGTGAGTGCCTTCCCAAGGCAATCTGCCCCGATCACGACGACAAAGATCTCTGTGGAAAGCGCGACCGGAGGCTCATCATCTTTCGGAACCTTGAGCGACTTGCCCTTCGCTCCGTCACACTCGGCGACGATGGTCCAGGTGCTGCCGGCGCACCGCAGAGTCTCCACAAATGCCGGCGAAAACCCTGTGATCTTCGCTTCAAGCCTCGCGAGGCCGGCAAGCACGCGACCCTTAGTACGAAGGCGTCTTCCGATCTCAGCTGCAGTGGCCTCGGTCTCCTCACCAAGCACGACATCTGCGATCTCATTCGCCGGGGGATACATGATCTTCGTAGTTGTTGTGAGAAGAGCGGGATGCCCGCCGGAGGCCACCTCCCGTCCCAAGCCATACATCAGCGACGTCTTGCCGCCAGCCCCGACAATGCTCACAAGATTGCCGAAAGCGACATCAAATGCATCCACAAGCGATGTCCTGAGATCAATTCTCACTTTTTCACTTTTGCGAGCGTCTGCTTTATGCTCTCCAGCGCCGTCTTTATGTTCTCAACGCTGTTGGCGTAGGAGAACCGAAGAAAACCTTCCCCGAACCTGCCGAAAGCCGTACCGGGCAGAGCCGCAACCCCAGCCTCATTCAGGAGTAGATCGTTAAGAGTGCGGGATGGCATGCCTGTCGCCTCAATATTCGGAAAGACATAGAACGCGCCCTTGGGCCTCAAACACTTGAAACCCGGAATTTCGTTGAGACCATCAACGATGACGTCGCGCCTTCTCTTGAACTCCTTGACCATCTTCTGGGCGCCACTCTGGTCTCCCTTGAGCCCCTCGATTCCGGCCACCTGGTTGAAGGTGCAGGTACAGGAATTCGCGTTGATCTGAAGCTGAGTGATGCCCTTGGCAAGCTCGGCGGGCATTATGCCGTAGCCCACTCTCCAACCGGTCATCGCGTAGGTCTTTGTGAAACCGTCGAGGATGATGGTGCGCTCTTTCATCCCCGGGAAGGTGGCAATGCTGACGTGCTCACCTTCATACAGGGTCTTCGAGTAGATCTCGTCTGCCAGCACCCAGATATTGTTCTTGACGGCGATCCTGGCTATGGCCTCAACGTCTTCCCTGCATAGCACTCCACCCGTCGGATTCTGTGGCGAGTTCATGATTATCATCTTTGTCTTCGGCGTGACCAGCCGCCCCAGCTCGTCCACGTCAAAACAGAAGTCCTTACTCATCTCGAGCTTGATGGGAACAGCCTTGCCGCCCACAAACTCAATCACAGACTCGTAGATAGGAAAGCCCGGATTGGGATAGATCACTTCATCGCCTTCATCAACCAGGGCGAGGATTGAAAAGAACATGACGGGCTTGCCGCCAGGTGTGATCACCACCTCATCGGGAGAGATCTCGATGCCCTTGTCGCGTCCGCAAACCTCAGCGACTGTCTTTCTCAGTTCGGGAAGCCCCTGAGCAGGTCCGTAGTGAGTGTAGCCATCCCGGATGGCCTTCACGGCTGCTTCTCTAATGTTATCGGGGGTGTCGAAGTCGGGCTCTCCGATCTCAAGATGTATCATCTTCTTGCCCTGTGCCTCAAGGGCTTTGGCCCTTGCCAGAACTTCAAACGCACTTTCCGTTCCCAGCCGCGACATTCGCTTCGCATACTTGATCATGCTGCTTCACCTCCGCTTTTGGCCTGGTCCTCGAACCGGAGTGTTCTTAAGCCTGTCTTGCCGTCAAACACTCTCGTCATCTTCTTATGCAGAACCATCACTGCGACTTCGGCTGTCATGTGGACCCTCCCGCCCGTGAAGTGCCCGGCAAAGGCCTCTCCGCTTGATCGTCCGACAGTCGCATGCAGATGGACGAATATTTCTCCATCTGCTCGCGCAACGTTGCCGTTAAGAGCACAGATCTCAACTTCCTCATCCAGAGGGATGGCGTCATATCGCCCGCCTCCCTTATAGAAAGCGAGGCCCGGGCTCTTGAGCATCCCGACTCCGCCCAGCACGATGCCCGAATCGATTCCCTCTTCCTTGAGGGCTTTCTTCATGCCTTCGAGAAGATCTTCTCCGTCTGAGAACCGCACCAACAGGAGATCCCCTTGCCTCGTTCTGTCCACCTCTATATCAACCTCCTTCGCCTACCCGTCTCCACCGCTCTTTCCATCCTCGCAGGTATCACTCGCATCTATTCCCTGCCTCCAGATAGCGAGGCCTCCTCAATCGCATCGACAATCTTCTTGTATCCCGTGCACCTGCAAAGCACACCTGATATTGCCTGCCTTATCCGGTGGCGTGAGGGTCTCGGGTCTTCATCGAGCAGGGCCTTTGCGACCAGAATCATCGCCGGCGTGCAGAAACCGCACTGGATAGCCCCCTTCTCGACGAAGCACTTCTGAACTATATCGAGTTTCTCGCCTTCCGAGATACCTTCTATGGTGGTCACGTTCTTGCCATCAACCTGAAACGCAAACATGATGCAGGAAAGCACGGGTTTCCCATCGACAAGCACGGTACAGGTCCCGCAGTCGCCTCTGCCGCATCCTTCCCGCGTGCCGAGAAGCCCCATCTCCCCGCGGAGAAATCTCAAGAGACTCCAGTGCGCTTCGGCCTCAGTCCTGACCTCTTTCCCGTTAATCCTCGCCGAAAGGCTTACACGGCTCATGTGACCCCCCGACCCACCTTGCCACGCGTGCGGGACCGATCATGAAGTCACCGGCGGCAACTCTCACGCCGGAGTCATCCCAGCACTTCGTAATGCTTTCCCTTTAGCCTGGAGACATCAACCTCGACTTGGCGATCCCGGCTTGCCTCGAGCCACTCACCCGGCTCTTCACCGCAGAGCTCGGTAGAGAAGTATCGTTGGCCGGAGTCATTTATCATGGTGACGATGGTCTTGTACTCCTGGTGAGCTTCGGCGATTCTTATCGCGGCAAGCACATTGCAGCCTGACGAGATCCCGCAGAAGAGACCTTCTTCGCGCGCGAGCCGCTGGGCCATCTCAACGGCGTCATCCGAGGCGATCTTCACGATGCCATCAAGAATATCCACATCAAGCAAGTCCGGTATGAAACCGTCTCCGATGCCTTCGATCTTGTGAGATCCCCACTTGCCCTCCGAGAGAACCGGACACTCCTTGGGCTCAACCGCGTAAAGCCTCACCTTCTTGTCTTTCTCCTTGAGGAATTTCCCGACTCCCGAGATGGTGCCACCTGTCCCCTGGGTGGCAACAAAAGCATCAATCTTGCCATCGGTCTGGTCCCAGATCTCCGGGCCTGTGGTAAGATAGTGGGCTTCGGCGTTATCCTGATTCGAGAACTGCCTCACTTCCCACATCTTGCCTTTGTTCTTGCTCAATATCTCTTTCGCCTTCTTAAGCGTGAGATCAACATCGCTCTCGCCGCCGGGTGTCTCAATCAGCTCGGCCCCATATGATCTGATGATCTTCTTCCGCTCTTCACTCATGCCGGCAGGCATCAGGATTATGCACTTATAACCCTTCACCGCCGCGGCCATCGCGGTCGCTATGCCCGTGTTCCCCGTTGTGGCCTCGAGTATTGTCATGCCGGGCTTGAGGTCGCCTCGCGCCTCGGCTTTCTCAAGCATCCAGTGAAGTATCCTGTCCTTGAGGCTCCCACTGGGGCTAAAGAATTCAAGTTTCCCGAGGATTTGAGCCTCGAGCCCCCGGGTAACCCGGTTAAACCTGAGCAGCGGCGTATGTCCCACGGTCTCGAATAGATTCCCTGCTACTTTCATCGTCTCCTCCATAATGACGGCATTTCACACCAGTTTGACGTCATGTCCATATTGATTCACAAACACTTCTCAACCGAACGAAGATCGCTGTCCACATCACAAACCTGGACGTGCAGGGCAAGGCTCTCCGGATCTTTGAGCCCGCTGCCTGTGACGATGACCACAGCCACATCGTCCTTTGCGATCAAGCCTGCCCTGAGGGCCTTCAAGAGACCGGCAAAGCCCGCCGCCCCGGCAGGCTCAGCAAATATGCCCGCGTTTTTCCCAAGAAACAGCATGGCTTGGATAATCTCATCGTCGGTCACGCTCAGGGCACTACCGCCCGATTCTCTTATGGCTCTCAGGGCCTTTCTCCAATTTCTGGGCTCGCCGACCCGGATGCTATCAGCAAGCGTAGACGCCCGAACCGGCATGACATCACCCTTGCTCAAGAAAGCGTCAACAATGGGTCTCGCACCATCTGCCTGCACTGCGAGCATCCTCGGTACCCGCGCGGTCTCCCCAATCGTCTTCAGTTCCTTGAAGGCTTTCGCCTGGCCGCTTATGATGCAGCCATCGCCGACCGGCACGACAACCCAGTCGGGCACACGATAGCCGAGCTGTTCATATATCTCAAGCGAGCATGTCTTCTTGCCTTCGACCAGATAGGGATTTATCGCACAGTTTCGGTTGTCCCACCCCCACTTCTCTATTGCGCTCGTCGCAAGGCCGAATGCGTCTTCGTAGGTGCCGGCGACTCTGAAGACCCTCCCCGCGCAAGCGCTGAGCTGGTAGAGCTTGGGCTTGGGTATTGTATGAGGCACAAATATGTATGACTTGAGCCCGACCGAAGCCGAAATCACGGCAAGCGATGATGCGGCATTTCCCGTCGATGCGCACGCGATGCCGCCGGCTCCTTTGTCGACCGCCATCGCGACTGCCACCGCGCTTGCACGGTCCTTAAGGGACGCGCTTGGGTTCAAGGTATCGTCCTTTATGTAAAGCCTGTCATGCCCGATCGCCTTGCCCAGGCGCGGAAAATGGTAAAGCGGTGTCCACCCGACTCGCAGCGAGCGCTGCCCGAGTCCGGCCGTGGGCAGCATGTCGGCATATCTCCAGATTGACCCTTCACTTCGTGACTTGAGCGGGCTCCGCGCAAGCGAGGCCCGCATCTCGTTGTAATCGTACTCGACATCGAGTATGCCTTCGAGGCCGCAATGGGGACACACCAGGTGCTCAGCGGCACCATACCGTCTCGCGCACTTCACACAGACCAGCCCCGTGACCTTGGCCATCACCATCTTCTCCAGAGCTGGTCCGCAAGCGTCCTTGACTTCTCAAATACCAGGGCCTCATCGAGCAAGGTCGATTTGCCATTTTCCATGACTACTCTGCCCCCGACCAAGACCGTATCGACCCTGACATCTCCCATCAAGAGGTGCATCCACAGATTGCCTCGCTCCACAGGTGTGGGAGAATCATAGGAGAGGACCACAATATCGCCCAGGTAACCTTCGGCGATCTCGCCAATCTTGTCCTCGAACAGCCCGGATACGATTATGGGATTGTTCTTGAGCAACATGAGTTCGGTCTCAACCGCTGCCACAGCCGGTGCTCTCTCGGTAAGGCGCCAACCGATCATGCCGGCCAGGGCATCTTCCAGGATCCAGAACCCGAAGCCGTCGCTGCCGAATCCAACTCGCACGCCATGCCTGAACATCTTGCCCACCGGCGCAATTCCGACGGCGTTTGAGAGATTGGAGCGGGGGCAGTGGATCACGTTTGTGCCTGTCTTGCCAAGGAGCATTATCTCCGAGTCACTCACGTGCACACAGTGGATCGCGAGGGTCTTGTTGGAGAGAATACCGGCCTCATGAAGCCGCGTCACCACACGGCGCTTGTAGCGCTTCTGGCTGTCTGCGACATCGCAGCTATCCTCGGCGACGTGCAGGTGGAATCCCAGGCCCAACTCTGCTGCCGCATCGCGCGCCCTCAAGAGCGTCGGCTGCGAAAGCGTGAAGGATGCATGAAGTCCCATCATGGCGCGCAGCCTGTCATTTGGAGTATCCTTGAGGGACTGCCCGAATCTAACGTTCTCGTAGATGCCCAGGGATGCCCGGTCCTGGCCATCCCTGTCCGAGACCTCGTAGCAGACCGAACCTCTCACGCCTGTCTCAATCATGCCGTGGGCGATGGCATCAAGGCTCCTGTCTATGGCGAATGGACTTGAATGGTGATCACAGACCGTGGTCACGCCGGCCTTGAGGCTCAAGAGGCTTCCGACAAGGGAGCTCCAGTAGCAGTCCTCGTATGTCAGGGCGCGGTCAAGCCGCCACCACAGGGTCTCGAGGCGCTCAAGGAAGTTGCGGGGCGAAGGGCCCGAAAGCTTCATGCCCCGCGCGAGGGTGCTATAATGGTGAGTGTGAGCGTTGATGAAACCTGGAAGGACCAGCTTGCCTTCTGCGTTCACGGTGGTGACCTTGTCTCCCTCGGTCTCCTTCTTGAAATCGCCTTCCCCGATCTTCGCTATTCTGCCGTCCCTTATGATTACCCACCCGTTCTTTATGAGACCTTTCTTTGCCCTGGAGGTGAGGACGTCGCCGCCTCTTATGACAGTAGCTTCTCGCTGGGCTTTAGACTTCTCCAAAGTGTCCTCCTTACCTTGAGCCCCTCTAAAATTAAAGCCGCACGGGCGCGGCTTGCCTAATAATAACATCCATGTTTGGAAGTGTCAATCAATCGCGGGCCCGACCTGGGGGCGCGCAAAACGGCCGACCTGGGGCCGGATCGAGAGAGCGCCGCAGCGGTAGGAAAAGGGCCTGGATGAGCCCACGCAGCGCAGGAAAGATTGCCTAAGGTGAGGCTTGAAGCCTATGCAGGGCCTCGCTTGCTCTGTCCCTTGGTTTTCCTGGAGGTGCCGTCTTAAGGTAGATCTCGTACTGCTCGATGGCTTCCGTCTTGAGCCCTTTGCCCTCATAGGCGACGGCAAGATTGCCTCGCGCGGTGAGCATCGACGGGTCGGTTGCGAGCGCCTTCTCAAGATAAGTGATTGCCGAGTCAAGACTCCCTTCCCTGAGATTGACAAGACCGAGATCCGAAAGCAAGAGCGCACTCCGGGGCTGCGAACCCAGAGCCTCCTCGATCACGCTTCGAGCCCTGTCGGATTTCTCCATCCTCAGGAGAAGCGAAGCCTCCGCATGGGAAGCCGGCTCGGAGGCAGGCGCATGCCTGCGGGCATGCTCAAAAAACTCGAGGGCTTCCTCAAGCTTACCCTGGGCCTCAGAGGCACGACCCATGCTCACGTAGGCATTCACCAATGTCGAGTCAAGTTCGATGGCCTTCCTGAGATTTTCGACAGCATTCGGCCAGTCACCCTTGGTGACATAGGCATTCCCCAGGTTGGAGTAGACCGGTGCAGGATGGGGATTCCCCTTGAGAGCCTTCCTATACTCAGCGATTGCCTCGTCGTTCTTGCCCTTCAGAGAAACGATGTTGGCGAGCATGTCATGGGCTCCGAAGAAGTCAGGATCGACCTTGACCGCGAGCCTCGCCAACTTCAAGGCTTGGTCCACCTCACCGACGTCGAGATAAAGCCTCGATGCATATATATGGATGCCGACGTCATCATACGCCGCCCTGACGGCCCTGTCGGCGTACTCCCGCGCCTTCACGACATCCCTCTCCTGGACAAACCACCGGGCGGCCTGGAGGTAATAGGTCCCGGCGAGCAGCCTGGATGAATAGTCTCTCAGGTCCTCGCCAACCCCACGCACGGAATAAGCCAGAGGGGACTTGCATACAGGCGGGGTTCCATCTATCACGTACACCATACCGCACATACGCGTAGGCTGCCCCATGACATAGGAAGGCGCTGCGCCCAGCATGGCAACCCCGGCAGCCCCGAATTTCTCGGCGGCCTGAGCCGCACATTGCTCCACGGTCTTCGGGCGTTCCCGAGCACCAATCGTCCTGGGACTCGAAATCTTCATGTCGTAAACCTGCACGCTCCCAGGCTCCGTGAGGACAGCATAGAACAGGGGGAAGGATGCCATGTCTCCGCTCGTAATGACTATGCAATCTTTTCCGCATGCTTCCTCCGCACTCGCCTCAATAGCCTCTGCGTAATCATGCGCAAACCACTGATCCTTCCGTGGCTCGATTATCCCTACGTTCAACACGACAATCAGAAACGCGAAGCAGCCTACGGCGATGCGTACTGCCCGTGGGAGCCTGGGCAGATTGTAGATACCCTGTAAACCCAAGCCCGCAAGCACAGCCACCCCGAGGGTTGCGGGGAAGAGGTGGCTCTCAATGTCAGGTATGTTGTACATGGCATAATGAATGCCATAGAAACCGATCATGAGAGGAAGACCCACGAGGGCTCTCATCTTCCTCAGTCCCCAGACGAGGCCCAGACAAGCCAGCGAGATGAGGGGCACTCCGCACGCCGCCGCAAGCACCTTGAAATAGGTAAGAAAGTCAAGCACCCTTTGCCCGGGTTCGAATGTCCTCAGTCTCCACCTGTAACCTTGAGCTGTCACGTGCGATAAGAAGCCTGAGACCTTGTCGGTGTCGCCCCAGGTGAGGGGAGGTCCGAGATGCGCCCGGATCGGGATGTAGAGCCAGGTGGTCAGACCCAGCGCAAGCAGGAAGCCCGAAACGATCCAGGTTCCCGGCCGGGGAATGCTTTTCGTCGCAAGCAGGAAGATCACGACCGAACCCATGAGGGGATAAACAAGGCTGAGGTGGTGAGAGAGCGCGAGTCCGCCTATGAGACCCAGGATGAGAAGGGTTCGCTCGCCATAGCGGGTGCCCAGGAGCGACACATAGACAAGCAGGGCAGTGAAAAGAGCATTGAGAGCATAGACATCGGCAGTGGTCGCCTGAAACCAATAGGATTGAAGTGTGGCCAGCCCAAGCGTGGCCGCAAGCGCAAGCAAGCTTCCAACGCCTACCCGTGCCATGATGAGGAAGACCAGGGCCGATGCCGCAGACGCCGCGACCGCTGAGAATAGGTTATACCTGTATCCCACCGATCCGAAGGCAAACACAGAGGCGAAGATCTTCCCGAGCATCACATAGAGAGGATGGCCCGGAGGATGGGCAATGCTCAAGGTGTATGACGCGGCAATCAATTCCCCGCTATCGCCCGGGAGCACACTCGGCGGCAGCGTTGCGAGATAGACGACCAGCGTCGTGCCGAAAACAAGAAGGGAAAGGAGGCGTGTTCGCGAAGGTTGCCTCCCACCGACCAGTTCAGGCATAGGCTAGCGCGCTACAGCGAATCTTGACTTCGCGGTAAGAGGCCCGGCCTCGCCGGTGATCGTGAGCTCGGCAAAGCAGAAGTATAGGCCTGGGGCAAGATCAGATCTGGCAGAAAGGACGCGCTTCAGGCTGACATGGTTATTTCCGACTGCGATATCTGTCGTCTTCTCGCCATCTCCGACGAGGATGCCACGCCCGACCTCCCTCCCTTCAAGGTCAAATACGGAAACACGGACTTCCATCTGACCCACAAACGTGTCGGGATTCCGGAGCAAGATCTCGAAACTCAGGTTCGCCGTCGCAGGATCGGTGACCGGGTTTGGAAACACGTGAAAACCTCTGAAGACAGTAGTCTGGGGCGTGACTCCAAACGACACCATCACTTCATTGTTCGTGAGATCACTCTCGACGTCACTCGCGATTGGCTGCAAAACGAAAGTGTAAAGCAGATCTGGATATGTGGCAGGATCAGTCTTCCACGAAGCTTTGACCTGGGCGTACTCACCGGTAAGCACGTATAAGGCCTGCGTACCTTCATAAACCAGCTGGCCCGTCGAGCGGTCGCCCTGCCAGATTTCGAAGTCATAAAGGGTCGGCTCTTTCATCGAACCACCCATGTTGAGCGCCCTCACCACCGCGGTCAATGAATCCCCGGCTACAAATGGAAGATAACCTCGCCCCACCCACTTCCATTCGATGCTGCCTTCGGTGAGGACGAGGTCGGGAAGCGTGTCCGCCTGGAGCGCGGCGAATCTTGATATGTACCCTGTCGCAAGCTTCACAAAGTCACGTGCCTGGCTCACAGTGAGCGTGCCCAGCGTGTCTCCCAGCGTATGATAGTGGGGGTTCACAAGGCTTTGGGTTTCATCCATCTTCTCGATGAGCAGGTTGGCAGGGATACCAACCGACCAGAACGGGCCGTGATCACTATTGTGTATGCCAGAGAGGTCAACCTGCACGATGCTGGTACTAGTGTCAATGCCGACTGCCGAGGCCACATCTTCGAGGTGCTCGGAAAGCCATTTCGATTTCCAATCATAGACCAGCGTTATACGCGGTTTACTATTCTGGACGTAGCCAAGCATGTCGAAGTTGATAACGGCCAAGATGGAATCCTGGGGAGTCAGCCCAGAAGTGTAGACCTCACTGCCCAACAGCCCCAACTCTTCACCCGAGAAGGCTATGAAGGTCATACCCACATCGAGATCGAGCCCACTGAGAAGCCTCGCGCACTCGAGCACTCCGGCAACACCGGTCGCATTGTCGTCTGCGCCAGGAGCAGGGTCAGTGAGCCAGTTCCATTCTGGGTCGTTCACGGCGATCGCATCGTAGTGAGCACATATTATGTAGCGTGCCCTCGTCTTCCGCCCGGGCTTTTCCGCTATGACATTGACAAAGATGGAGTCATCGCCCGTGTAGTGAGACCCGAAGTGTGGCTTGAACTCCTGCTCATAGACAGTCCCTCCATTTGGGACTACGTAGGAGGCAAGCATGTCCTTGATATAAGGGGTGACATCCTGTCTCACCTCATGCCGCGCGGCGAATCTCGATCTGTATTTACTGGCGGCCTGGTCATAACTGAGAAAGGCGATTGTGCTCCGGATGCTGTCGGCATTCACTGAGTCCGCAATGCCTCGCATAAGGCGCTTTCGCGCCTCATTCAGCGGGCGATCCCTGAGCAGGTTTTCCGCAAGGTCGCGCCCGAAGTGAGGTGCCTTGAGCACCGAGAGAGGGACGAAACGAACTTCGACTATGAAATAGCCCCTTTCAAGCAGGTTGTATGCGTTATCACGCTCGGCCTCAAACAGTGTATTCATCTCCGCCCTGTGGACTATGCGGACTCCAGCCTCGCGTGCGACTTCATCAGGGAGAGCCGTGGGTGTGACCCAGAGAGGCATCGGCGGCACGCCTCCAAGAGCCAGAATCTGCTTTCCCTCAGGCAGGCGCGCTCGTTCGAGCAAAGTCGCCTCGGACTGGTCGAGAACCACGAGAATCTCGTCTCGCGACAGCAAGAATGCCTGGCAGGGTTCCAGGTCCTTACTCTCCAGAGCGTAGTCAAAAGGCACCACCGCCATGCTGGAGCCGGTATCGCCCTGGACAGCGGGACCGGCAGCCACCAGAATACAGGCCATCCCCGCCAGGAGCGAGGTCAGGAAGATCGCGAGTCTCGAAGATCTGATGGATTCCTTGGATCCAATGGATCCCAAGATTTTCAGAAGTCTCAGAAATCTCGTAGGCTTCACTTTCTCTCCTTCAGGGTTATGCACCCTTTGACCGGGCAGACGCATGTGCAGAGACCGCATCCGACACACTTGTCCGGGTCGACGCGAGGCATTCTCTCATCCCTTATCTCGATGGCCTGGTGCCCCCCATCTCTGCAAGCTATGTAGCACAAGTCGTCCTTGAGGCACGTGGCTTCATCAATCTCCGCGACTGGCTTGTAATCTCTGGAGAGGCTCTCATGCTTGGCAACGTAGGGAAGGGCTTGGGCAACTATATCTGCCGGCGATGCGAATCCCTTGCGCTCCAGATAGAATGCGAGGCCCTCCTTCAGATCTTCGCTTATTCTATATCCCCACGTCATCACGGCTGTACACAATTGTACGTTGCGCGCCCCCACAGCCAAGAATTGAACTGCGTCCATCCACGTGTAAATGCCGCCAACCCCCGAGATCTCTATATCCACAGCCTTGGCTATCTCTGCCACGCACTTGAGGGCAACGGGTCTTATGGCTGCCCCCGAGTAGCCTCCATAGGTTGAATAGCCGGCGACCGAGGGAACCGGACGCAAGGTTTCGATGTCGATGCCTATGAGGCCTTTGACGGTATTGATGGCGCAGACCCCGGCACATCCACTCCGCTTTACTGCCATTGCGATCTGGGCTATGTCGGCGACGTTCGGCGTCAGCTTGATCACCACCGGGATCTTGACAGCTTCTCTTATCCACCTGGCAGTCCGCTCGGTCAGCTCGGCATCCTGGCCGATGGCCGAACCCATTCCCCGTTCGGGCATACCATGCGGACAGGAGAAACTGCACTCGATCATGTCGGCCCCGGCACCCGCGACGCGTTGTGCCGCCTCCTGCCAGTCTGTCTTGGAAGAGGCCATGATGCTTGCAATCACAACGTTTCCCGGGTAACGCGTCTTGAGCCGCTCTATATCCTTCTCCCAATCCTTTAGGGGTCTGTCGGAGATGAGATCTATGTTCTCCATGCCGAAGAGGCGCTTGTCCTGGTGATCGAGCGATGCAATCATGGGATATACCAACTTCACCTCTTCCCGCTCGACGGCCATCGTCTTTAAGACTGCCGAGGTCCAGCCCTGATCAAAAGCCCTTTCGACCATCTCGCCGGTGCCCGTTGAGGGGCTTGCGGCCAGCGTGAAGGGATCAGGAAATGAAACGCCGCAGAAATCAAGCCCTAGTTTCATCAAGCTTGCTCCCCGAGGTATCTTGCTATCGACAAAGCTGCTCGCCGCCCATCACTCACGGCTTCCACCACAAGCCCTTTCTCACGACTCAAATCGCCGCCGGCGAAGACGCCTTCCACACTGGTCATCAGGGTATCGGGCGACACCGCCACTCTTCCCGACTTGTCGATCTTCACGCCAAAAGCCCTGTCAAGCCATTTGCTGTCAAGTACACCCCCGGTTGCAAAGACCACACAGTTGCAGGGGAAGGTGAATTCGCTTCCATCGACAGGGACAGGTCTCGGGCGTCCCGTGACATCCGCATCGCCAAGCCGCGTTCTCACAAGATGGAGTTCCTCGACTTTGCCTTTTCCCCGGACAGCCACCGGAGCCGTGAGAAACTCGAACTTCACCCCATCAATCATGGCATCATTGATTTCATGGGCGAAGGCCGGCATCTCATCCCGCGTTCGCCGATAAAACACGGTCACGTCACTGGAGGCGTAACGCTTGAGAGAGAGGGCCACATCGCAGGCGGTGTTGCCACCCCCAATCACTGCGACCCGCCCCCGTATTCCGCGAAGCGGCGTTTTGGTCCGGGCAAGGTCTCTGAGCAAGAGCGACCCGTCATAAACCCCTTCGAGGTCGCCACCCGTAATCTGGGGGAAGCTCGATTCCCAGAGGCCCGTTGCAAGAAATGCGGCGGCAAAACCTTGCTTCTTGAGATTCGAATGGCTGAGTTCCTGGACCCGAGCCCCGGGCACAACTTGAATCCCGTCGGTAGCGTATGCTATTTCCTTCCTGACCACATCTCCTGCAATCCTGTATTCAGGAATGCCCCGGGTGAGCATGCCTCCGAGGACATCTGCCTTCTCGTAAAGCGTGACCCCAATGCCCAGCCTCTTGAGATAATAGGCGCAAGCGAGTCCGGCAGGCCCGCCACCTATGACAGCCACCTTTGAGGCTCCACGCTCTCTCCCCGGCTGCGGTGCTTCCTCAAGGCCAAGCAGATGTGCGCTGAGCTGGAGATCTCTTATCTGGATGGATCTGCCCGCCGGCCGAAGTACACACGCTTCCTCACAAAGCATTCCCTTGGGACAGGCCATGCCGCAAGTGCCCGCAAGAACGTTCGCCTCGATGATCTTCCTCAAGGCAGCACCAAAGTCACCAAAGCGCAGCCTTCTTATGAACGTGGTCACCTTTACGTTCGCGGGACACGCCTGCTCACAGGGTGCCTCATTGCACATCAGGCATCGTGATGCCTCGGTGACAGCTTGCTCTCTTGTGATTCCGGCAGCCGCGTGACTCTCGACTTCAGCCAAGCTCAGATCCTCATCATATAGGTGGCAAGGAGTTCGGATTTATCCTCGCCATCCTTGTAAAGCGTTCTCCCGAACTTTGCGGCGATCTTTCCCAAAGGCTTCACCTCAAAGGATAAGGCAGCATACCACCTTGAGCCATCACTTTTCAACATCTCAAGTGATGGGTAGTAGGGAATGCCTGCTTCGTATTGATAGACTCTTGAGGCATAAGCCTCGACACTGAACGTATAGAAGCCCGTGTTGATGGTTGCAGGGCGCCAGCGATCGAGGCTGAGGTCGAATCTCAGGACATCGGATGTCGACCCGGTGAGGGAGCCCGACTCGGTCTTCTTTGCGGCGAGGGTCTCGTACCTCACGCGGAGATCCATCTTCGGGGCAGGCCTGTACGTGACGTCCACCCGGCTCCTGAGTCGCGCTGTCTCTTCGGTTCCCCCTCCCACGGACCCCCCGCCATTGCCTGTTGCTGAAGGCGGCTCTTCATTTCTTGACAGCTTCTCCCCGAGCGCAAATGCGAAACTGCCCACATCAAGATTCAGGTCAACGAAGGTCTCCGAGCCAGAGGTGCTGAAGGAGCCATCCTCTCCGCCGGTTTTCCTGTGAAGGTCGCTCCCGATGGATATCTGTCCCTTACGGAGCGGCTTGAACGTGACCAGCGCGAAGAGGCCGCGCTCACCGGTTCCAAGCCCGGAGTAAAACGCAAACGGCCTCGAGTGCAGACTCAAATACTTTTCGCTGTACCGGCGTCCCATCAGCAAAAACTCTGTCCCGGACCGATCGAAGGCAAGTCCACCTATCAACGCCCCACGCCCGCCCTCGTCAAGTGCTCCCTCCGCAAACACCATGGCCTGGCCCTGTTGGACCGAGATGTTGGCACCGCCTGCGAGACGGGCTTGGTCTTTCGGCCAGTCAAATCTGCCGGGCAGGAAATCTCTGTTGAGGCGTGCATGCGAAAGGCTCAGCCCAACCTGGAGCCCACCGCGCCTGTATCGGCAAGCGGCGCCAAAGAGCTGCTCCTTGAGCTGGTCCTTTCCTTCAATCTCAGACCGGGTCACATGTGAGCCGCTTGTGCTGAGTGACTTCACTCGCCCCGCGTCGTCAAGGCTTGCATCGAAACTCGAACGCGAAGCTGCCACGCAGAGATCAAATGCCTTCCCCTTGAGACTCAGCCCCACTCCCTCAAGCAGGAAATTCTCTTCACTTCCGATAGACGGCCGTATGCCGAAAGCCCCGCGGCCGGTGCGCCACGGGTCAATCGTGGAAGGCGATTGGCCATAGGAATTGGAGAATACCAGCCCATGTCCTGACGCGAGGATGAACTTACCAGCCGTCACCTTGACCCATGCCCATTCCTTCTCGACATAGAATGTCTGGAAGTCATTGAGCCTTGCCTCGTCCTTATCTTTCTCAACCGCGAAGCCTCCGCGGATGCCCCGAGCCTCGACCTCGTACATCCCGTAAGTCTTAAGCTTCTTGAAGGAGCTCGAAGGAGGCGAAGCCACAGCCCTCAATCTAAGAGAAGTCCGCAGCGGCAGGGCATGCTTCTCAAGGGGCCGCACCACCGCGAAGGGTCTCAAGAGCTCGACCAGGCGATCGTTCACGCCTTCAATCCGCTTGAGGTCCTCGAGGGTTCCGAGCTCACCCTTCTGTCTCAGGCCGACAATCCGATCCGCAAGCCAGGGGCTTACCCAGGGAAGGCCGGCAATCTCCTGGCGATCCGCCGTGAGGAGATTCACGGGCTGTTTCAGGGTTGTGTCCAGTAGGTTCAGGAGTTCATCGTAAGCCTTTTCCTGCTCCACATCCTGGAGCATCGCTTCGAAGGAATCAGAAGAGGACCCGAGAGAGGCCATGGACGGCCCCGGTGTGAGGAACATCGAGGCAACCAACGTGAGAGCACTCAAGCCTCGAGACGCGCACTCTCTCAAGATCATTTCCCTTTTAGATGGAAGACGTCGATCTCCGGCCTACAGTGGAAACGCAGTGGGAAAAGATTGGTTCCCACGCCTCTTGTGACATTGAGGTAGGTGCCGTCAAGCTTGTAAAGACCGGCGATGTATGTGGTTGTATGAGCATATGGCACCCGCCCCACCAGAGGCGCGGAACCTACCTGGCCGCCGTGCGTGTGCCCCGAAAAGACCATAGCGACATACACATCACCAATATTACCAATCTTGCCAAGCAGAGTCTTGGCAGCAAAGTGAGTCAACACGAGGATGGGCTTAGGGCCGCTGACGTGGCTAAAGGCTTTGGCCACATCATCCCTGCAAGTGCCCGCGTCATCTATGCCGACAAGTGTGAAGTCCCCACAGTCCACGCTCTCATTCATAAGGATCCGCCCGTTTGAAAACGCTCTGGGGATATCCCCGCGTTCTATTGCTTCGACGAGGGTCCCGTCGGCGTTTCCCGGGACCATATAGACGCCGCGTCTCGCGCGAAGGCTTGAAAGGAACTCCAAGCCACTCTTGAGTTGACTTGTGGATTTCAACAGGTCGCCGGTCATGAAGACATAGTCAGGATCGATCCGCGATATATCCCTTATTGCCTCTTGCTCGCGAAATCCGAGCCTTCTGGTGTGAACATCGGCAATGTGGACGACCGTGATGTCGCGCGGCAAGCCTTCGATCGAGAGGTCGTAGGTTCTTACCTTTATCCAGTTCGGCTCGATGAGGCCCGCATAGCCGAGGAAGAGTCCAATCGCGATGAAGATATAGAATCGTTTTCTCATCTTATTCCTAATATCAAGGAAGGTTACCACAAGCGCAAGTCCCGGGTCAATCCAGGCAGCCCATCCGGTGCGGACAGCGTGGAGATTTGAGAAAGAAAGGGTGGTTGGAAGCCCGGCGCGGGAACCCGTCCACCCTTTGTTGAACCTACTGCCTGAGCCTCCTTCAATTCGCATGCCGGAACGAGTACAAAGATCTCGCCTCACTCGCCAATCCGCTGCAAGTGTTGCCAACCCGAATGTCGGAATCTTGACACCTCTGTCTGAAGATTGACATCTCCTACTTCCACAACCACGTCACTCCCACGGGTCAGGGAGAACATAAGCCAGCGGGAATTCGGGATTAACATCTCCTACTTCCACAACCACGTCACTCCTGCCTCATGAGTCGCCCCGAGATCAAAGCTGACACTTGATGAGAGATCTGCTGCGATGTGCCCCCTTCGAAAACCCACACCAAAGCAGAATTCCTCAGGGGAGGTTCTTAACCCCGAGCGCAGGAAGAGCCCTTTGAACGCGTTCCACTCGACACCCGATGCGACACCGGTGGGGAATCCGCTCTCTTTGGTCACCTCTGTTCCGCAGGCAAGTCCTTCGGAAACCAGGAATCCCAGGCCGATCTCAAGTCTCTGGGGCGACCGGCTACCCTCCTTCACAAGCCCAAGGCCGAAGGGATTCTCGATCCCTACAGCTAGCTTCATGTTGTCTCGGAGACGGGTTCTCGCGTAGATGTCTGCGAAAAAGGCCCAGTCCCTGAAGCCGCTTTTGCTCTCGGCAGTTCCAAGCCGCACGGCAGGTTGAATGAAGGCCCACCTGGAGCCAAATCCGACGGAAGCGAGAAAGACCTGCTCCACATAAGATAAGGCCTCGAGCCTCTGATACGAGACCGCAACTCCTCTGACAAGCCTGCTGGCTGGAATCGCCGCCGCTATTGACATGAAATCGATCTCGCCGACATTGAAGGGTTTGAAACCATAGACGGTGATGGCAGCGGATTGTGCGGGGGCACCGTCTGCCGGCGAGGACTCCCAGGTCGTGTCGGACATCTCAAGGGATGGGATGTGAAACGAGCCGGTGACCATGCCGAGGGCTAAGTGCGTGGCGCTGCCCCTCTCTTGGGGGCCAGTTCCCTTGATTTCGAAGGCGGCCGCGGCACCCCCGGGATGCCAGGCCAGAAATGCGCATACCGATCCACATACGAGTGCGCTCCTTAGCGTCTTCTTATAAAAGGAGTCAGCTACCGCAAGCCGCATTGTTTCTTCTCCGAGTCACGCGCCGATTCTGACTGCACCAGTCGGTTCCGCCATTGTCCTCCTGCCCTTCGCTCCCGCCCTTCATCGTTCACTCACCTATCTCATGAGTACATGTTTCCATCTCACCTGCGGATGAGTACTGCCGGCGATTTGGCCGTGATAATCTTGTCCCGCCCCACGAGGCTGGCCTCAACCGCAACTATGTAGACGCCGACGGGTGCGCGGGCCCCGTCATCGTCTCGTCCATCCCAGAAAGTGACCCTTGCCGCTTCGATTCCCTCACCATCAATGAGGCGTCTCACCAGCCTGCCGTTCACATCAAAGACCGTGAGGCGCACTGTACCGCCAACGGGAAGGCGCACCGAGACTGCGAGAAGATCGTCACGTCCGTCGTCGTCAGGACTGAAAGTTGATGGACTCAAGGTCAAGATCGTCTGGCCCTGGGGAAGAAAGAAGGAGACGCTGTTCTGCTTGCCGGGACTTCCGCCTGGGCCGCCATAATGAGGCGACCAATTGGCTGGGTCAGTGGAAGGTTGGCCGGTATCTATCCTCTCCACGGAATAGCCCGGTCGCGACCATCTCTCGCCGTACGCGACGGAGTCAACTGCGGTACCGAAAACATCACGTATCACTATGGCATCAGCGAATCCAAGAGGACCATCGACGTCATTCAGGGTCGGCCAGCCGCCCAATGGCTTAAGAGACACCAAGCCTTCTGAATCTCCGTATGCAGTCAAGAAGGCATCTTCGTTCTCGACAAGGACGACAAAGCCGCCCGGCGTCACAAGCACATCCTGGTCAGTGATTTTTCTCGGCCTGCGGCTCGTGTCTTCGAGGGTCCAATCCTTGATGCTGAGCGAGGCGGGCGAGCGATTGAAAACCTCGATCCACTCGCAGTCTTTGCCGACAGGTTTGAACATTATCTCATTGATCACTATGGGAGGCGGCGGCAGTACTACGGTCGCGAATAGGGTATCATTCCAATGACGTCTATCAGGTTCGCACAGAAGCCAGATTCGGGTAGGGTGAAGGCCCTCACCGGGATTCGGAAGTCTGACGACCAATTTGACGCTTGCTCCCGGGGAGATCTCCTCGGTGATTGCACACGTGCCGCTGGCCGTCCCAACTGCCGCGGAGATCTCACCACCCTCGCCGCACCCCTGCGTGCCCAGGTTTGAGACATTGCATACAAGGTCTATTTCGGCGCCAGAGGAGGATGCATAGCGCGACAGACCTGCCTTTGTGATTGCAAGATCACAGGGCGGGTGATTGAAGTCACCGGGAGATGGTTGGGAGAGACAGGCGAAATTCTGGGCGTTCTGGTCGGTGTCTCGACCATCAGGGTCCCGCCCGATGCTTAAGCCCGAGGCTGGGCAGGTCACGGGCATCCCCTCATAGTACTCGGGGTAAGTGTGTTCGCCCCAACCTATGACGTCAGATAGCCCGTCCGGCGATATCAGCCGGCAGGCATCAGGCCCATTCTGGAGGTCGAGATCGGTGACGAAGCCGGGACGAGGAGAAACCAGCTCCTCTCCGACGACGAAGAAAGACCGCGCGCCTATCGTGTCGGTTTGCGCCCCGCTCCATTCAATCGTCCAATGGTTCTCATACGCACCGTTACCTGTTTCCAGCTTCCACCCACCGAGGCAGGCCGCCGCATCCGACACGTTGTAGAGCTCGATAAATTCGAGGCCTGCATCCTTGCCCGGCGGATCATAAAGCACCTCATTTACTATGACTCCCATGAGTCCCGCTGCGGCGTTCACACTCACAAGCATAGTCAGAGGGGAGCCGAGAGCGAATGAAAGCATGATAGAAAGCAGAAGAATGCCGCGGCGCTCAACCTTCGGAGAGTTTCCAGACTTGCCTTTTCGTCCTCGTCGTCCCATCCACCCCACCACTAGTCTCTTTTATGCCATAAGCGGCGGCCTCTGTCAAGCTGATTTGTCTCGCGTGTGCTCGCGTGTGGTTGCAGCATAAGGATGTCAGGTTCTCTGCAAAGTAGAGATGTCGCCCTCCAGTAAATCTCGCTCTCCAAGCCTGTCATCCTGGCGGTGGGGAGTTGGGAACAGACATCGTGACCCGTGGCTAGGTCTTAGTTATCTGGTCTGTTTGGGGAGGGATCTCTCGACTGAGCTGGTGGTTTTGGTCGAGGCTGAGGCCCGGTCCGTGGCTGACACTGAGAAGGCGGGGCGGCGTGCCCTATTTCAAGCCCTCGACCCTCTGCGACTTCTTGAGCTCATCGTACTTCAGCAGGTACTCATCGGCTCTGGTGCTATCGCCAGACTGGCGGTAGGCGTCACTCAAGAGCCCGTAGGCCTGAACGTAAGTGGGGTCCTCCCTGAGCAGGACTTCGAGGCGCTCCCTGGCCTCGCTCCAGCGATTCAACCTGGCAGCCACTTCAGCCAGCGTGAAGCGCGCATCCCAGTACTGCGGATTCAGATCGATCGCTCTCTGCAACTCCTGCTGCCCGCGGTCCATGTTCCCAGCTATGAGGTAGGCCCGGCCCAGGAAGAGGCGTGTCCGAGACGACTGCGGATCAATCTGCACAGATCGCTCCAGTAACTCTTTGGCCTGCTGGACATTCCGGGCAGCCAGACAATTGCGCGCGGCCCATGTCATTCCCGCTGCTTCATGGTCCATAAAGTGCATGCTCTTGGGGCGAAACTCGAAGACCTCCATGATCTCCGGATAGCGCTCATCGGTTTGGAAGATCGGGTTGACATTCACGATCTCGAACCAGCTGCGGAGCACCGCCACATGGGTCGCATGCTTCTCCTCAAGCCGGCGCACGAGCTCGGCCGGTTTGCCGATGGTCGCCTTCATCTCAGGGGATACGAGGCCCACCATGTCGACTATTTTTCTCTCCGAATAGTATGCGATCGCACCAATGTCATGGGTCGCCACCACCGCGTCCTCGGGAAGATGTTCCTTGATCCATTTGGCGGTCTTCACCTGCCGGTCGGAAATGTACCTGCAATGATCCGCGTAGACATCACGCACCTGCCATGACACAACCACAAGCTGGGCGCCGACCGCAAGGGCAAGGAGCAGCCTTGCGATCAGCATGCCCCATTGCGGCACGCGGTCTCGGGTCGCTCGCCTGGCAAGCTTGAGCACCTCGTCAAACCCACTGATTCCGAGGAGCATCAGGAATGGCAGCAGTGGCATCATGTACCTGCCGTATTGATAAAGGTAGGGGAGCTTCCACCAATAGGCGAGGAAGAGGCCCGTAGGCCAGAGGAGCGAGACAAGAAACGGGTTCTCTTGCCTTCGCACCGCACGCGCGAGCACGCTCAAGATTGCCCCAGCTGCTGCCAGAGGAAAGACCACCCGCCAGTGACCCTCCATCACAAAATGAAAAACACTTGCAGGAAAATTCCTTCCTCCCCCAGCGTAGTACTTGATCTTCGCAGCAAAGGTGTTGGGTAGGATCGACCCGGAGAGGATGAGATTGAAACCGAAATAGGCGAGGGCGGAAACTGCGAGGATGAGCGCCGGCACGAGGAGCCATCGCATAGAGCTGGGCGTTGTTGTGCGAGTGAGCTTCGTGCGAGCGGGCTTGACGGCCCATCGGTGATAGGCGATGTCGATGCCCAGGGCCATGAATAGTATCACCGCCTCCGGACGGGTCCAGATGAGAAGCCCGGCGGCGATTCCCAGCAACACCGATTGCCGTGCCGAATAGTGATAGACCACTGCAAGCAAGAGCATTACGAAAAGCGTGGTCTCCATGCCCCAGAGAGCGGCGCACTGAAGGCGCGGCTCTAGAACCACCAGAAAAGCACCAAGGCATGCGTATACCGGGTTCCCGCCGAACTGTCTTGATGCGAGCTTGAACATGTAGCTCGCCGCCAGCAGCAAGAAGCAAACACCGAGCACATAGCTCAGCAGCATCTCGTTGGTCGTCACGAAGAATCCGAGCGTCAAAATCAGCGTATAGAGTGGCGAGGTGGAGCCTGATGTCACCATCTCGGCCTTGTAATAGGAATAGTGTCCGTAGTCATGAAGGTTCTTGGCAAACTGGAGGTGGATCCATGGGTCATCCAGCGGGAAGCCGTTGGTCCCGTTCTTCTGAAAGGCGCGTGAACCTGTGATGCAACTCGCGGCCAACCCAAGCGCGAGTATAAGCGCGAGCGCCACAATACCCGCTCTTACCCAGCCGGGCTGGCACTCTTGACATCTTGCGGGGTGCTGCGTTCGTAACATAAGGGAAGCCTATCCTGGGAAATCGCAAATGTCAAACTGAAGCGTGCCGTCGCGAGGCTTGACATGTGCGTCCCTGGTCATGCCGGCCTGTAGGTGATGATGACGATGCCTGCGATCGCGATGGCCGAGGCCACGATCTTCCGCCGCGTGAGCGGCTCCTTGAGAAAGAGCGCGGCCAGCAGGAGCACATAGATCGTGCTTGTCTGGTTCAGAATCGCCGCGGCTCCGGCCATGGTGTACTTCATGCCCGCAACCCAGAGGATCAGGGCAAGGTAAGATCCGAGCAGGGTGCCCGGCAGGGAGAACTTCCACCTGGGCGAGGGCCGGAACATCGAGAGCATTTGGCGCCGCCGTGATGAAACAAGTGCGGCCGGGAGCATGACGCCGAGGGCACCTATCTGGCGCATTGTAGTGGCCCAGAGGACCGGCGACCGGTTCAGGACCGGTTTGGCAATCACAATCCCGAATGCCACTGTAGCCATAGCAAACACGCCACCCATGATCCCCACAGCGATCTGGCGCCGTGTCGCTCCCTTGGGCGGCTCGTGGCGTGCCGCAACGAGGATACCCGTCAGCACGAAGGCCATGCCGATAAACTGCCTCGCCCCGAGGCGCTCCCCAAGCATCAGGAAGGCGATGAGGACGACAAACGGCGAATACAAGGTATCGACGATGGCTGCGATCCCGGCTCCGATCCTGTTGAGGCTGAAATGGAAAAGCGTGTCGGAGATCGCGATGCCGATGATGCCGCTTGCGAAGAGGATGAGGTAATCCTTGGCGGGCACCGCAGGCCATATCTGCTGGCCGGCCACCAGCGTGGCCAGAACCAGAAGCGGGCTCGAAATGGTTACCCTGAAGAGGTTCAGATCAAACGGGGATATCGTTTCGCCGGATTTCTTGAGGAATATGACCGCCGAGCCCCAGACAACGGCAGCCGCAAGCGAGAAGAACTCACCCATCAAGATTCCCCTGGGACTTCAGACCCACGTCAGGTGAATCACTCGAAAACACCGGTGATGCGCTGACCACAGTACTTGCATTTTGCGGGACCCGGAGCCCCGGGACCACCCAAGGCGCGCCCTCCCCATCTTCGGCTCGAGGTCTCGCGCTCGACACCCTCCTTGTCCGGTGTCTTCTCGCTTTCCGTTTCGAGATTGTAGGCGATGAGCTCGAAATGGTACCGCCCGATCACGACCCGTCCGCACTTGGGACAATAGGTATTCTCGCCGGGATGACCCGGGACGTTCCCTGTATAGACGTAGAGGAGCCCCACATCAAAACCGATCTGGCGAGCCTTCTCCAGAGTGGCAACCGGCGTACAAGGAACATCCGAAAGCTCGAGATAGGGAGTGAATCTTGTAACATGCCACGGAGTCCGTTTGCCGAGACGTGTCGCTATCCACGTGGCAAGTCGTCCCAGCTCAATGTCACTGTCATTAAGCCCGGGGATGACGTTTGTTACTACCTCAACGTGCATGTCCCACTTGCTCTTGGCGCGCAGAGCGTTCTCAAGAATGGGCTCAAAATCGTTGATCCCGGCAATCTTCGAGTAGAATTCCTGGGAGAAGCCCTTGATGTCCACTCTGAATGCGTCAAGATGCGGCCCGATGAGATCAAGGGCAGCTTTGGTCATGTAGCCATTGGTGACATAATTAGTGTAGAGACCCTCCTTCTTGGCAAGTTCACTGGTCCGCGCCGTGTATTCCAGCCACAGGGTTGGCTCGTTATAGGTCCAGGATATGCCCTTGCAGTTTTCTCGCTTTGCAAGAGCGACCACATCTCGGGGCTCCATGAACTGAGTGCGCCCGGGCGGAACCTCGCAAGCCTTCTCGTGTGCAATCTCCGAGTTCTGGCACCCGATGCACCGGAAGTTGCAGCCGAGACTTCCAAGCGAAAGCCACTTCGAGCCGGGGAAGAAATGAAAAATGGGTTTGGCCTCGACCGGGGCGACCATCTTTGTGGACACTTCCCCGTAGGTGGCGCTACAGATTCTTCCACCTCGGTTCCTTCGCGTCGAACACCAGCCGCACTTGCCTTCAGCGATCACGCACCTGCGCTCGCAGATATTGCAGCGTGCACTTCCATCCTGCAGCGTCTCGTACAGCGCAGATTGAACCTCAGGCATCGCAAGCTCCGCTCAGCACGTCTTTCAGAAGGAGGCTATGTACTCTTGGACGGCGACAGATCCACTTCATAAGGTAGCTCCGGTCAGGCAGGTCTTGTGCGGCGAGCCAAGCCTCCGGGATCGGCGAATTCAAGGACAACCTGACCCATACTATCCTTTCGCTTGAATCCGGCATCCTCGACAATTCGCGCGAAACGCCGCGATGGGACGGCTATCGAACACGAATCATCCCCTCGCACCCTGGCAAGATAAAGGCAATTCCTCGCAAGCGCCTTGATCGAAGCGGGATCACCGTCAACGAATCCCAGCGTGAGAGCCTGGTCGGCCTTTTCCAATGGGTAAACGGCTACTCCCGTGATCTTGCCGGATTCCCTGAGTACGACCACACGCTCTTGCCTGATATAGGCCTCGAGCAGGCCGGGTGTCAACTCCCTGAAAATCCAACCCTCGGCGATCAAACCTCGCGAGAGATCGAGATACTTCGAGTGCCACATGAAGTCGTAAATGGCGCCGGCATCGCTTCTCCTGGCGAAGTGGCCGCGCATTCTTCCTTTCCGGGACTTCTGCCAGTAGTAGCGCAGTCGTGCGGCGATTGTGAAACCGAACTTCTCGCCGATGTGTCTGCTTGCCCAGTTACTGCGACCCGTGCAATAGCGCACCGCCTTCGGCTTCATCTCTCGAAGCGTGCGTAAGACCTCGATATTTATGGCACGGGCTATGCCCTTGCCTCTTTGCTCGGGATCAACTCGTAAGCCTTCAAGCCAGATCTCCCCACGGCCAAAATCGGTTATCTTGGCGAGCCCAACAGGCACTCCACGTAACTCGGCTATTATGAGTCTGCCACGCTTGTCGCCAATCCACCTGTGCCAGACCCTCGGGATGAAGTCACCGTACTGACCCCAGGTTCTCCTGGTGAACTCGAAGACCCGCCCTTTGTCATCGCGGCGAGCATCTCTCATCTTAAGGCCTTTGACGCGCGCGGCACCCATGATCTTCGGCCTCGGGCCTTTCCGCTTGGTATTGACGCTTCGCTTCAATCTTCACACAGCCTTCCCGAGGAGGGCTTCGAGCCGCTCCCGGTCGAACCCTATCACGATTTCGCCGTCCACATCTATCACGGGCACACCCATCTGGCCCGATTTCTTTATGAGCTCGTCACGCCCTCCTGCATCGACCGAGACATCGACGTGCTCGTATGCAATTGTCTTTCCGTCAAGGAACTCCTTGGCCATCTTGCACCAGGGTCAAGTCGGTGTCGAATAGACTTTCACCTTCATGGCGGTTCTCCCTCCTGTCTGGACTCGTTCTCCAATCCCCTCTCACTTCCCCTCATCTCGCCCGGCAAGATTGCCGCGATAGCCGAGATTCCTCCCACCTTGTGAAATCGCGGGCTTGGTCCCCCTGACGAGAGATTTATAGATCTCGCCGCCATCGAGACGGTACTTCTTTGCGACGATCTTTGCAGCGTCGGTTTTCTTTAGCCCGCCTCTCGCAAGGGCTAGAGCCTCACGCACGGCCTGGTCAAAAGATATATCCTTCGGGGCTTCTTCACCAGCACCAACTTCACCGGCCCCCTCGCAGACGATCACAAACTCGCCCACCGGCTCCTTGGTCGAATACTTCGCCATGAACGAGGAAATGCTGCCTCGCTCTATGTCCTCATACATCTTCGTGATCTCCCGTGCAAGGACACACTGTCTGTCACCGAGGGCCGCCTTGATGTCACCAAGACACTCTACGAGCCGGTGCGGCGCTTCGAAGAAGACCAGTTGCCGACAATCGCCCGAGATGTCCCGGAGCCTCTGTCTCCGCTTGGAACTTCGCCGTGGCAGAAAGCCTTCGAAGACAAAACGTTGTTCATCCATCCCGGAGACCGAGATAGCCGCAACAGCTGCGCTCGCTCCCGGCACAGGCACCACCCTGAGGCCCTCCCTCCACACACTCGCTACGAGTTTTCGTCCCGGATCGGACACCCCCGGCGTGCCGGCCTCGGCAACCAGGGCAACGCTTTTGCCACTCTTCAGGAGTTCGACAATGATCGCACCCATGCGCTCGGAATTTTCCTCGCGGTAGCTCATCACCCGCGTCTTGATGTCGTAATGATCAAGAAGATTCCTTGTCTTTCTCACATTCTCTGAGACTATCGCATCAACGCCCGCCAAAACCTCGAGTGCCCGGAGGGTGATGTCCTTGAGATTGCCGATGGGTGTAGCTACCACGAACAAGGAATGATGGTGGTGAGACATTGGGTTAAGGCGTGCCTACCTCTGCTTGCCTAGCATCAGATGCTCAAGAAGCCGCTCCTGCTCTTCCGCGAGCTCCCTGGCCTGGACGAAATCTCCTTTTTCAAGCGCAGTCTGCATCTTCTTGTCGATCCCTTCTATCTTGCGGGCAAGCGACCTGTCAGGCCTGCTATCGGGTCTCTTGTTTTTTGATTTCCTCACTACCCTGCCGTTAGCCATGGCGGCTCGCGCCCGCCTCCTTTCCTACTTTGCTTTCTTCCAATCGATCACTTCTACGACTCTGACGCTGCCATCAGCAAAGGGACTCACAACAAGATTCAGTTTGTCGCCAGGATTCGAAACCCTGTCGGCAGAGAAGACTTCTCCGCAGAAGATGATCTCACCCATCCGCAGGGCTCCATCACTCTCTTTAAACACACTCGTATCCAAATTTTCAAGCAGAAAAACCGGCTTGCGATTTTCCTCGCCGAAGGGCTCAAGGCAAAGCAGAGTCTTGAGACTCTCCACATTCAGATCACCCGCTCCAAACGTGCCGTCAATCACGATCTCTTTACGAATCGCCGTGGGATCAATCTTGCTGTCGAGATAAGTGATGAAGCTTGTCTTGAAATCCTCGATCCTTCCGCGCTCGATTGAAAAGCCCGCGGCCTGCTTGTGGCCCCCAAAACCAAGCAGGAACTGCTTGTTTGCCCGCAGGGCATCCACAAGATCGACACCCTTGGGGCCTCGTGCTTCGCCGACGCCGGTCTCGCCTTTCATCGAGATGATCACTACCGGCCTGTGAAGGTGCTCGGCGACTTTGGCCGTGCAGAAGCCGACTGTCTTGCTTGGGAGACGCTCTTCGACAAGGACAACCGTCTTTCCCGAATCGGCACCCCTCGCCGCAAGGTGCTCCTGCACCCGTTCAAACGCCTTCCTCGCTTTCTCCTTCTTGCGTTCGCACTCCATGACCAGAGAAGAAAAAGTCTCCTCGGCGTCATCTTCTTCAGTGGCTAGCAGCATCTCGCACCCGAGGTTGCCTCCCTCGTCGGACCTGGCAGCACCCAGTATGGGAACTATCTTTGAGAGCACCTCGGTCATCGTTGATTCCTCATCCACCCAAATATGAGACTTGAGGACCGCAAAAGGCACAATCCGCTTGTGAAGCACCTGCCTCGTGCCATTATAGACGAGAATCCGGTTCTCACCTACCAGGGGAACTCTGTCCGCGTAACTCCCGAGCGCGGCCATGCCAAGCATTCCGTCGAGCGAGGGCGGACTTCCCACTCGCCGATGGTGTTCAGCAAAACTCTCCATAAATCTGTATGCCACGCCGCAGCCTGCAAGATCCCTGAAGCCGTACTTGGAATCGCGCCGCTTGGCATCGACCACCGCGACGGCCGGGGGAAGCTCCTCCGGCGGCTCGTGATGATCGGTAACTATCGTGTCGATCCCGAGCGACTTCGCGTAAGCAATCTCATCCTTTGAGCTTATGCCGCAGTCAACCGTGATCACCAGCTTCGCGCCCGACTTCTTGAACCGATCCACCAGCTTCTTCGAAAGCCCGATTCCTTCCGTTGGCGAATCAGGGATGTAATAGGCCACGTCTGCCCCTATCTCCTTCAGGGAGCCGAATACGATCGTGGTCGCGGTTATGCCATCGACATCGTCGTGCCCGAGAACCATGATGTGGTCATCGTTGGCAACCGCCTGGCTGAGTTTGTCGATGGCAGGCCCGATATCGGGCAGGAGAAGCGGATCTCCCAGGTTTTCCAGTGCCGGTTCAAGAAATCCCCTTGCATCGGTTTCCTTCTGGAAACCTCTTGCGACAAGCACGGTTGCCGTAAGCGCCGAGATACCAAGCCCGTATTCCAGCCGCTTGACGTTGGGTTTATCTACGGTGGCGAATTTCCAGTGAGCCTTGGCCATGCTTACGTGTCATCAAACCTTTGCGAAGACTTTCCCGAAAATCGAAATGGCCCGATCCACATCCGCATCATCAATATCGAGATGGGTTACGGCCCGCATCCTAGTACGCCCAAATGGTACCACAAGCAAGCCTTGTTTCTCAAGAAGTAATAGACACCGGTCGACGCTTAGCTCCGTTTCGGAAACATCGATGACGATGATGTTGGTCTGGACCGTCGCGAGGTCAACCTTGAGTCCGGGTATCCCGGCGATTGCCTCGGCAAGCACCCGCGCTCTTCTGTGATCGTCCAGAAGGCGTCCGACATTGTGCTTGAGGGCGTAGACACCCGCGGCGGCGATCATGCCGGCCTGCCTCATCCCGCCACCGAGCATCTTCCTGTATCGTCTTGCCAAGCTTATGAAGGAGATGTCCCCCACAACCATGGACCCTATGGGCGCGCCGAGACCTTTGGACAAGCAAAACATCACGGAATCACAGAGTGCGCAATACTCTCGTGCATCAATGCCCGAGGCCGCTGCCGCATTGAAGATTCGAGCCCCATCAAGATGAATCTTGATGCCGCGCTCGGCAGCAAGCGACCGGATCTCGCGCATTACCTCTGTTGGAAGGACTACCCCGCCCGCGCGGTTGTGGGTATTCTCAAGACAGACAAGCCTGGTAACCGGCTGGTGAATATCATCCGGGCGGATGGCCTGCTCGATCAGGCGCGCCGAGAGGATTCCCTTCTCACCCTTCAAGGGGGCAAGCTGAACTCCCGACAGCACCGCCGGGCCGGCAACCTCATACTTGTAAATGTGTGAGTCCGCCTCAACGATCGCCTCGTCCCCCCGCTGCGTATGCGCGAGGATAGCGGCTTCGTTTCCCATCGTGCCGCTCGGAACAAAAAGACCGGCCTCTTTTCCCGTCATCTCGGCGGCAAGGCGCTCGAGCTCCTTGGCAGTTGGGTCATCTTCGAAGACATCGTCGCCGACAACAGCGTCGGCAATGGCACACCGCATCCCCTGCGAAGGTCTTGTGACGGTATCGCTTCTCAGGTCAATCGGATCATGGGGCATTGATCTACCTCTTTCCCAACTTGACAAAGGGAAGTATACAAACCCAGTCGGTCTAAGTCAACGCGGCCGCGTTGGTTCCCTCTCCATCCTGGAGAGGGTGAGAGTGAGGGCTGAGGTAGTTTGGGTCATCCCACAAGCGTTCGCTTGTCGCCCTTCCTTCTGGTGGCTCCGATTCTATCGAGATGCTCAAGCAGAGGAACCGCATACTTCCGCGTCGTGCCCAGCACGTTCTTGAGGTCGCTCGCAGTAGCTTCGCCGTGCTCCCTGAGATAGGTTGTTATCTTGGCCCTGGCCTCACGAACTGCAGACTTATGGACCACCAGGCCAGCCTCGAGCCTCGTGATCTCACCCTCTTCGATCAACAGGTTTGTGACCTTGCGGAAAGCTTCGCCCGGAAGCTTCGCCCGACCCTCGATCTCACGCTCAGATGGCGGCTGAAACAGGTTGCGTTTCAGGAGGTCTATTATGAGCATCCGCGCCTGCGCCTCGGCGGCACTCAACTCGACGCCGCCAGTGCCGGCTCTCACATCGCCTTTCCTGGTGGAGATCCGCCGTGCAGCTTCGAGCCGTGCGAGAACCCAGGTGAGGAAGCCCATCTCGACTGAACCAAGGCGCTCCCTCAGTTCTTCCTTGGATATACCCCAAGTCAGCCTGTTCTCAGCCTGATAGGCTTTAAGGATGCCCTCTATTCTGGCTTCAAAGTCTTGCAGGCTGTCACGGTGAATGAAAAGGCCCCCGGGCATCTCCAATACGCTGCCACCTTCGATCAAACCCTTGGTCGTCTTCTCAATCTCCTTGACCCCACAATTGATTTTTCTGCGCAGGTGATCGAATCTTGCCCCGTGGGCCGATGCCCTAACGTATTCTTCAACCACACCCGCAAGGTCTCGAGTCGCAAGAACCTCGAGCCTTTCGCCTACGCGCCTGTCACTGCGCTTGTGTCCTTGAGCCACAGGATCGAGCACCCGGCCGCCACCGACGGTCCGCATTGGCGAATACGTGCGCATCACGAATCTGTCACCGAAGCCTGCTACCAAGGGCGACTCGAGCCTCGCCTGAGCAAAACACTTCTCCCCAGGCGCCAGACTCTCTCTGCCAAGCAGAAAGATCCTTCCTATGATCTCACTCGCACCAAGATGGAATCTGATGCGTGTCCTCGTCTCCAGAGGTTTGGGCACCGAACCGAGAAGAAAAAACTCCACGTCAAGCAAGGTTGATGCTTCAAAGTCGCCTGGCGAAACGACACAGTAGCCGCGTTCGAGCGTGATCCGCTCCACACCATGGAGACCGAGGGCCGTCCGCTGGCCGGCAAATGCCCGCTCGACAGGCTCACCATGCACTTCGACGCTTCTCACTCTCACCGGGCTCGGACCGGGCTGTATCTCAAGTCTGTCCTCCTTGGATATCGCACCAGACCAGAGCGTTCCCGTCACCACCGTGCCCCTTCCCGTCATTGTGAAGATCCGGTCAATCGGCAGGCGCACTGCCTCACCGATCTCGCGCTCACTGACCTTGGCGACGATCTCCTCGAGCACCCGCCTGAGGTCATCAAGCCCCTGGCCTGTCGCCACTGAGGTTGGAATAAGCGGGGAATCTTTGAACCTGGTGGGCCCTATGAACTCCTCGACCTCTTCCCGCACGGCTTCGATCATGTCCTGGTCGACCATGTCGGCTTTTGTCAGGGCAAAGACTGCGTGTCTCACCCCGATAAGTGAGACTATGTCGAAGTGCTCCCGTGTCTGAGGCATTATGCCTTCATCGCAAGCAACGACAAAGAGCACAATATCGATTCCTCCGACGCCCGCGAGCATGTTCTTGATGAACCGCTCATGGCCGGGGACATCGACCACGCCAACCTTGGCCCCACCAGGCAGATCGAAGTGGGCAAATCCAAGATCGATGGATATGCCTCGGTCCTTTTCTTCCTGTAGCCGGTCGGTATCAATCCCGGTCAGGGCCTTCACGAGGGCGGTCTTGCCGTGATCAATGTGGCCGGCCGTGCCTATTATGATTCTTCGCACTCTGCCACCCCTGAATCTTAAGATCAAGAGATCGGCGAGCCGACGGGCCTACTCGGGGACTCGCTCGATCCCAGCCCCGAGACGTCCGAGCTTACTCTCGATTTCCTCGTAGCCTCTATCTATGTGGTAGACTCGCGAAATATGGGTCTCGCCATCGGCGACCAGGCCTGCCAGAACAAGCGCAGCACTTGCCCTCAGGTCCGTCGCCATTACGGGGGCACCACTGAGATTCTTTACATAGCCGACATGGGCAGTATTGCCTTCTATCTTGATGTCGGCCCCCATGCGTCTCAATTCCGGCACATGGGTGAACCGGTCCTTGAAGACTGTCTCACTGATAACGCAGTTGCCCCTGGCCACGGTCATGAGCGCCATGTACTGGGCTTGCAAGTCAGTGGGGAAGCCTGGGTATGGAGCCGTCACCACGTCCACCGAATTGATATCGCGCCTGCCCCGGATTGAAATCCGGTCGGCCGAGTGATCGACGCCGACGCCGGCCTGACGAAGATTCAAGGTCAGGGCCTCAACATGTTCAGGTGTGCAGTCTTCTATCTCGATCTTGCCTGCAGTGATTGCGCCCGCAATCATGTAAGTGCCGGTCTCGATCCGGTCTGGAATTGTCCTGAACTCCGCCGCCGAAAGCTCCCGCACCCCTTCGATTTCAATCGTGTCGGTGCCCGCTCCCTTGATCCTTCCGCCCATCAGGTTTATGAACTCCGCCAGTGCAGCGATCTCAGGCTCCCTCGCAGCATTCTTGATCACCGTCGTGCCCTTGGCTTTGCTTGCCGCCATCATGGTGTTGGCTGTCGCTCCCACACTCGCTATCGAGAATTTTATGGGTTTCCCCACGAGGCCCGCCGTATCGCCTATTATGTAGCCGTGTTCGATCTCAATCGCGGCTCCCAACTCCTGCATCGCCCTTATGTGAAGATCGACCGGTCTCGGCCCCCAAGCACAACCCCCTGGCAACGAGACCTTGGCTTTGCCACCTGAGGCAAGAAGCGGCCCAAGCACGTAGATGGAGGCCCGCATGGTTCGAACGAGATCGTACGGTGCTTCGAAACCTTCCATGCCGGTGGTATCGATCGTCAGAGTGTGATCATCCAATCTAGTCTTGACGCCGAGGCGCTCCAGAACCGACTTCATGGTGATCACGTCCCTGAGCCTCGGAACATTTGTTATCACTGATACCCCGCGGGTGAGGAGACACGCTGCCATTATGGGGAGAACAGCGTTCTTGGCTCCACCGATCCTGACGGTACCCTTGAGCTTTCGCCCACCTCTGACCACTATTTTGTCCATTTACCTGCTACCCGCCTCTGGCGTTACGGTTACCCGCTCCGCATCAATTCGCCGCCTCTTGCTGCCTTTGCTTTCGGGGCACTGGTTTACGCCCATCGCCTTCTGGCTATTACCACGCGATCTCTTCCTGCAAGATCCTTGATAACCTCGACATCGTCCAGGCCGGCGTCGCGGAAGAGCGCGCAAACTGCTCCTGCCTGGCACGCTCCGATTTCAAATGCTACTATACCCTCCTCCTTAAGTATAGACGGAATCTCAGGCAGCACCCCTCGAACGAATCGCAGCCCATCCTCGCCCCCATCGATCGCAAGCCTTGGCTCGAAATCGCGCACTTCCGGCTGGAGGCCGTCAATCTCACTCCTTCCCACATAGGGCGGGTTAGACGCGACCACCGAGAAGGTCCGTGTCCGGGCATCGCCTGCGGATAGAGGCCCGGTTCGCAAGAAACCGAGGCCCGCCCCCACCACCAATGCGATGCGACCTTCGACCCCATTGAGGCTGGCGTTCTCTCCTGCAAGCCGAACTGCAACCGGCGAGACATCAGTGGCAAGCACGAACTCGGGCTCAAGACATTTGGCAAGCGATACCGCTATCGCTCCCGAGCCTGTTCCCAGATCGAGAATCCTCAAGGGCCCACCCATCCGGCGTCCACGCTCAACCAGGACCTCGACAAGAATCTCGGTCTCGGGCCGCGGGATAAAAACCTCCTGTTTCATCTTGAACGGGAGCCCCATGAACTCAATCTCACCGACGAGATACTGAAGCGGAAATCGTCTGTGGCGTTCACTCACGATCTGGCGAATCCGCGATTCCTGCTCGGGGGTTGTGAGCCTTCCTGGGTCGAGATAAATCTCGCTCCTCCTGAGTCCGAGGACGTGGGAGATGATTATCTCTGCCTCGACGTCGGGATGGACGACTCCTGCCGATCGGAGTGATTTTCGCGTGGAACCGAGAAGGACGGAAAGGGTCACCGCCTGACCTTCCAGAAGACTAGATTCCTGCTGCCTTGAGCTTGGCCTCGCTATCGCTGGCGGCAAGGGCCTCTATCAGCTCATCGATATCGCCGTCCAGGACCTGTTCGAGCTTGTGCAGGCTGAAGCCAATACGATGGTCCGTCACTCTGCTCTGCGGGAAGTTGTAAGTCCGTATCTTCTCACTCCTGTCGCCCTTGCCTACCTGCAGCCTCCGGTTCCTGGATCGCTCCTCGTCCTGATGGGCCTTGGCTTTATCAAGCAGTCTCGATCTCAAGACTTTAAGTGCCTTCGCCTTGTTCTTATGCTGGGACTTCTCATCCTGGCATGTCACGACGAGGCCGGTCGGTACGTGCGTCACTCGCACGGCAGAGTCCGTGGTGTTGACACTCTGGCCGCCCGGGCCGGATGACCTGAAGACATCGACCCGAATCTCCTCGGGCTTGATCGCCACGTCCACTTCATCAGCCTCCGGAAGAATGGCCACCGTGACCGCAGAGGTATGAATCCTACCCGAGGCTTCGGTAACTGGAATCCGCTGTACCCTGTGGACGCCGCTCTCATACTTGAACCTGCCATATGAGCTCCTGCCCTCAACCAGGAAGATGATCTCTTTATATCCGCCGACACCTGTCGGGTTGGAGGTCAGGACGTCGACCTTCCAGGAGTGTTCCTCAGCATACCTCGAATACATCCTGAAGAGGACTGCCGCAAAAAGAGCCGCCTCCTCTCCACCAGTCCCCGCTCTTATCTCAACAATGGTATTCTTAAGGTCATCGGGATCCTTCGGGATCAAAAGCTCCTTCAGTTCAGCCTCCATCTTCTGCTTCTTCTCTGTGAGGCTTTCGATTTCCTCCTTGGCGAGCTCCAAAAGGTCCCTGTCGTCAGATGTTCCCCTTATCTCCGCTGCTTCAACCAGAGCCTTTTCTATGCTTTCGTACTCGGCCGCCTTGGCCACCAGGTCCTCAAGATCGCTACGCTCCCTCGCGTACTTGAGGAGAAGGTTCCTGTCTTTCAGGACTTTCTCATCCGCCAGGAGACCGGCGAGCTGGTCGTACCTCTCGCGAGCTTTCCTGATTGTCTCCCACATACTATGCACCTGCCTCTGTGCCTACGGCATGCTTCAAAGCCTCTAGAGCAACTTCAATCTGGTCCTCACTCGGCTCTCTGGTCGTGAACCGCTGAAGAGCCAGTCCGGGAGCGGTCAAGACCTTCATGAGGAGACCTTCCCTGTATTTCCCAGCCAACCTGGTCACCTCGTAGGATAGGCCCGCGATAAGGGGCACTGCGACCAATCTCAGCAATCTCTCACGTATGGTATCCGGCCTGCCCATGAATATGAAAACGATGATGCTCAACACCATGACGATAAGGAGAAAACTGGTGCCGCACCTCGGGTGCCTGGTGGTGTATTTCCTCACATTCTCGATGCTCAGCGTTTCCCCATGTTCGTAGGCGTGGATCGATTTGTGCTCTGCCCCGTGGTACTCGAAAACTCTCCGCATATCCTTCCACATGTTGAGGAGACCCAGATAGACGAAGAAAATCACAAGTCTCACCAGGCCGTCGATCAGATTGAAGAGGATGCTGCTCTTGACCCCCGTGTGACTCGCAACAATCAAAGGAAGATAGAAAAAGAGGAGGAGCCCCACCGCGAGCGCCACGACCACCGTGAGAACTGCCCACAACGACGACCTCCATCCCTTATTCTCCTTTACCTCACCATCAGCCGCAGAGGCCACCTCTGCCGAGAACGTGAGAGACTTCATGCCAAGGTAGAGCTGCTCAAAGAGCATCACTGCTCCCCTCACCACGGGGATGCCGAGAATCTTCTTCCGCCTGGTGACCGAAACGTATGCCTCGACCCTGGAGACGATCTCGCCGGTCGTCTTTCTCACACTGGTGACGACCAGGCTTGGAGACTTCATCATCACACCCTCAATCACAGCCTGCCCGCCCATGGCGAGGTCCTTATGTTTCAACGAGTGTCACCTGCTTCCTTGTCGCCCCCCGGGATCCGACAGAGGGATTCCATCGACTGCCCGGTCTCAACCGGCGTGGTCGCTGTTCCCTGCTACTTCCCTTCTTCCCTCGTGGCGTACTTCCTGCGGAAGCGCTCCACTCGTCCTGCGGTATCCACCAGCTTCTGCTTGCCGGTGAAGTATGGATGGCAGTTCGAGCAAATTTCCACGTGAATCTCGGGAGAAGTCGATCTGGTCTCGATCACGTTGCCGCAAACACAGATTATCTTCGATCTCACATACTTGGGATGAATTCCCTTCTTCAATTCACTCGCCTCCTTCCAGGCAACATAGAATTCGGGGCGGCAATGGCCGCCCCCACAAGATACCCGATATTATACCTAAGTATTCATTGACTTCAAGAACTGCTTATTGGTCTTGACCTTGGAGATCCTCTCAACAAGGAATTCCATGGCCTCGACCGGATTCTTGTCACTCAAGAACTTTCTCAGGATCCAGACCTTGTTGAGTACTTCCGGGGCCAAAAGGAGTTCCTCTTTGCGCGTACCCGACCTGTTGAGATCGATCGCCGGGAAAATTCTCCGGTCCGCAATCTTTCTGTCAAGCACCAGTTCCAGGTTGCCGGTGCCCTTGAACTCTTCGAAAATGACGTCGTCCATGCGGCTTCCTGTTTCAACCAGAGCGGTCGCGATGATGGTGAGGCTGCCGCCCTCCTCGATATTTCTTGCAGCGCCAAAGAAACGCTTCGGCCACTGCAGCGCGTTGGAGTCAATTCCGCCCGAAAGAATCTTGCCGCTGTGCGGGATTACGGCGTTGTTCGCCCTCGCGAGCCTGGTGATACTGTCAAGCAGAATCACGACGTCCTTCTTGTGCTCCACCAGGCGCTTGGCCTTTTCCATCACCATGTTTGCGACCTGGATATGTCTCGACGGCGGTTCATCGAAAGTGGAGCTTATCACTTCGCCCTTGACGCTTCGCTCCATGTCGGTGACTTCCTCGGGCCTCTCATCTATCAGGAGGACTATCAGTTCAATCTCAGGATGATTTGCAGTCGTTGCGTTGGCGATGCTCTGGAGGAGCATGGTCTTACCGGCGCGCGGGGGCGAAACTATGAGCGCCCTCTGGCCTTTGCCGATAGGTGTGAAGAGGTCGACGATCCTGGTCGAAATGTCCCTGGGCTCCCATTCCGCGTTGATTCTTTCTTGAGGGTAAAGCGGGGTGAGGTTATCGAAGAAGATCCGCTCCTTTGCGACCTCGGGGTTTTCGAAATTGACGGCCTCGACCCTCAGGAGCGCGAAATAGCGCTCGTTGTCCTTGGGATGGCGGACCTGGCCTGATACCGTGTCCCCGGTCCTCAGGTCAAACTTCTTTATCTGCGAAGGCGAAACATAGATATCATCAGGCCCCGGCAGATAACTGTAGTCCGGCGATCGCAAGAACCCGTAGCCGTCATCCAATATCTCAAGAACGCCCTGAGAGAACATGAGTCCGTTTTTCTCTGTCTGGGCTTCGAGAATCTTAAAGATCATCTCCTGCTTCTTGAGACCGCCCACGCCCTGGATGTCGAGATCCTTGGCGACCTTCAGCAGATCGGAAATAGTCTTGGTCTTCATTTCGGCCATGTCCATCCTATGCACCTCTTGAGATGTGAGGGGAGCAATGTCCCTCGGACTGCTACTGCTTTCACTGGCCTCTGGTGGATTTTCGGGTGAGTCTTTCATTTGTTGAATTGAGTTCTTCTGATCCCGGTATACAACCTGTCCTGTCAATACCGTCAAGCCAGATTGAGGCTCTTAGCTAGGGTCGGATTTCATTCTACGGAACACCACAACAGGAATGTCTTGTCCAACTGCCAACTTATGCTAAGTAACAGCACCTATATTGTCAAGTGGATAAAAGATCTACTTGCCAGAAATCTCTTTTGCTTTCTCGAATTCTGCCATCGCCCTGTCCTTCATCCCCTTCTTGCTGTATGCGGCACCCAGCATCTCGTGGATCTCGGCTGTCTCCCGGGTCACCAGCAAGGTCTCGAAGGTTGTGATGGCCGCATCGAAGTCCTGCACCTTCACGTAGCAGACTCCAAGGTTAAACATGGCATCGTAATAAAGACTGGCATCCTTATCCCTGGTAAGTGCAGCAGATTTCTGGAACGCCAATCCAGCCTCCCGGTACTTCTCTATGCGGAAGTAAACCGCGCCCATCTGGTACTGAAGCGCAGGGTCATCCCCCTTCTTTTCGGCAGCCTTGGTGTATTTCTCAAGCGCTTTTTGATACTCTTTCTTGTCGAAGTAAATGTCTCCGAGTGTGAACAAGGCATCCGCATCATCGGGCTGAAGCCTGAGGACATGCTCCAAGGCGTCGGCAGCAAGATCGAAGTCCTTCTTCTGCTGGTAACTTATGCCGAGGTTGCGCCAGCCCTCCACAGAATTCGAGTCGGCCTTCACGGCACTCCTGAGAGCATCCAAAGCCTTCTCGGGCTCACCAATCATGGAATACGCATATGCCAGGTTGACGTACCCCTTGGCGTCGTCAGGATCAACCGCAATCGCCTTCTCGAACTCCGCGACCGCGTCCTTGTAGTTCATGACCGAATTGGCGCTTACGCCCGCGTTGTAGTAGTCAACGAAATAGTGGCGCTGATTGTCGCGCACCATTGGCTTCTTGTCAGGCGGTGCAATCTCTGCGGCCGCCTTGAAGGAGCGCCCGGCGTCGGCAAGTTTGCCCTGCTCCGCCTGCGCCATTGCGAGCCAGAAGTGCGCTTCCCAGTTCGGACCGCACTGCTCAAGCGCCTTTCTAAACCATTCCTCGGCCTTAACATAGTCCTTGTTCTTCTGGAAATAGACCTTGCCGCTTCTCATGCTCACCGAGCATGGTCCTCCACCCCCGCAGCCGATCAGCATGAAGCAAATGACCATCACGAAACTGGCAACAGCAATGATCTTCAGAGTCCTCATCCTGTCCTCCTGGTCGTCAGATCTAACTCAAAGGGCCTGTCGAGAATCAACGGCCCCGTCAAGATAACATACCTGTTTTCTCTCGGCAATGCCAAAATCGATAGACCGTCGTCCCGAACATCCTCGCGAGACTTTACCAAACCCCCAGCGATTTGCCATTACATCATCACCTGGGGATCCACGTCTATGCTAAACCGTACTCCATCGTCGAGCTCGCGCGCCGCGATCTCATTCATACAGTTCCTGATCAAACCCGAAAGCCCCACTCGCCTCTCACCTTTGATGAGAAGATGCCATCTGTATACATTCTTTAGCTTCGAGATCGGGGCCCTTGAGGGACCCATGACATCGATCTTGCCGCTGGTGGCCTTGCCCTGCCGCACCGCGATGGCGGCAAATTCCTTAGCAGCCTCACGTGCCCGCGCTTCCTTCTTCGATTCGACGATCACTCTCGCCAGCCGCGCGAAGGGAGGATAGGTGAGCTCCTTCCTCAGGTTCACCTCCTGGCTGTAGAAACCTTTGAAGTCATGGCATGCAGCATGCGCAAGGGCATGATGCTCGGGATTGAGGGTCTGAATCATGACTCTGCCGGGTACGTCTCCGCGTCCGGCCCTACCTGCGACCTGGGTTACTATCTGGAAGGTGCGTTCACTCGACCTGAAATCGGGAAGGTTCATGGTGACATCTGCATTCACAACCACGACCAGGCCCACGCCTCTAAAGTCATGTCCCTTGGCAAGCATCTGGGTGCCCACAAGCATCCTCACCATACCGCTCGTGAAATCGGCCAGAAGCGCCTCCGTGGAACCCTTCCTCCGCGTGGAATCCCTGTCAAAGCGGGCGCAAGAAGCATCAGGGAAGACCTTCGTGATGTAAGCCTCGACTTTCTGGGTACCCGAACCCACATACTCCACATTGACCCCTCCACACTTGGGACAAGCTTCCCATCCCTTTTCGCTGTACCCGCAGTAGTGACAAATGATCTCGCGCTGGTTCAGGTGATAGGTCAGGGTAACATGGCAATTGCGGCACCTCGGCACAAGGCCGCAGTCAAGACACTGGATGTAGTTTGAGAAGCCTCTTCTATTCAGGAACAGGACAACCTGCTCCCGGTTGGTCAGGGAATTGCCGATATGGCGCTCGACTTCCTCAGAGATCGGAAAGCGGCCGCCGGCCGTTCTCATGTCGATGATGCTCACCTCAGGCAGGGCCCCGCCTGAGATGCGCTCCGGGAGCTCGTAAAGATCATACTTGCCCTCAAGAGCGTTGTAGTAGGTTTCCATGGCGGGAGTCGCGCTTCCCAGGATCACTGCCGCTCCTGCCTGCTTGGCACGTATGATCGCCACCTCCCGGGCGTTATACCGCGGCGAGTCCTGCTGTTTGTAAGAGGCTTCGTGTTCCTCATCGACAACGATGAGACCGAGGTCCCGGAGCGGTGCAAAAACAGCCGACCGTGCCCCGACGACAACATCAATGGCCCCGGACATTATGTTGAGCCATGCGCTGTAGCGTTCCCCGTCGGAGAGCCTGCTGTGGAGCATGGCGCACTTGCTGCCGAAACGGCTTCGCACTCTATCCATTATCTGGGGAGTGAGGGCTATCTCGGGCACAAGGTAGATGGCCTTCCTGCCGCGCTTCACGGTCTCATCAATCGAGCGCAGATAAACCTCCGTCTTGCCGCTTCCTGTCACGCCGTACAGAAGAAAGACCCTGAAGGCCTTGCTCTCTATCGTCGACTTGATTCCCTGTAAAGCGGCCTCTTGATCCCGCGTAAGGTGGTGGCGAGGAGGCGGCGGGCTCCCAGCCGAGATCGGCTCCTCAAGGGCGGATGCCCTGCGCCTGCGCTTGGAGACGACCACCTCGATTTTCACGATTCCCTCCTCCACGAGATCGCTGAGGCAAGGCATGATATTGCCGGCCCCCACCCTCCTTCTGATTGTGCTTGCCGCGACGGCCTCGCCGGGAACGAGAACGTCGACGATCCTCGCCTTCTCGGGTGAGGCCGCCCGCAAGATTTCGGTCTCGAGATCCCCAGGATGCCGGGCGAGGCTATAGAGCCGCTTGAGCTTGGCGGGCGGCGGCGACATCGCCGCAAGCACCTCACCCACGGGCGATACGTAATAGCCCGATATCCAGTGCCCCAGCCTCACGAGCTCCTGGGTGATCACCGGCCTCTCATCCACGATCTCCCGCACGGCCTTCAGTCCGGAGGCCTTTCGGCTCTGCCGGGCGAGGCCAACCACGAAACCCGTGACCACCTTGTTCTTGACCTCAACAACCACCCTCATGCCCACGTTGAGAGAGGCTTCGATGTCCTGAGGCACGAGATAGGTCAGGGTCTTCTCGATAGGGATGGGGACTGCGACTTCTGCCGTGAGGATTCCTTCCAAGAGCAATCTTCTCCGAGGCTTGTTAGAGTTCCAAAGATGAGGTTATTATAGTTCCGCGGAGGCGGGTATGGCAATGGGAACTTCTTCAGGCCTGGCGAGATTCGAGCTGATCTCGAGGAACTCCTTGGCGACAACTGGATCGAACTCCCTGCCTATGCCCTCCTTGATGATCAGATTGGTCTCGTCAACCGAGTAAGCTCTCCGGTACGGCCTGTCTGAGGTCAGGGCGTCAAAGAAATCAACGACTGCCGCTATCCGCGCGAGAAAAGGGATCTCCTCATCCCGGAACCCGTCCGGATAACCTGTCCCGTCGAAGCGTTCATGATGGCTTCTTACGATGGGCCTTGCACCCTGGAGAAAGTCGACGCGCTCTATGATGCGTTCCCCGATGATGGGGTGTTTCTTGATGATGTCGTATTCTTCGCGGGTCAGCCTGCCCTTCTTGTTGAGGATGTGGCCCCTGATGCCAATCTTCCCTATGTCATGCAGAGTGGAGCCATACTGGAGGTTCTTGATGTCAGCCTCTGACACCCCGAAGCGCTCAGCAAGGACTATGGCAAACTGGGTGACCCGCTTCGAGTGACCCCGCGTATAAGGGTCCTTGGCTTCAATTGCCGCGGTCAGAGCTTCCACGGTCGAGAAGTAGTTCTTCTCTATGCGACGGACAAGGTCCGAGTTCTCGACGGCAGCTGCCGTGACGCTGGCAACCACCGAAACGATGGCCAGCACCTGCGAGGAAACCTCCGAGGGCTCGCCGATATAGACCGTGAGGATGCCGATCTCGCGTTTTCCTGACATCAAGGGAACCGCAACCAGCGACCTGAAACCCTCACGCGCCACATATGAAGGCAAGGAAAATGTGGTGTTTTCCCGAAGATCGCTTATGACGGCGGGCTTGCCCGTGGCAATCGCCTCGGCTGCGAAGCCTGTGGGCGCCAAGATCCGGCTCCCGTAAACGATCTCGCGCTTGAAGTCTTCTCCCCGTTTCAGGAGGAGAAGCTCTTCGGTCACATCAACCAGCTTGAGCGATAGTCCGGTGATTCCAATGAATGAAGCCAGTACGCGGGCAAGCTTCACCAAGAGAGCATCAAGATCGAGACTCGCCAGGATATCCTTTGTGTTGGCAAAAAGATCGACGGCCTCAGGGGCATCCAACTGGCTTAAATTGGAGGGCATGGCAGGACATCACCTCTTCATGATGCCTTCCACCCTCTCTATGAGTCTGCCGGGGCTGAAGGGCTTTACCACGTAGTCATCCGCTCCTGCTTCTGACCCCAGCTTCCTGTCCGTATCCCTTCCCTTGGCGGTCAGCAAGATGACTGGAATATTCCTGGTCTGCGGGTCTGACTTGAGGCGTTTGCAGGCCTCATAGCCGTCCATCTTGGGCATCATGATATCCATCACGATGACATCAGGCTTCTGATTCCTTGCCTTGTCTATGCCCTCCTCACCGTCAGACGCCGTCACGACGTCATAACCTTCCGCGCCAAAACTGAAACTGAGGATGTGCTGAATGTATTCCTCATCATCAACGACCAGCACCTTGCCTCTCGCCATAAGCCTACCTCCTGTTGTAAGCCTACTTATCTGCGGACTCGAGGACCCGTTCAGCCTCTCGTGTATCGCGTCCACGTGTATCGCACTTGAGGATCTCGATCAGCTTTTCAACTACCCTGGGGTCAAACTGAGTCCCACTGCACTGCCTCAACTCACCTATCGCCTCCTCCCGACTCATCGCACCCCGGTACGGCCGCTCACTCAACATCGAACTGTATGCATCCACCACCGCTAGTATCCGCGCTCCCATCGGTATCTCCTCTCCCTTCAACCCCCCCGGATACCCTCCCCCGTCATACCGCTCGTGATGATGCATGATCACCTGCTTAACCTGCTCCAGAAACTCTATCGGCCCCACGATGTCTACTCCCTCCGCAGGGTGCCGCTTCACACTCTCGTACTCACTCACACCAAGGCCCCCGCGCTTGCGCAGGATCCCCTCACCCACCCGCACCATCCCCACGTCGTAGATTCTCGAAACATACCTCAAGAGCCGCACTTCCTCCTCCCCAAGCCCTATCCCCTTCGCCACCTCGACCACCCAACCCGTGAGCTCTTCACCGCGCTTGTTCGGGGCGAGCCTGCGGGCATCGATTAGACTCCTCAGGGAGTTACAGATGGTGTTGAATTCGGTCTTGATGCCTTCATACTTCTTGATCTTTCCCAAAACGGTGGTCACGCGGTCAGCCAGGAGCTGGAGGATCTCGGCGTCATTCTCGCTGAACGGGGTGAGGCTCACCTTGTTTGTGACGTTGACGACGCCAATAACCCGGTCGTCCACCTTGAGGGGAACACTCAGGAGGGAGCGCGACTCATACTGCGGCCGATTGGCCGGCCGGAAGTCTGGGTCATCCTCGATGTCGCGGATCAGGAGCGGGCGCCCGGTCTTTGCGACCCACCCGGAGATGCTCTCTCCAACCTTGACCCTTGCCATCTTCATCACGGCTTCGTCAAGGCCCATAGCCGCACTCACGAAGAGTTCTTCTGACTCTTCATTGAGAAGCATCAGCGAAGCCGTCTTTGCCCCCATTATCTCCGCGATCATGTCAACTATCAGCTCAGGAATCCGCTTCTCACACTGCCACGTATCCTCAGCTCCAATGATGTCGGCCCTCGAAGGCGCGATCGCCTTCCGCTTCGGCAGCCTGACGGTGAACTTGGCGCCATTGCCGGCCTCGCTCTCGGCCCATATCTTGCCGTCGTGCCAGTCGACAATATTCTTTGCAATCGCGAGCCCCAACCCAACACCGCCGAATCGTCTTGTTGCCGAGGAGTCAACCTGATAGAACTCATCGAAGATCCTGTGAATCTTCGAAGGCGGGATGCCCACACCCGTATCCTTGACGCTTATCTCAACTGTGGACTCCCGGTCGTCGACGCCTATGGAGATCTGGCCGCCTTCGGGTGTGAACTTGATCGCATTGCCGACGAGGTTCAAGAAGAGCTGCTTCATCATGCCTTCATCAGCACGAAGCATGACAGGTTCGGTGCTCGCCGGCACATCGATCCTGATGTACTTCTTGCGGGCAGCTGGTGACAGTATCTGATTCACATCCTTGAGCGTTTTCTTGAGATCCACGTCAGCCTTCTTGACCTCCACCTTGCCGGCTTCCATCCGGGAGAGATCAAGCATGTCCTCGACGATCTTCGCGAGCCTCTGTGCCTCCCCTTCGATTATTCTCAGGAACTCAATTTCGGTCTCGCGGGACGAATCGCCCCAGTCGCGGGCCAGGGTCTCCGCATAAGCTCTTATCGAGGTAAGTGGAGTCCGCAATTCATGGGATACGGTCGCAACGAAGTTGGATTTTATCTCGTTGAGCTCTTTGAGGCGCGTGGTCATCTGCCGCAGTTCTATTATGTTATCTTCAAGCCTCCCGTAGAGCCTCGCATTCTCAATCGCTGTCACGGCCTGGTTGGCAAATATCTCGAGTGTTTCGACGGTCTCAACCGTCGGGATCCTTCTGTCCACAGGATCGTCAACCGAGAGATACCCTATCAGCTGCTGATCCCCTGTCCAGAGCGGAACAAAGAGGGTATCTTCCGGATGCCACTCGCCGGCCTGCCGTTCGCCCAGATCCGGTATATATATTTCATCTTTGCGGTCACTCCAGAAGTTGTGCTCATGGCTGATGAAGTAAGAGTGCCCGACGCGGAATTCTTCCTTCATCCAAGTTCTGAAAGTCTCAAGCGGTACGGTCTTTGAACTCAGCTTGCGGACCGCTTCCTCGTCAAGCCCCGCGAAAGCCCTTGCCTCGAAGGACTTGGTCTGCTCATCGAAAATCCTCAGCAGCACCATCCTGAAACCAAGACTCTGGCAAACGGCTTCAGCTATTTCATTCAAGACGGGTTCCAGCTCGAGATTGGAGTTAAGCCTGTTGGATGTCTCAAGGATCTTCGCAAGATTGTTGGCACGGCGTCTTGCGCGCTCTTCGATCTCCCTTGCCCGCCTGGCTTCGGTATCAGCCGAGGCACTGGCCTTGCCCTGCCGTCTCAGTGCAAGCACGGCAATCTCCGCAAGCACGAGGGCTGCCAGTGCCGCAACCAAGGCAATGTTCATTCCGCCGCTCATCTCACGCATGCTCACAAAGAGCTCGCTTAACATGTTGGCTTTCCCACCCTTCCGACGACCTCCGCCCGCTCCAGGATCTCGATCAGCTTTTCAACTACCATGGGGTCAAACTGAGTCCCACTGCACTGCCTCAACTCACCTATCGCCTCCTCCCGACTCATCGCACCCCGGTACGGCCGCTCACTCAACATCGAACTGTATGCATCCACCACCGCTAGTATCCGCGCTCCCATCGGTATCTCCTCTCCCTTCAACCCCCCCGGATACCCTCCCCCGTCATACCGCTCGTGATGATGCATGATCACCTGCTTAACCTGCTCCAGAAACTCTATCGGCCCCACGATGTCTACTCCCTCCGCAGGGTGCCGCTTCACACTCTCGTACTCACTCACACCAAGGCCCCCGCGCTTGCGCAGGATCCCCTCACCCACCCGCACCATCCCCACGTCGTAGATTCTCGAAACATACCCCAAGAGCCGCACTTCCTCCTCCCCAAGCCCTATCCCCTTCGCCACCTCGACGGCGAAGCCCGCAACTCCTGGCTTCACCGACGGTAGCCGGCGTGCTTCAAGGATTGACTTCATGGCTGCCATCGCACTCACGAACTGGTCTCGTGCACTCTCATAGCTGGTTGTTCGTTCAAGGGCTACCGCGATCCTGTCGCCGAGGGCAGCAAACAAGCCCACATCGCCCTCATCGAAGAAGCTATCGCGTGCCGTCTTTTCCGAAATCGTGACCACGCCCACGATGCGCCCTTCGATTCTTATGGGAACCGCGGCGCATGGCGCCTTCTCAAACGGCAAACAGCTTCCATCCCGTAAATCGGCATCCCGTTCGACCGAGTTGAGTACTATGGGTATGCCCTGATCAAAAACCCGACCGGTCAGACCCTGTCCTCTCTCCACGGCAAGTCCTGACCCGGCGGATTCGGGGCAGTTGGTGCTTGCCTCGAGCACCAGTTTGCCCGTCGCCGGATCCTCAAGCAAAATGAGGCATCGCCTGACCTCCATCACCTTGGAGATCATGTCGGCCACGATCCCAAGCATCCGTTTGAGTTCGGGCCGTGAGGTGACTATCTCGAAGGTGAGGTCCGACGGGACGATTGATCTGGTCGCTTTTCCGAAGAGGATCATGAAATTCCATGATGACGGGTCGTGGGTCTCGGACCAGATTCGCCCTCCGTGCCGAAGCACGATGTTGCGGCAGACCTGAAGCGTGAGTCCCATGGAACCGGCATCCGGCGGAATGAACTCGTTCCCCCAGATCGCACGGATCGCATACTCCATCTTTATAGCGGTTGGCCCCGGCACCAGAGAGACCCTTACCTTTGTGAATTCCTCATCCTCCTGGATGGTGAGCCGTACTGGAGTTGAATTTCTCGCAAAATTGGTTGCGGCCTCGAGGAGGTTTCTGAAGAGGAGAAAGATCATGTCCTTGTCGAGATAGGCCGGCCCTATACGATCCGGAATCTCAACCGAGACATCCACCCCCTTTTCCATGCAGAAGGGCTCAAGGATGCCGCAGACATCCTTGACCACTCCCTCGAGCTCCACCTGCTCTCGCCTCAGGTCGCCTTCGCCGAATTCCATCCGTGACAGATCAATCACGCCGTTCACGGTGCTCAGGAGCTTCATCGATTCTTCGACCACTGCACCCAGGAATTTCCTTTTCAGCTTGAATGAATCGTCATCTACGCGCTGGAGCAGGGTCTGGGAGTAAGTGCGGATGGCATCGAGCGGAACGCGCATCTCGCTTGTCACAGTGGAGATGAATTCGGTCTTGAGCCTGTCCGCGCCCACCAACTCCTTGTGAGCACACTCGAGCTCTTCCAGCTTTTTCTCGAGCTCCCTGCGGAGCCTCGCCTGCCTTAGTGATGCGGCCGCGTGGTTTGCAAGAATGCTCGCGAGCATGAGGTCGTGGTCGGTGAACCTTTTAGGCTGGGTATCGCCGAGGTAGAATACACCGAATACTTCGTTGTCGGAGACCAGGGGAACCGCGATTATGGACTGATGCTTCCCGATCTTGACCGCCGAAGACGTCGAGGCGAGAGGATCGCTCTGGGCGTCGTTAACGACAAGCGGCTTGCCGGTCGTCAGGACCGCCTCAGTCATCCCGCCTTTTCTTACCCGCCATCTCAGGTTCCGCTTGAAGTCATTGCTTATGCCTTTGGTCACGCTTGCAAGCAAGTCTTTTTCGATGAAGATGGCGACACTCGCCGACTCGCACCCGACGATTCTTCGCGCATCATCAACGAGGGTGTCCATTATTCCGCCGGACTCAACCTCCTGGGAGGTAGCCTGGCTGGCTTCATAGAGCCCTACGATGTTGTCAGCTTTGGCGGTCCGCTCCTGGTTGGCCCGGTCGAGTTGACTCTTGAGATCCTGAAGCCGCGCCCCCATTGTTCTTCGAAACCTTGCCGACAAGAAGCCCAGGACGCCTATCGCGATGATCAAGGAAAGTAAGAGAAGCATGCCCTGATACCCTCGGCTAGGGTCCGAGCCCAAGGCCAGGAAGATAGGTGCGGCTCCGAGAACACCTGCTGCGGCGATGGGAATGGGGAGCCTCGGGCGCTTATGGAATGAGGGACCAATCTCAGTGCCTCTCACCGGCCTCAACCCTTCCCACCGGGACAGCCTGCCCGTTCTTCCTCCTCTCCTTTACGACCACGCTGCCCTCGAGCGTCTTGCCATACCGTTTTAGCTCGGAGGCGATGTCACTTATGCGGGCAATGTGATCGACTCTGCCCTTGCCACTTGTGACCATGGCGATGGTGATCGTGAGCAGAGGAAATCTATCGACGGTGCCCTTGCGGTTTATCACTTCGACATAGCCGCGCTCAAGATCCTCCCGGGAGAAGAGGTTGACTATCCTCTGGTCAAACATTTTAACAACGTTGGAAGCTATCGCATCGGCCTTGGCAAGGGTGGAGATGATCACAAAATCATCGCCGCCGATATGCCCAACGAAATCATCGCCGTTGCCATTGATTTTGACCGTCTCAACGATTGTCTCCGCCGTCAGCCTGATGGCGTCATCGCCGCGCCTGTAGCCGTAGTAGTCGTTGAAGGCCTTGAAATTGTCTATGTCCGCATACATGAAGACAAACCTGGTGTTGCCGTCGAGCCTTCGTTCGACCTCTTTTTCTATCGAAATGTTGCCCGGCAGGCCAGTGAGCGGGTTTGCCTGGCGCTGAAGCTGGCTCCACTGGAGCACGTTCTTCACCCTCACTAGTAACTCGGTGATCGCAAAGGGCTTGGTGATGTAATCGTTGGCGCCGTCTTCAAAGCCCTGAAGCTTGTTTTCAAGCTCGGCCTTGGCGGTGACCATTATGACCGGGATGTGGTTGGTCTGGTAATTGGACTTAAGGCGTTTGCAGACCTCATAGCCGTCCATGTTGGGCATCATGAGATCCAGAAGAATGAGGTCAGGATGGCATGCGTCAACGGCCTTCAGGGCCTCGACGCCGTCCTCGGCTGTATCGATGTCGTAGCCTGCCTTTTCCAACTGGAACTTGACGATCTTTCTTATGTGCTCTTCGTCGTCAACGATCAATATCCTCTGTTTCTTGAGAATAGGGCCGTCCATAGAAGCCTCTCCCCTTGGTGTGTGTGCCTCGGACAGGTCGAAATCGCAATAACTGTGCCAGCATCCTCAGATTGATCTGGCCAGCGATGTGGCATTAGGCTATTGAAACAAAGACCTTAGGTGGGAAAGGCGAAGAGAACTGCGATCCGGCGAGATGCAGAATCGGATTGGGGACGTGATGCAACATGCGATTTGCAACTTTGAGTGCATCCTGCAACAGGGAGCGTTCCATGGAATCTGGTCGAATACGGACAGCCAGCCGCCGGGCCGCGGTCAATATGACCTGGTCGAGTAGGGGGAGACCGCCATGTCGGAAGTGCGGGTGTTGTCCCGCTTCGTGAAACGCAGGCAACCCGTGGCAGCAACAATGGCGCCATTGTCGGTGCAGAGCTCGCGCGGTGGCAGGAGGACCCTGAGCCCGGAGGCCTGGGCGCGGCGCGTGAGGCTTGTCCTCAGGCAGGCATTGGAGGCGACACCCCCAACGGCTGAGATCGCTCTCACCCCATTATCGATTGCCGCACGGACTGTCTTCTCGACGAGCACCTCAATCACAGCCTCCTGAAAACTCGCGGCAATATCAGCTCGCATGCGGCTTGATATTTCACCCTCGTGCCTGTCTATGAAATACCGGACCGCCGTCTTGAGGCCGCTGAAGGAAAATTCATAACCCCTCAGCATCATCGGCCTGGGAAAATCTATCGCCCTGGGATCACCCTCGAGCGCTTCCTTTTCTATCTCGGGACCGCCGGGGTAATCAAGCCCAAGCATTCTTGCCACCTTGTCGAAAGTCTCGCCCGCTGCATCGTCCCCAGTGGATCCAAGAAGTCTCATCGAGAAATCACGCTCCACCAGGAAGAGGTGGGTGTGGCCGCCCGAGGCGACAAGACATACGAAACGTTCCTCGGGCTCGCCGTAGGTTATGTAGACGGCGCCGATATGCGACTCGATGTGGTCAACTCCTACCAGGGGTTTCCGGATGGCGAGGCAGAGACTCTTCGCGAAGGCCACCCCTACTATGAGAGCCCCGATCAGTCCGGGCCCGACCGTCACGGCTACGGCGTCGAGCGAGTTGAGGCCCGCGTGGGCTTCGCCGAGCGCATGCCTTACTATGGGAACGATTGCCTTCATATGCTCACGCGAAGCAACCTCCGGCACAACTCCTCCGAATTTGCGGTGCGCTTCCTGCGAAAGCACTATATTTGAAAGCACTCGCCCGTCTTGGAAAACGGCGGCAGCCGTCTCATCGCAGGATGTCTCTATTCCTAGGACCCTCATATCAGCAGGCTCTCATAGGATCCGCGCGTTTCGGCCGCTAGCGCAGCACGAGTCCAATTTCATCCGGGGTGATCGAAACCACTTCGAGCTTATAGGGCGCTTCCACCCTTGCTTCGATCTCGAGCACATCGTCTTCCTTCCTGCTTCCCAGAGCCGGCCTGGCTTCAAAGCTCAGAGCTCCCTCGCTTACCACGGGGGTCAAGACCACCTGGCCGCTCGTAAGACCGGCAACATCGACCAGAAGTCTTATCTCGCGAGGGTCAAGCGAGTCAACCTGAGATGCCGCCCCGGAGATGACAACATCCACTGTCTCGGGCGTGAACCTCGCTTTGAGCCCGCGGCCCGGCATGGGTTCGATGGGAACAGCAGGAATCCCCAGATCCCGCCTCGGCTCAATCCGCGCGGTCACAATCACTTCTTCGACATCACTCGATAGAGGCGGCAGCCCCGAGAGGTCTATCCGGGCCGTCACCCTGCCCTTCCTCGCGAGATGGTTCATGTCAATCGGCGCGGTGGAGACCGCTTTGAGATCCCCTAAGACGCGCTGGGCCCCTGAAATCATGATTTTCGCCGGCTGGGCGGCAGGCGCACCAAGCAGAATCCTGTCGGACGCGAGTGTTCCCTGAAGTCTCGGGATGACAGGAATCTCCTTGGCTACGATCATATCGAGCTCAACGCGTATTGCCTTGGGATCTATGACCTCCACCACTTCGACCCCCTTATCACTGGGCATCACAGCCTCGCTCGGTGAAACAACATGGGTGACGATGCCCTTGCCCGCGGGGGCGAGATTGATCGCAAAATGGACATCCTTCAATTTCCAGTGCACGAATCTGCCTCTTCCCCGAACCCGTGCCTTAGCGACGGTGGGGACCTCGGAGGCAAACGTCATCCCGGCCGGCATGTTGGTATACTTGAGAGGCACTTCGGCCACGATTTCGACCGGCTTTCTCTCTGCCACGTTGAACCAGAGAAAGAGAGCCAGGAGAAAGGCTGTTATCTTGAGTCCAATGTCATGTGTCAGGAAGCCCGGCAATTCCATCGCCCCTCCGGGGTCAGGCCTGCCTCCCTCCGGGGTCAGGCCTCGAAACCTGCGAAACCGCTGCGAATCTCGCCCCTGGCAGATCCTGTGAGTACTCCCTCCCACCCAGTATAAGCAAAAGCTTCTGAGGGGTCAACACGCCCCCATAGGCGCTTTCCTCGACAGGCCCGGTGCCTCACGAATACTCTTCGCCCTCTCTGACCTACACAACCAGAATCAACTCAGATCAGCCAAATTCAATTCTGCACACTTACAGTTACCCTGTCCCAACGGCGGCATGAAACCGGAAGCTCGCCAGGTAAAACCCTCTTGCCTCAGGTGTTTTTCTGCGCCGCCGGGCTCAAGACCCCGGCAACAGAGAGAAGCGTTGTGTGAAGAAGGAGACCCATATCGACATTGTAGCCCGCCAGGTCGAAGCTCCTCTCGATTCGTCTGACGGCATCAAGAAGGGCATCCTCTTCGAATTGCCCCGCATGGACGGTGAGAGCTTTTGAGTACTCAGGCACTCCGAGGCGATCCGGCAGCCCATACTTGGTCCGGACGATCTGCGTTATCCAGAAGATGAGGAGCTCTAGCACCTGCCTCGCCGTGTACTGGACCTTCTTCCTATGGCCGCCCGCATCGTCAAGCACAGTGCTTGAGAAGGTGAAGACACTCTCCAGCCGGCCCTGGCCGACGGTGGTGAAGAAATCTCTTACGGCCGTCAACTTGCCTGCCGTGTCGGCGTCGGCAAGCTCCAGGAGCTTGCCCGGGCAATTCTCCGAAAGAGCCGAAAGCATGCTGAGTTCGCCTCCCTTGGAACCCACCAATGCCCCGATCGCGACATCCATCTCGGCTCGCGCGAGCCGCTGAAAGCTGACCACCTGACACCTTGAGACTATGGTCGGGAAGAGCGCCTGCCTGTCTGATGTTACAAGGATGAGGAGGGAGTCCGGAGGCGGCTCCTCAAGGGTTTTCAAAAGGCAATTCTGGGCCTGGGCTGTCATCTTGTGAGCATCGTCAATTATCACGGTCTTCCTGCCGCCCAGAGCACTCCGCAGGGCAAGAAAAGCCTGGATGGGCCTCGTGAACTTCCAATCTTTCCTCGGCGTTATGTAGGCTATCGGAATTGTGCCGCGGTAAGGCATCATCGAAAGCGGATACTCGTAAAGCTCTTTGAGGAGTAAGAATTCCTGCTCGGACAGATCACCTCTGTCGAAGCCCTTTCTTATGCCATCGCTCACCGGGCCCGGCGTGTAACATTCCTTGGATGGCACGCTGCCTCTCCCAAAAAGATGATCCGTGACGACCGAGAAACCGTCGAAACCTCGATCGTCATCGAGGCGAGGCAAGGGTTCGGCAAGGAAACCCTTCTCAAAGATGGAAAGGACGGCTTCAGTGTATTTCTGCCGGGCGTCGGCGCCGCCAAGCCCAAGCCTCCGCATGAGATCGGTCCGCCTCATCCATCTCGGCTTGTTGGCATCACAAAGCACGAGGACCTCTTGATGGCTGAGGGCATCCAGCGATCTGCACGAGTCGCACGCCGCTAAGGTTCGAGCGGGGGCACCTCCGATGCACCTGCAATTGAGCTGTCTCGCGAAGGCGAGGCTCGCAAGCAACTTCCCGATACCTTCCGGGCCGGAAAAGAGATAGGCGTGCCCAAGGCTCGCCGAGCGGGCCACTCGCCCAAGCGCCTCCAGAACCCGCGCATTCCCGACTATACCCTGCCAGGCGTCCTTCATGCCAGCCACCTATACATGAGCATCCACACATCACACCCCCATCGCCGCCACAAAGGTCTCGAGGGCGACCTTGTCCGTTACGGAGGTGCTCACGAGAAGCCGATTGACCTCGAGGAGGCCTTCCAGCATCCGAAGGAGGCCGGCAAGTTCGCAGCGGTGAGCCTCCTTAAACCTGCAATAGACGGCATAGGGTTTCTGCCGAAGGAACGTGTCGCTTTCACCAATCCTGTTTGATTCAATCCATGCCTTGATGCGGGGGAGCACTTCTCTCGTGAACTCATTGGGCTTCATGTTCTGGTCCCACAAGCCGGGCTCTGCGCGAAGAAATATCTTGACCTGGATGAGCCATCTTACCTCTCTGCCGATATACGCAACGATGCGGGTCCCCGACTCCCCCGTATCAAGCAGGTCGGTGACATTCTCGAGGGCATCGCCGGCACGCCGCGCGATCACATGGCTCAAGAGTTCGAACACCTTCTCGGTGCGTGATCTTCCCACAAGGGCATGGAGATCTCGTTCGGTGACTTTACCCTCGTCGCCCACATAGGTGACAATCTTCTCGATCTCAGAGGCGAGGCCCCTCAGGTCATCTCCCTTGAGATCCAGGAGCACTTCCGGAACGCCAGGAGAGACGACCTTACCCTCTTCCCTGAACCTGTCACCTATCCAGGCCCTCAAGCCTGCGCCGTCAAAGCCTCCAAGTTCGATCAGATTGCCCTCTTCCTCCACCAGCTTCGCCAGTTTGAGTCTCCTATCGACTTTCTCAGCCGCGATCACAAGGAACTGGCCGGGCGCAAGGCCAGAGGCAAGGCATCTCTCAATTTCGCGCGCGAGCTTGTTCTCTGCGGTAAGCCTGAAGTGCTTGAGCACAGTGACCTTGTTCAATGAGAAGAGAGACGGCGAAAGCAGTTCCTCAACCACACCTTCAATCTCAGCCTCCTCACAGTCCATGCTTTCGACTGTGAGGTCTTCACCCACATCTTGCCTTATCTGGGCCAGCACCTTCCCAACCGCCTGATCGACCAGGTAGGCATCTCCAAAAACGAGATAAACGCTCTTAAGCCTCTTGGTGCGAGTCATGCGGCCTTTGCGACCTCCGCGGTTCCGAATTGGTCAAGTTGGGAGGACCTGTGGAGTCCGACCAGTGTGTCTGCAGCGTCCTTGTCAAACTGGTTGCCTCGTCTCACTCGTATTCGTTCGACTGCCTCGACGGCACTCATCGCCTTCCGGTAGGGCCGCTCCGTCGTCATTGCCACGAAGGCATCGGCCACCTTGAGTATGCCTGCTGCTTTGGGTATCTCGTCTTCCTTGAGACCTCGTGGATAACCCCGTCCGTCCGGACGCTCGTGGTGCGCGAGCACGATGGTGCTGGCCTGCTTGAGACCCCTCACCCTTCCCACTATGGATGCACCCATCTGGGCATGTTTCCTCACCGAGGCCCATTCATCCGGCGACAGCGATTCTCCCTTTGACAGAATGCGGTTTCCTACCGCGACGTAGCCTATGTCATGAAGCATGGCAGCGTATTCAAGAGCTCTCAGCCGCCAGCCCGTGATCCCAAGTCTCCTGCCTAACTCGACTGCAAGGCTTGCGACCCGCTCGGATTCCCCGCCAAGGAATGGTGTGCTCGAATCCACGATTGACGCAAGGGCTCGAACGGTTTCCCTCTGGGAGTTCTGAAGCTCGAGATTAGTCTTGGAGGTACGTGCATAATAGACCAGCCAGAGAAAGAAGATGGCAACAAGCCAGAGCGTGGCCCGGACATAGAGATAAGCGATTGCGACGCCAACCAAGGGCGCCGCAAAAGACTGGGGCAGCATCCAGAGGTAGCTTGCTCTCCACGTCGCGATCACCGGACGCCTGAGCTTCAGGCTTGACCACACGGCCACAAGCCCTGTGTTTGTGAAGAAATAGGTGAGATGGCATAGGATGAGCGGGAGGACTAGGCTCGGCGCAAGATCAAGCCGGCCTCCCCAGACTGCAAGACTGGCACCGCCCGCGACCTTATATACAAGTCCGGCAAGGGCAAGCGAGACCGCCATCTGAGACATGTTAAATAGCGACCGGGGGGTTGCGAACCTGAGGAGCACCTTGGTGAGGAAGAGCATCTCAACGGCAGCAAGCCAGGCGGCAACCTCTCCACCATAGCCTATTATTATGGCGAAGTTCACAACAGCTGTGCCGGTGACAGCCCCGCCACCCCTCAGCGTCACATAGGTGAGCACGCCTGCGGCCATGAGCAGTGCAAACCACAGGGTCACCCCGCGCGGATCACTCTTGAGTGTGGTGAGGAAACCTTCGAAGGAGATGCCGAGAACCGCTAGAGCAATCAGGGTGACAGCGAAGGCATAGACGTTTGCTCTATCTTTCATTATGGGCGATACGTTCGAGCTTTGTTGCTACCCGATTGCATCCCAGAACCCTGCCCCATCAGACGGCGTTCTCGCTATCACAGGCATCCCTATCCTTGCTGCCTTGCAGGTTCATTCATGAGCCAAGGCCCCCTCGCGCGGAAGAGGCTCTTCGCCCCCAGCCTATTCAATTCAGGCTGTTTGATTCGTCGAGAGGGTATCACTCGGCGGACAGGAGCGCAACAGAATTCATTCCGGCCCGGCTCATTCCGGCCCGGCTCATCTTACGCTGAGACTCTCAATCTCATCTGTTCTTTTTTTCAAGAGCCTCATGAGATATTCCACGACAACCGGGTCGAACTCGCTTCCCGAGCCCTTCCTCAATTCCTCCAGGGCTTCGCCCACACTCCGCTTCTTCCTGTAGGGTCTGTCGGAAGTCATGGCGTCAAAAGCGTCTGCCACGTTGAGGATTCTTGCGCCGATGGGAGTCTCGTGGGCTTTGAGGCCATCGGGATACCCCAGGCCGTCAGGCCGCTCGTGATGGTGCCTCACGATCCCGACTGCCCCCTTGAAGAGCTCAACCTTTGACACCACCTGCGCACTGTGCACGGGATGCTGTTTTATTGCAGTCTTCTCCTGGTCGTCAAGCGGTCCGGGCTTTGAGAGAATCTCGATGTCCATGCTGATCTTGCCTATATCATGGAGCAGGGCACCGCTCTCGATTGTCTCAACGGTCGATTCCGGAAATCCCATCTCGCGCGCAAGTAATGCGGAGAGCCTCGAGACCCTGCTGGAGTGGTCGTAGGTGTAGCGATCGCGAGCATCCACAGAGGAGGACAGGGCCCTAAGGGCCTCGACCCGCGACCTTCTAAGGTCAAGACTTCGCTTCAAGGCATCTCTGGTCAAGAGAAGCGGAAAAATGAAGAGCACGAACGCAAGAATTCCCATGTCCGCGTAAGCAACTGAGACAATCGCGCCTATCAGAAGCGTGAACATGAGGTGATGGAAGTTCCTGCCGAAATTGAGAACCAGGAACCGACGGAGGTTCGAGCCTCTCCGGCTCCTCAAGACCAATTCGGCCGCGGAGCCCACGACGAAAAACATGACCGACGCGATGAGGAGAGCCGGGATCGCTCTGGCAGAAAAGATCCACCCTGCATAGGCATCAAGCCCGGCAACAGAGCGGCTGCCTTGAGCCATCACGGCGTCAGCGGGCATGAGGCCCCGCCACACGGCAACTGTCGCAAGCGACGCCACGAGATTTCTTAAGGCGGCGACGCCTGCCATCCGTCGCCATCTTGAGACCACACTTGCCGATGCGATGGCAACACCCAGACCGACACCCACGACCTCGAATCTCGCCAGGACGAGACAGGCGGAAAGGACAAGGGCATCGGACGGAAAGAAGAAGCCGCCCCACGGAAGCTCGGTTGCGACTGCCGCAAGGACGGCAGCGAACGATGCAAACGCAAGTGCGGGACCGAGCCCGGAGCCGAGATAGTAAGCCGTTCCTCCTGCAAGTCCACAACCCAGGAGGAAGACCAAGCCTCTTAAGGTGATCTCAGAAGCGGATCTGCCTTCCTGCCTCACGCGGGATTCTCCTTCCTGGTAAGTCCGTTCCGTTTAAGGGAAACCCTATCCGTGCCCCGCCAATCTTAAGCCAATCAGGACTTATTTCAAGTGTAAATGCGCCTGAGGCCCGCCCGGGCGCCAAGATCAAGCGCCTTATCGAATTGATCCCCTCGAAGCCTCCGTGCTATCCCGGGAAACTGATCCGCGTGGTAGCACGGTCTGTACTGGTCCATCACATTGACGAAGGTATCCGATGAGATCTCGCGCGCGAGAAAATCGAGAATCTCTTTTGACTGATCGAGATGGCCCGGCATGACAAGGTGCCGTACAAGCAGGCCCCGAATGGCGAGCCCGTCCCTTATCACAAGATCACCAACCTGCCTGTGCATCTCTCTTATCGCCTGCCTGGCTACAGACGGATAGTCGGGCGCATTGCAGTACTGCTGTGAGGAAGTCTCACACCAGAATTTGAAGTCCGGCATATAGATATCGACGATGCCGTCCAGGGACTTCAGGGTGTCTATACTCTCATAGCCGCCACAATTGTAGACCAGGGGCAGGGAAAGTCCGTCGCCCGCGGCGACGAGAACCGCCTCCATTATCTGCGGCACGAAATGGGTGGGCGTGACCAGGTTGATGTTATGACACCCGATTTCCTCAAGCCTCAGCATCATGAGGGCAAGTTCCTCGGGCGGTATCTCTTTGCCCTGAAGGTGATGGCTTATCTCGTAGTTCTGACAGAAACAACACCGAAGATTGCATCCCGTCAGGAATATGGCGCCCGAACCGTTCTGCCCGACAAGGGGTGCCTCCTCGCCAAAATGCGGTCCGCAACTTGAAACCCGAGGAAGTAGCTCCCCCTTGCAGATGCCGATCTGGCCGTGGGTCCTGTCGATGCCGCAATTCCTGGGGCAGAGATTGCACGAGGAAAGCCTGGCGTAGGAGGATTCCACCCTGACCTGGAACTCTCCACTGGCCAGAAGCCTCCTGTAGCTGGGGTAACGTGTTTCCATGCTCACACAATACGTTCGGCCTCTACCCGTGCTCGTGCCTGCACGCTTATTGAACCGGTTTCAAGGGCTGGCCTTTGGGCTCGGCAGGAGGATTCCGAATTTGATCGGTGCGGAAGTGCTAGCCTCTTACCTGGCGGCTTCTTAATCAATGACAATGTCGGATGGGAGAATATACTTGATCGGGTCTTGCAGCATGCCGTTCAATCGGACCTCATAGTGCAGGTGGGGGCCAGAGGATCGTCCCGAGTTGCCCACATAGGATATGACATCGCCTCGCTTGACCTGCTGTCCCTTGGTGACCGCAAGTTTGCCGTTGTGAGCATACCGGGTGACGACGCCGTTACCATGATCTATCTCAATGGTATAGCCGTAAGCTCCGTCGTAGGCCGCGAACCGGACCACGCCGTCCGCAGTAGCGAAGACCCTGGAACCCTTCCTTGCCGAGAAATCGACCCCCTCGTGCCGGCAGATCCTTCCCGTGAAGGGGTCCCGCCGCCTGCCGAAGGTGCTGCTTATATATCCGGAATCGCAGGGCCTTATGGAAGGCATGCCTTTGAGATCCTCGGTCTTGCTCTTCAGTTGGGTGAGGATCTCATCGAAGCTGTGGCGCTGGAGCTTTATCTGCCTCAAGAGCCTATCTACATTTATATTGAGCGATGCAAGAGTCTGCCCGAGAGGATGGCTAACCTCCGTCGGGATCGACAGTTCCGGACCTCCTACCCCAACCTCCCAGACGTCATTATCGAGAGGCTCAAGATCCGCGAGGATCCGCATCTTCTCTTCAAACTTGGCACGGTCAGCCATATCATACTCAAGGGTGGAGACCTTACCCTGGATGCTGGCTATCTGCTGCTTGAGGACCTCGTTTTCCCGCTCAAGCTCCCCGAATTTCTCCCTGTTTATGACGTTAGTGAAGGTCTGAAGCCCGGAGAATACGGAAAAGCCCAAGAAAACAAGCAAAAAGCCGACAACAAAGATCAACCGTCTCCTGGTTACCGAGATTGACTTCGGTGGTGATTTGGGAGAATGCATCAGAATCAGGGTCACCTTGTCTCCGGTCAACACTACCCCCTATCAGGTGATCTCAGAAGGGCAACTTACCAACAGGTATGCAATTTGTCAAGCAAAAATCGCGCTCGACCGAGAAAAACCTAGTTCAGATAAGCCTGAAGATATGAACTGCGCGAGGCGTGTCTCAGCCTCTTTATGGCTTTTTCCTTTATCTGCCTTACCCGTTCCCTGGTAAGACTGAGAATCCTGCCGATCTCCTCAAGGGTCAAGGGTTCCTCTCGCCCGATGCCAAAATACAGCGTCAGGATCTTAGCCTCTCGAGCGCTCAGCGTCTCAAGCGCTTCGGCAATGTCCTCCTGAAGCGATCTTTCGATCACGTCCTGATCAGGCGATTCGGCATCGGCATCCGCGAGGACCTCTCTCAACGAACCATCGTCCTCATCCGACGTTGGAGCATCTATCGACAGGTGAGGAATGGCGACTTTAAGGGTATCCGTCACTTCCCTCTCACTTATGTCCAGATGTTCGGCAATCTCGCTCGCTGTGGGCTCGCGTCCCAGATCATGGCCCAGCTCCCCCGAGGTCTTGCCGATGCGGCTCAGCGTACCGGCTCTGTTCAAAGGAAGCCGCACTATTCGAGACTGCTCGGCAATAGCCTGGAGGATTCGCTGCCTTATCCACCAGATCGCATAGGAGATGAACTTACAGCCCTTTTTCTCGTCAAAGGTCTTAGCAGCTCTCACCAGCCCGGCATTACCTTCGCTGATAAGATCAGCCAGGCTCAATCCCCGGTTCCTGTACTGGCGCGCCACGCTAACCACGAAACGTAGGTTGGCCTTCACCAGCTTCTCAAGGGCTTCATGCTCTCCCTTGCGAATCCTTCGCGCCAGATCAGCCTCTTCCTCAGGCTTCAAAAGCGGCTCGTCACTTATCTCCCTAAGATACAGAGCAAGCGACTTTTCCTCTTCCACAAACCCTCTGTCGTCCTTCACCATCGTTGTCCCCACCTTCCGTCCCGGACACCCAACCTACCAAAATCCTGTGACCAATACGAGCCCAGCAGATTATCTCAGTCCTGCCTGGGTTTGACAGCAACAAATCGACTGCCGCCTTCTCGCTTCACCAGAAAGAGCACGGGCTTATCCTTCCTGCCCTGTGCCTTGCCTATTAAGTTGTTATACTTGCTGAGGTTACCTACAGGCTCCCCGTTTACCTCTTCGATGAAATCGCCCGGAGCGAGGCCGGCCTCTTCAGCGGGACTTCCCGGCTCGACCGCGACGACCACTATACCTTTATCGGCATCAGCGGGGGCAAACTGTCTGCCTTCGGCGCCGTTTGCGTCGTCAACCCTGACTCCAAGCCATTCTTCCTTAGGCTTCGAGGGTTCCTCAGCCCTGGCGACCTCGGTCGGCCGTTCCGCAAGCTTGACGTTGACGGTCTTGCGGTCGTCGCCCCTCTGGACGAGGAGCGCTATCTCTTTGCCCACACCAGTCTGGGCTACCTTAAGTCTGAAATGATCGACGTTGCCGACCTTGTCGCCGTTGAATTCCAGGATTATGTCTCCCGTCCTGACGCCGGCTTTGGCAGCAGGGCCGTCGTCCACAACCGAGCCGACAAGGATCCCGCTCTTGGGATCGACATTGAGGGCCTCTCCTATATCCTTGGTGATCTCCTGAGGGAATATGCCAAGATAGCCCCACGACACCTTTCCATATTTGATGATTTCATCTGCAACATGTTTCACTAAATTTATAGGTATGGCGAACCCTATGCCCTGACCAAGGGGATTTATGGCCGTATTCATGCCCACGGCTTCACCGTTTATGTTGACCAACGGGCCCCCGCTGTTTCCGAAGTTGATGGATGCATCGGTCTGGATGAAGTCCTGAAGCGCGGGAGTCCCACCCACAATGTTCAGGGCAGAACGACCCTTGGCACTTATCACACCCACCGTCACAGTCCCTTCGAGGCGCCCGAAAGGGTTCCCCACCGCAATCGCCCAGTCGCCGATCCGAATCGCATCCGAATCCCCAAGATTGACGACCGACGGCTGGCCGGGCGCATCAATCTTCAAGATTGCGATGTCCGTATTAGGATCGCTTCCCACAACCGCAGCCTTGTATTCACTTCCGTCAAGGAGCCTCACGATGATCTCCTGGGCATCCTTGACAACATGATTGTTTGTCACGACGTAGCCGCGGCTGTCAAAGATGAAACCGGATGCAAAGCCCGGAACTTGATACTCGCGCTTCTGCTGAAACTCGGGAATCAGGTCTCGGAAAATCCTTCCGAAGGGCTCGTCGAATTGCATCCCCGAGCCACCCGTTTCGATCTTCTGCTTGGTATCTATGCTCACGACAGCTGGCATGACCTTGGCGGCCACATCGACAAATGGGCTCGGCTCGATCGAACCCTTGGTCAAAACGTGTGAACTCGCAACCGCCCTCTGGGGTTCGTCTGATTTGGATTGGTCCTCGGCACGCGAGCCTGTTGACTGGCAGCCCAGAACAAGGCTCAAGCCCAAAATCATCGCTGCGAGCCTCGAAATGTTGATCCTCAAGGTATGACCCTCCCTCTTTCCGTGCCTGTGAATTAATCTGGCTGGTTCCTTAAGGTTTGAACCTGAATCCTAGGGAAAAGTTCCGTGGTCAGTATAGGTCAATCGAGACTTGCACCGACAGAACCACAACGGGGCAACAACCCCATCCTCACAGGATCCTCACAGGACCATCGGGCATTGTACCTAAGACCTGAGAAGGTGTCAACAGTTTTCTTGCCATATCCCGGCCCATTTGGTATATTGTCTCCGCTCAGTTTTGACGCAAAATCCGCGGGGAGGTTGCATTGCAAGCGCACGATGCGGAAGGCTTGGTTTATTTTCTTTCCGACCTACATCTGGGTGCATATCCGGATGCAGAGAAAGCCTCCGTTCCGTTGCTGACCGGTTTCCTCGATCACGTCCTGGACACCGGGGGCAGGCTCTACATCGTCGGTGATCTCCTTGACTTCTGGTTCGAATACCCGACCGTCGTGCCGCGCTATCCTTTCAGGCTCCTGGCTCATCTCAAGTCGATGGTGGACTCCGGATGCGAGGTCACCTACATCGCCGGCAACCATGACTACTGGATGGGTGATTTCCTGAGAAACGACGTTGGGGTCCTGACCGTGCCGGACATCCTTGAGACCTCGATAGGTGGCAGGCGTTTCTTCATATCCCACGGTGACGGCATAGCTACGACCGGCCAGCTTGGCTACCGAGTCCTCAAGAAGATTCTACACAGCAGAGCGGTATCCTCAGGTTTCCGGCTCTTGCACCCGGATGTCGGCCTTCGCCTGGCGGGTGCCTTCTCAAAGATGAGCAGACGGCGGAGCTCGAGAAACTCGAACGATTTCAATCTCAGGGCGTTCGTTGAGAAGATGGCCAGCAGGGGCTTCGATTACGTTGTCCTGGGGCATCTTCATAAGCCCCAGATGTTTCAGGTCTCGAAGACGTCATGCCTGGTGGTTGGGGACTGGATAGACAGCTTTACCTACGGGCTTTATGCCGGGGGGAAGCTCTCACTCGAAAAGTGGCAGAGGTGAAGTCTCTCCAGCCCACGAACGCCCATGTCGGAATCCTTTGCACCTGACCGGGCCAAATGAGTTTGGGCGGGCCTATTCTTCCCGAGGCAGGAGAATCCCACGGGTCCTGAGAGACAGAGAAATCCTGTGGGTGCCGCCGAGATTGGCACCCAGATCCGTGTAAGCATAATCAAAGGTCATGTTCTTGAAGGCCAAGCCGGCACCCAGGGTGAGACCGCTGGTCTCGAAGTCTCCTCGGTGACCAAGCCTCAAGGCTACCATGTTGACCAGACCCACTTCCATTCCCAGCAAAACACCACCGTCATGGCCTCTTGTCTCCCGGTAATCACATGCGACCAGAGCAGTCACCGGTCTTGGGAGCCACGCCGGCCTGTAACTCGCGCCTGCCTGCCATGAAAGCGGAAGATCATAGTCCTCGGAGAAATAACCCATCTTGGGTCCAAGGTTCCGGAGCGCGAGGCCGCCGGAGAGGCCCCCGCGAAGAAGACTGACTGGCCTTGAGTACCCAAGCCCGAAGTCAATGGCATATCCTGTCGCTGAATCCCAGTCAATCTTCTCATAGATGGTCTTACCTGTGATACCCAGCCTCATGTATGGCATGGGAGCCATCGCGTAGGTTGCACTGAGGAGAAAATCGAAATAGTGGAAGCTCCCCAGGTAAGTATCCGATTCGTCATATCTGTCCAGGGCATCGGTATGCAGACCCACGACGGAGACACCGAAGCCATGCCTTCCAGTCGAGGTTCCGAAGGTGAGCATCTCAAGCGATATGTCCTGGAACCAGGCGGTATGGGAGAAGGTCATGAGGGTCCCATCTATGCCGGTAAGATTGCCTGGATTGGCCTCGGCCCAGGTAGCATCACTGACTGCTACTGTGGCCTCCCCCAGGGCTGCAACTCGAGGAACTGTCGAAATCTTCAAGAAATCAACGCAGGTTGGTTCTGCTGGGTCTGCCAAGCCGGTGCCTGCCCAGCACCACCCGAGCATGAGACATACGGCCAGTATCCTGGCGCCCCACACTCCGGGAAACCTTCCACCCATCAGTCAATCTCCTTGCGTGACCCTGACCTAACGTAACTTGACTCAACCTCTCGTGTCAAGCTTAATGCCACTGGTTCTGGCCGGTGCCAGGGGAGGTGCGCCCGGTTATGGTCTAAGCGCTGAGCAACCTCTTAAGAGTGTCCACAGCCTCTTTGATGGCTTCCTCGGCACGGCCCGGGTTCTTGCCCCCACCTTCGCAAACCTCGGGCCGCCCTCCGCCTTTGCCTTCGACTGCGCTCGCCGCAACTCCAATCACCTGCCGCATGTCGGCGACGACGTCCGGCGACCGCGAAAACACGAAATGCACGCTCTCACCTCTTGAGCCAAGCAGGGCCACGGTACTCCCCTTCTGGGTCAGGCGTGCGGCAAGCTCCCTGAGCTCCGAAGGAGACCTGTCCTCCAGAATTGCGCGCACTATTCTCACTCCCGAGACTGTCTCGGCCTGTGTCTCAAGGTCGGAGATCTCGTACGCTGCAAGTCTGGCCCTGAGTCTTGCCACTTCCCTCCGAAGGGCTTTACCCGCTTCGTTCAGGTCGCGCACAATGCCTGGTACCTGGCTATCCTTGGTGGTAAAGGCCTGGGCCAGCTCGGTTAGGGCACGGCTTTTCCAGAAATAGTCTGCCTCGGCCAGGCTTCCACACACAAACTCCACCCTGGAGGTGTCCCTGACCTTTTCCCAGCGCAGAATCTTTATGAGTCCGACCTCGCCGGTATTGCTGCAGTGCGTGCCTCCGCATGGAGACCTGTCGAAGTCCTCGACCTCCACAAGCCTTAGAAGGTCACCGGCAAGCGCTTTCTTGGCTCTCGTATCGCCCGCCTGATCAGGCCTGATTTGGCTGGTCTTTACCGGACGGTTCTCGTAGACCACGGAATTGGCAAGTTGCTCCACTCGCTCCATATCCTCCCAGGTGAGATTGAGGCGCGCAACATCTATGGTCGAGTGTTCGGTACCCAATTTCGAAGAAGCGGTTCCTGCGTTGAGCGCTTTCAGGAACGCCTGGGAGAGGATGTGCTGGCCCGTGTGCTGCTGCATGTTTATGAACCTTCTGGGCCAGTCAATCCGGGCTTTGACCCGCTCGCCGACTTCGAAGGAGTGCTTGCCGGTCACCACATGAAATATGTCGTCCCCTTCTTCAAGCACGCCTTCTACCCCGGAGTCCTCGATGAAACCCGTATCTGACGGTTGCCCGCCGGCTTCAGGATAGAAAAGGGTCGCCTCAAGAGCGACCGCATACCCTTCTCTCAGGTTCTTTATGGCTGTGACCGCACTTTCAAACTCGGCAGCATAGGTATCGGTCTGATACAGGCGCCTGGTCAAGGTTGTCCTTTCGCAGCTTCGGCTGGCCTCGGAAGAAGATCCGCCACATCAGGCATGATCACCTTCACCGTCTGAGCCGGGACAATATAAATAAGGGAGATGTCCCCCCTCTTGACATAGAAGCGCCCTTCACCGGCACCGTGGCCGATAAGCACCTTGCGTTCGGTGCCGTCCGCTGTCTTGAACCACGCGGAGGAATCGGGGTTGTCAACCCCTGCCTCGGAGGCGGCCACGTGCCCTGCGAAGTTCTCGCATCTAAGATTAGCAAGCGTCTTCACAAGCCGCGACGCCTTACCGGCTTCACACTCGATACTCTCCGGCTGACTAATGAACCACTTGCCTTCAGCGCTGCGCTTAAGCACCATGGCAAGCCCGGGCCTCGTGACTCCCACTTCAACGACATCATTGGGCTCGACCCTAAAGATCAGCTTATCTTGCCAGGAGCGCTTGCCGCGATCGAATGTCGGGCCAAAGTACCCTTGGGCAAGTATGACGTCATTGGACGTCATATCTCTGATGTAGGTGCTCTGGTAATCAGCTCCCAATTTCCCCACGACGAAGGAAGCCAGCACCTTTCCGCGTGTATCCTCGACCGTTACCGCCACGCCGCTCGAGTCGACCTGGTAGAGCGCCTGCTTCTGCGGATTCGCTGAGATCATGTCCCTCCTTGAGAAACCCTTGCCAGCGTCAAGAATCTGCTTGACGGCGTCGGCCTCTGCCGGGAAGGAATCCTCGCTGGTGACTACCCAGACATCACCCTTCTTCTCAAGCACGGTGTTGGCATCGGAGGTGTGCAGCGTGATCTTGGCCGCCAACTCGGTTCTGAAGGCGGGAAAGAGAGGCCGAGGCCTGGCCTTCCTCGCGGAACCGAATTGAAGAAGTCCGTAGAGGCCCGCAAGCACGACAAGCACGCTTAAGAGCCACTTCATGCGTTTCACAGTCTCACCGCCTGTCGTCGGCAACGTCCACGCTTTGTCATGTACGTTCCGACGTATGTTCCGATGTGTCTTCCGATCTTCGCTCCGGCATATATTGCGACCGGATCCTGCGCCTTCGTGCAGATCTTACGTAACGCCTCGCAAGACCCCACGCGATAACAACGATGGGTATTCCGAGGGTTGAAGCGAATCTTACGGTCGCTTTGCTCTTCTCACCGATCTCTTTCAAGGGGCGAGAGCTCACGGCCCTTGATCTTATGCCGATAAGGCTCTCGCCGAGGGTCAGCCAGTCCACAGCGTTAAGGAAAAAGGTCCTGTTTTCAGGATACTGGCTGAGGAAGCTGTCTTCGACAAATCTCGAGTCCCCGACGATGATGATCTGGGTCTCGGGGCTCGTGTCGAGCCTCTCCACCGCCGGCTGCTCGGTGGCACCCTCAGGCACGGGAATCTGCCTGTCTTTGAAGTAACTCGTGAACCGGCCTCTCAGGAGCACCGCGAGATTGCGCGGCGCCGTCGCGCTCGTGGGGGTGAAGGCACGCTGGGGATCGAGGTTAAAGAGCCTCTCCTCCGACCACGACTGGGGCGAGCTCTTGGCAAGCACAACCACTTCCATCCCTTTGCCCTTGGCCCTGCTTACATCTATACTGCTTGTCCAGGGCAAGACAGCACGCTGGAGCTGATTGGTTATGGGAGAGGTCTTGTCAAAACCGCTTTCACCGACCAACGGCCAAAGGTTATACGGCACCGTGAAACTGAAATAACCTGCCGAAAACGTGGCCGTCCCGCAGGAGCGGTCCACAACGAGGTCAGGCTTTACGACGGCACCATAGCTCGCGAGCAGCGAATCAAGGCCAGTCGTGAGTTTGACGGCCTCGAGAGTTCCTTTTTTGACTCCAAGTTTGTTTATCATGAAGAGGATCTGTCCGCCTCTCATCAGGAACTGGTCGATGGCGAACGCGTCCCAGTCGCCGATCTTATCCGGCCCTGCGACGATCAGCGTGCTTATGTCATGCCGGACCGGCGTTCCATCGGCTGTGGAAACATTTGTGACCTGGTATTGCTGATTAAGTGCTTTCCCAACAATCTGGTAGTCCTCATTGACGTTCGGCTCACCGTGGCCTGTGAGGTAACCCACGAGCTTGGTCTCTTGGCTTGTCACCTTGATCAGGGCGGATGTCAGATCGTATTCGAGATTGGAAGGATTCTGAACCACGGGAATCACTTCCTTCTTATTCCCATAGAGCACGGCGATTCCCAGATAACCGGCCATCACCTCAGCCTTATCCTTGGTGATTACGTTGAGCTGGACCTGAGGAATGCCCAGCATCCTAACCCGCTCTTCGGTCTCACGATCATCCGCAGGATCAGCGAAGTCGATCACCAGGTTGCCACCGGCATAGGCCCGGTACTCATCAAGTACGTCGCGCACCTGCCGCGTCAGGTTTGTGAGATAGGGAGGCAGCTTTTTCGAGAAGTAGATCTTGATGTTCACGACGTCATCAAGCCCCTTCAAGACCTTCTTGGTGGACTGAGAGATGCTATAGAGCCTCCCCTGGGTCAGATCGGCCCGTGCAAAGAGCCTGAGTGAGAGGAGATTGACGAAGGCGATCACGCCGATGACAATCACGACCTCGACAAGCATCCGGCTTTTGTACGATCTTGATTTCATCTCTTACACCCACTTCCTGGCTTCGACTGACTTGACGTTCAAGTACAGAAAGAGGCCGATCATTGAGAGGTAATAGATGATGTCCCGTGAGTCCACAACCCCCCGGCTTATGCTGTCGAAGTGGCCTCCGAGGCTCAAGTAGCTGAATATGGGCACAAGCCTGTCGGGAATCCCGAAGAGGACGAAGTCCTCACCCAGGATGAAAAGGCCAAATACGGCCACGACCGAGACGATGAATGCGACTATCTGATTCTCGGTGAGGCTCGAGACGAAGAGGCCAATCGCGAGATAGGCTGCCCCCATGAGTACCGAGCCCAGGTAGCCGCTCGCGATCTGCCCAGGATCGGGCCTGCCCAGCACACCAACCACAATCGGCAAGACAAAGGAAAGCGCAAGGCTCAGCAATAGGAAGGTGAGGCTCGCAAGAAACTTACCCATCACCACCTCGACGTTGCTCACCGGCAGGGTCATCAGGAGCTCCATCGTACCGGCCTTTTTTTCTTCGGCCCACGACCGCATGGAGACCGCGGGTATGAAGAAAAGGAAAACCCACGGTATGAGACCGAAGAAGTTCCTCATCGAGGCTTCGCCTATGATGAAAAAGGTCTTAAGGAAAAGCCAGCTGGAAAGCCCGATGAACACCGTGAGATAAATGTAGGCGATGGGAGAGTTAAAATAGCCTGCGAATTCTCTCTTGAAAATCGGCAAGGTTTTATTCATGGCTCTCCTACTTCTCCTTTGTTGCACTTCATCCTACGTTGCTATCTCTCTTTTGTTGTGAGCCTGAGGAAGATATCCTCAAGGCTCGGAGTCACTTTCCTCAATTCGTTCAGAGTCCAGCCGCCTGCCACGGCAGCCTTGAATACTTCTTCCGCAATGTCCCCACCGTCTTTGGCCTTCAAGAGATAAGTCACATAATCGCCCTTTGGCCCGTCAACCTTAGAGACGCTCCTTACCGACTTGATGGATCGAAGCTTGTCCTCAACGCCCGGGCCGCAAGACTTAAGGGAAACATAAACCGAGTCCTCACCCCCAGCGACCGACTGGAGTTCCTGCGGTGTGCCGCTGGCGACAATCTTGCCGTCGTTTATGATGAGCACGCGGGTGCAGGTCACCTCGACTTCCGGCAGGATGTGGGTGCTCAGGATGACCGTTCGCTCTTTGCCTATCTCCTTGATCAACTCTCTTATCTCTATGATCTGTGAGGGATCAAGGCCGGTAGTCGGCTCATCAAGAACCAGTATCTCCGGTTCGTGGATCAGAGTCTGAGCAAGGCCCACGCGCTGCTTGAAACCCTTGGAGAGGGTACCGACGGTTCGGCCCACCATGTCGCCGAGCCCGCAAACATCTACCATTCTCGCGATGCGCCGCGACCTTTCCTCACGGGGGATGCCTCTCACATCAGCAACGAATTCAAGATAGGCGATCACGTCCATGTCCATGTACAAGGGCGCATTCTCGGGCAGATAGCCGACGCGCCTGCGAATCTCGAGAGAATCTTCCAAAACATCGTAGCCGGCAACCGAAGCCGTCCCGCTGTCCGGCGCAATATAGCATGTGAGGATGCGCATGGTAGTGGTCTTGCCGGCAGCATTGGGACCGAGGAAACCTAGGACTTCGCCTTTGCTCACTTCAAATGATATGTCGTTGACCGCGACGGTCCGCCCGAAGGCCTTGGTGAGGTTCTTCACAGATATCATTTATCCCTCCCCATCATCTCTATTGGCGCAGTCGTCTGCCTGAGAAAAGCCTATGAGTTATGAGTAGGCTATGAGCCCCTCCAAAATGCTTTTTACCACGGCGCATCCGAAAAGTTCCAGACGGCGAAAATATCAGGTGTAGATGCGGGGGTGTCAACTGAAAAATATGTCCAAGGGGGGCACGGGCGTGCCCCCGCTGGACATGGAGCGTAACGGCACCCCCAAGACCACACCGTGGCCTGTGAGGAATCGTCGGACATTACAAGGTTGCAACATCCGTGCCCAGCCCCCATTTTTCTGCTTCGAAACGGCATCTCGACAAGATTTCAAGAATGCAGAACCATGCACATATTCTCAACACCCATGGAATTGCCACAATTGCAATTTGAAGTACAGAAAATGAGTTCCTCCGATCTTTGCGGATTTTCTGGGGTGATATCGCTTTCTGCAACTGGGATCCGGCCGACGAAACCTCCCGATCCCCCAGAAATGTGCAAATTGTTGCACTGCTGTGCAGAGGCTGGCATACATCACAGCCTTCCGTGGAGGCCATACTTCTTGATCTTGTACATCAGACTTCGGCGACTTATCTCGAGCCACTGAGCTGCTTTGGTCCGATTGCCGCCGAATCTCGCCAAGGCCTCGCCGATACACTTTTTCTCAACCGCCTCAATCTCTCTCGCCACTTTGATCTTGAGATTCTGGCGCGGGCTCTCGGCATCAGCTTTTTCCGGCACATTGTCAAATCCAATGCTGTGCAAGCGCACGTCCTTTCCCCCGGATCTGACATATCTCTTGATCACAGAGTTGAGTTGCCTGACATTACCCGGCCAGCGGTAGTTGAGCAGCATGTCCATGAACCCATGTCCCAGCGCGACTGGGGACCTACCGAGTTTCTCCGACTCAACCTTTATGAAGTGCTCGGCGAGCATAATCACATCGTCACCCCTATCCCGCAGGGGCGGCAGGTGAATCCACGCCTGGTTCAGCCTGTAGAAAAGATCTTCTCTGAACGTACCGCCATGGATAGCCTTGGGCACGTCAGCGTTTGTAGCTGTGAGGAACCATGCATCGGTCTTCTTCGATACACCCTCGGCGCCGACCTTAAAATAGACACCTGTTTCCGTGAGTAAGAGGAGTTTTGCCTGCGCGTCCGTCGATATCACACCAATCTCATCGAGGAACACAGTGCCACCACCCGCAGCTTCTATCAAACCCTTCTTGGCTCGATCGGCACCCGTGAACGCACCCTTCTCGTATCCAAAAAGTTCAGACTCAAACAAGGTGGACTGCACCGCAGGACACAGGAGTTGCTTGAACGGTTTGGAGCGCCGTTCCGACTGGGTATGAAGGGCCTCCGCAACCACACCCTTGCCGACGCCACTTTCACCCGTGATGAACACGGTCAGGTTGCCTTCCAGGGCATACTCCCTTATCTGCCTTTTGATGGACTTGATGGCCTCACACTCACCGATCATATCGTCGATGCGTCTGAGCCTGTCGCCATTGTCGCCCTCTAGCCTGCGGATCTGTGCCTCGAGATCCTTGGTCCGCAGTTCCTTTTCAACAATGAACAAGAACTTGTCGGTATCATGGTTCTTCTCGGCGAAATTGTCCGCCCCCAGATTGAGGGCTTCGACCACGATCTGGGCATCGCCGTAAGCCGAGAGCATAATCACACAGACATTCCGGTCCTTCTCCCTGATCTCCTTGAGCACTTCCAGCCCGCTCTTTCCCAGCATCTTGACATCAAGCAGCACAGCATCGGGCTTTTCACCTGTAAACGCCTGGACCGCTTGTTTCGGATCGGCGCACCTCGATACCAAATAGCCGCGTTGGCTGAGGGCCTCCGTGAATCGCCAGATTGACTCGAGATCGTCATCAATCATCAGGATCTTTTTCGCCATAACGCTCCAACCTCTGTGTCCGCCTTGCCGAACCTTATTGTGGTCTGGGTACGATGCGCCTATGCAGTGGCAATCGGAAACATGGCGACAAACCGCGACTTGCCGCCATCTCCCATCTCACACACCATATCTCCGCCATTTGCTTTCGCCCGTTTCTTGGCCGAGAAGAGACCCAGGCCGCAGCCTTCCTTCTTAGTCGTGTAGAATGCCTCGAAGATCTTTTCCATTTCGCTCTCGGGCACGCCGGACCCCGAGTCCTCGACGACAAGCCCGACCAGTTTGATGCCTGACTTGGACTCGCCTGTCCTGGCGCTCACCGTTATCGATCCATTCTCCCCGACCGCATCAACGGAGTTGGCGAGCATGTTGAGCAAGATCTTCGTAACGTCTCTCCGGTCTGCAAATGCGGGGGCCGCCGCATCGACCTCACTCTTCACCGTTATCGATCTAGGCGCCAGGTCACTCGAGGTCAAGGCGATGCAGTAGTCAACAGCCTCTTTCAAATCTATGATCTGGGGCTCCCGGTGTCCGGGATTGGAAACCTCCATCAATTCCTGAGCTAGCATAGTCAGCCTCTCGACCTCCGCCTTGATGCTGTCCAGGGCAGAGCCTTCTCCCAAGCTTGAGATGTCACAATATCCGACGGCTTCCAGATGCTCCATTATCCTGTTCAGGGGGTATTTCAGGTCATGGGCCAGCTCACCTACGGTCTCACCGGCGGCTTCGAGCCTGCGAAGGGCGCTCGCAGCATCAGCTGCCTGCCAAACGTACCCCACGGTCGAGGCTGCAAGGCACATGAAGCAGGTGTCATCGGCTGAAAAGTGCGTCTCTCCAGCACTGTGGGCACAAATGAGACCCCAGGATCCTTCCGAGAGCATCACAGGTGCGACTGCAAATGCACCGTTCCCCGCGGGCACGAGGCCTCCGTTCTCCATCAGTTCTCGCAGCTTCTTCTGCATGGCACCACGTCGGGGCTCCTCAACAAAGGGGCAGGACCGGCCGAGTCCCTCGCCCGCTGCACGATCACCATCCTTGACCGCGGGATAGGCAGACCGTTCGCAGAATGCCCTGGACAAACCCTTGCCGAAACTCAGGGCGGAGTGCAGATGTACCATGTCCGGCACATTGAAATGCCTGGCGTCTTTGCTCGGGGCTGCCGATCTCGTGTAGATCTCACTCAGCCATACTTCATCGCCCTGGCTGCGGACTGCCCACAGAAATCGATCTGCCGGAACAACCTTCGAGAGCTCTTCCGCTACCATACGCAGGGCTTCCCCAACCGAAGACCCTCCGGCAACTCTGACTGCTATGCGGCGCAAGCATTCGGACCGGTCCCTTTCCCGCCTGAGATCACTGGCGACGGCTGATATCTTCTGGACCGATTGCTCGAGGGCAGCATTGGCCGATGAGAGGTCTCTGGTCTTATCATCAACAAGTCTCTGAAGATTCTCGGTATACTCTCTAACCTGTTCTTCCAGCTTCTTCACCCCGGTAGTGAAGTGAGCAACCGTAACCATCCCGTCGGATCCACCATCACGACCAATCAAAGGCAAGTAGGAAATCTGGGCGAAAACAGATTCGTTGGTTTCCTTTCTGGTCAGTTGCAGGCATCCGCTGTCGATCGGCTTCTTGGAGCTCAGCGCTCTCTGCCAGAAGTCCATCAGCATGTCATCCTCCCGCACCATGATCAGTTCGGTGGCGTTCCTGCCGATCCACTTCTCCTTACCGCCAAGCTGACTGGCAATCACCGGGTTCATGTCAAGCACGAGCCCGTTTCTGTCAACAACAACCACGCCATCCTGCGTCTTCGAGAACACAGCCTCATAGATCTTCTCCCATCTGGCAGCCTGGTTCTCAAGCCTCTCCTTCTCGACCAGCTCATTAACAATTACCATGCACGCGGGCTTCCCCTCGAACCTGATCGGGGAGAAGTGAGCCGTCATCGGCGTCAGAACTCCATCCTTTGTGACATGCTCGAACCTGGGAACATGAATCTCTGTCCCTTGTTCCATTGCGGTCCTTATATACTCCACGGCACCTGTCTGGCGGGTACTCGGTATTATCTCATCCACTCGCTTGCCGATGCCGGCCTCGGTCGAGATCTTAAGTCTCCTCGCCAGTGCCGTATTCATACGCCTTACGATCAAATCGCTGTCCATGACGGCATAGGGCATGTCGAGGTTATCAACCACCTTCTCCAAGATCTCTTTCTCCTGGGCAAGGCTTTTCGCCGCGTCGCCCATGAGTCTTTGAAAACTCTCTGTCTCAGTCACATCATGAAAAACCAGGAAGACCTGGGATACTATGTCTCCCAGATCCTTGATTCCGAATGCCAGAATCCTGAACGGCTTAAGGCCAGCCGGAGTCTCCAGATCAACCAGCACAGCTCGGAAGTCAGAACCGCGGCTCATGTCGTCGTAAAGCCGCTGAATTACCGTTGGGTCAGCCCAGGCAATGTCGTTCTTGAGGTTGACATGCCCGGTCCCGCTTGCGGCACCAATAAGGGATTTCCCCGCACTGGTCATGAACAGAACCCCGCCATCAAGGTGGGTGAAGAACGAAGGTGGACCGAGGGCGTCAACCGTCCTGCCCAGGACTTGTTGCCATCGCTCGTCAAGACCCACTGTCGATCCGGACACCGCTGGAGGCTTGATAATAACTATTCCGCCGTGGCCCTCGCCCCCCCGGTCGAAGACAGGCCAGGCCATTACCGAGGTGTGAAGAACTCCCCGCCTGGCTGTCGTAATTGGGAAGGTCTCCTCATACATGCTCTGGCGGTTGGAAATCCCGTAGTTGATCTGTTTCTCAAGGACTTTGGCTTGCTCTGACGGATTTATTTCGGATATCTTCTTGCCAAGCGCCTCCTCCAGGCCGAGACCAAATGCTTCAAGAAAGCGTCTGTTGAGGTTGCGATATCGCAGAGAACGATCGAGGAATATGGCCGCTGCCTCAAATCCGTCGAAGATCAGGTTGGCAACGCCATCTTTGCCCGATTCAGCGATTGAGTGCGCGGGCAGGCCCACTACAAAGGCCAAGTCCGATCCTTGAATCTGTCCAGGACACACCACGACATCATAGAAAACGTCTCGTTGACCCGGCAGCTCCAGGCCCGGCAAGAGCTGGGCCTCGCCAGTTCTGAGACAACCCGCAACATGCGGTCTGACCAGCGCCGAGAAGGCCTTGAGGTTCTTGCGCCTGGTCTGACCGCTCAACTTGGACGTGTATTTGATAATCACGTCGGTATACTGGAGGTTGGTCAGCTGCGGACGAGACTTAGCGTCAACAACTAGAACCGGTAGGCGCAGAAGATTCAGAGCGCGCTCGACGAATTCCCTATCGGCGTTCTTATCCGGCGGGAAACGGAACATCACATCCAGCAAATGTGCCACAGCGCCCCTACGCTCCATTATTGCGCAATCTGGTGCATACCGCCACGCGAATAGAGTGAGTATACCATATTCTCCGGGAAAAATCAAGACCAATTCATTAGATTATTAGAGGTTGCGCGCTTTTCCGATTGAGCATACGCATTGAGCATCGGGAACCTCGGCTCCTGACGGAGCCGCCTATCACGTTCAAAGCCAAGGGGCAATGCCAACGAGGCCCGTGGGAACGGGTGTGCAACCGTATTCACACATTCGCGCCATATTGCGTACATTGGAAGCCAAAATAAACACCGGCCCCGGAATCACTGCCCCTGTTCAGTGACCCAGGGCCGGTGCTCTTGACAGGCTAGTTTTTACGCCCGTCTGGATGAAGCAGCGCCGATCCCTGATTTCGACTACTCTACCTCGATAGGTTCCTCCTTGCTGCGGTTGATTTCCCTTTGTCCACCCCTCGCACCTGGGGTTTGATACCTTTGGGCGTATGTTTTGCCGAGTTCCCAACCGACTTCGTCAGGCGGCGGACCACAGAGCTCAGGATAGATTTGCCGCCGCGGTCGGCCTTGATCGTGCTTTCACTTTTGGGAACCTTTGCAATCATCTTTGCGATGTCGCCCCTGGGTTCACTTTTCACAGCCTCATTGGCCCGGGTTTCCCGAGTCCCGGACTCACGTTCCCTCAGCTCGTTCCTCAATTCGTTCACCTTCGATTCTCTTTCTGTCGATCTTTCTCTCGATCCACTTCGTGCATAAAGGTCCCGGTCTCTATTTTCCTCTCGTGATTTAACCCTCACGGCATCTACTATGTTCCCAGGCTTTGTCATAGTGGCGCGCACGATCCCCGGGACGCTCGTGCCATGAGTTTCCATCCTCGACTTCCACTTGTACTCGCTTGGGTAGGTCTTGTGCTGGCCCCGGCAATCGTGGCTGTCACAGTTGTGCTCGTTGCACCAGTACTCCTTGCCATGGCAGACATACCTTGGACCGCAGTACGCTCGGGCCGGCGTGCACCACCACCACCAGGAAGAAGGCCGGTAGCACGGATCGCATTCCACAAGCGATATCGAAAAGGCAACGCAGACATCTGCGTAAGGTCTGAAGTCCGGAGAGAACCCGTGGCAGTCATAGCAGAGATAGCGAGGATAATGCACGCGCTCGCCCACATAGAAATAGGTGAAGTCTGCCGAAACCAGACCGGCCTCGAGGCCGTCCGTGCAGATGAATTCATCGATCGTCTGCATCGCGCTGTAGGGGTCACCATAGACCCTCGGCGGCAGGGCCGATCCCCAGTAGTCATGGAAACCCTGCCACGTCACGTCCCCTGCATAGGCTGAATAGCCGTCGCAGCCGTGCCAGTAGATCTGCCTGAAGGGCTCATATGAAGCCACAACATGGACATACTCAACGCCGCTGGGCCCGTTTACATAGAACGTCTGGTAACCACCCTTCCCTATGCTGTAATTTCTTCCCCCCACGACATAGCCGTCGTCGGAGCACTGGTCGGGGAAGAGCACCCGAAGGTAGCCTTCAGTGTCGATTTCATAGATGATGACGTAGCAGTCGTCCTCCGGCCGGAAGTGGATCCCGGCACGGTCGCCGACGCGATAGACACCGCCAGATCCCCGGTCAGTCCAGATCTGGACGCGCGGCGAATCGTCAACCATAGACGCCTGGGCCAGGGAGACCGAAAAGCAGATTGCCAGCGCTATCAGGACCGCCGCGGCAAGCCCCACCGCCAGCCCTCCTGCCAGCCATCGCTTACCAGGGCTCCTCCTCACTCGTTCCCTCACCTTGTCCCTCTCACTCCACTTCTCTCTCGGCTCCTCACTTGGCTTCTCACTCCACCTCGCCAGCGCACCTCCACTCATACTCATCTTCGTCACCCCCTCGTCGGGCTCGCGCCACGCACGGGCGCAAGCTCCGTTGACCCTCGCTTGCCCTGAAATGCCCAGTAAACGATGATGCCCTGAGAATCCGTCTGTTCCACCCTCACCTTGCCGTAATAGCCAGATGAGGTGTAGAGGACATAGGTATGGCCCACAATCACTTCAACACCATCGGCGCAAGAGGACCAGCCCTCGGTTGGCGCGTGATCGACATCGTCTCCCGAAGTCGTATAGCCGTAGTCCTGAATCAAGTTCAGAAATCCGGACGCATCCCTTGTGGGTACAATTCTCATGCAGCCCTGGTCGTCATGCTTAAGATAGTACTGAGTAGCGGCATTATTATACGGCAGGACCGCGAGTTCGTCGGATCTATTGGGCAGAATGGCAATGCCTGACGCCTCCGGGCGGTATTCCCGCGCGTACCATGCCAGGTCCCAGCCTTCCGGCCTCGGCGTGTCATCAACGGTCTCGTAACTCAAATCGCTTGAGTTGCCGACGTCGTCAAAAGCGTCCACAGCGTAGTAGAAGGTGACACCGTTGGTGAGGTCATCATCCGTGAAATTGGTTTCGCCGTCCCACCCTACTTCCCCAATCCTGGCGTACCGGCCGAACTCGGTGCCGGACCTATAGATTCCATAGCCGGCGAGGTCCTCTTCATAGACAGGATTCCAATACACGATTACGTAGCCGTCGCCGGTGATCGAGCCGACACCTGTCGGTACTGCCGGCGGCTGGGTGTCTTCACAGCACGGGCTCACGCCGTTATCATCGAAATCGCATCCGGCAATCAAAGCCGCCAACAAGGTGAGCGCGATACCCACGATCTTAATATCCCCACTTCCCATCGCTATCCCTTTCATGGCTAACCTCCAAAGTCTTTGCTCATTCTGCTCAAGATGATCTTGCATAGGCTGTGCCATGCGAGACGCCTCGGATGCACGGTTCGGGGGGCGCGAGCCATCTCGATCTAACTTCTTCGCAGTAAACGGATTAAGTGGAGAATGCCGATAGGGCGCAGTCAGGCGAATCAGAAACGAGTCGCCTCGAGATGGGTTTTATGTGTCCAGGAGACACACAGGTGTTCAAAATTTGCGTCGCGGGGCACTTAGTTGACCAGGAGAAGAAAGCACTTGAGATAATCGGTCTCGGGAAGCCCCAGAAGCGATGGATGATCTTCGGGCTGGCCGCCTGTTCGAAGCACCGTCACTTGTTTCCTCGCCAGCGAAGCCGCGACCTTAAGCATCTCGCGAAGGCCATCACGTGATACGTGATGCGAACAGGAACAGGTGACCAGGAAGCCGCCCGGATTGAGGAGTCCGAGTGCAAGCTTGTTGAGATGAACATAGCCGCGTTCGGCGCCCGAAAGAGCTTTCTTTGTCTTCGCAAGCGATGGTGGGTCCAAGATGACGACATCGAACTTCTCTTTGCTTGCTGCAAGTCTCGGCAGCTCGTCGAAGACATCCGCCACCCGAAACCGCGTCAGGTCCGCGACCGCGTTCCGCTCGGCATTACGCTCGGCAAGGGATACGGCAGCCTCTGAGGAGTCCATCCCGAAGACTTCACGGCTACCCGCCTTGGCAGCCATCGCCGACCATGCACCGGTGTAACAGAAGCAGTCGAGCACACGCCGGCCCGCAGCAAACGGCAAGACCAGTTTCCGGTTTTCCCGCTGGTCGATGTAGAAGCCCGTCTTCTGCCCGGAGAGCACGTCAACCTCAAGGTCGAGGCCATTCTCAGAGATGACTATATTCCCATTGAGCTCGCCCGATGCCACAACAGTGTAACGGTCCAGCCCCTCTGCTCCTCTCGAGATGGAATCATTCTTGATGACGATCGCAGCGGGTCTCAAAACGGAATTGATCGCGGCCACGACAAAATCGCGGCGCGTCTCCCAGCCGAGCACCTGCATCTGGACAACAACCACGCCGCCATACTTGTCGACGATCAGCCCGGGCAGAAGATCGCCCTCGGCATTGACAAGCCTCATGGCATCGCAGGCGAGATGGCTGCGTCGAGCGATTGCAGAGGTAAGCCTGTCCGTGAAAGTGGCCTCGCCGAAAGGCTCCGTGGAACCCCTTGTCAAGAGCCTCACAGAGATCTTGGACGTGCGGTTGATGAAGCCCGTGCCGATACTTCTGCCGGCGGCATCCTTGACCCAGACGAGGTCACCGTCAGAGAAGTCACCGCCCGTCTCCGCGATCTCGTTGGAATATATCCAGAGGTGCCCGCTCCGCAACCGTTCATCCTCACCTTCGCGGAGCCTCACCCAACCCTTCAGGTCAAACATGCTTGACTTCCACCATCAGCCTTCATCCTGCGCCGGATTCCAGTCGTGAGTCAGGTTCCAATCTTGAGTCGGATTCCAATCTTGAGTCAGGTTGCCTTCCTAAGTCAGATTCCATCTCAGCCGGTTATAACAGCCTATCAGCTTTTATCAGGAGGGACGATGCCGAGCTTCTGCATCTTCTTATAGAGATTGCTCCGCTGCATCCCCAGTTCCTGGGCGGTCTTGGAGATGTTCCAGTTGTTGGCCCTGAGGCGTTTCTCGAAAAAGATCTTCTCGGATATCTGTCTGAAGTCGTCGTAAGTCTCGCCGCCCACAAGCTCGGGTGACTGGCCCGCTACTGCGTCGACAAGGGGCGGAAGGTCATCGGCACCCAGCATATCGCCGCGTGAAGTAATCACCATTCGCTCGATTATGTTCCTCAGTTCCCGCACATTGCCTGGCCAGGAGTATTCCTTCAGCGTCTCAACGACCGGATCGGCAAGCACCTTGGGCTTGAGCCCGTACATTTCGCAGTAAACACCGAGGAAATATCTCGCAAGCACGGGTATGTCATCCCGCCGTGCCCTCAACGGCGGGACATCGATGACAACGACATTGAGTCTATAGTAGAGATCCTCGCGGAACTTGCCGTCCCGTATCATGGCCTTGAGATCTTTGTTGGTTGCCGCGATCAGCCTCACGTCGGCTTTAAGAGTCTCGGTCCCGCCAACCCGCTCGAACTCGCCCTCCTCGAGCATTCTCAAGATCTTAGCCTGTACGCGGGGGCTCATGTCTCCGATCTCGTCCAAGAAGATGGTGCCGCCGTCGGCCATATCAAACCGCCCTGGTTTCCTCGCGGTGGCCCCGGTGAAAGCGCCCTTCTCATATCCGAAGAGCTCGCTCTCGATCAAGTCATCGGGAATCGCAGCACAACTGACCTCGACGAATCTCGCGTCTGCCCGCTTGGATTCCTTGTGGATCGCTCGGGCGACGATGCCTTTGCCCACACCATTCTCGCCGGTTATGAGCACCTTGGCTTCTGTGGGGCCTACCCTGGCGATTGTCGCGACGAGGTCCCTGATAGCGGTGCTCTCGCCCACCAGTTTGAGACCTTTGGTCAGCGTCTTCTCGAGTGAGGCCTTCTCGTTTGCAAGCCTCTTACCCGCTGTGGCGTTCCTGACGAGGATCAGCACCTTGTCGCGATCGAAAGGCTTCTCGACGAAATCGAATGCGCCGAGCTTGAATGTCTCGACCGCAGTAGCAACCGTGCCGTGCGCAGAAATCATGATCACGGGCATATCGGAATCAATCTCCTTAATGCGCTTGAGTACCTCGATCCCATCCATGCCGGGCATCTTGATATCGAGAAGCACAGCATCCAGTTGCTCCTCCATCGCAAGCGCGATCGCTTCCTTCCCATCGCGCGCCTCGCGGACAGCATAGCCCTCGTACTTAAGCACCTGCGCAAGCGAATCCCTGATGCTTTTCTCATCATCTACAATCAGGATTTTCCCGGCTGCCCTACCTGGCATCCTCTTCCTCCTAAAGCCTCTCCCCCATCAAACCCCTTAAACCTCCCCAGTCCTCTGACCTGCATCATGCCCTCACGCATGCCTTCAGCCTTGCCCTCAACCCCACCCATGTTCAGACCTCTCGTGAATCCACTTGAGGTATTAGATCACAAATGCGCTCGGCGTTCAAAGCAGGAAATCGTCCATCCGGGACTCTCTCCTAGGCGCGACCACAAAATCTGCCTCTTTGGATGCAAAGTCTGCCGCGAAATCTGATGGTGCGGAGACCTCCGGCTTCTCTGCTTTCGCCGGGCGCAAAGGTCTCTGCGGCACCCTGCCGGACGGCTTACGCCCCATCCCGCGCTGTCCCCTGCGTTCTGCCTTGAGTTCCACCCTGCGGTCTGCTTTGCGTTCGGCCTTGAGTTCCGGCCTTCGCTCCACTCTACGTCCTGCCGTGCGGTCTGCTTTGCGTTCGGCCATGCGCTCGGCCCTGGTTTCTGCCTCACGTTCTACCACTTCTACCACGCGATCCCCCCCTGATTCCGGCCTGCGCTCCCCCCTCACGTTCCCCGATAGGTTCTCAAGATATGCCGCAGCAGCCCTGAAGGCTCCGGGAATGATGGAATACTCCACCTCTTTGCCTTTCCGCTTGTCGCAGATCAGTGAGGCCTCCCGCAGCACGCGGAGATGCCGCGACACCGCCGGCTGCGCGCACCCGAGATACGCCACTATCCCCGAGACATTGATCGCACCTTTGCCCAGAAGCGACAGAATCTCGAGCCTCGTGCGATCCGACAGGGCCTGGAAAAGCCTTGCATCAACCATCTTCCCCTCCTATTCAATTATCCGCATACGTTTATACATCAAGAGGGCGGGGGATGCAATACCGATTTCTGCATCACTTCTGCATTACTAATGTCTGGATTGGGCTTGATCGGAAATCTCCAATTTCTGCATTTGGCTTGACACGCTCCCCAAGGTCTCGTATCAAAGTATATAAGTGTATAAGAAAAGGCAGGTGCCCAATGGAATCTCAGAAACCTAACCTCACGCTTCTTTCCGACAAGACGATAGAGAAGATCATTGATGAGAGCATGGACCTACTTCAGGACGTCGGCATCACGGTCGAAGACGCTGAGACGCTCGATCTTCTTGGCCAGATGGGCGGCGAGGTCGCGAAGCCGGGGCACAGGGTCAAGATAAAGAAGACCATGGTGGAGAATGCGGTGGCATCGGCTCCTAAGAGCCTCACCCTTTTCGACCTCTCAGGCCGGGAGAAATTCCGTTTCGGCGACGGCCAGATCCACTTCAACCCCGGCTCGGCGGCCCTGTTCATCCTCGATGCCAAGGGCTCCCTGATGCGAAAGCCTGCTCTGGCGGACGTCGCAAGATTCGCGAAGGTTTCCGACACGCTCGAAAACATCGAGGCCACGAGCACAGGCGTCGTACCGGCCGATGTGCCCCAGGCAGTCAGCGACAGCATAAGGCTCTACCTGTCATGCCTTTTCTCGGAAAAACCTGTCGTGACCGGTGCCTTCTCCGAGCAGGGCTTTGGCATCATGCTAGACCTTCTCCTTTCAAGAACGGGAGCGGATTCCCTGAGGGAAAAACCCTGTGCCATATTTGACGTCTGCCCGTCTTCGCCTCTGAGGTGGTCCGAACTGGGCTGCCATGATCTCAGGCTATGCGCCCAGAACGCGGTTCCAGCCGAGCTCATATCGATGCCGCTTGCCGGAGCCCTGAGTCCGATGAGCCTCATGGCAAGTGTCGTCCAACATACGACCGAGACTCTAAGCGGAGTGGTGATTCACCAGGCGTGGACTCCCGGATCGCCTATCATATATGGAGGCTCACCCGCCATATTCGACATGCGCCATTCGACATCCCCAATGGGCGCGGTCGAGACCTTGCTTATTGATATCGCAGATGCCGAGGTCGGCAAGTATCTCGGCTTTCCCACACAGGCCTATCTCGGGATGAGCGACGCAAAGGTGCTCGATGCCCAGGCCGGAATGGAAACAGCGATGACCGTCACGCTTGCCGCCACCGGCAAGATCGATTTCGTTTCAGGCCCGGGGATGCTCAACTTCGAGAACTGCCAGTCACTTGAGAAACTGGTGCTCGATAACGAGATCTGCGGGATGGCCAGGAGACTGAAGCGCGGCCTCGAGCCCAGAGGCAAGACGCTTGGGATGGATGCCATCATGGATGGCCTCAAAGAGGGGAGCTTCTTCACTCTGCCCGACACCCTCCGCCTCTACAAGGAAGAGGCTTACTACCCTGGCAAGGTGATCGATAGGAAAGCTTTCAAGGAAGAAGGCCCGGTGGATGGCAGACGACTCATCGAGGAGGCGACGCGCGAAATCGAGAAGCGCCTCGCCAAGTACGAGCGCCCCGGGATAAAGGAGCCCAATCTCAAGGATTTGAAGCTCGCCATGGCAAGAGCGCTCAAGCCGTATGGCGTGGAGAGTCTGGCAGACAAGTGCCTTGAGCTCTGAACTCTTTTTCAGAGGTTGTTTCAATAAGCGAGGAGCGTTTGATGAGCGGGAGGACAAGTGGGAGGATAGGCCAGAGGGCGGACGGGAGCCGCAGGAGTTCGACGGACGGCAGGGCTGGGGCCGGAAAAGGCAAACCGGCAAGGCAGACGCGGAGGGCGGATAAAGGGGAGCGGCCTGGAGCGGGACGTGTGGGCTGGCAGCCTCGAGGAACCTCAAAGGATTTGCCGATTCGAGGAAGCAGAGGGCGGGCGGAAGGGGAGCGCGACAGAGAAAGAGCACCTCAGAGAGCCTGGGGACCCGGCAGAGACAGCAGGCCTGAGAGACCAAGAGCACCTCAGAGAACTTGGGGACCCGGGAGAGACAGCAGGCCTGAGAGACCAAGAGCACCTCAGAGAGCCTGGGGACCCGGCAGAGACAGCAGGCCTGAGAGACCAAGAGCACCTCAGAGAGCCTGGGGACCCGGCA
>CAYHHI010000006.1:86310-104024 GCA_964356335.1 uncultured bacterium
CTGAGAGACCAAGAGCACCTCAGAGAACTTGGGGACCCGGGAGAGACAGCAGGCCCGAGAGACCAAGAGCACCTCAGAGAACTTGGGGACCCGGCAGAGACAGCAGGCCCGAGAGACCAAGACCACCTCAGAGAACTTGGGGACCTGGCAGAGACAGCAGGCCTGACAGACCAAGAGCACCTCAGAGAACTTGGGGACCCGGCAGAGACAGCAGGCCTGACAGACCAAGACCACCTCAGAGAACTTGGGGACCTGGCAGAGACAGCAGGCCTGACAGACCAAGAGCACCTCAGAGAACTTGGGGACCCGGGAGGGATCTGAATAAGGGTAAGAGGTCAAGAAGAGAGCCGCTGAGAGGGAAGCTGCCCAGAGCAGTGGTGCCGACAGGAAAGGCGCCCCGGGCGATGACGCGCACAAGGGAGGCGCCCGCACGGGTGATGCCAGAGACGGCACCGATAGGGCTGACCCCGAAGGCCCCAGCATCAAGACCCGCAGGCCCAACACCCATAAATGACCTTACTGAAAGTGAAATCAAGGAAGCCTTGACTGCCCGCGGCGAGCCCACCTACAGGGCCAGGCAGATCTGCGAGTGGCTCTACCGCAGGCGCGCCAAGTCCTTCGATGATATGACCAATCTCCCCGCAAACCTCAGGGCAGAGCTGGCGAAATCCTTCACGATCACACGGCTTGAGAAAGAGGACGAGATTGTCTCCCCCGAAGATAGAATCACCAAGTTCATCTTGAAGCTCCCTGACGGGAAGCGCATCGAGAGCGTTTTCCTTCCGCATCCCAGAGGAGCCACACTTTGCATTTCGACCCAACTCGGCTGCGCCTTCAGGTGCAGATTCTGCGCGACCGGGAAGATGGGGTTCAAGCGCAATCTCTCCCCCGCTGAGATAGTTGACCAGGTCCTGTTCGTCAAGGAATACGTCGGGCCGACAATCGGCGCCGCAGAGGACGCCAAAGCGGTGATGGGTCCTGAGCACTCGGCAGACCAAGCGACGCCTCACGTGGAGCACCTTGCAGAAAACGAAGGAGCACGCCCCTTCTCTAACATCGTCTTCATGGGAATGGGCGAGCCTCTTGCCAACTATGACAATGTGGTTAAGGCGCTCGAGATTCTGATCAAAGAAGTGGGCATCGGCTCACGCCGGATAACGATCTCGACCTGCGGGGTGCCCGACAAGATAATGCGCCTCGCTGAACTGCCTTATGAGATAAGCCTTGCAATCTCCCTGAACTCACCATCCGATGACACCAGAAGAGAGATGATGCCGATCGCGGGGCGGAATACGCTCGCTAAACTTCTCGCCGCCGCCAGGTACTACCACATCAAGAAGGGCCGGATGCTGACCTTCGAATATGTCTTGATCCCGGACCTCAACGATTCCGCGCGCGACGCCCATGCCCTGGCAGATCTCATCCGCGACATCCCCGCAAAGATCAACCTGATCGCGTTCAATCCCTTCCCCGGCTCTCCCTACATGAGACCTGACATGGCAAGAGTGAAGGGATTCCAGACTATGCTTCGCCAGAGGGGCAGGAAGGTAATGTTGCGGAAAAGCCTGGGTTGTGACATACTCGCAGGCTGCGGTCAGCTCGGGCAAAGTCTGAAACCTCGAGAGCGAATTTCCTGAGTCTCAGCGGGGACAACGAGATGTGGAATCCGTTCCGTATTGGCGGCTTTGAGCGGAGACTGGTTATCTCTTTCCTCCTGGTCTCGGTCATTCCCGTTATCCTCATAGCCTTCTTCAGCGCGCGCTACTTCATGAAGTCCGTCGACCTGGTAAGCAATCCCGCCGTCGAGCAATCCTTCCGCAATTCGATGGAGATCGCGCGGGACTTCTCAGCCAAACTCGAAGAAGATGCCGCCTGCGTTGCCCTGCGCCTGGCAGATGGACTCAGCTCCAAACCCCGCATGACGGGAGATGAACTCAAGGCTTTCTTGAGAGACATTAGCGAGGAAACCCATGTGGACTTCGCTGCCACTTATGTATTGGAAGCCTCCTCGTGGAAGCTCAAGACATCATATCCAACGTCGGTTCCGAGAATAGAACCGGCGATCGGGCTTGATGCAGTACCAAAGCCAGCCGAACCCAGACGAATCGCTTTCCGGGATCCGGATGTTATTGCGTCAGGCCTGGTCACCGGAGACAAACTGGTGGTCGCCGGCTTCACGCTCGAGAAAGGCTTCACCGAGAAAATGAGAAAGACGGGCGATGACCTGGGCCGCTACCAAGCTGTGGGGCTCTATGTAAGAGTCCAGAGGCGTTACATCATCATCGTGACCTGCGTGCTCGTCGTCCTCATGGCCATATCAGCCACGCTTGCCTCGCGGCTCCTCGCGAGTCGGATCAGCCAGCCGATAACCGAGCTGGCGCATGCCACGGAGGAGATCGCCAAGGGAGACCTGGAGTACCGTGTCACGGTCAACGCCAAAGACGAGATCCTGAGCCTCGTCAACGGCTTCAACAAGATGACCGAGGAACTCGAAGAGAACAAGAAGAACCTCATCATCATGGCGAAGCGCGAGGCCCAGGTTGCGCGCGACTTCGAGATCGCACGCCAGGTCCAGGAGAGTCTCTTCCCAACGGCGCTTCCCGCGATCCCCGGCTGGCAGTTCGCAGCAACCTGCCGCACCGCAAAGGTGGTCGGGGGTGATTACTATGACGTGTTTGAAGTGGCGCCGGGGAAGGTGCTCCTGGCGCAGGGCGATGTCTCAGGGAAAGGCGTCGGGGCCTCGCTCACGATGGCAAGTGTCCACGCCATAATCCGCAGCTCGGGCGGAGCTCCCAGCAAGATTACTGCCGGAACCAATGCATCAAGTCTCATGCCGGATGCTTCCGGCCTGCGACCTAATGATCCAAGCCTCGCAGGGAATGATGCGGATCTAGGCGAGATACCTTCAAGGCTGATAGAGGAGCTCAACCGCTACCTGGTTTCTTCCCAGACCCCGGAGATGTTCGTAACGCTTTTCCTTGGCCTGCTCGATTGCGACAAGAGCAGATTGTGGTATGTGAATTGCGGGCATCCGCCGGCAATCGTACTTCGCTCACGGGATGCGAAACCTGAGACGCTTGGCATCGGCGGAATGGTCCTCGGAGTGAAGGAGACGGCAGCGTACGAGGTTGGCCAATGCCGCCTTGAGGCCGGCGATACCCTGGTTCTCGTCAGCGACGGTGTGACCGAGGCGAGGAATCTCAAGAACCAGCTGTACGGCGAAACCCGCCTCGCCGAGACTTGGAGTGACGATCATGACGAGAGCGCATCGGAAACAATGCAGCGCATCTTGAGCAGTGTCGACGGATTCATGGAAGGCGCCGACCAGGCCGACGACATTTCCATCCTGGTTTTGAAATCAAGGGGACAACTCAGCGGGAATTGGTGATAGTGAGATAGCATGAGAAATCCTTTCCGGATCGGGGGCTTCGAGAAGAGGCTCGTTGTCGCTTTCCTCCTCCTCTCTGTCACTCCGACCGTCCTCATAGCCTTCTTCAGCGCCCGCTATTTCATGAGATCTGTCGATCTGGTGAGTAACCCTGCGGTCGAACAGTCCTTCACCAACTCCATGAATATCGCCAGAACGCTTGCGGCAAGGCTCGAGGAGGATGCAGGGTGTACGTCGCAGCGCCTCGCCGATGAGGTCGCAGGTGCAAGGATACCTGTGACGGGAAATGACCTCCAGGGCCTTCTCGAGAGAGTATGCGAGGAGACCCACGCAGACTTCACGGCGCTTTATACCCTGGAAGGTTCTAAGTGGAAACTGAGGTCATCGTATCCAGAGACATTCCCCAGGATAGAGCGTGAGATCAAGACCGAAACCGTCACGGTTCAGCCGAGGAGAATAGGCTTCCCCGACCAGGACGTTATTGCTTCAGGTGTCGTATCAAACGGCTCCCTTTATGTAGCAGGTTTCGCCCTTGAGAAAGGCTTTACCGAGAAAATGAGAAAGACGGGGGACGACCTGGGCCGCTACCGCGCGGTGGGTCTCTACGTCAGCGTCCTGAGAAGATACATCATCATCGTGACCTCGGTCCTCGTGGCCTTACTGGTCGTATCCTCCGCCGTGATCTCAAGGCTCATGGCCCGCAGGATAAGCCAACCCATAACCGAGTTGGCGCACGCCACCGAGCGGATCGCCAAGGGCGACTTGGAGCATCGGGTGATGGTCAATGCCAGGGATGAGATCCAGAGCCTGGTTGCAGACTTCAACAAGATGACCGAGGAGCTGCTGGAAAACAAGAAGAACCTCATCCGCGCAGAACGCATAGCCGCCTGGCGCGACGTCGCCCGCCGCATAGCCCACGAGATAAAGAACCCGCTCACGCCTATCGAGATTGCGATTTACCGGATAAAGAAGCGGCTCGACAGCGAGAGTGCCGAAACGGCCACCACAGCCACCACGGAAACCCTCAGGGACAAACAGGTGATCGAGGAGAGTCTCGATTCAATCTTGAAGGAGGTCACGGCCCTCAAGACGATCGCCCAGGAGTTCTCCGCCTTCGCAAAGCTGCCGGAGCCGAAATTCGAAAACCTCAATGTGAACGATGCCGTCCGGAGCGTGCTCGAGCTGTATTCCCCTTCCTCCCAGAACGTGGCGGTCAAGACTCGCCTCACCGATGGCCTGCCGGCGGTTCTTGCCGACGAGGACCAGATGCGAAGCATCATCGCCAATCTCGTCAAGAATGCTTTCGAGGCGATGCCGGCCGGTGGTACACTCACTATAGCAACATCCCTCCTTTCCGGGTGGGTGCGGATTGAGATCACCGATACCGGCCCTGGGATACCGCAGGACATAAGGGAGAAGATCTTCGATCCCTACTTTACGACCAAGCCCACGGGCACGGGCATCGGCCTGGCGCTTGCGTACAGAATACTCACGGATCATAAGGCGAAGATCAATTTCAAAACCGGTGAGGCAGGCACCACCTTTGTGGTTGATCTGCCCTTGCCGAGGCGCGGAGAGGAGCCAAGTAGAGACGGAGGCAAAGCGGAGGCAGCATCTTGAAGAAGCACAATATCCTCATAGTTGACGACCAACCCGAGATCCTGCGAACCGTTGCCGGTCTTCTCGAGGACGAAGGCTACGGCACAGCGACAGCATCCGGCGGACGAGATGGGATAACCGAACTGGCAGATGGCGACATCTCCCTGGTCCTTCTCGATATCTACATGCCGGGGATGGATGGCCTCGAGACGCTCTCCCGCATCAAGGAGCTCTCACCTCTGGTCCCCGTCATCATGATCTCGGGCCAGGCAACCATAGACGCTGCCGTCAAGGCAACCAAACTCGGAGCTGCCGATTTCGTCGAAAAACCTCTCCAGCCTGAGCGGCTGCTTCTCTCGATAAAGAATGCTCTCGAGCTGGAGAGCCTGCGGAACCAGAACTTGCGGCTCACGGGGGAACTCAAGAAGAAACACGTTATCATCGGCCAAAGCGGCCCCATGCGGAAACTGAGCGAAGAGATCCTGCGGGCTGCCCCCTCGCGCGCAAGAGTCCTCGTCTTCGGCGAGAACGGCACCGGCAAGGAACTGGTCGCGGAGGCTATTCATGAGAACAGTCCCCGCAAGGCCAAGCCCTTCGTCAAGCTCAATTGCGCGGCGATCCCCAGGGACCTGATCGAGAGCGAACTCTTCGGCCATGAGAAAGGTGCTTTCACAGGTGCTGTCTCCCGCAAGGAAGGCAGATTCGATCTCGCCGATGGCGGGACTCTCCTTCTCGATGAAATCGGCGACATGAGCCTCGATACCCAGGCCAAACTCTTGCGCGTCCTCGAGGAGAGCGAATTCGAGAGGCTCGGCGGCAAGGCCTCCATCAAGGTCGATGTGAGAGTCCTGTCCTCAACCAACAAGAACCTCGCAGAGGAAATAAAAAAGGGCCCCTTCAGAGAGGATCTCTATTTCAGGATCTCAGGCATCCCGATCAGGGTGCCGCCCCTGCGCGAGCGCAAGGAGGACATTCCGCTCCTCGTAAGCCACTTTGCGCAGGTCTTCACGGAAGAAAACAACAGGCCACAGAAGCAGTTCAGCGACGAGGCCCTCACACTCCTCATGGGTTATGATTGGCCGGGCAACGTCCGCGAACTCGAGAATGTCGTCGAGAGGCTCGTCATCATGACCGACGAGAGGACCATTACGGATGCGAGTATCCGCCCGCTCGTAAGCCAGGCCCGCGCTGCCTCGGGAGCCAAATCGCTGGGCGAGATGGTCGAGGATTTCGAGCGAGCCCTCATAGCAACCGAACTCGCGAAGACCGGATGGAACGTCTCTCAGGCTGCTGCCAGGCTGGGAATCGATCGCGCCAACCTTCACAGGAAGATGCGGCGCTATGGGATAAGCCGCGGGCAAGATGAATCCGGCGAGGGAGAGGTGTAGATGGCTGTGAGGGGTAGATGGCTATGAGGCCCAGATGGCTGTGTCAGACGACCGCGAGATAGTGTCGAATTGACACTTGCCCGGGGTGGGGCATTTGCTTTCTTTAAATCCACTTCTTATCCCCTGGTAATTCAAGGCCTTAGCGCCCAGGCTCCCTCCTACCGCCATCGTCCATTCTGGCACACCCATTGCTTTTGGTCCCCTACGTTAGGAATGGTCACCCCTGGGCAGGGGAGGTGCTGAAAGTGAACTCACCACTTGGGAAGTTGATGATCGTGCTGCAAGCAGCCGGATTCGTGCTGCTCTATGTAGGCGCAGAGGCGGGTATGTATTACTACATCGCTACGGTCTTTCGGACGTAGCGGCCACATGTTGGTTTGTAGGGCTTGCAACCATATGGTATATTGCCATATGATCAAAGGAGGCGAATGATGCTGAGCACAAAAGCCAAATCACCAGATGCAAGAATGAACATCGTGCTAACATGCGCGGCGTGCCTTTGCATGATCCTCGCAACTCAATCATATGCTATCCCTTTCCAGTTCGGCAGCATCAACGAAGACAAGGAGCAGCAGCAGACCGAGGCCCAGAAGGTGCTCAAAGATGCCGGCGTCACTATGGATGTCACCAACGCCGACATCCTGAGAATCGGATCGAGTTACGCTGTCGACCAGGACGAAACCATCGACGGTGACGTCGTCATAATCGGCGGCGCCTTGACCGTCGAGGGAACCATAAACGGCGATGCTGCCGTGATCGGCGGATCGATGTATCTCGCGTCAACCGCTGTCGTCAAAGGTGACGCTGTTGTGATTGGCGGCATACTCCAGAAGGAGGATGGCGCAACCGTCAACGGCCAGATCGTCGAGAATCCCGAGAAAGCCATCTCTCTCGGAATGTCGGTTGAGTCCGGCAACGTTCAGATAGTCGAAGAAGGAGAAGCAGGAGAGGCGGCAGAGGCTGCACTTGAGGCGGAGGAGGGCGAGCAGGGCGAGGTTGAGGCTGAGAGTGAGGGTGAGGGTGAGAAGGGTGCGGAGGGTGAGGGCGACATCGTGAAGATCGGCGAAGACATCTATATCAAGGAGACTGAAGTCATCCACGGAGACGTGGTGAGCATCACTTCGGATATCCGTGTGGACGGCGAGGTCCAGGGTGATGTAGTTGCGACCTCAGGCAATATAAGTCTCGGCCGAACGGCGAAGGTGACAGGCGACGTCGTGTCGGTATTCGGCGATATCCAGATGGAAGAGGGGGCATCTGTCCAGGGCGAAGTCGTGAAGACCGATGCGGCCGGCAAGCACATCATCATTGGAGGAAAGCCCCTGACAGAGAAGCGCATGGTCAAGGCGTATGCGCGACTCGGCTCCGAGCCGCAAGAGGGCAAGTCCGTAAGATACCGCATAAGCCTCTTCGCTCCTGAGGCCGGCGATGTCCGCCTCACCGGGTCATTCGTCAACTGGGATCCCGAAGGCATAAAGATGGAAAGGGACGAGGAGGGCACCTGGCAGACCTATTACGATTTCGTGCCCGGAACCTACCTTTACAAATTTATAGTAGACGGCAAGGCCATACCCGATCCCGACGTTCCGGATAAGAAAACCGAAGATGGCACGGGCGGCTATGCGACCGCGCTTATGGTTAAGGGCGAGGGGGAGAAGATGGCGGTGCCCATCAGGTTCTCGCTCAAGAGACCCGACCTCGACGACGTAAGAGTGACGGGTACCTTCAACAAGTGGGATCCCGAAGGCATAAGGATGACCAAGGATGAGAAGGGGACCTGGGCAGTGACCTGGCCGATAGAGCCGGGCAGGGTCCTCTACAAGTTCTACATTAACGGCGAGTGGGTACCCGACCCTGACGTCGCCGAGCAAGTGGATGACGGCCAGGGCGGTTATGCAACCCCGTTTGTGGTGAAGGCACCCGAGAAGAAGTTCACCCTCCAGGCCAGTGTCGGTGGCCCGGAACGCCCGGGCACCAACTTCACTCCAGCCCTCGACTATAACCGCGTGGATGGCTTGTACCTGGCTTTCGTCATAAACAACAAGACTAACGTCTTCCCGCAGCCGCGTTTCTATCTCGAGGGCGGCCATTCGAAGAAACGCGAGAGGTGGCTTTACACCTTCGAGATCGAACAGCCTTTGCTGAAGCCCTTCATGTTCTCGGTGGGCGGTTCCTTCTACGATAAGACCGACTCCTACGACAAGGAGCTCATAGGTGACGGGGAGAATTTCATCGCCGCCTCGCTCGTGAAGCGCGACTACCGGGACTACTTCGACAGAAGAGGTGTGACGGGCTTCGTTGCCTTGAGACCTGCTAAGTGTCATACGGTGAAGCTCGCATACAGCAGCGACGAATACAGAGCGCTTGAGACACGGGCCCACGCCGCCATTTTCAGAAGGGACGCCGAGTTTGCGCAGAATCCGCGCAATTCATATCAGATAGGCTGTGGTCCTGGTATGTGCTGGCCGGCTTCGGAAGTGATCAGCCTGAAATCGCTCGGCCTCTCCTACGAGTTCGACTCGAGAGACTGCCCGAAGACCGCATCCACCGGAATCTGGGCAAGGCTTGGAAGCGAATGGGCGGGCCGGGACTTCGGCGGCGATCTTGACTACACGCGCTACACGGCCGACTTGAGATTCTACAACAAGGTCTCCTCCAAGCAGAAGTATGCTATAAGATTGATGGCCGGCGGCATGGATGTCCCTGCCGATGCGCACTGCCCATGTACTCAAGGACCCGAGGACTTCTTCCCGAAGCAGTTCTATGTTGGCGGCATCGGGACCATGCCCGGCTACGATTACAAGGAATTCAAGGGCACCCACATGATGCTCCTTAACGCCGAATACCTTTACCTGCTCAAGGGTAACTGGGGTGTGGTATTCTTCACCGACGGCGGCGATGCTCGAGGCAGGGGCGAATCTACCAAGGATGTGATCGATGCCATGAAGTTCAAGTTCGATGCGGGCGTGGGATTCAGGTATGAGGATCCAGGTTCCCACGCGTTGACAGTCAGCCTGGCCAAACGGCTTGACGACTCGGACGAGGCCACGGTCATCTCGCTGAGAGCGAGCAGGCCATTTTAGGTCTATAATATAGCAAGGTCTATAGTTCTATAATAAGGATATAGGCAAGGACCCCTGAATGATGAGAGAGCTTGCGAGCGCAAGGAGGCATGCCTTCAGGAAGCGTGGTCTTCATCACCTCGCTCTTAGCGACTTGGCCCTTCGAAATCCTGCTCTTCGGGATTTTGCCCTGGCGTTTTTGCTGCTGTGCACGGTCCTGGTTTACGCGGCCCCGTGCTCCTCGCAACCGCTGCTTTCGATCTTGAGCCTATACAGCAACGATGAGTATCTCTGCGTTGATTTCTACCTCAAGAACGCCCTAGAAAGAGAGATCCTCACTTCGGTCCGGAATGGTGTCCCTGCTCTTCTGAGCTACCGGGTCGAGGTGTGGCTTGACAGATCGAGCTGGTACGACAAACTCGTGAATGCAACCACCTATTCATACAAGATCGCCTACGACAATTGGGACACTCTTTACTGCGTGGACGCGCTGACCCAGGGCAAGAAAGAGACAGGCAGGGCCAGAAACGTGGCGGAACTCATACACCTGCTCTGCACCCAGCGCGCTTTCAAGACATGCCAGATTTCGGCCCTCGACCGCGAATCCTCCTATTACGTGACGATAACAGCCGCGATTCAATCCCTCAGCGCCGAAAGGGTCAGGGAGATCGAGTCGTGGCTCGGAGGCCGGAAAGATCAGGATCCCAACCAGGCAGGGGGCCTGCTCGGCGTCGTGGTTGACATGTTTACCTCCAAGGCAAGACGGGCCGAGGCCAAGAGCAGCATCTTTGCCCTCGAGGCGCTGATGAAGTGACAGCGAGCAGCATCCTTTCCTGAGCATCTGCTTGACAACAAGGCTCCTAAGACCGCACAATCCATAGTCGATAACATTGATTTTGATATGTGGTTTCAATCTTTGGTTTTTATCTGGGGGCCATGCCTGAGTGAATGACAGTGAGACCTCAAGACACATCGAGGAGCGCCTGAGGGAGGATCCCAACAACAAGGATCTCCTTACGGAAGCGTCTCGATACTACCACCGGCTTGCCATGCAGGGAAGTGAGCTTGCCCTCGAGCGGGCGGGCGAGTCGGTCAAGGCCTTACTTGCCAAGGACAAGCGGAATGTCGAAGCCCTCTCGATCCACGCTAATCTCATCATTCTGAAGATGAAATCGACACGGTCGTTTCTCGTGAAAATCTTTGCTCTTCTCAGGGCCGGACGCATGCTGGACCGGGCCGTGAAGATTGATCCTACCAACATGACCGCTCGCACCGTACGAGCCTTCACGGCACTGGTGTTCCCAAGTTTTCTTAGGCGCTGGAAGAAGGCCGTGAACGACTTTGAATACCTCATTAAACGGAAGGCCGAGGATCCATCTCTCCTACCAGATGAGATGATGCCCAAGGTCTATTACAACCTGGGACTTGCTTACGCAAAGAGCGGCCAGATAGCGGACGCCGTGCGGATACTGGCCGAGGTGATCTCGCGCTTCCCTCAAGCCAATGAGTCCCAGAGAGCTCAGTCACTCATGGACAAAGTGGGCGGTGGCACGTAATGCTTCGGAGTCTCCGGACCAGTATCGATGGTACCCCTAGCATCCCTAGTATCCCCAGTATCGATGGTATCCCTTGCCCCACCCACTCAGTTGCTCGTTGCCAGATTCGTCATATCGCTATTGGGTGTGCTGCTACTCGGAGCGGACTGCGGGCTATCATTCCCTTGGCAGCCTCCCTCCTACTTTCCATCTGCGTTCCGGCCTCCAGCGACGGTGGCAAAGTTTGGGCGGACGAAATCCATTATACCTCTACTGGGAACTCCGCCTCTACTTGGAGCGCCGGCGATTCAGGCGTGACGCGGGCCAATGAAATCAATCCCACCTTTAGCTTCAGGGAAGCCTTCCTGCCACCGGGAGTGCCTTCGATCGCAATGAGAACTGATGAGACTTCGATGCTGTGGAACCCGGCCGGTCTGGCGATGTCGGAAACATATTACATAGGGTATGCCTGGAAGGGCACATATCTCAAGGATGACAGAAAGGTTGGAACCCATTTCCTGCTGACAAAGGCGAGAGGCTTTGGGATTGGCTTCATGCATGATGATTACTCACGCGGCGTAAGGACCACTACGCTCTTCACGCTCGCACCGCATATACCTGGGACCAGGAAGGCCGCGATAGGTTTCACAGGTAAGTGGAAGGGCGGTTTCAATTTCGACTGTGGGGCGATGGTCAAGGCTGGAGATAAAGCCACCCTCGCCTTTGTGGGGCGAAACCTGAGGGAAAGGGGAAACGTGCGAAGATATCTTGAGTATGGCTTGGCCGTCTTCCCGGTTCCTCGCCGGCTCACCCTCTTCTTCGATGTCATAAATGAAGAAAGTCCCTGGAGAGACGCCCTGGCTTATGGCGGCGGCTTCTCCGCGAGACTCGAGTACAGCATCTACACGACGGTTTCCTACTTCTATGACGGCGAGGGCAACAAGACCCTGCGAGCGTCGCTTTCGTTCTTGGCCGGGGTCAACCTACTTGAAGGCGAGTACTCAACGGCCACCAACGACTGGCGAACCCTCGCAGTACGGTTCGCCAGCCGGAGCGAATAACCAAAACCTCTAGCACCGCTCCCCACGTGTCAAGAATCTCAAGGCTTCTTGTCATTCGACTCGCGAGGATAGCCCAAATATCCGAATAAGCCGAACAGGCCGAACAGACCATAGAGGGCTTCGAGATTGTGGATCATTCCAAGCATCCCCAAGAATCCCAAGAGACCCAGATAGCCCAAAGATCGCATTTTCATAGCCAAGGCCTCCTGTGCCCTATGCACCAGCCGGGGTCTGAGGTACCGTTCCAGTCGGTCCAGCCGTCCCCTCGACCTTGGCGAGTTGATGCGCTCTTGTTCCGAACCTGGTCATCACGACCGCGCCGAGACCGACAGTCCCTGCCACGTAGATAACCGCCCACGCGATAAAGGCAATCACCCAACCTATGATGGCTATGGGGCCGCCAGGGAGTCTCACAATCGCAGAGATGATGGCAAGCGCCTGGAGGAGCAGGATGCCCATCGCCACACTCCAGTACGGTGACCTGCCGTTGCCGCCGCCAGCGAATCTCTCCCCCATGGCAAGGCCGATGCCGGTGTATCCCAGAAGCATCGCCAACCCGAAGACCAGCGGAATGGCCACAAGCCCAATCGGTATCCCGATTATCGTGATGCAGAAGAGCACAATCACGGGCAGCACGAGCACCTCGGTGAGGAGCCCGATCAGCCCCATCTTGAAGGCTTCATGCTTTGCCTTCATGCATATATTCTCGACAGGGCGCCTCGCAACTGCCGTCACAACGAGGGCAAGCAAAATGAGAAGCAGCATCCACATGATGGACAAGAAGAGCCTGCCGGCTCGCGAGAAGATGCCAAAAGGGAAGAATTCCGTATGACTGACATACTTACCACCGACGTGTTTTCCACCGAACCATCTGCCCCCCTTGCCAATGCTTACCATCTGGCCCTTGATCACGCCGTCTGGCTCCTTGTCCACACCACCACCGATCGCGACTCCATCTCCGTCCACGCGGCCTTTGTCACCGACACTCAAGCCGCCGCCAACTGCGACGGCATCACCTTCAACTACGCCATTGACAATGACGCTACCGAGGATCGCGACGGCATCCCCCTGGACGACTTCGCCTTCCTCGACAATCACGTCGTCTCCGAACTTCACGAGGTCCTTGCCGGTGACCCTGAGCCGCACATCGCCCCCTTCGCGCTCATGCACCACGCCTTCAAGGGAGTCGGTGAGCTCGATGCGCTTGTTGTCAACCCTGACCCCCTCATCATCAATCCGAATATCAACCACGGTCGAGTCGCGGGCTTCGGATTTTACAGGAAGCCCAAGCCCTATGGCCAGGACCAGAGCTGCGAGAACTACCGCCGCAGCCGCAATCACCAGACCGGCATGCCTTTGTGCCACGATCTTCCATACCATGACTTTACCCCCTTTGGTTTCTTGAGCCAGAGGCCCATGAGATACATCATGAAGAGCACTACCACCAGGGCGCCAGCCACCATAGCCCAGACCTGCGCACGATATGGACTCAAGTCTGCGCCCAGGGATCCTCCCAAGATTGTCCGTCCCAAGCTTCCGACGACGAGCCTGAGAATGCTTACCACTTTGTTGTAAGCGAGGAATTCGCCGGTCGATGTAATACCGCGTGTCAACACGTTGTACATGTATTCGAAAAGCCTTACGCCGAAGGCATTAACTATGATGCCTGCCATGGCAGCTGCCGAGACCACCACACCCCAACGCAGAGCCCCAAGCCTCCGTTCCCGTCGCGCGAGGCGACTCATCACCTCGCCAGTGACACTCTGGAGGGGCTCTACAGGCAGGTCTCTCATGGCTTCGACGAGAGCAAGATCAAAGCCAAACCGCGCCCTGCACGATGCGCAGCCTGAGAGATGCCTCCTTACCTCCCCCTCAATCTCCCCGTAAGTTCTCCGCGAAGCACCATCAGGTGCCTCAGCGTCGCGACCGGCACCATGCGGTGCCACCCCCTCGCCGCGCGCACCAGAAGAGCGGCATGTGTCCCCGGCTCCCACGTCTCCGAGCAGGACCTCGGCCAGGGCCCTCGCCTCTTCACATGTCAGGTCTCTTCGCTTCACCTTACGCCCTCCCGATCCTAAACACTCCCCCGCGTCACACTCACGCTGCCGCTAGTGGTCTCAAGCCTGAGCTTCAACTGACCGCTGCCGGAGATTCCGACCAGGTGCCGCCGCGATGCTTCCTTTACGGCAATCGGGATTTTCGACGTGATCGATCCACTCATCGTCGTGATATCGAGCTCGACCGAGTCATTGCCATAAAGCGTTACGTCAATATCCCCGCTCGATGTTCTCACTTCAGCATTTCCCTCAGCCGATGAGATTCCAAACGCGACATCTCCACTCGATGTGAAAACCTCCGCACTGCCGCTGTGCCCCCTGAATACCACGTTGCCACTGCCCGTCTTCGCAGAGGCCTTGCCTGTCGAAGATGCCACTGATATGTCACCGCTGCCCGTGCCAAGAGTCACGTTCCCGACGACGCCCTCGATACTGATCTCACCACTGCCAGTCGAGACCTCGGTATCGCCCTCGATCTTGCCTAAGAAGAGATCACCGCTCCCCGTTGAGGCCTTGACCTTGCCCTTGGCGGACCGGAGCCGCACGTCCCCGCTACCGCTCCGAGCATCAAGACCCGCGCCTGCGCTGCCGACAGTAACATCTCCGCTGCCTGTTCGGATCATGATGGCAGCCGCGCGATCGTCAATCTGGAGGTCGCCGCTTCCCGTCAGGAAATCCAGGCCGATTGTGGATGGGATTGTCGCCGTGATCTCAATCGAGACATACCCCTTGAGCAGCATGTCCATATTGACCTTGGTCCCCTCCTTGCGTTCGACAACGAGGGTCGAGCCCTCACGCTCAATTGTTACGTTGACCTCGCGCAGGAGTTTCTCGCCGTATTTCTTGTCACTCGACCTGTAGGTCTTCTTTATGATGAACTCAGCCTCGGGCCCTTCCTTGGTCACGACGTCTATGTCTGCCGAGCCAAGCCGCATCTCCACCTTCTCGATACCCTCAACCGGGAAGGTCTTGGTCTCCATCGCGGTTTCGGTGTATTTGTAATGGCTTTCAAGGGCGCAGCCGGAGATGAGGACGCTTACCATTGCGGCCGTCGCCAGAAGCGCCCACAGCGTACTCCCGCATCGCACAATCCTAGTCGGTCCCTTCCCGTTCAGTCCCCACCTCAGCCCCCGCCCCACTCGAAATTGCAAACCCTGTCTCATCGCTTACCTCCTTGATTGCCGTCTGTCAGCCTGTCGCCGCCCAGTCATTTGCTTTCCCATTCACCCTTCCCTCATAGCCATTCCACCCAGTTCCCATTGCGCGCAGTTCACCCCCACGCATTTACTTCCCACCCATTTCCTTGAGCACTTGCTTCTTCAGTTCAATCCGGCCCCGATGGAGCAGTATCTTGACTGTGCCGATCGGAATCGAGAGCACGCGGGCGATCTCATCATACGAAAGATCATCCCGGTGCCGCAGGAAGAGCACCGTGCGATACCTTGGCTCGAGTCTTTCCATACATGTCTCCACAATGGCCCAGTCGATCTTGTCGGCGAGGCGCTCGTCCGCCGGAGTAGTGGTATCGGCAACGTCTTCTATCCCCCGCTCCTCATCCTCGTACGCAAACATCTTGAGTTCCACTTTGCGCCGACGCAGAAAATCGATCGACTTGTTGGCACCGATCTTCATGAGCCAACTCGCGAAAGGATAAGTGCCGTCGTATCTCGTGATGCTCGTCAGTGCCTTCACCATTGTCTCCTGCAAGATGTCCCTTGCATCCTCCGGGTTGCCCACCAGTCTCAAAACGAGACCGTAAACCCTTCTCTCATAAAGCCTGACGATGGCTTCCTGCGAAGCCCTGTCACCCCTTTTCGCGCCCTCTATAAGAGTTGTTTCGTTCAATTGCTCCATATGGAATACGATCTCAGCTCCGGGTTTGTTTCAGAAAGCCTTACCCAAGTCCATTCGCGCTTAGCCCGACACCTTGATACCACCTGCGCCATGGGGAGTCCACAAGAAGTTGCACCTGAACGAGCAATCGATCTATGGCAGAGTACACCCCTAAGGCGGTCAAGTCCCCCGAGAACGTTGACCGGATCGGATTCATCATCTACACTCGCTTCCATGGGGCACCTTCTCTCCAAGATCTACAGGAAGTTTTTCTGGAACTGCTATGATCACATCGGGCAACTGATTGCCATCAATGCGCTCTGGTTCGCAATCTTCCCCGTGCCGACATTCCTCTGCTTCAGGTTCCTACCGCTCAAAGGGGTTGAGAAAATTGGTGTAACGCTTCTTGTGGCGTTGCTCACTTACTCATTTGCAGGCTCAGGTGTGTTTGCCCTGACGGCGAGGCTCGCTCGGCGAGAGGAAATCCGAGTCAAGCAGTTCTTCGGTGAAGGCCGGAGATCCTTTGTGAAGATGGTTCTCGTGAGCCTGATGTTCGGCTTTGTCTTCTTGCTACTTTTCCAGAGCATCCGGTTTTATGGCGGCATCGAAATTGGCGGTGGCATCCTCGGCTTCTTCCTTGCAGGCATCCAGATCTGGATCATGGCTTTCTGCCTGCTGATGCAGATTTACCTGCTTCCTCTGCTCTTTAGCAGGGCCTGGGGACTCAGACAGGTGATCAAGTGGAGCGCGATGCTCGTTGTCCTGAGACCAGGCTTGACGGTCCTGATGTTCCTACAGGCACTCGCCCTCTCACTGCTTCTTGCTATCACGGGCATTGGCATCGTGGTGCTCATCTATAGCCTCATCTCGCTGTTTCTTAACATCGCTCTTCGTGAGGCCCTGCGAGAGATGGAGACCAAGTGGACTCCCAAGAAGAAGCCAACCTCCTGGAAAGAGATCTTCGCTGCCGAGGAAGAAGACGAGGAAGAGAAACGCACCCTCGGAGAGATCCTGCGACCTTGGGACACGTGAGTACTGTCCCTGACCTGCCCGGGACTGCCGGGGCCAACCCCGGGACACCAGAATGACAGGCTTAGAGAGCGAGCTTTACTAGAGGCTGACATTTCTACTCTGCAAAAAACATGACATTCTTATGCTGCAACTACACTCAGCTTTCGGTGCTTGACATCTCACCCCGTTTCCGCCAATATGCCCGAAACAGCGGGAGTCCTACTCCCTCTCCACCTGGGAGAGAGCCGGGGTGCGGACGAAGGTAGGGTCATGGAAGAACTCGAACACAAGTTCCTTCGAATCCGAAGAGAGATCAGATTCTGGACGAGGAATACCAAGGTCCTTCTCATCCTGGTGATTCTCCTCTGCCTCGGCGGGGTCGCATTCGGCGAGTACGGGCTTGTAAGAATCATCGAGGTCAAGAAGGAAGGGCACAAACTCGAAGCGGATATAACAGTCTGGAAGATGAAGCATCGCCTGCTCGAAGACGAGAAACAGAAACTCGCCAGTGACCCATTCACGCTTGAGAAGCTCGCCCGAGAGCGATGCGGCTTCTACAAACCTGGCGAGCTCATCTTTGTCTTCCCCGAGGACAGCGCAGCCACTCCCGGAGCCATCTCAGGAATCGAGCGCGCTTCCCTTGACAAACTGCCTCTGGGCCAGTAGGATAGGTAAGGATTAGGATAGGCGAGTACACAACGAAATAGATGCGGGGTGGAGCAGTCTGGTAGCTCGTTGGGCTCATAACCCAAAGGTCGCTGGTTCAAATCCAGCCCCCGC
>CAYHHI010000007.1:0-90585 GCA_964356335.1 uncultured bacterium
CGGAGGGACTGTAACTTATCATTACCCAGTTCGAATAGACACCCTCTGCTTCGGGTTCCCTGAGCTCAACTTTCATAGGTGGCATCTTTTCCATCGCGTCGCGCTCCTTTCTCCGTTCTCATTTCTTGATGGCTATGACCCCTGTCGCCTGTTCGCCTGATGATCGAACAGAATAGAGGTAGAGACCTGGCTCGACAAGCCTCCCGCTCTCATTCTTTCCATCCCACAGAGCAGTGCCGTCGCCCAGGACCTCACCGACTTGTTCATCAAGCCTTCTCAGGGGATTGCCTTCGAGATCGAAAATCGTCACCTCGAACCCAAAAGGTTTGACGGGTCCGATCTTGGGGACGAAAACCACCCTCAACGGTCTGCCCGCCCGCAGACTGTCAAGGCTGTAAGGGTTAGGGTAGGCATAGACATGACCCGCCTGGGGCAGTCCGATTCGGATATCTGCCTGGATTACGTCCAAAGGCTTCTCCTCAATACTCTCGACAGCCACACCCGAGAACCTGCCTCCACTGAGATTGCTCGAAGGATCGGTGTACGGCGTGAATTCCTGCTTATTGAGACTGCCCGGCCAGAAATCAGACGGCTGGCCCGGGATATCGGGATTTCCTGTAGCGGAGTTTACAGTCCCGCCATCTGCCTGGATCACCTCTGCTAGCCTTTGTCCCGCCGTGTTATTGTTTGGTCTTGATTCATCAACCTTCCAGATCAGCATGCCGGAGGCAGGCAGATATGATTCGAAGTACCCGTGCCGCGTCTGCCGATTCTCTAGAATGAAGTACTCCCCCTTGCCCTGGCCGTAAGGCGTCCAGTCCATACCGCCGGGATTATCGAGCAGGGAGAACGCGGCCCTGCTGTCCCCAAGAGGCCTTATCTCAGCTCCCTCGACGTGATCAGGGCCCGGGCATCCAAGGCAGACCTGCTGGGGGTCGATCCAGCCGAGCATGTACTTCATCGGCGTCGAAAGGTGACACGGCCTGCTTCCTTGTCTGCCCTGAGGACCGTTCCACGCGCCCGCGTCCATGAGGCACAACGGTCCCACAACTGATTCGCCCGTAAGACTGTTGTAGAGGTCGGGTAGACCCAGGAGGTGGCAGAATTCGTGCGCGAAGACGCCGATCTCGCTGAGTTCCGGCACGATGACGAAGGGTCCTACTCTCACGCTATCAATTGAAGTCTCTCGGGTTGGAGCGTAGTAATCAAGGTTTGACTGGAGTGACCATATATAGTTTTCGCTGCCGGGGCTGTCTCCCAGTTGCTCGGCCCCTATCCCGGCATGCACGATGAAAAGCGCGTCAATGAAGCCATCGTCATCCCCTGAGTGCGGTATGCCATCGGGACCATCATTATCGAAATCCCGCAGGTCAATCTGGGCAGCGGCCAGCTCTACCGCATGCTTGACCAGTCCCCAGACATTGAGCGGAAACTCACAGATTGAGGGAGCAAGGGCATAGCCCGAGATATCAAGCCCATGATCGTCTTGAGTGCCTCTTAGGCCGTCTCGGTTGACTATGTCGCGATGCCGGCAATCGCTTCTCACCCAACCCACGATGCCCCCCTCGAGGGAGAATCTTTCATATGAGTTTTCTCTGAAGTATGACTTGAGGCTTGAGGAGTTCTGGCCGTCGAAGAGTTTCTGTTCGAAGAATTCTGGCGTATGGATAGTCTGCTCAACGAGCTTGTCAGGAAAATCCACGAGGATGACGAGGGCCTTGCATACCCCGACGGGTCTCGTTTTTGCCGGGCTTTCGGGAACGTCCACAATATTGGGGCGTATCTTGAAATAGCCAGGTCCGCTCCCCGTCCCGAGCAAGGTTCCGCTGCCCGGCTGCGCAGTTATGGCCAGGCAGAAGTCGGCGAGACCCAGGATGGCGAGGATAACGAGAAGGCAAACCCAGGTGGACGCGGCGATCTTACTCATCTTGGTATCACTCTAATCCGCTCTGAGCCCCCTGTCAAGAAGGACCGATGAAGCCAAACGTCTTTAGCTTGCGGCCGCCTGCCCTTTTGCCTGCCGCCAAAGGTCTTGACGCGGGTTCCGCTGGTATGATAGTTTCCCGATGAGCTTTCTTGGTAGCATAAGCCTTTGAAAGCCCATTTTGATCTTTGATGCGGGGTGAGTAAGCCTATGACTAGCATATCTCTTGGAAGGGTGAATGATATCCTCGGAGCCATCAGGACCAAGAAGGCCATGGTGATCGGGGATGTAATGCTTGACCGGTACCTCTGGGGGAGTGTATCCAGGATTTCGCCTGAGGCTCCAGTCCCCGTAGTCGAGATCACCGAAGAGACGACAAGGCTCGGGGGCGCTGCCAATGTTGCAAACAACATCGTGTCACTTGGTGCAACCTGCCACATCTTCGGTATCGTGGGTGACGATCACGACGGGCTTGATTTGAGCCGCAGGATTGAGGAACAGGGCATAGTGGCAAGTGGTCTGGTCTGCGACCGGACGCGGCCCACCACGGTGAAAACTAGAATCATTGCACACGGCCAGCAGGTGGTTAGAGCCGACAGGGAGATGAGGAATGAAGTGAAAGGTGCAGTGGAGGAGACCCTGCTTCAGCATGTGATCGATGGGATGGACGGTTTCGACGCCATCATAATCTCCGACTATGGCAAGGGAGTGATCACGAAGCGGCTGCTTGGATCTTTGATACCCAGAGCGCGGTCGAAGGGTAAGATTGTTTCGGTGGATCCAAAGGAAGCCCAGTTCCGAAACTACAAGAATGTATCGCTCATAACTCCGAATCAGATTGAGGCCGGCAGTGTTGTCGGCGGAAGAATAAGCGATGATAAGTCTTTGATGGAGGTCGGCTGGCAAGTATTCGACCTCTTGGAGCCCGACGCTCTCCTCATCACGCGCGGCGAAAAGGGAATGTCACTTTTCCAAGGGGGACGCACATACAGTCACTTCCCGACCGTGGCCAGGCAGGTCTACGATGTCACTGGCGCAGGCGACACGGTGATATGCTCTTTCACGCTTGCGCTTTGCGGAGGAGCGACCATGGCCGAGGCTGCCCAGATAGCTAACCACGCCGCAGGCATAGTGATCAGAGAGGTAGGAACGGCGGCGGTCAGGGGCGCGGATTTGGTTGCGGCTTTCGAGGATCTTGAGCGGGAAGGGGCAGGGGGAGAGTGTTAGCATGGGAACGGTGCTCAGCATGGATGAGGTCTGCGCGGAGAGGAAGGCCGCCCGAGAGCGGGGCAAGAAGTTCGTCTTTACCAATGGGTGTTTTGACCTGCTCCACCGGGGTCATGTCGAGCTCCTTAAGACCGCGAAGGCCATGGGGGATCTGCTCTGTGTCGGCGTGAACAGCGACACCTCCGTGCGGAGGCTCAAGGGCCCGAGAAGGCCGGTCGTACCCGAAGCTGACAGGGCGGCTGTCCTAGCCGGGCTCGGAGCGGTTGACTTTGTGACCATGTTCGATGAAGACACCCCGGCGCGCATAATCTCCATCTTGAGGCCCGATGTGCTGGTCAAAGGGTCCGACTACGCCATGGCCGAAATAGTTGGCCGGAGTGATGTCGAAGAGGCGGGTGGAGTGGTCGCGAGGATTCCGCTTTACCGCAGCCTTTCCACAGAGAAGCTCCTCAAGGAAATCGCACGGCGTTACAGGGATGTTGTTGACACGGATCTTCGATAACGCTCGAAGTGCCTCTGGCGCGGTTTGCGTCAAGGCCTCGTGAATGGAAGCGGAGGTAAGTTGCAGGCGAAGCCTTGACGCATCGGCTTCCCATGGTATATCCTCCAAAAGATAACTAGGATGAGCCTATGGTCAGCAATATGTTGATGCTGGCCGTCGGGTATTCCATGCGAGAGAGTTGTAGAGAGGGGGGAGTCGGTGAAACGCACACGTGTTTTAATAATGGGAGCGGCTGGAAGGGACTTCCATAATTTCAATGTCTTTTTCAGAGAGAAACGTGAGTATGAGGTCGTGATGTTCACGGCGACACAGATTCCGCACATTACCGGAAGGACGTATCCACGCAAGCTTGCGGGCAGGTTGTATCCCAGAGGGATCAGGATACGTGCCGAAGAGGATCTCGACAAGATCATAAAGGCAAGCAGAGTGGACCTTGTTGTGTTTTCCTATAGCGATGTCCCTCATCTCACGGTGATGCATAAGGCATCCCAGGTGATCGCGGCAGGCGCGGATTTCATGCTGCTAGGCGCCGAATCGACTTGGCTTGAATCGAGGCGCCGGGTGGTCACCGTCTGTGCGACCAGGACGGGTTCGGGCAAGAGCCAGACCACCCGCAAAGTCTGCGAAGTCATGGAAGAGATGGGCAGGAAGGTTGTGGTGGTGAGACACCCTATGCCCTATGGGGACCTCGAGAGGCAGGCGGTTCAGAGATTTGCGCAAGAAACCGATCTGGATTTCCACAACTGCACCATAGAAGAAAGAGAGGAGTACGAGCCTCATATCAAGAGTGGTAGGGTCGTTTACGCTGGAGTCGACTATGGGGCGATATTGAAGCAGGCGGAAAAGGAAGCCGATGTCATCGTCTGGGATGGTGGGAACAACGATCTCCCATTCTATAGACCTGATATTCATATAGTTGTTGTCGACCCACACAGGCCGAATGACCAGACCACAAGCCATCCGGGGGAAGCCAACCTCCGCATGGCGGACGTCATCGTCATAAACAAGGTTGACACTGCGAAGCGTAGCAACGTCGTCAAAGTCGCCAGGATCATTGATTCCTTGAACCCTCGGGCTGAGGTGATAAGGGCAGCCTCGCCGATTGAGGTCGATTCTCCGCACCTGATCAGGGGCAAGCGGGTCTTGGTCATAGAGGACGGCCCGACCTTGACGCACGGCGACATGAATCTCGGTGCGGGCATAGTTGCTGCCAAGAAGTACAAGGCCAGGAAGGTCATTGACCCGCGGCCGTTTGCTGTCGGTGAGCTCAAGGAAACTCTGAAGAGGTATCCGCGGATCGTGAACCTCATTCCTGCGATGGGATACACCGAGGGGCAGAAGCAGGACCTCGAAGCAACCATTAAGGCGGCGCGTTGCGATGCAGTCGTGAATGCCACTCCTGCCGACTTGAGCGCGATAATAGACATCGATGTGCCTGTCGCGAAAGTGACCTATGAGTTGAGCGAGATTGGAAGGCCAAGCATCAGGTCTGTCCTCAAGAACTTCTTCAGGCAAGAGAGGTAGAGCTTGAAACTACACGAATACCAGGCCAAGGACATCTTCGCGAAGTTTGGAATTCCGATTCAGATGGGTGAGGTGGCGGCGAGTCCGGAGGAGGCCAGGGCAATCGCTGCGAAGATAGGGAAGAAAGTGGTCATAAAGGCACAAGTGCATGTAGGCGGCCGGGGCAAGGCTGGCGGCATCAAGTTCGCCTCAGCGCCCGAGGAGGCTTACCGGGTTGCGTCCCACATTCTCTCGATGTCAATAAAGGGACTGCCCGTTAAGAAGGTCATGGTGGGTGAATGTGTTGACGTCACTGATGAGTACTATCTCGGCATAATCGTTGACAGGAAATCGCAGAAGCCCGTGATCATGGTGAGCGCAGCCGGTGGAGTGGACATAGAGGAGGTTGCCAGGGAGAGTCCTGAGAAAATCTATAAGTATATCGTGGATCCGATGAGGGGACTTCTGGCCTATCAGGCCAGGGACCTGGCGTTCAGGATCGTGCGTGACCGGAAGTTCGCCATGAAGACGGCGGGTGTGCTCCAAAAGCTCTACAGGGTCTTCACGTCCGTTGACGCCTCGCTCGCTGAGATAAATCCGTTCGTGAGGACCCCGGCAGGCGACATGATCGCCCTCGACGCCAAGATAAGCATCGACGACAACGCCCTGGAGAGACAACCGGAGATCGAGAAGATGCGGGATCTCGATGCGGAGAATCCCTATGAGACCAAGGCGAGAGAGAAGGGCCTGAGCTACGTCAAGCTGGAGGGCTCAATAGGCTGCATCGTGAACGGCGCAGGTCTCGCGATGGCAACCATGGACATGATCAAGCACTACGGCGGGGAGCCTGCCAACTTCCTCGACATCGGCGGGAGCTCGAGTCCGGAGAAGGTCACGGCAGCGATGGAGATAATTCTCTCTGATAAGAACGTAAAGGCGATTTTCTTCAATATATTCGGCGGAATCACGAGGTGTGACGACGTTGCCAAAGGCATCGTTGAGGCCCTGGAACACATGAGAATAAATATGCCTGTGGTCGTGAGGCTCACGGGGACCAACGAGGAGATTGCGCGCGAGATTCTGCGCGAAGTCAGGGTCGTGCCTGTCACCACGATGGATGAAGGCGTGAAGGAAGCAATAAGATTGAGCAGAGGGGGCGAGTAAATGGGCGTCCTGGTCGGGAAGAACACGCGAGTGGTTGTGCAGGGCATTACCGGGCGAGATGGAAGGTTCCATGCCCTTCAGATGAAGGAATACGGCACAAAGGTCGTTGCAGGTGTCACGCCGGGCAAGGGTGGGGAGAAGGTGGACGGCATCGCGGTCTTTGATTCGGTCCGAGAAGCGGTCAAGAAGACGGGCGCTAATGCATCTGTGATATACGTTCCCTCCTTCGCGGCGGCAGATGCGATTTACGAAGCATGCGACGCCGGCATCGAGGTGATAGTCTGCATCAGCGAGGGCATTCCAACTCTGGAGATGGTCAAGTTGGTCGATTACTTGAAACAGAGTAAGGCGCGTCTGGTAGGTCCCAACTGCCCCGGGGTCATAACTCCTGGTGAGGCAAAGGTGGGCATCATGCCGGGGAGAATCCACAAGCGGGGATCGGTGGGTGTTGTTTCACGGAGCGGCACCTTGACCTACGAGGTTGTCTATCAACTCACCAAGCGCGGCATCGGGCAATCTACTTGCATGGGCATCGGAGGCGATCCCATAATTGGCACCAACTTCATCGACGCCCTGACCTTGTTCGAAGCGGACGGGCACACCAAGGCGGTGGTCTTGATCGGCGAAATAGGCGGAACCGATGAAGAGGAAGCTGCGAAATTCATAAAGAGACATATGACCAAGCCTGTTGTTGCTTTCATCGCGGGCATCACGGCGCCGCCTGGAAAGCGGATGGGTCACGCGGGAGCCATAATCTCAGGTGGGACAGGGACTGCGAAAGAGAAGATAGATGCCTTCGAGGCGGTCGGTGTTCCGGTCGCGAAGACGCCGAGCGAGATCGGCGAACTTGTCATGCGGATACTCGCGAAGAGAGCTGGCAAGGAAGCTGCGAAGAAAATTCGGAAAAGAGGCGCGAAGAGATCGCTGAAAAAAATCAGCAAAAAAACGAAAACATCAGTTAAAAAGCTTGACAAAAAGCTGCGATAGTTGTGGAATCTCGTGTGGAGTGTGATCGGTCTTCCTCCAAAGCGGCTCATGCCTCGTGAGCTCTTAAGGTCGCGGTGAGGCTGAGCTGAGGAGGACAAACCAGAGAAAGGGGGCTATCGGAAAATGGCCGCCAAGAAGAAGGCAAAGAAGGCGACGAAGAAGGTCAAGAAGTCGTCAAAGAAGAAGAGATAGTCGAGTTTAAGGTTCAGATTGAAGAGGGCGGCAGGCTGGAAGGTCTGCCGCTCTTGTCATCAAGGGCCTTTGCCAGAAAATGAAGTTGCGGCTCGAGCAGGCGTATGTTATACGTAGAAAGAGGTTCGGCTCAGCATCGAGGAAGGGTCTCAGTGGCGGGACCCTTTTTAAGTGGGGGTAAGAAGAGTGGAAAGAACGCTTTTCATCGTTAAGCCAGACGCTGTGGAGAGAAGTCTGATCGGGAAGATCATCGGAATGGTTGAGGACGACGGCTTGAAGATCGGTGCCATGAGAATGACTCAACTCAGCGTGCGCACCGCCGGCGACTTCTATCACGTCCACAGGGGCAAGGACTTCTTCGACAAACTGGTGACCTATATGAGTTCCGGCAGAATTGTGGTCGTGGTGGTCGAGGGGGAGGATGCGATCAAGCGCTTGCGGCGTGTCTGCGGTTCGACGGATCCAGCGGTGGCCCAGCCCGGTACGATAAGAGCGACCTATGGCGTGAATCTCACGATGAATTCGGTTCACGCATCCGACGCGGCTGCTACCGCCCGCGATGAAGTCAGCTTCTTCTTCACGGACCCCGAGTGACACACGGTGATGTCGGCAAAGAAGATGTGTGTCGGGGGTGTGACCGGGACGGGGCAGGGCAGTGCCGGCCATGATCGTGAGATGTCGCGCGAAGGCTCGCCGGTCGGAGTTTTCGCCCTTGTGGCTGACTAAGAACTCATGAGAGCGATAGACACTGAGCGGATCGTCGGGGTCATGAAGTACGGCGGGGGGACATAGACCATGTTCGAGATCAGAGAGAAGAAGGTTCTGGCGCCGGCAACGAAACTCTTGGTGGTTGACGCACCAATAATCGCCTCCAAGGTCGAGCCGGGCCAGTTCGTTGTCTTGAGAGTCTGCGAAGAGGGGGAGAGAATCCCGCTCACCGTCGCCGATTTTGATCGTGCGACGGGTAGCCTCACCCTCATATTTCAGGAAGTCGGCAAGACCACAAGTCTTCTGGGAACGCTTGAGACGGGTGATAAGATCCTCGACTTAGTGGGTCCCCTTGGAAGACCGACCCACATAGAGCGCTTCGAAAAAGTGGCATGTGTTGGAGGCGGGATCGGCGTCGCACCGGTCTACCCCATCACGCGAGCCTTCAGAGAGAAGGGCAGCCATGTGGTCTCAATAATAGGTGCTCGATCGAGAGATCTCTTGATCCTCGAGAAAGAGATGACGGCTGTGAGTGACGAGATTTACGTCACCACCGACGACGGCTCTTATGGCAAGAAGGCTTTCGTCACGCAGGAGCTTGAGCGCCTCATCCAGAACGGCTACAGATTTGAGTTTGCGATAGGCATCGGCCCTGTTCCAATGATGAGGTCATTTGCCAAAGTCACATCGAAGTGCGGCATTCCCGCCAAGGTCAGTCTCAACCCCATCATGGTTGATGGAACTGGCATGTGCGGGGTCTGCCGCGTCAGCGTCGGAGGCAAGACCAGGTTCGCCTGTGTCGACGGCCCCGAGTTTGACGCCGGTGAAGTCGATTTTGATCTGCTCTGTTCGAGGCAGTTGATATACTGTGCTGAAGAGAAATCCTCGCTGGAGAAGTTCGAGCAAGAGAAGTGCGGAGGATGTTCGAAGTGAACGATCAGCAGGGGAGGCCTAAGGCAAGGGCCGAACGCGAGCCCATGCCGAGGCAGGACCCTCAGACGAGGCGTCACAATTTCGAAGAGGTTGCACTCGGATATGCTGACGAGCAGGCGGTAAGGGAAGCGCACAGGTGTCTTAGGTGCAAGAAGAAGCCCTGTGTAAGCGGCTGTCCCGTCGAAATCGAGATCCCCGACTTCGTTTCCTTGATCGCCCGGCGCGAGTTCGATCAGGCCGTGGCCAAGCTGAGGGATAAGAACAGCCTCCCGGCAATATGCGGCCGAGTGTGTCCCCAGGAAGATCAATGTGAGAAGCAGTGTGTGCTTGGCGTGAAATCGGAGCCGGTTGCGATTGGGAGGCTCGAGAGATTCGCAGCTGACTACGAGATGAAAACGGGAAAGATGGCGATCCCCGAGCTCCCTCCCTCCACCGGTAAGAGAGTGGCAGTGGTCGGATCAGGTCCTGCAGGACTCACACTAGCAGGTGATCTTGCCAGGATGGGGCACGAGGTCACGGTCTTCGAAGCTCTTCACAAGTCCGGTGGGGTGCTGGTATACGGAATACCGGAATTCAGGCTTCCCAAGGAGATCGTACGAAGAGAAGTTGAATACATCGAGAAGCTGGGAGTGAAGATTGTGCCCAATTTCGTTGTTGGCAAGACGCGCACCATCGGCGAGCTCCTTAAGGAAGGTTTCAAAGCCATCTTCATAGGGACAGGCGCAGGTCTTCCATACTTCATGAACATTGCCGGCGAGAACCTTAATGGAGTATACTCGGCGAATGAATTCCTGACGCGGTCTAACCTCATGAAAGCTTACCTGTTTCCCAGGTATGATACGCCGATCAAGGTCGGAAAGCATGTCGCAGTGGTAGGCGGTGGCAATGTTGCCATGGATTCAGTGCGGACGGCGATGAGGCTCGGGGCAGAGGAAGTCTACTGCATCTACCGGCGATCAAAGGCTGAGATGCCTGCAAGGCAGGAGGAAATCGAGAATGCGCTTGAGGAAGGCATGATCTTGAGGGAGCTGACGAATCCGGTTAAGATCGTCGGCAATGATAAGGGTTGGGTGACTGAGATCGAATGCATAAGGATGGAGTTGGGAGAACCCGATGCCAGTGGGCGCCGTAGGCCGGTTCCGGTGGAAGGCTCGGAATTCAAGACCGATGTGGATATAGTAGTGATGGCGATCGGACAAGGGCCGAATCCGCTTGTGCCCTCAACGACTGAAGGCCTCAAAACGACCAAGTGGGGTAATATAATCGCCGACGATGCGACGGGGCAGACAAGCCTGGAAGGTGTATTCGCAGGTGGTGATATCGTCACCGGAGCTGCAACAGTCATACTAGCCATGGGTGCAGGCAGAAAAGCGGCACGAGCGATAGATGCCTATCTCGCCAAGGCCTGATTGGCTTGACACGCTCCCCACGGTCAATTAACATAGCGGAGTGAATAATGATCAGACTCGATGTCGGTTCACTGCCGGAAGGGCATTCGCACAAAGATCTGGAGGAAGAGGCCTCCGAGCTTGACATAGATCTTGAAGGGGGCCGTCTGGCCTCACCCATAACCGTCAGTCTGGACATCACCAGAACCGGTGACAACCTGTTCCTGACCGGACGGGCCACTATGAATGCCGTCCTCGAATGCGCGAGGTGTCTCGAGGAGTATTCATGTACCCTGGAAGGACCGATCGGGCTGGTGGTGGTCGTGGGTGAGGACAAGGAAGGCGGAGGTAGTAGAGAAGGCGACCAGGAGGATGAGAATCTGGTACGGGTCCCTAGCGGATCAAAATACATAGATCTCACGGACGAGATAAGAAGCGAGCTGCTGGTCCGTATCCCGATAAAGCCGTTGTGCGCGGAGGAATGTAAGGGGCTCTGTCCGACATGTGGGACCAATCTCAATCGCGACAAGTGTTCATGCCAGAGGAGTCGCCGCGAGTCGAGGTGGGATGCTCTAAAGAACTTGAAGAATCACAGTTAACAATTTGGCAGTAAAGGAGTTAAAGTCATGCCACTACCAAAAAGGAGAATCTCGAAAACCAAGAAGAGGCAGAGGCGCAGCCACAGTAGGATCGCGGCCCCTGGGCTTGCCAGGTGTCCCAAGTGTGACGAAGTCGTAGCCCCTCACAGAGTATGTCCGCACTGTGGCTATTACAAGGGCCGCAAGGTCATGGAGACCTGATAGACTCGACCTCAGCGAGACGAGGTGGACTTCTTGAAAATAGCACTGGATGCTATGGGTGGTGATCGGGCGCCTGCGGTGACGATCGAAGGTGCGCTGGCAGCCGAGACGGAGATCGGATCCGATGCTGTCATCGTGCTTGTCGGGAGACAAGACGCAATTGCTTCCGAGATCGCCCGTCTGGGTGTCTCTTCCAGGCGCTTCGAAATAGTCGATGCCAGAGATGTGGTCGCCATGGACGAGCAACCCTCGGCCACGCTACGGAAGAAGAAGGAGTCCTCGATCGCGGTAGGCCTCAGACTCCACAGTGAGGGCTACGTTCAGGGTTTCATCAGCGCCGGCAACACGGGTGCGGTTGCTGCCAACGCCCTCATAATCCTCGGAAGAATCAAGGGTGTGGAGAGACCCGCCATTGCGACCTACGTCCCGACCAAAGCCGGCGGATGCATTCTCCTGGATGTGGGAGCCAGCATCGAGGCCAAACCGTCACACCTCGTGCAGTACGCCATCATGGGAACCTGCTACGCCGAGTGCGCACTTGGAAAGCCCGAGCCGCGGGTTGGGCTGCTTAATATCGGGGAGGAGAGCAGCAAGGGAACCGTGGTGATGCAGGAGGCCCATCATCTGCTCAAGGCAAGCGGACTCAATTTCGTGGGCAATGTCGAGGGAAGAGACATTTTCGCGGGCTCGGTTGATGTCACGGTATGTGATGGCTTCGTAGGCAACATCGTCCTCAAATTCGCCGAGAGCGTCGTTGACATGGTCTATGGCGTAATGAAGCAATCGGTCACCGCCGACCTGCGAGCAAAGCTTGGCGCGCTGCTCCTCAAGCCGGCCTTCAAACGCCTGCGGGAAACCTTCGATTATGCTGAATACGGGAGTGCTCCGCTTCTTGGAGTCGATGGGGTCTGTATGATCTGTCATGGGAGCTCGTCGCCGAGGGCCATAAAGAACGCGGTGCTTGCAGCCCGGCGATTCATAAACTACGGTGTCACATCCGCAATTAAGGAAAGGCTGAACATTCGTGAAGGCAGCATCTCAAAGACAACCTAGCGGTGTGGGCATACTCGGGATAGGCTCATATGTGCCTGAAGGCGTGCTCACCAACCTCGATCTCGAAAAGATGCTTGATACCACTGACGAATGGATCAAGGAACGCACAGGAATCTCAAAGAGGCACAGAGCCGATGACGAAACCGCTACCTCGGATCTCGCCAAGCAGGCTGCCATGAGAGCGCTTGCAGACGCCGGTCTGGTGCCCGAAGATTTGGACATGATCATTGTTGCCACCGCGACGCCGGACAAGTTTTTCCCGTCAACGGCGTGCATCGTGCAGAAAGAAATCGCTGCGACCAAAGCGTTTGCCTTTGACGTCAGCGCCGCATGCAGCGGCTTTCTCTATGGACTCTCGATCGCCGAGCATTTTGTGAAGGCCGGCACGTACAAGTATGTTCTTGTGATTGGAGCCGAGACCCTCACCAAGATACTCGACTGGACCGACAGGGCCACCTGCGTCCTTTTTGGTGACGGAGCCGGTGCAGCCGTAGTCGGCAAGGTTGGCCAAGGGAGAGGCCTGATTGCGACCCTGATGAAAAGCGACGGTTCGATGGGCGATCTCCTGGAGCTTCCTGCCGGGGGCTCGCGGATGCCCTCGAGTGAAGAGACGCTGAGGAAGGGGCTCCACTATGTGAAGATGGAAGGCAACAAGCTCTTCAAGGCCGCTGTCAAAGCCATGGCGAGCGCAGCAGTCGAGGTCCTGGCCGAAGCAGGTTACAGTGGAGATGAACTCGACCTGCTGGTGCCACACCAGGCCAACCTGAGAATCATTGATGCAACCGCAGACAGAATCAAGGCTTCAAAGGACAAGGTGATAATCAACATTGCTGAATACGGCAACACCTCTGCTGCATCCATTCCGATTGCTCTCGACGAAGCCAAACGCAAGGGCGTTCTCAGAGAGGGGATGCTGATCGAGATGGTGTCCTTCGGGGGTGGCCTGACGTGGGCCGCTGTTCTGATGAGATGGTGAAAGATGGCTAAGTCGGCGTGGTTGTTTCCCGGACAGGGATCACAGTATGTTGGGATGGGAAAGGATCTCTTCGAGACTTTTCCGGCTGCAAGGGAGACTTTCGAGATAGCCAACAGAGTCCTCGGCTTCGATCTGGCCTCGATCTGTTTTTCTGGGCCTGAGGAGAAGCTCAGGGAGACGCGCTACACCCAGCCTGCAATTATGGTCCACAGTGTTGCCGTGTGGCGGATGCTGGAAGGCAAGTCCCCTGGGCCGGATTATGTTGCCGGCCATAGCGTGGGTGAGTATGCCGCGCTTGTCGCGAGCGGTTCACTCGCCTTCGAGGATGCTTTGCGGCTCGTGAGGGTGAGAGCCGAGGCTATGTATGCGAGTGGACTCGAGAGGCCCGGGACGATGGCAGCCATCATGGGCATGCCGGAGGCGGCGATCGAGCACCTCTTGGACGAAGGGGGTAAGGCGGGTATCCTTGCCGCAGCCAATTACAATTCCCCGGTCCAGATCGTCATTTCGGGGGAGGTGAGCGCCGTCGATCACGCAGTGGGGGTCGCGCCATCATTGGGTGCCAAGCGGGCAATCCGTTTGAACGTCAGTGGAGCATTTCATTCGCCTCTCATGAAGACGGCCGAGGAAGGCCTGGCACAAGCCCTTAGGGCGACTTCCTTTTCGAAAGCGCGCATTCCCGTTGTCTCGAATGTAACTGGGAAAAGCGTGAGGGAACCGCAGGAAATCATGAGCCTCCTAGAGCGCCAGCTCACGAGTCCCGTCCTGTGGCAGCAATCGGTCAGATATATGGCAGACGAAGGAGTAGGTTCCTTCGTCGAGGTCGGTCCTGGAAATATCCTTTGTGGGCTTGTGAAGCGAATCGCTCCGGAGGCCCAATGTGTCTCCTGCACTGACCTCAAAAGCGTAGAGGCTTTTCTTCAAGGGGTACGGACTTGACAGATCTTGACGGCAAGTGCGCTATCGTGACGGGTGGTGGGCGCGGCATCGGCCGGGCGATATCTTTGAGGCTTGCTCGCCGCGGCGCCGCCGTCTGCGTGGTTGACGTGCGTGAGGAAGATGCCGCCGCCACAGCTAAGGATGTGGCAGGTCTTGGGCCAAAATCCAGCGCTGTGGTATGTGATGTACGTAAGCCTGCCGATGTTGAAAGGATGTTCGGCGAGGTGCTCGCCGCCCTGGGTGGGGTTCATATCCTCATCAATAACGCGGGCATAACCAGGGACAGCCTCATCATGCGGATGTCTGACGATGACTGGAATGCCGTCCTCAGCGTAAATCTCACGGGAGCCTTCAATTGCTGCCGCGTTGCATCCAGGCATTTCTTGAAACAGCGCGCCGGCCGAATCGTCAACATATCGTCAGTGGTGGGCCTGATGGGCAATGCAGGCCAGGCCAACTACTCCGCGTCGAAAGCAGGTCTGGTGGGCCTCACCAAGTCTCTGGCCAAGGAACTGGCATCCCGCGGGGTGACAGTCAACGCGATCGCTCCGGGTTTCATAGATACCGAGATGACAAGGGCGATCCCCGAGAAAGCACGGGAGACCCTCATCTCCATGATTCCCTTGGGAAGACTCGGCAGCGTGGACGACGTTGCCAATCTTGTTGCTTTTCTTGTGTCAGATGATGCAAACTACATTACTGGTCAAGTGATACAGGTTGACGGTGGAATGGTCATGTAGATTGAGAGGAGGTCAGAAGAATGACTGACGTAGAAGTTAAGGTAAGAGAGATTATCATGGAGAAGCTTGGCACCAGTGAGGATAAGGTCACACCGGAGGCTTCATTCAGAAACGATCTTGGAGCAGACTCTTTGAGTACCGTCGAGCTGATGATGGAGCTTGAAGAAGTCTTCGGCGTGGAAATTGAGGATGAGGAGGCCGAGAAGATCCAGACAGTCAAGGACGCCATCGCATACATAGAGAAGAAGCTCGCCGAGAAGGGAAAATAGCACCGGAGGGGTGGGGTCGTTTGGATTCACCGAATATGAAGCAGAGAAGAGTAGTAATCACAGGGATGGGTGCGATCACGCCCATCGGACTTTCGGTGGATGAGTTCTGGAAGAATTGCGTGGCAGGCAGGAGCGGCATAGCCAGGATCACACACTTCGATGTCACGGACTTCGCCGCCCAGATAGCCGGCGAGGTCAAGAGCTTCAATCCTGAGGATACGATCGACAAGGTGGAGGCACGGAAGATGGACCGCTTCGTGCAGCTTGCCGTCGTCGCCTCGGATATGGCGATTGCAGACGCTGCCCTCGATTTCGTCAAGGAAGACCTTTCGAGGATCGGAGTGGTCACAGGCTCAGGCGTCGGCGGCATAGGCACCCTTGAGACCCAGCACACGAACCTCATGTCCAAGGGGCCTTCCAGGGTGAGCCCGTACTTCGTGCCCATGATGATCGTCGATATGGCGGCGGGGATTGTCTCGATGCGTAACAGACTCAAGGGGCCCAACTTCGCCACGGTTTCTGCCTGTGCATCAGGCGCTCACGCGGTCGGCGAGGCATTCCGCATTCTCCAGAACGGTAATGCCGATGTGATGGTGGCAGGCGGCTCGGAGGCCGCAGTGACTCCGATGACGGTGGCAGGTTTTTCCTCAATGAAGGCGCTTTCAAAGAGAAACGACGAGCCTGCAAGGGCAAGCCGGCCTTTCGACAGAGACCGGGATGGTTTTGTGCTTGGTGAGGGGGCGGGCATCGTGGTCATGGAAGCCCTGGAGCACGCGAAGGCCAGGGGTGCCCGGATCTATGCAGAGATGGTGGGCTACGGCATGTCAGCCGATGCCCATCACATGACTGCACCCGACCCTGAAGGTGAGGGAGCAGCAAGGTGTATGACCCTCGCCATGAAGGACGCGGGCCTCGGCCCCGGTGACATTGGCTATATCAATGCTCATGGCACATCAACCCAGTATAACGACAGGATCGAAACGGTCGCCATAAAATCAGTATTCAAACAGCATGCATACAAGATTCCAGTCACCTCAACCAAGTCGATGATCGGGCACCTGCTTGGTGCGGCGGGAGCGGTTGAACTCATAGCCTGTATCCTTTCAATCAGGGATGGCGAGATTCACCCGACCATCAATCTCGAAAACCCGGATCCGGATTGTGATCTCGACTACGTGCCCAATCTGGCGAGGAAGGCGGCTGTCCGGACAGCCCTCAGCAATTCCTTTGGGTTTGGCGGGCACAATGTCTCTATCATCGTTAAAGCATACGAGGAGCGATAGCCCAGGGATTTGCAGACAAGATGGTTTGAGCAGTTGCTTTCAAGGTGTGCGTGGTGGCGGCCACGCTATAGCGGCAGTGTAGCCCTCTCCGCCTTTGCCACGAAATTCGGCGTGAGATTCAAAGATCCGACCCTGCTTGAGATTGCCCTGACGCACAGATCCAGTCTGAGCGCGGATGCTGCCATGATCTCTAATGAGAGACTTGAATTTCTGGGTGACTCCGTCCTGGGACTGGTCGCTACTGACAGCCTCTTCCGTTCGATGTCTGATGCAGACGAAGGGACTCTGACCAAAGCAAGATCGAGTGTGGTCAACAAGAATGTCCTTGGCAGGATCGGCCTCGAGCTCGGGATTCTCAATTTCCTCAAATACGCACGGGATGAGATCAAGGAAGATGAGAGGGCGCTCTTGAGCCTCAGTGCGGATGCGCTTGAAGCTGTGATAGGAGCGATCTACTTGGATGGCGGCTATGGATCTGCCTTCCGCTTTGTCCAGGACAACATCGTTGGACCGGCCACTTACAGCTCCCGAGAGCATACTCACATCGATTACAAGAGCGGGCTTCAGGAGATCTGCCAGGCCCGGTTCAAAACCCATCCTCAATACAAGGTAGTGAAGAGGATGGGCCCCGAGCACAGAAAGATCTTTCATGTGGAGGTCCTTGTGCATGGCAAGGCTCATGGTTCCGGCACCGGGCGCAGCAAGAAAGAGGCGGAACAACAGGCGGCCGGCCAGGCGATGCGCAGACTGGTAGGCACGAACCCCTGAAGCATCAATCCCTGAGAGGCGCGGGCCTCGGCGAAATGCCTTGACAGCCCGGAATGTCCTGACTTAGATTCCTTCCGTATCAAGCCTTCGGTTGTGTTTCCGTAAGAGCATCTAAGGAGGTTGGATCAGAATGAGGATCGGCGTACTCACTGGCGGGGGAGACTGTCCCGGCCTGAATGCGGTGATAAGGGGTGTTGTGAGGAAGTCCATCGTGCAATATGGCTGGGAAGTCTATGGGATAAGGAACGGTTGGGCCGGGTACATAGCGAACCAGTTCGAGCCCTTGAGTCTCGAGAGAGTTTCGGGCATTCTTCCCAAGGGCGGCACCATCCTCGGAACGAGTCGAACCAACCCGTTCAAGCAGGAGGGCCAGCCTGAGGCAATAATCGAGAACGCCAAGAAGCTAGGAATCGACGCCACTGTGGCGATCGGCGGTGAAGACACCATAGGCGTGGCACACAGGCTTTTCAAGATGGGCATGCAGACCGTCGGGGTTCCCAAGACAATCGATAACGATCTTGCGGGCACGGACTACACCTTTGGGTTCGATACTGCGATCAACATAGCGACCGATGCCATCGACAGGCTTCACACTACTGCGGAGTCTCACCACAGAGTGATCGTGGTGGAGGTCATGGGCAGGCACACGGGCTGGATCGCTGTATTTGCAGGGATCGCCGGAGGGGCTGATGTCATCCTGATTCCTGAGAAACCGTTTGAGGTGGAGGACGTGTGCGACATGATCAAGCAGCGGCAGAAGCGGGGTAAGAGCTTCTCGATCGTTGTGGTGGCAGAGGGAGCGAAGTTCCAGACTGATGGGGATGCTGATGGCAACCTTATCGTCCAGGACGCTCAGGTTGATGAGTTCGGGCACGTGAGGCTCGGCGGCATCGGCAATGTGCTCGGCCGAGAGATAGAGCGGAGAACAGGTTTTGAAACCAGGGTTTCTGTTCTGGGTTATGTGCAGCGAGGCGGGACGCCGACGGCATTTGACCGCGTTCTGGCCACGAGGTTCGGCGTGAAGGCATGCGAACTCATAGAGAATGGCGAGTTTGGTAAGATCGTGGCCCTCAAGGGCAATAAGATCGTATCCGTGGGGATGCAGGAGGCATTGCAGCTTAAGAAGGTTGACAAGGAACTCTACGACATAGCCTCGCTCTTCTTTGGCTAAGCATGGAGGACCGCCATGGCACTTGTTTCGGCTAAGGACATACTGATTCCGGCTAGGGAAGAAGGGTACGCTGTCGGTGCATTCAACACGAGCAATCTGGAAATGTCTCAGGCCATATTCGAAGCTGCGCGAGAGCTTGGCTCTCCGGTCATGATTGCGACATCAGAATCGGCAATCGAATACGCAGGCTATGACAATCTCTTAAGCACCGTCAAGCATCTCTCCGAGTATTTCAGAGTGAAGGCAGCGCTTCACCTCGACCATGGTGCAGATATCTCTGTAGTGGTCAGGTGCATAAGGCACGGCTGGACCTCCGTCATGATTGACGCCTCCAAGCTTGAATATGCAGCGAATGTTGCAGCGACATCGCATGTTGTCGAGATCGCGCACATGGCTGGCGTCCCGGTCGAGGCTGAACTTGGAAGGCTGGGCGGGATTGAGGACAAGGTGAAGGTTGAAGAGAGGGACGCCTTTCTGACCGATCCCGACCAGGCGCGCGAGTTTACCGAAAGGACAGGCTGCGACTCGCTTGCCATAGCTATCGGAACATCTCACGGTGCCTACAAGTTCAAGGGCAACCCGAGTCTCGACCTGGAAAGACTCTCGAGAATCAGCCAGAAGGTTTCGATACCGTTGGTGCTCCACGGAGCGTCTTCGGTTCCTGAGGATGTCCTGGCGAGAGCGGCGAGGTACGGGGCGAAGCTGCCTGGAGCAAAAGGGGTTCCCGAGGAAGCGCTCAAGGCCGCGATAGCCAGAGGCATCTCAAAGATAAACATCGACACTGATCTCCGGCTTGCTTTCACCGGAGCGGTGCGCGAGCTCCTTGCGGAGAAGCCGGAGGTTTTTGATCCGCGTAAGATCATGGGCGAAGCTCGGAAGGCAATCAAAGACGTGGTGAAACGCAAGATGGAGCTTTTCGGCAGTGCCGGAAAAGCTTAGCAGTGAGCACTCAACGGTCGGCAAGGGAGGACTTACGATGCCAATAAGGGTGGCAATCAACGGGTTCGGAAGAATCGGGCGACTGGTATTGAGATTGGGGTTCGGCAACCCTGATTTCGAATTCGTCGCGATCAACGATTTGACAGATGCGAAGACACTCGCCCATCTCTTGAAGTTTGACAGCGTGCACCGCACATGGCCACACGAGGTTCGCGCTGCCGACGGTGCCATTCGCGTGGACGGAAAAGAGGTCAAGGTATCCAGCGAGAAGGACCCTTCGAAACTCCCGTGGGTTGGTCTCAAGATCGATGTTGTGATCGAAGCGAGCGGGAAGTTCACGAAGCCTGAGGACGCTGAAATGCATATCAAGGCGGGTGCTCGGAGAGTCATTGTGTCGGCGCCCTTCAAGAGTCCGCGTGAGGAGGATCTCACGATAGTCATGGGAGTCAATGACCACAGGTTTGATGCTTCAAAACACTTTGTGGTCTCCACGGCCTCATGTACAACCAACTGCTTTGCCCCGATCGTCAAGATTCTCAACGACGCCTTTGGCATTGTTCGCGGCGAGATGACCACCATTCACGCTTTCACCAACGATCAGCGGATCCTCGATTTTCCGCACAAGGACTTGAGGAGGGCCCGCTCAGCATTCACGTCGATAATTCCGACCTCCACAGGTGCGGCCAAGGCGATCGGGCTCGTGATTCCCGAGCTCAAGGGTAAGCTGGGAGCTGTCTGCCTCAGAGTTCCCGTTCCGGATGGGTCTATCTGCGATATTGCCGTCGATGTATCGAAACCCACCACGAAGGATGAGGTCAATGCGGCCTTCAAGAAAGCAAGCGAGGGTGGGCCCTTGAAGGGTTACCTGGAATACTCGGAAGCCGAGATAGTTTCATCGGACATTATCGGCAATCCCCATTCCGCAATTCTTGATTCCCTTCTCACGGATGTTGTGGGGGGCACGCTGGTAAAGGTGTTTGCATGGTACGATAACGAATGGGGCTATGCCAACCGGATGGTCGACATGATGAAGCTGATTGCCAAGAAATGAGGATATGACGAGCACGCCATATTTCGAGAATATAATGACTGTGAGGGACGTGGAATTCTCCGGGAAGCGAGCCCTCATAAGGGTTGACTTTAATGTCCCTCTGGGCAAAGACGGCAGGGTCGCGGATGATTTCAGGATAAGATCGGCCCTTCCAACGATCGAGTACATTCTTGGCAGGGGCGGCCGGCCGATCCTCGCATCCCATCTCGGAAGGCCGAAAGGCAAGCCGGCTGCCGAGTTTTCGATGAAACCCGTAAGGGATGTCCTCCAGGGTCTCGTCAAGGCAAAAGTGCATCTCGCACCCGACTCTGTCGGCGAGGATGTTCTCAGGATGGCACATTCGCTTCCTGAGGGAGAGGTGCTTCTGCTCGAGAACCTGAGGTTCCACGCGGAAGAGGAAGCCAACGATCCCGCGTTTTCTCGGGCTCTCGCCTCGCTGGCGGAAGTTTATGTCGACGATGCCTTCGGAACCGCTCACAGAGCGCATGCATCCACTGAGGGCGTAGCGAGGCTCTTGAGGCCCGCTGTCGCCGGCTTCCTGATGGAGAAGGAGATAGAGTTTCTTGGAAAGCTCCTGGCGAACCCCGACAGGCCCTTCGTGGCGATCCTCGGGGGCGCCAAGATCTCCGACAAGATTGATGTTCTCAAGAACCTGCTCGGCAGGATTGACTGCATGCTGATTGGGGGCGGTATGGCCAACACCTTCCTCAAAGCGCAGGGTTTCGATGTCGCTAATTCCCTGGTCGAGGACGGCTCGCTCGGCGCCGCACGGGAAATCATGAAGCTGGCAGAATCCGAGAACGTCGCTTTGGTGCTTCCCATTGATTTTGTTGCCGCGAGTAAAGTAGAAGCCGGGGCATCAGTTGAAAGGGTTTCGCGAATTTCTGAGGGCTTTGCCATAGTGGACGTTGGCGATAGGACGATTCTCAGATTCTGCGAGGAGATCGAGAAAGCGCGCACCATCTTCTGGAATGGACCTCTCGGCGTGTTCGAGATCGAGGCTTTCGCGCGCGGCACTTTTGAAGTGGCCAAGGCGGTAGCCAATGCTTCCCAGAATGGCGCCATCTCTGTGATCGGTGGTGGTGACACGGCAAGTGCCGTGGCAAGAGCAGGCGTCATCGACAGGGTCACGCACATATCGACTGGAGGTGGGGCATCGCTTGAGTTTGTTGAAGGCAAGGAGCTCCCTGGCATCCTTGCCCTTTCCAAGAAGGAGGCGCGCCCTTGAAGCTTGAGGTCAGGAGGCCCATAATCGCAGGCAACTGGAAGATGTACAAGACTACGGGGGAGGCCCGAAAGCTCGCCCTCGACATAAAGAACGCAAGCCTCAACCTTACGGACGACGTGGACGTCGTCCTATGCCCACCCTTCGGTTCCCTTCTTGTTGTGAGCGAGGTCATAAAGACAAGCAAGGTGAAGCTCGGTGCCCAGGATTGCTTCTGGGAGGATGAGGGTGCCTTCACGGGAGAGGTGTCGCCCCGGATGCTTAAGGATCTGGGCTGCGAATACACCATCGTCGGCCACTCGGAGAGACGAACCTATTTCGGAGAGACCGACGACGCTGTTTCCAGGAAGGCCAAAGCGCTGCTTCGCAACGACATTTCTCCAATCGTGTGCGTGGGGGAACGGCTTGAGGAGCGGGAGGCCGGTACCACAAAGGATGTGGTGAGGAGTCAGGTGCTGGGTTCGCTGAGGGGTGTGGTCGCGGAAGAAATGCTCAAGACCGTGATCGCCTATGAGCCTGTCTGGGCGATCGGCACCGGAAAGACCGCCACTGCCGAGCAGGCTCAAGAGGTTCATGCGTTCATCCGCAACATTCTGATCGATCTCTTTGGATTAGAGGTTGCTTTACGAACGAGAATCCAGTATGGTGGAAGTGTAAAATCTGAGAATATTAGTGCGCTCATGGCACAACCCGACATCGATGGTGCGCTTGTCGGAGGGGCAAGCCTTGAGACAACGGGTTTCGTGAAGATCTTGTCTTTCAGAATGGGAGGAGATAAGAAGTAATGTTAGGTGTTATGACGGCGTTTCATATTCTCATCTGCGCCGGCCTCATCATTGTGGTGTTGCTCCAGACAGGCAGGGGCACGGGTTTGGCGAGTGTCTTCGGTGGGGGTGGTGGAGAGTCAGTTTTCGGTGGGAAGGGTTTCGGTGGAGTGCTTGCCAAGGCCACAGGAGTGCTTGCGGTTCTCTTCATGCTCACGTCCATCACCTTGAGCCTGCTGCCGAAGGCGGGCAGGGCCAAGAGTGTGCTGGGTGAGAGGGGTGGGCGTCCGCCGGTAGAGGCTCCGGTAGGTGAGGGCCAATCTCAGGGTCTGCCACAGGGCCAGTAGCGAGCAACGGATAGTTCGGGTGATGAGAGTGAGACCGGTGTTGACTGTCTGGTCTGGTTCATATATGTTTAAGGCGCAATCCAGCGTACGTGCCGGGATGGTGGAACTGGTAGACACGTACGTTTGAGGGGCGTATGGGTTCGCCCGTGGGGGTTCAAGTCCCCCTCCCGGCACCACAACTTTGAGCGATGCAGACCATCTAACCATATCCGCCTATGCTCTCTATGAACCTGCCCTGTTAACTAAAATTGCCAGGCGCCGAGCCCGCTGCGTCTCGCAGGTGATCCGACCCATAACCAAGGCCGGCCACCGAACTCTGATCTGCAAAGCCCGATGCCGGCCCTATGACTTCTCCGATATTGCCGACTGAGTAGCCGGCCGGCTACTTCCGCTTCTTGTCCAACTTCTCGTAAAGCGACCTAAGCTCCAGAGTCTTCTGCTCGAGGAAATCAAAGCCCGAAGCCAGGATCGCCGGGTCATGGATGTCCACGCCTGTGGTTTCCTTCAGGATCTCGGGAGCGGGTCTGTCAAAATCAGCACGCAAGAGGCTGACATACTTGCCGACGAAATCTCTCCGGTTCAAGATCCTGTCAAACAACACCATCGAGATAGCCTGGGCGTAAACGTAGTTGACATTGTACATCGGCACATCATAGTAGTGATGTATGTCATGCCACATGCCCTTGTATTCGGGATAGCTCTCATAGTAGATGCTGTATGGGGTCACCATCTTCCACGTGAGGGCGTCAAGATCATCAGCATTCTTCAGCGCCCCCTTCTCCACAGCTTCGTAAATCTTGAGCTCAAGATTGGCGTACATGTTGTTTGTCAGAAGGCCCAGGGTGTTCTCGAGGAACTGCTCGAGATAGTAAGCCTTCTTCTCAAGATCCTTTTCCTTGTAATAGAGGCTGTAGCCGACCAGCATCTCATTTGTGCCCGCTATTGCCTCGGTGACATAACGAGGCCCGTCCGCGTAGATTGGCCTTGCGCCCGAATTAAACTGCATCGTGTGGTGTATCGCATGCCCGCTTTCGTGAGCCAGCCCCGTGATTTCATTAAGGTAACCGTTGTACGTCTGTGAGAAGAATTGATAAGGTGCTCCTGGATATCCTGAGGCAAACATCCCGGGACTGCGCTTGGGACCGGACACTATGTCAAGGCGGCCGTGGGTGGGATCCAGAAGATAGTTGAGCCCCTCCTGATATTCCTGGCCGAATCGAGCGGTAGCCACTTTTATAATATCGCTTGCCTGGGCTATGTCGAACCGAGGCTTGACGAAGTCCTTGGCCTGCACCTGCCTGTCCCAGACATAGACTGTGTCATAGCCGGTCTGCGCTTTGATTCTTGCCTGTCTGATCTTCTCGTATTCCTTCCTCAGCTGGGCATGGTTTGCGATCTCATCAAAGAAATTCGAGACGTCCTCATAGGGGAGATAAATATCAAAGAACCTTGAGTCCGGATAGTTCCTGTAGCCCCTGAGACTAGCAAGCTTGTTCCTTGTGTCCACTGCCTTTATGAGTTCGAACCCGTAGAGGTCGCGATGAGTGGCCATACTGTGGAAGTAGCCCTCCCAGGTCTCTTTCCTGATGTTTCTGTCGTTGAGGTTTATCAGGGCTGAGTAATTCAGATTGACGTCGAGCGTCTCCCCATCCACGGGGATCTTGGGGAAATTCGTGCGATCGACGCACATCTGATACAACCTCTCAGACCAGCTGCCGAGGTATGGAGACAAGGTGGCAAGGAGCTCCTCCTCCTTAAGCGATAAGGTGTGAGGGCGATACCTTCTGGTCTCCTCTATGGCGAAGGCATAGGTCTCGAGGTCAGGCTTCTCCCTGAAATACCTCTGGAGGGTGGCATCATCAATCGCCTGGGTCTCTGTCTTTATGAATTGTATCCTGCCGTCGAGATCGCCGGAGACTTTCTCGATCTTCTCGAACAAGGTGAAATCGTCGGTGTTGACCGAGTATCTCAGGTTGGCATAGACCCAGAGCTTCCACCACACCGGTATGGTCTTCTCGTTGAGATAGTATGCCCGGTAAAGGTTCTCGGCTGATTCCGCAACGTGACCCTTGAGAGCCTCGAGGTTCCCGATATCTGCGGTCAGGGCCGCGAGATCTGCCTCGAAAGCGGCATCATCCGCGTAGAAATTCTTCTTGAGGTCGAATCTGTAAAGGTGCTTCTGAGCCTCAGGAATGGCCTGAAAATCTGCCGCTGCCGCGAGGCCGGCCGCGAGCACGAGACCCGCAAGAACCACAAACAAAATCCCTGTCTTCATGTTTCTCTCCTTTCCACATGGGTAATGCCAGAGTCTACCCAATTCACGATGTGTCGGCAACCCCATTTATTGGCCGGGTTTCGTGTAAGGTCCGGCGCCCCGATTCCGCAGCCTAGGTAGCCTGGGTTAGGAACAGGGAGTCACCGGATTTGCGGACTCTTCCTCCGACTGATCGACGACAATGTCTCCTTGACAAGGCGCTGAGACAAGAAGATCATAGTCGCTGTGTGGAAGCCGTGGGGTGGTGTCAGAGTAAACAGCAAGGAGGTTCGGGATGAGGTGGCTGGTCGTGATTATGGGATTGGTGGCGTTGGTTTGCGGAAGTCTTTCAGCGGCTGTTGCTGGGCCAATTGGTGTCGGCATCATGGTGGGCGAGCCCACGGGCCTTACCATCAAACAATGGTTGGGTCATGGACATGCCTTTGATCTTGGCGCGGCCTGGTCGTTTGTGGATGATGCCGCGCTCAGTGTCCATGCTGACTATCTTGTGCACAATCCCGGTCCGCCCGAGATCAATGTGGGGGGATTGCTTTTCTACTATGGTCTGGGTGGAAGGATCAAGCTGGAAGAGAATGACGACAGAGTAGGGGTTCGTATACCTCTGGGAATCACCTACCTCTTTGCGAAGTCGCACCTGGATTTCTTTTTCGAGATCGCTCCTCTGTTGGATCTGGCACCGGAGACCGATTTCCTGGTGAACGGCGGGTTCGGGGTCAGGTACTACTTTGGACGCAGACCGCATGCAGGGAGGATATAGTATCTCATGGAAGACTTCGTTTGCGGATATGTCGCGGTAGCAGGGAGACCCAATGTCGGCAAGTCAACCCTGGTTAACAAGCTCGTAAGCTATCCGCTTTCCATAATATCACGCAAGCCGCAAACCACACGGCACAAGCTGCTTGGGATACTGAGTGGGGATACGTACCAGATCATCTTCCTGGATAGCCCTGGCTTAATGGTTCCCAAGTATGCTCTCCAGAAACTCATGGTGAAGACTGCCTGGTCGGTGATTGAGGAAGCGGACCTGGTCTTGCTTCTCACCGGGCCCCGCGAGGATGATCTCAATGGAGAAACGGGAATCCTCACACATCTCAGGCGTGGCAATAAGAAGGCCGTTCTGGCCATCAATAAAATAGACTTGGTGAGGAAATCCGACCTCTTGCCCTTGATCGAGTTCTACCGGAGTCTGTATCCCTTTGCTGAGATCGTTCCAATCTCGGCCCTGAAGGACGACGGGCTTGCGCTTCTCAAAGACCTGATCATCTCCAACCTGCCACACCAGCCTCCTTTCTATCCTCCGGGTGAGGTCACTGATCGGCCGCAGAGGTTTTTTGTCGGTGAAATCATAAGGCAGAAGGTATTCGAACAGTTCGGGGACGAGATCCCGTACTCGGTTGCGGTCGTAGTCGACGAGTACAAGGAGCGGGCGAGCGGCAAGGACTATGTAAGAGCGATTGTGGTCTGTGAGAAGGCGAGCCAGAAAGGGATCTTGATCGGCAAACGCGGCGAAGCGATCAAGAGACTCGGGAAGGCTGCGAGGGCCGAAATCGAAGGCTTCGTCGGAAAGGAAGTCTTTCTTGAGCTCAAAGTTGACGTCAGAGAAAACTGGGGGAGGGAGGAGCGCACAGTAAAGCAGCTCGGACAAACCTGAGGGCGACGTCCTTCCTGAATTATCGGCACATGCCGCAGATAGGCTCCTGACCTAGAGGATCTTCTCGCTGCTGGAACAACGGCTTATGAGGATGGACACGGCGAAGGAGGCGCACAGAGGCAGACGTGACCAGACAAGTGTACAGGGGAGGCTATCTGAGAAGCACTAGTTTCTTGGTGAGGTGCCTGGTCTGGCCTGCCCTGAGGACGCAGAAGTAGAACCCGCTTGCAACCGGAGTACCGTACTGGTTTTCCCCATTCCAGACCACGGCGTGATCACCTTTGGCATGCTCGAGGTTAACGAGGTTCCGGACTACTCGTCCGCTGACATCGTATATGCTTACTTGAGCCGGCATATCACCGTCCACGGTGAACCTCACGGTCGCTGGAAGTATGGACACACAGGCTTCATCCAGAACCAGATTGAGGCCGCCTGATGAGTACAGGTCCTTTCTCGGGAAATCATCAGACTGGCTATTGCCAAGAAACCGCGATGAGAGGGCCTCGTCTATGTTCAGGATTTTCATGCGATGCTCGAGAGCATAATCGATCACGTCAGCAAGCATCTCCCGATCAACGCATGTGGGCAGGCCGGTGCAGTCATCGACGACGATGTGGTTGTTAAGAATGTACCACCCGCCGTACGCCATGACGCTATCCATCCGCTGCTTGTAGTAGTTGAAAGGTCTTGAGCCTGCGGTCACATCCCATTTCAAGAGATATGGGTCCACCTGTTCGATCCGTGGATTGGAGCCTTGCCATCCACGGCAGGATTCGTAGTATAGCTTAGAAGCCTCAATCACCGGATAACTGCAGGCTCCGTAAGGCAGAGAGAGGTGCTTGGCCGGGAACCCTCTTGCCTGCAGTTCGGCCTTCGACTGGCTGAGTTCATAGTGCAATGTCACGCTGTCTACCTGGCTCAGAGCCTTGTGTGTCATACTGTGACTGCCGATATCCCACCCGGCTTCCTGGAGTGCACTGACCTGATCCCATGACATGTAAAAGCCCCAATTGATCCAGCTTGGTACTATGTAGGCAGTAGCCGTGACACCCTTGCTCTCGAGCAACGGGAGAGCGGCGCTATAAACCGTTTCATGGCCGTCATCGAAAGTGAGCGTCATCAAGGCGGACTGGCCTGCGATGGTGACCGATCTTGTGAGGGTCCCGTGGGCGGCCGTTTGGATCTGGGCTGTGACTTCATAATCGACAGCCTCGGCAAATACGCACGATGGAGTCATGCCTTTCGTGTCGACCAGGCCGTCACCGTTGAGATCCCAGTATGCTTCGATGAGCGAATCACTGCCTGCCACTGTGCTGAGCCTGAAGTCAACTCCGAAGGGAACAACGCCCCATTGCCTGCTGGGCATGATCTGGACATTGAATGGGTCCTCCGGGGCGTGCCAGGCACACCCAGTGGGATAGACAGGTTCCGTGGGAAGATTGCTTGCGGTCGCGGGGTAGGCGCTCACAAAAACGACAAGCACCAGAAGGAATTGCGCTGATTTCATCATAGGTTTCACGTTCTGTCTCTTCCAGGGTATTCCATTCCCAAGGGCGGACCGCTCCTAGTCCCCGACGTCAGCCCCCCCGAATATACACTTATTTTATCACATTCTGGGCGATTCCGGAAGCACGATTTCTGTCCTCTGGGGATTCGGAGCAGACATCATGCCCCCTGACTCCTACCACCCTGCGGGAGGTCTGGCCCTTGCCTGGATGGGTGGGTGTGCCGGGCGCATTCATGGGTGCGGCAAGTGCCTATCGGATTGTGATCAGGCTTTCATTCATAGGCCGGAGACCATTTGCCGATATGCTTTACGATCGTGGCAATCAGCTTCACAAGATGGTCATAGTCCCGAAGACTCATTACTTCGGTGGGTGAGTGAACATATCGAACAGGGACTGCCAGGGCCATCATTGCTGCGCCGAGAGTCTGGAGTGCGGCCCCATCGGTCGCTCCGCCGGTCACGGCGACTTGCAGGGGGATGCCTTCCCCGGCAGCCGCCTCGCTAATCTGCTTCATCAGCGTTCTTGAAGCGAAGGCCAATCGGTCGAGCATCCTCAAGACAGGGCCATCGCCCGGCCTCACTGCGGAAAGATGAAATTCAACCTGCGGAGAATCACCCGTCGTACAGGAATCAACAGCGATCGCAAAGTCAGGCCTCAACGTATTCCCGAGCACCTCGGCACCCCTGAGGCCGAGTTCCTCCTGGACCGACCATGCAAAGGACACCCTGAGATTGAGGGCATCGATTTCTATCAATTCGAGGGCTTCTATCAACGCGGCACAGCCCAGTCTATCGTCAAAACCCCGGCTGGCAACCAGGCCATTGGCGAGCATGCAGAAGTGCTTTCTCAAGATTATCGGGGTCAGCTTCGAAATACCGAGATCTTCCGTCTCCCGTCTCGACCTTGTTCCCAGATCCACCAAGATGTCTTCGATCTTCACGACCTCAGACATCTCCTTCGTTCGGTCCTTCATGAGGTGCGGCGGCTTGATCCCAATCACGCCGGGAACAGGCTCGCGCCTTCCTTCGGGATAGATGTCAACGACTCTCCCGACCAGTACCCGTTCATCGATACCCCCGACGGCTCTCACTCTCAGATAACCGCTGTCCTCGATGTGCCGTACCACCAGCCCTATCTCGTCCATGTGCGCAACGAAGACGGCATGCTTCTCGCCTTTGCCGAGGGTGAGGATGAGATTCCCCATGGCGTCAACCTTGGTGCTGCCGAACTTCGAAACCTTGCCCCTGATCTTGTCACGGATGGGGTCTTCCCAGCCGGAAACTCCCGGCGTGAAAATCAGTTCTTTAAGAAGGTCGAGATGCCTGCTAAGTTTCTCGTCAACCATGCTGCGCCTCCAATCACGTTGGCCAGAAGTCCATTCTATACCCTTCTGCCTTGAGTGTCAATTCGCAGCGTCACGTCAAATCCTTTTCGGGAGCGCGTCTTTCAGGATCATCGCTCTCGGATTCTCATCCAGGGTTCCGAAGGGCAGCTCCAAACGAATGTTGACATGGATGGCCACTTGGGGTTTAAATATGTTCCATGGTGTTAACGCCTGCGAAAGGAGGGCGACGTATGAGGTTTGCAGTCTTGTTTCTATTGCTGGTACTCGTTGGTGGGTGCAACCTGTACAGCCCCTTCTATGACGAAGGGAAAAGCGACGATCTCGATGATATCAAGGGTGATGTCCAGGCCGCGCTCGAAAGGGGCGAGCCCGACAAAGCCTATGAGTACGCTGTGCGAGGAATTAAGAAGCATCCCGACTGTGTGAGCCTGTACTACCTTGGAGCCGTCGCCAAGGTGCAGGACGCAGACGTCGGTTTCACTGACTTTGCCTCCATGCTGAGAGGTGAGGACGGGGGAAGCGATCTTGCCTTGGGGCGACCTCCTCTTTACTGGAGTGTTGCCGCAGGTGAGACGACTTTCTTCCTTGATCTTTCACCCGAGAAGCTGGCGACGATGGCCATGGCCTTCAATACCAGCTACGATCTACTTGAGGAAGCAGCCGATTTGGTCGCACAGGGGAAGGCGACCCCAGAGGAACTCGAGGATTTTGAAGGGGACATCCAGCTGGGATTAGGGATCTCAGGTCTTCTTACGGCGATACTCACCGTGCTGGATTACAGCCACGATCTCGATGACGAAGATGGCTTTGTGCTGAATCCGTTGATCAAGGCTTATGAGTTTGAGGGAGGTGGGTGGGCCTTCACGGCGACTGTCGATCCATCTGACATCTGCAAGTCGATGCCCTGGCTCGTCGTGGCCCAGGAAGCTCTGTATGATCACTACCGGGGTGTCGTGGGGGGCGATTTGCCTGCTGATATTCCGAGCGGCTACCAGTTTATCAAAACGGAATTCTGGACCGACCCCACCATAGACACCGGAACCGTTACCGGTGAGTTCTTCGCGAATGTTCACGACGGCATTGTGAGCTTCCACGAAAAGTATTCTTGCAGCACAGAGGTGAGAAGCCATGAATAGAGCCATCGTCATTTTCGGTCTTATCCTGGCTATCTCTACAACAGCTTTCGCCAGGGAGAGCACTGAGATCATAAGTGCGCGCTATCTAGGTATGGGAGGCTGTTTCGTTGCGGGTGAACGTGACAGGACGATGCTCTTCGCCAATCCCGCCGCCCTTGACAGACCCGATGGAAGAATGATCACCGTGATGGGTGTCGCCTCAACAATAAACTCCAAGACCGCCGATGTCCTCGGGTTCATCCTTGATCATCGCGACGACTTCGCGGACATTAGTGATATGTCGGAGACGGAGCAGAACGACTTCTTCGACTTGATCGTCAGGGAAATAAACTTCAAGCGGATGAATTTCATGCTTTCAACCGTGCCCTTTGGTTGGATCCAGAAGCCGCTGGGAGGCGCCCTGTTCACTGACTCGCGTATATCAGGGATGGCCTTCAACGGGGCGAGTGGCACGCCACTTGTTGATTTTTCCGTCAGACAGGATTTCGGCGGCATAGTAGGATATAGCTATGGTTGGAACGGCATCCAGTCGTTTCTCCCCAACAGGCTTTCGGTCGGAGCCAGCCTCAAGTACATCCATCGGAGCGCCTATTCCATCCGTGAGACCATAACGGAGTTGAGCGATGGGGAAGCGGGGGAGATCATGAACGGGACGACTGTCGGCCTTGATCTGGGCCTGCTCTATGACATCAACCCCAGTATCTGTGTCGGCACTGCCCTGTATGACGCTCTCGCAAGCGATATCCAATGGAAGGGCGATGAGTCTGATTTCTCGAGAATACAGCCGGGGGACAAGGAGGAGATCGAACCCTCGCTCAGAGTGGGATTCACGTACAATCTTCCCTGGAAGGTGCAGTATGTACACTCGCCGCTTCTGGCGTTTGATCTCAATGAACCCTTTGATGGCGACATCACCTTCTTTAAGAAACTCCACATCGGGGCAGAGGCGTCCCTCTTTAGAGACTGGTTCAAGGTGAGAATCGGGGTCTCCCAAGGATATCCTACCATTGGCTTGAGTGTGTGGTCCTTCACGTACGCCTACTACGCTGAAGAAAGCGGCCGCCATGCGGGCCAGATTCCCGATCATAGACATGTGCTCTGTTTTGGGCTGTGAGGAGGCTTCTGGCTTTTGATGGTTGTGGCTTGAGGGAGGTGTCCGATAAGTGGAAATAAGGTCGGTGCGGATAAGCATGCCCGAGGGGGCTAATGTAATCGCAGGGCAGACCCATTTTATTAAGACGGTCGAGGATCTATACGAAATCTTCACGGGCTCGGTTCCGGGCATCAAGTTCGGAATTGCCTTTTGTGAGGCCTCAGGGGATTGCCTTGTCAGGTGGGACGGCAATGACGATGAGCTTTCCAAGGCTGCCATCGAGGCTGCCAAAAGCGTTGCCGCTGGCCACTTCTTCATCGCCTTCATAAGAGATGCCTATCCCATAAACCTTTTGCCGGCCATTAAGATGTGTCCGGAGATCTGCAACATCTTCTGCGCAACTGCAAATCCAGTTGAATTGCTGGTTGTCGAGTCTGAGCAGGGCAGGGGAGTTGTTGGCGTGATTGACGGCTTCAGGCCCAAAGGCATTGAGGATGAAGCCGGCAAGAAATGGCGGAAGCATCTCCTGAGGAAAATCGGCTACAAATTGTGAGAGTGGAATGATGGCAGCGAGGTGTGCATGCTGCCATGTCTTGCCGTCTCGTGGGAACCAAAGAATACGCCCAGCGGGTTACCCGCTGGGCGTTTCAGTATTCGAGTCAGACACCTCTACTCAAGAACGCGGATGTTCTTCTTGACGCAGATCTCTCGGAGTTCCTTGGGCCATACGGTGACGCTGACCTCACCGAGGTGAGCCTTCCGGAGAAGAAGCATGGTGGTCCTGGATTGACCGATGCCACCACCGATCGATAGCGGGATCTGGTCATTCATGATCGCCTGGTGGTATGGCAGCTTAAGGAAGTCGAGCTGGCCCGTGATCTCAAGCTGGTTCCTGAGCGTCTCCTTGGTGACGCGGATGCCCATGGAGGTCAGCTCGTGGCGGCGCTTGGTGATGTGGTTCCAGATGAGAATGTCGCCATTGAGGCCGCGCATTGGTTGACCATCCTCGGAGACCGTCTCAGTTACCCAATCATCATAGTCGGCGGCTCGCATCTCGTGCGGGTAGCCGTCCTTCAGGATCCATCCTATGCCGATTATGAAGATCGCAGGGTAGTGCTCCGAGATCACCTTGGTCTCACGCTGCTTGCGCGGGAGGTCCGGGTACATGTCGAGGATTTCCTCGGCGTGCAGGAACTTGAGCTCCTCCGGCAGGTTCGGGAAGCGCGGGTCCCTTAGCTGAGGGTACATGCCCTGGACCATCTTCTCCGCACCGACGATCACCTTCCAGATTCTCCGAACAGTGTCCTTGAGATAGTTCAGGTTGCGCTGGTCCGCGGCGATAACCTTTTCCCAATCCCACTGGTCCACGTAGGAGGAGTGGTCGTGATCGAGGAAGTAGTCCTTGCGCACGGCGCGCATGTCGGTATTGATCCCCTCACCGACCTTGCAGTTGAACTGCCTCAGGGCCATCCTTTTCCACTTGGTTGCCGCCTGCACGACCTGGGCATTGATCCGTTTCTCAAGGCCGAGCCCGCAGGGAAACTCTACCGGAGTGCGCGAACCGTCGCGATCCAGATAATCGTTGACACCGCTCTCCCGGTCCACGATAAGCGGCACTTCGACTGTGAATAGGTTGAGCTCCTTATTCAAGTTGTCCTCGACATAACGCTTGACCGCACGCAGCGCTATCTGCGTCTCTTTGGGATCGAGGATCGACCTGTAATTGTCCGGCAGGATCTTCTCCACCTCTGCATATGTGCTGACACCCGGACCCGCAAGGTCGGCTTTCTTATCCATCTTCAGGTTTTCCATCTACATCCCTCCTGATTTCCGTGTGGGAAAACACTACTCTTCTTGGCTTCCGTTCCTATCGCGTGAAGATGCCCGGCCCGTGGTCTATCTTGCCCAGCCTTTCGGTGACCAGGTCCGCGGCCTTTGCTTCATCTTTGTCTATGCCGCACGCCACCTCGGCGATCTTGGCCAGCTTATCCAGATTTATGTGCCTGAGAGCCATGAGCCTTGCTGCTTCCGTGTTTCCGCCGCCGTGGATAGCCATCGCCGACCAGTTGGTGCCCCTGGTGAGATTCTCGATCAGCCGCCATATCCTCAGCCTGTCCTCCACGGTCATGCCTTCTTTGGCAGATGCCAGGTACTTGCTTATCTTGGGGCCTATCTCACTGTTCGCGAGGTCCTTTGCGGAAGGCGCTGTTTCGCCTATCCCCGACATTATCTCTCTTGCGTAGCGCAGTGAATTGAAGGGGAGCGTGGTGGCCTGAAACTTGGTGCTGTGGGCAATCAAGGAATTTGGAATCCAGGCTCCCGACTCGTGGGTGAAGCCCTCATAGCCCGCGGCAAGCGACAGGGAATAGAGCGTCTCGGCCGATATCCCCATCTCAGCGAGTTTTGACATTATGTGACCCATCTTCGTGACGTTGATGGAATCCGCTGCGAGCTTGGTGGCGCCCAGCAGGAGACTCAGACCGCCTGACTTGCATGCTCCCGCGGTGAGCCTGTGGATGGATGTGAAGTACTCAAGGAATTTCCCGGTGAACTGCCATTCCTCGCACATGAAGACCCGGTCCCAGGGCACAAAGACATCCTCCACAATCAGCATCGCCTGATGGTCCGCGTACTTCTTGCCCACATCGACCATCTCGACCTCATCGTCACCAAATCTCAGGTCAACCGGGAACCGGCCGAGGACGTAAGTGAGGCCCGGTGTGTCAACGGGCAAGGCACAAGCCACGGCATATGTCTTTCCCTCTTCGGTCAGCGCAGTCGTGGGCAGTATCACAACCTCGTTTGCAAGCACGATCCCAGTCTGATTGAGTTTCGCACCCCTTATCACTATCCCATCCTTGCGCTTCTCAACTATGCGGAGATACAGGTCAGGATCCTTTTGCTCCTGGGGCTTGAGTTTCCTGTCACCCTTGGGGTCGGTGAGGGCAGCGGTCACCGTGAGGTCCTCTTCCTGCACCCGCGTCAGCCAGGTCTTCAGACGCTTGTGGTACTCGGTACCCATGGCCTTATCGATCTCATAGGTGGTGGGGTAAAGGCCTGAGATCGCCTCAGAGCCCGTGCAGCGGAAGGTACAGCATCCCAGGATTTCTCCCATCGCCCTGGCAAGCCTGGTTTTCCGAACAGCATCCTCCTGGTTCATCAGGGGAGAGGCGTAGAAGTTGCAGACCTTCCCCGTGAGATGGGATTTGGTCGTGAGAAGGTCCTTAAACTTGGGATGACGCGAAAGCTCGTAAACCTTCTTTATGGTGTCAAGCGATGGCTTCAGGGCAGAGTGTTCAAGTGGATTCTTGATCTTCTCACCCCGGAACCAGATGTTCATCGGTCTTCGGGCTTTCAATCTCGACACAAACTCTTCAGGCGATTTAAGTGGCATCTCGGTTCTCCTTTTCTGAATCACGCGGGCCTGGACACAAATCACAGAAAGGATAACAAGCGCTGGTTGCCAAAGTCAAGTGCGCCGGCGCCTTTTCGGGGCCCGACGAGGCCCTGGACTTCCGTGGGCAGCATCGATCTCTCACCCCAAGACGGCTTCCGTTTCCAAGCCGCAGATGCAGCCTTTCACAAGGATTGACACGCGTGTCGCATATTGTTAGAGTCGCAGCATATGCCCACAGTTAAGGAGGCACAAATGAGAAGAGTCCTCATCTGCATTTCCTCTGTGACGCTGTTGGTCATGACATCCGCACCGGCCCTGTCACAGGTTCTCTCGGATTCTCCGATCAAGGCCCCCAACGCTCATGATACACCCAATGATGGCGGCCGGAGCATAACCGTGACCTGGGAGGCAGTCGAAGACACACCGGTCTCGATACTGCGCGCAACCTCGCGCGATGGAGATTTCCAGGTAGTCGGTGAATCACGGGGCCTCGCCCGTTCCTATACTGACAGAGGGGTCGAGAACCGCAAGCCATATTATTATAGACTCGGCAACGAGATCGGTGAGGAGACCCAATACACCGCATCCTTCGGACCTGCCACATCCAAGACCAATTGGATCCACAAGGGCAGGATCAATGCCCTGGTCCTCACCGTCCTTATGTTCGCGCTCGTCGTACGCTTCATAGCAATTGCCAAGAAGGGTCAGCACCTCTACATCCGGAGGATCGCGGGACTCGCTGCCATTGATGAAGCAGTGGGAAGGGCCACTGAGATGGGAAAGAAGATGCTCTATATTCCCGGCATCATGAGCATCAGCGAGATTCAGACCATCGCGAGCCTTGCGATCCTTCAGCATGTCGCCAAGCAATGCGCGATCTATGGAACCCATCTTGAGGTGCCGAACAAGGATCCCTTGACGTTTTCGGCCGCCAGGGAAACCGTGAAGCAAGCCTTTCTTGAGGCGGGAAAGCCTGACCAGTACAAAGAAGAAATGGTCACCTATCTTACCTACGACCAGTTTGCTTATGCCGCGTCGGTGTCCGGGAAAATGGTGCGGGAGAGGCCCGCCACCAACTTCCTTATCGGTTCCTTCTTTGCCGAGTCACTGATCTTCGCCGAGACAGGTCAGAGTACGGGCGCCATGCAGATTGCCGGCACTGCCGACGTGACGCAGCTCCCATTCTTTGTGACCACTTGTGACTACACCCTGATGGGCGAAGAGCTATTTGCCGCGAGTGCGTATCTGTCGAAGGAGCCCGTGCTCCTGGGAAGCATAAAGGCCCAGGATTGGACCAAGGCGACGATCATGGCCGTAATGGCTGCGGGAATAGTATTCCTTGCCTTCGGATCTCAATTCATACGAAGCTTGCTGGTGGCTCGCTAGAGGGAGGAGCTCGTGAAAAGAACAGTGCCGCTTGTACTGACATTTGTGATAGGCATGTACCCCATTTTCGCCTTCTTCGTTCCGCACAATGTCGTGTCCGATCTCAACGATAAGCTCGACAGCTGGCTTGTGATTGTATCCGCATTTGCTCTGCCTCTCGGAGCCGTCAACGTGATCATGACCAATGCGGAGAAGATAAAGCGGGGTCAGAAGGGCTGGCCGTATTCCATAGTCATCCTGGCGAGTCTTGGCGTGATGGCGGTCTTTGGATGCCTTAACGCAAGTGCCGAGGAAGGTTTTCACCCCTATTTCCAGTACTTGTTCGTGAACCTTGTCTCACCCCTTCAGTCAACGATGTTCTCGCTTCTAGCCTTCTACGTCGCCTCTGCCGCGTACCGCGCTTTCAGAGCCAAGAATCTTGATGCGACGATTCTTCTGGTCGCGGCGATCGTGGTGATGCTTGGGCGGATACCCTTCGGAGACATGCTGTCTAAGGGTTCGATGACCCCGATCAGCGAGTGGTTGATGACTATTCCCAATACTGCTGCTCAGAGAGGCATCATTATCGGTGCCGCTCTTGGTGCAGCCGCGATGTCCATCAGGGTAATACTCGGAATAGAGAGAACGTATCTTGGAAGCGGCAAGGACTAGGAGGCTACGATGGATCTCAAGAGAATGCTCTATATCGATCGCAGGATAATCTACTTGCTCGTGGCGATCGGGGCTCTGGTTCCTATCATAAGGCCAATAGGTTTGCCGGTAGTGCCAACCTCGCCCGTGGAGAAGCTCTTCGACAAGATCGAGAGCCTCGGTCCCGAGAACTCCGTGATTGTCTCTTTTGATTACGGTCCTTCTTCCGAACCGGAGTTGAACCCGATGGCAGAAGCCATAATGAGGCACCTTTTCATAAAGAAGGCGAAGATGATCGTTATGGCGTTCTTCCCGCTGGGTGGAGTTTCAGAGGCAATAGCCGAGCTCAACAAAATCGCGGCTGAGTTCACTCCCGAGTACGGCGTCGATTACGTGAATCTTGGCTACAAGGAAGGTGCTCAGGCAGCCATGAAAAGAATGGCCGTCAGCATCAAGGATCTCTTCCCTGCCGACGTTTCCGGCAGGGAGACGGCTTCCATGCCCATTATACAGGCGACCAAGAACTATAAGGATGTTGCAGTCGTGATAAGCCTGTCGACGGGCATTATAGGCGAGTATTGGGCGAATCTGGTCAATGCCCAGTTCGGCGTACCCGTTGCCGTAGGTTGCACGGCTGTCTCCGCACCTAAGTATTACGCTTATCTCCGTGCCGGCCAAATGATGAGCCTCCTGGGCGGCCTCAAGGGCGCGAGCGAATATGAGAAATTAATGAAAGACCACTATGAGGTGGCGCGTGAGACTTACGCCAAACCCGCGGAGAAGAAAGCATCGGCAACCACAGGCATGGATGTCCAATCGATTGTCCATGTCATTATCATAGCGTTCATAATATTCGGAAACACGATCTACTTCCTCACTATCCGACAGGGAGGCAAATGATGGGCGTCTCAATCGGTGTATGGCTGAATGCGCTTTTCACGCTTTTCATTCTGAGTTTTCTCTACAAGGATAACCCCCTCTTCAGGGTCGCAGAGAGTGTCTTTGCGGGGATGTCGCTGGGCTACTATATCGGACTTTCGTGGCAGCAGACCCTCAAGCCGAATCTCTACGCGCCTCTGAAGGTAAGCTTCACGGGTGACCTCCACTATCTGCTTCTGATTCCGACGGCCCTCGGTATCCTGCTCTATTTCAGATATGTTCCGAGGATAGCCTGGATGTCGCGTATCGCCCTGGCTGTTTACATCGGTTACTACGTAGGCGTCTATCTTGTACAGAAGCTGCACGGTGAAGTCCTGCCCCAGACAAGGGACACCATTCTGTCGGTGACGGGAGGTGGCTGGTTGGCCGTGGAGAACATCATCCTGATGATTGGAGTGTTCTCGGTACTGATCTACTTCTACTTCTCTATGGAACACAAAGGTGTAGTGGGGCGGGTGTCGAAGGTGGGAATTTGGTTCCTGATGATCTCCTTCGGTGCGAGCTTTGGTTACACCGTTATGGCTCGAGTATCGCTCTTGATGGGAAGGTTCACTTTCTTGGTGAATCACTGGATCCGACCGCTGATCTCAGGATAGGCCGAGGCGGGCCCTGAAGACCAATAGCGGTGGAAGTAAGTGTGAGTAAGGTTCTGGATGACTCGCAGGTGATGAGGGGATATGGGGCACCGGGTTGTTGCGCTTTGACTGATTTCGGCGTGACCGATTGGTTTGTCGGCGTCGTGAAGGGCATGATCCGAGTCTGAAGGAGGAAAGAGCCCCATGGGAAGAGTCCTTGCTTTGCAGAAAGGCATAATCTACGGGCCGGTCGATTCGCGAAGGCTCGGCCGTTCACTCGGGATAAATCTCATGCCCACTGGCTACAAGGTCTGCTCTTTCAACTGCATTTACTGCCACTATGGCTGGACCAAATATCTTGAACCGGATGTATCAAGACACATCCGTGAGCTGCCCGCTGCCGGCGAAGTCGAAAGAGAACTCGAGAAGACCCTGAGAACCATAGAACCTCCTCAATTCATAACCTTCTCCGGAAATGGTGAGGCAAGCCTCCATCCTGATTTTCCTGCTATTGTCGATGCAGTGCTTTCGGTCCGGGACCGGGTTGGGAGCTCGGCCAGGGTAGCGATCCTGTCCAATTCGACGGGTGTATCGAGTGCGGGAGTGAGGCAGGCCTTGCAGAAGCTGGATTTGCGGATAATGAAGCTCGATGCCGGAACCCCGGAGGTCTTGAGGAGAATCAACCGGCCGGCACGGGGCATCTCACTCGACAGAATAGGTGAAGGCCTGAGCTTGCTTCGGGACGTCACGCTGCAATCGGCCTTCGTGGAAGGCGAGGTCACCAACTCGACAGCCGAAGATATCGAGACCTGGCTCGCGCAGGTGAAACCTATCAAGCCCACGTTTGTACAGGTTTACAGCCTTGAGAATGCACCGGCGATGGACACGCTCACTGGAGTGCCGACACCGAAGCTGGAGAGAATCGTCCGCCGCCTTGAAGGTATTGGCATCAAGGCTGGTGCCTACTGAGCATGGCCCCGCCGAGCCTGACCCTTCTCGGCACTGCCTTCTGGACGCGCCCTGCTCCAAGACGCTGACACCATTCCTTAATGAGTGCTCGAGACCAAGCGCTTGATCGTTGAATCCTTGAGAAGCCCTTCGAATTCCTCTATAGTCTTCACAATGATGTCGGCGGTGTATTTCACGACCCAGTTGTGCTCAAGCGTGGTGATCGCCACCACCTTGACACCGGCCTTCTTTGCTTCCCACATTTCTATGGCGCTTCCCATGCTTGCCTCTGGCAGATACGCAACGAGCAGCTGGCTCGTCCTCGCGGCCTCAACAGACTCCTCGAAGACGCTGAAGGCCCTGGCTTCGTCATAGAGGAGCGACTCCGGATGAAGGCTCACGGGGCAATAGATCGCGGCCTCGGGAAGATATTCTCCGACGAGGTTCCGCAGGCGTATGCGGTATGCCTGTTCATGGACTGCGAAATGAGATATCGAACCCTGTATGATTCCGCAAATAAACACTCTCATGTCATTGCCTCCCCCAAAGTTAGCGGGTCTTTTTCCATGGATTTGTGTCTAATATTTTAGTTGCAAGGTTTTACACACGGTATTACTATAGGCTAAGCGTCGAGAATTAGCCAGGCTGAAAGAGAATCTACCCTGGGGCAAGCCCGAGGGGGAGGTTTGTAATGGAGAAGAAGGATCTTCTTGCGAAGACAAAGAAAAGCCTTCTGGACATGGCCACCGACCGGCGCATACCGGGTCGCTCGGCGATGAGCAAGGCCGAGCTTGTCAAGGCCATCTTGAAGGCTGGCGCGAAAAGGGAAAAGGAGGTTCGGGCGAAGGCTGCCGAGCCAAAGGTCACTCGCCAGGTGAAGAAGCAGGCTGCGCCCGTACGAGAGAGAGTTCTCGTAAGAAGGAGCTGGCGGGAGCAGCAGGCAGTCGTCCAGCACGCCAAGTATGAATCCAAGATAGAACGAAGGCCTGCCGGGCCTCCTAAGCCCACGGAGATAATCCCGCCGACGCCCGAGATTCCTGCCTCATACGGGGCAGACAGAATTGTTCTTCTTGTGAGGGACCCCTACTGGGTTCACGTTTACTGGGACATCTCAAGGGAGACTCTCTTGAGGGCCAAGGGAGTTTTGAAGGACCAATGGTACGACGCCAAGTCCATCTTGAGAGTCCACGATGTGACGGGTGTAGATTTTGACGGGCGGAATTCGAATTCCTATTCTGACATAGCCATTGAAGGCGGATCCACCAACTGGTACATAAATACGCGTGTCCCGAACAGGACTTACTGTGTTGACGTAGGGTTGCTCTCGCGTTCGGGCAAGTTTGTCTTGCTTGCGCGATCTAACAAGGCAACAACCCCCAGGGATGCACCTTCGGATGTAGTTGACGAGAAATGGATGATACCTGATTGGGAGTTCGAGAAAGTCTATGCGCTCTCGGGCGGTTTCAGTATCGGTACCAGTTCACTTGAACTCAAGGAAATGATGGAAAAGGCTCTTGGTGGGGAGATGGGTTCCGGTGCAGTTGGCAGCCTCGCGATTTCGAGCCCCGTTGGCAAGCCGCGTGCTCGCGGTTTCTGGTTCAGAGTGGGGACGGAGCTCATTGTCTATGGGGCGACAGAGCCAGATGCCAAAGTGACACTTCAGGGACAACCAGTCAAACTTAAGCCGGATGGTACCTTCAGTGTCAGGTTCGCTCTGCCGGATGGAGAGCAGGTGATTCCGGCAGTTGCCGAGTCAAAGGACGGCGTTGAGAGGCGCACAATCACCTCGATTGTGACCAAGAAGACTGAAGAATAGACCCAGCCAGAGAAACGAGATCAAAGATGAAAAGGCCTAAAGGTTATTTTTGTCTTGTCCTGCATGCTCATCTACCTTTTGTCAGGCACCCTGAATACCCGGAGTTCCTCGAGGAAGACTGGCTATTTGAGGCCATTACAGAGACTTACATGCCTCTCTTAAAGATATTTGAGAAGCTTGAGGAAGACTCAGTCCCCTACAGGGTGACGATCTCGATGAGCCCGCCGTTGGTCTCTCTCCTCAATGACTGGATGCTCCAGGAGCGTTACCTCAAGCGCCTCGAGAAACTCACGGAGCTTGCCTCCAAGGAAGTCGATCGGACCAGGTGGGACGCCAGGATGAACCGGCTCGCTCTCATGTACTACTGGTTTTTCGAGAACACCCGGAAGACCTATGTCGACAAATACTCCAGGGATCTCGTGTCGGTTTTCCGAAGACTCAACGATACCGGCCACGTGGAACTCACAACCTGTGGGGCAACTCACGGCTACCTTCCTATGATTGCCGTAAACCGCAATGCGGTGCGAGCCCAGGTTGAGGTTGCGTGCCAGTATCACCAGCGAAACTTCGGGCATCGGCCCGCGGGCATCTGGCTTCCCGAATGCGGCTATGAGCCAGGTATTGACACAATCCTCAAAGAATCCGGGATCAAGTTCTTCTTCACCGACACCCACGGCATCCTTCATGCGAGCCCGCGGCCCAGGTATGGCATCTTCGCACCCATCTATTGTCCCTCCGGCGTGGCTGCTTTCGGCCGCGACATGGATTCATCGAAGCAGGTGTGGAGCGCCCAGGAAGGCTATCCCGGCGATTACTACTACAGGGACTTCTATAGAGATGTAGGTTTCGATCTTGACTACGATTACGTTAAGTCTTACCTGCATGGCGGCGGGAGCAGAGTATATACGGGAATCAAGTACTACAGGATAACCGGCCGCGGCGATCACAAGGAACCTTATGAGCCTGACGTCGCCCGCGAGAAAGCAGCAACCCATGCGGGCAACTTCATGTTCAACAGGGAGAAGCAGGTAGAGTACCTGTACGATTTCCTGAAGAAGGAGCCTATCATCATTGCGCCTTACGACGCGGAGCTCTTCGGCCACTGGTGGTTCGAAGGTCCGCAGTGGATTGATTTTCTGATGAGAAAGTGCGCTTATGATCAGAACGTGTTTGCGCCGGTGACCCCATCGGAATACCTTGCCAAGCATCCACGGAATCAGGTCGCGACGCCTTCGCTTTCAAGCTGGGGGTGGAAGGGATATAACGAGGTCTGGCTTGAAGGCTCCAACGACTGGATCTATCGGCACCTTCATTGGGCCGCGGACAGGATGGTGGAGATGGCCAATGACGGCGATTGCGGTGACCCTGTGAGGGCCCGTGCCCTGAAGCAGGCGGCACGCGAACTCCTGCTTGCCCAGAGCAGCGACTGGGCATTCATAATGAAGACGGGTACGGCGGTTGCCTATGCCGTCAAGCGGACCAAGGATCACATCGGCAGGTTCAAGAAGATCTACGAGGATATAAAACATGGGACCATTGACATAGATTGGCTAAGCGGTGTGGAAGCCAGGGACAGTATTTTCCCCGAGCTGGACTACCGGATTTATGCAGACCAGTATGCTCCGATCGCAACTCGATCAAGAGGCTAGTGAGGAGGTCGCTATTAATGTCGGAAGCAAGGCGAAAGGCATCGATCGAGATAAAGGACACCAATCACGGGAGCCGGCGATATGTGCTCGGCCTTGACCTGGGTTCGGTCAGTCTTAACACGGTTGTGATTTCTACGCGAGGCGAGGCGCTCGAGGAGCACTACACGAGAACCAAAGGCCTCCCGATGGAAACCGCGCTCTCGGTCTTGAAGGACCTTTTTCAACGTTATCCTGCCGATAGCTTCAAGTCTGTTGCAGTGACCGGCTCTGGCGGGAAGATCCTCTGGGGCCTGTTGGATGCCTTCTTCGTCAACGAGATCATTTCTCAGGCAAAGGCAATGGAGAAGCTCCACCCCGACGTGAGGACCGTTATCGAGATAGGCGGTGAGGACTCCAAGCTGATTCTCCTGGAGTATGACAGAGAGCTCGGAGCAACCGTTATCAAGGACTTCGCGATGAACACCATCTGCGCTGCCGGCACGGGATCGTTTCTCGACCAGCAGGCAAGCCGCCTCGAAGTGGGTATCGAGGAATTCGGTGAGATGGCCCTGAAGTCCAAGAACCCGCCGAGAATCGCCGGCAGGTGCAGCGTGTTCGCAAAAACCGATATGATCCATCTCCAGCAGGAGGCGACTCCCGACTACGACATCGTCGCTGGGCTCTGCTTCGCGATGGCAAGGAACTTCAAGAGTAACATAGCTAAGGGCAAGCAGTTCACGAAGCCCGTCTCCTTCCAGGGTGGTGTCGCCGCCAACAAGGGCATGGTGAGAGCATTTGAAGAGGTGCTCGAGATGGAGAGGGGCGAGTTGGTTATCCCCGGGCATTTTGCCTCCATGGGTGCCATCGGAGCCGGTCTCACCGTCCTTGCCAAAGGCCTTGAAATTGAGAAGACCCTTTCGCTCGAGAAGCTCGAGGAGTACATCCGCTACCATGCAGGCCAGGAAGAGGGCCTTGCGAAGCTTTCGCTTGAAGACGAGCGGCTCTACAGGCACAGGTGCCGCAGATCAGTCTATGTTCCCGCTGACAAGACAAAGAAGGTACGCACTTATCTCGGCATAGACGTGGGCTCCATAAGCACGAACGTGGTCGCAATCGACGAAGAGAAGAGGATGCTCGCACGGCGCTACCTCATGACGGCCGGACGTCCGATCGAAGCCGTGAGACAAGGCCTTGAGGAAGTGGGTGCGGAGATCGCAGATTACGTTGAGGTTTGCGGGGTATGCACCACAGGCTCGGGGCGGTATCTCACAGGGGACTTTGTCGGCGCAGATATCGTCAGGAACGAGATAACCTGCCAGGCCAAGGGTGCCGTGGACATAGACCCACGGGTTGATACCATTTTTGAGATCGGCGGCCAGGACTCGAAGTACGTGAGTCTGGAGAATGGCGCGGTGGTTGACTTCGAGATGAACAAGGTCTGTGCCGCAGGCACGGGCTCCTTCCTCGAAGAGCAGGCAGAGAAGCTCAACATAAAGATCGAAGAAGAATTCGGCGAGCGCGCCCTGAGCGCGCCGAACCCCGTGAGACTAGGCGAGCGCTGCACGGTGTTCATGGAATCCGATCTTGTCCACCACCAGCAGAAGGGCGCAGAGCGCGATAATCTCATAGCGGGCTTGAGCTATTCGATTGTGGCGAACTACCTCAACAAGGTGGTCGCCACCAAGCGCGTTGGGAACCACATCTTCTTCCAGGGTGGTGTGGCTGCCAATGACGGTGTGGTTGCAGCTTTCGAGCGAGTCACAGGGAAGCGAATAACCGTACCTGAACACCATGACGTCACCGGCGCGATAGGCGCCGCGGTCCTCGCCCTTGAAGCCAACAAGGGCAAGAAGAGCACGTTCAAGGGATTCGACCTGAGCAAGAAGAAATACGAGATCTCCAGTTTCGAGTGCAAAGACTGCCCCAACATGTGCGAGATCAGAAAGGTTCTCATGGAGGGGGAGAAGCCGCTTTATTACGGTTCCAGGTGTGAGAAGTACGATGTCGAAAAGAAGCAGTCCAAAGCCAAGGACGTTCCCGATCTCTTTGCCGAGAGGGAGAAGTACCTCACCAGGCTCTACGTCGAGCCTGGGCCTGGTGTAAAGCCCGACCCGCGGAGGATTGGCATCCCCCGAAGTCTGCTTTTTCACGAGACCTTCCCCATGTGGCATGCGTTCTTCAAGAACCTCGGCTTTGACGTGGTGCTCTCTGAAAAGACCAATAAGAAGATAATCCACGCAGGCATAGAAACGGTTCCGGCTGAGACTTGCTTCCCTGTCAAGGTTGCGCACGGGCACATTCTGAATCTCATGGAGAAGAAGATCGACTACATGTTCCTGCCAAGTATCATAAATCTGCGTAAGCGGAGTCCCCTGATAGAACAGAGCTTTGCCTGCCCGTATGTCCAGACGATCCCTTACTTCGCGAGCGCAGCATTCGACTTTGAGAAGGCCGGGATCAAGCTCCTTAAGCCTTATGTCTACTTGGCCCGGGGCAAGAAGGCAGTGGTCAAGTGTCTCCGCGGCCTCGGGCGCGAGTTGGGAAAGAGCCCGGGCCAGATCACGAAGGCCGTGGAAGCGGCCTTCGAAGCCCAGGACAGATACTACGAAGCTCTGAGAAAACGCGGGGAGGAGGTACTCGCGGGGCTCGGTCAAGACGGCAGGGCCTTCGTGATTGTGAGCCGGCCCTATAACGGCTGTGACAGCGGCATCAATCTCGAGCTTCCGAAGAAACTGAGAGACCTGGGGGCGTTGCCGATGCCGATGGATTATCTGCCGATTGACTCGGTGAACCTCTCCAAGGAATGGGAGAACATGTACTGGCGGTATGGTCAGAAGATAATGGCAGCGGCAGAGATAATAAGAAAAGACAAGCGCCTGTTTGCGCTATACATCACCAACTTCGGCTGCGGCCCTGACTCCTTCATAACTAGGTTCTTCAGAGAGAAAATGGGCGGCAAGCCCTATCTCCAGATCGAAATCGATGAGCATAGTGCGGACGTGGGCGCAATAACAAGATGCGAGGCTTTCCTGGATAGCCTTGAGCATGCGCGCATAGTCGAGGTCCAGAAGGATGTGATGATGGCGGATGACTCTGACCGCCTGTCCGGGGTCGGCGTTCGCCGGGATCGGAAGCTCTATATCCCCAGCATGTCGCCACACGCCTATCCTTTTGCCGCCGCCTTCACACGTGCCGGGATTGAAGCAGAGGTGCTGCCTGAGTCTGACGCGAAGACCCTCGAATACGGCAGAAGATTCACATCCGGCAAGGAATGCTACCCGTGTATCGTCACGACAGGCGATATGGTGAAGAAAGCGATGGAACCCGGGTTTGATCCGGATCGCTCGGCCTTCTTCATGCCATCAGGGAGCGGCCCTTGCCGCTTCGGTCAGTACAATAAGCTCCAGAGGCTTGTCCTAAAACAGCTGGGTCTCGGGCGGGTGCCCATAATATCTCCCAACCAGGGAAGGGAGTTCTACAACGAACTAGGTGAGGTCGCGAGCAACTTTGACAGGATCGCCTGGCGAGGCCTCCTGGCAGCGGACTTCCTGGAGAAGATGCTCCACGAACGCCGGCCTTACGAGAAGACCAAGGGCGAGACCGATAAGGCTTTCTGGGATGGTATCAACAGGATATGCCGGGCCATACTCAAGGATGAGAACATCTTTTGTGCCCTCGGTGAGTGCAGAGACAGCATGCTCCAGGTACCCATTGACAAGGGCGAGCAGAGGCCTCTGATCGGCATCGTGGGCGAGGTTTTCGTGCGCTGCAACCGGTTCTCTAACGACAATATCGTCGTCGAGATCGAGCGACTCGGGGGCGAGGCGTGGGTCCCGCCATTCACAGAGTGGATTCTCTACACCAACTTCACGCGCAAGCGCGGCAATCTTGTCGGCAAAGATTACAAGTCCTATCTCATAACGGTGCTCAAGGACAAGATCCAGAAGAAAGACGAGCACAAGATGGCGGAGATCTTCGAAGGCGTCATCAAGAACCTCCATGAGCCTTCGACCGAAGATGTCATTAAGCTCAGCCTTCCTTATATCCATGATAGTTTCGAAGGCGAGGCAGTCTTAAGCATAGGCAAGGCCATCGATTTCGTGAGCAAGGGCGCAAGCGGCATCATCAACGTCATGCCCTTCACCTGCATGCCCGGGACGGTTGTGACCGGCGTGATGAAGAAGGTGAGACAGGATCTTGACAATGTGCCGTTTCTCACGATGGCCTACGACGGGCTTGAACAGACCAACACCCTGACCAGACTTGAAGCCTTCATGCATCAAGCCATTCAGTTCAGCCTCTCGAGGAGAGTGAGATCCAGAGAGCCCGCCAGGGTCGTTGCCTAAAACCCTCTGAGATCATTCGGAGAATTGAACCCCTTGGGGAGCTGCAATTTGCATCCAGCCGGTGCATTTTGCAATTCCTGCGCGTCTTTTGAAGTCTCTGCCGCCTACATTATATCCCCTAAGCGGTTACCTGCAAACAAATTGGACCTGTCTGCCCGTGGCACGCAGGTTGCATTTTGTCCGGGCGGGAGGATCACGCTTGACTGAACTGAGGAGACATCCACTCTCAAGCGACTGGGTCGTGATCTGCCCGGACAAGAGCGGCTTTCCTGTCGACACTGCCGGGGATGCCTGCGCGTACTGTCCAGGCAGAGAGGACATGACAGGCAAGGAAATATATCGCCTTAACGGTCACGCCGGCTCCGGGAATTCCGCCTGGAGCCTGCGCGTGGTGGCCGGCTCGCCTCCCCTCTTTCATATTGAGGGTGAGTTTGGTCGTAAGGGGGTCGGCATCTGTGACATGATGGAGGCCGTAGGCGCGCATGAGATACTGATCGAGAGCCCGGCACACGACACCGAATTCGAAGATCTCGATCAGATTCAGATTGTTACAATTCTCGAGACGATCCGCCTGCGTGCCCGTGACCTTCGCAACGACACAAGACTGAAGCACATCCTACCATTCAAGGTTCGCACCCTCCATCCAGGCCAGTCCACCTTGCATCCGAGGTGGCACATAGTCTCGGCGCCGTTCGTTCCCGGCCTGATAAAACATGAGCTCAACGCATCGCGGAAGTACTTCACCTTCAAGGAGCGGTGCGTTTTCTGCGACTACATGGTTCAAGAGAAAAAGACCGGATCCAGGATAATCTGTGAAGACACCCACATGATCGCGATATCTCCTTATGCGGCCCGCGTCCCCTTTGAGATCTGGGTGCTTCCCTTGAGGCACTCACCTGATTTCGAGACCATATCCCACGATGAGATAGCGAGCCTTGCAAGGATTTTGAAACGACTCACTGCGAGCACGGGAAAGCTGGCCGATTCCTCCGGTTATATCGTGACGCTTCACACCGCGCCCTTCCGCAGACCGAAGGCGGACTCGTGGAAAACCATTGACCTTGACTACCACTGGCATGTGGAGATAGACCCCTGCATCAACGTCCTCAACGGCCTCATAGAGAGCGGTGGCTTCCACCTGAACCCCGTCTCCCCCGAGGAGGCAGCGGGTATCCTCTCGAAGCTCGCGTGACATAGTTCTCGTATGCCCCAGAGCCGCGTTCCGGATATCAGCCTCACCTTGGCGGGATGGCCTTATGAGCTCGATGCGGAGTAACCGCTTCAATAATGCTTGACTCGTTCCTTATCCTCGCTACAATACTCGGCGGGTCGGGCCAACTTGGTAAGGAGGCTTAGATGGAGGACGTGAGCAAGGCAACTGGTGAGTTTGCTGAGTCGGTTGCAATCGTTACGGTCAAGAAGGGCGAGACCCTGAACGCGATGACAGCGGCTTGGACAATCCCGGTTTCCCACCGACCTGCGCTTGTCGTTGTGCACATTGCTCCCCAGCGATACAGCCATGACCTCGTGGTGGAGGCCAAGGAATTCGGCCTGAGCATACTGGCCGACGACCAGATGGAGCTTGCCCAGCATGCCGGGACCGAATCCGGGCGAAAGGCAGACAAATTCGCATCCGGGCTATTGAGACAGAAGCCTTCAAAGATGATTGGAGCGCCTGTGCTCGAAGGCTGTGCTGCGACGATCGAGTGCAAACTTGAGAAAGCCGTGGCGATGGGTGACCATACCATATTTGTGGGCAGGGTAGTTGCGATGGAGACAAACCCCAAGAAGAAGCCCTTGATTCTCCACAGGGGCGTTTACTATAAGATCGGCGAATCAGCGGGAAGATACTATTAGAGGTTCTTGTCAGCCGATAGTGGCCGGAGGCGATAGGCTATGAGAACGATGGCGATTGTGAACCAGAAGGGTGGTTGTGGGAAGACGACGACGGCGATAAATCTCTCCGCTTGTCTTGCGATGAAAACAAGGGGTGTTCTTCTGGTTGACCTTGATCCTCAGGCGCACGCCACGGCAGGATTGGGTCTGGGCCCCAAGGAAATCACGCAGAGCATGTACGAGGTTATGCTCGGTGAGTGCAGCCTCGAGAAGATAATACAGGAGGTCAGGCCGTGCTTCGACATCGCTCCATCCAGCATTCTGCTGAGTGCCTTCGAACAGAAGCTCGCAGGTATGCCGGGGCGAGAAAATTGCCTGATGGGAGCCCTCCGCTCACTGGTACGCACTTATGATTATATCGTCGTGGATTGTCCGCCCAGCATAGGTCTTCTCACCTTCAATGCTCTGCGTGCCTGCAACGAGGCCCTGATTCCGATTGAAGGCAGTTTCTTCTCGCTGTGGGGAGTAGGAAGGTTGCTTGACATGATCGATCTTGTCCGCGAGGAGACTGCGCATGACCTGAGGATGAAGGTCCTCTGCACCATGTATGACGGCAGGACGAAGTTTGCCGCGGAGATCGTCGAAGACATCCTGGAGCACTTCAGGGAGCGGACCTACAAGACCCTGATCCATAACAACGTGAAACTGCGGGAAGCGGCGAGCCACGGCATGCCGATAAGCGACTACGACAAGCAGTCAAGGGGTTTCAAAGAGTATCTTGCCATCGCGGAAGAGGTGATTGGGGAAGAGGAGGAAGTGAAGGTCCAGGAAGCCTTGCAGGTCGGCCTTCCCGCGCCCCAGAAGGAAGAGTACGGGCCGAGACCCGTGCCCGGAGGGATTCTCTTCACGGTGGAAGCGCCGGGTGCAGCCCGGGTCGAGCTTGCTGGCGATTTCAACTCCTGGGGTGAGCCCATAGAGATGAATGATGACGACGAGGACGGGATCTGGGTCACGATTGCAAGTTTTGATCCCGGTGTGTATCAATACAAGTTCGTCATTGATGGCAAGTGGAAACCCGATCCTTCGAATCCGGTGAGAGTGGATGATAGTCACAGCGGGAAGAACTCGGTAGTGGTGGTGAAGTAGATTGGCGGGCAAAGATGCCGACGATGTAAAGCCAGTGAGGAAGCTCGGGCGAGGCCTCGAAGAGGTATCCCACATATTTCTCTCAGGCGCGGAGAAACCAAAGGAAGAGGAAGAGCAGCATCGGCATGGAGCCAAACTCGACAGGTACCGGCCTGCAGGAGAGAAGCGCCTAGCGCCGGACCACCTGAGTGCAGACTCCCCGTGCGAGGAACCGCCACCCGACGACGCCCATCTCTGGCTTCCCAGCGCTACATACATAAGCATCACTTCGGGAGAGACGGCGAGGGGAAAGACTCTCCTGACGGCCAACCTGGCCTTCAGTCTTTTTCTGCGGGGCCGCAAGGTTGCAGTGGTCAACGCAGATCCTGACAAACCGGATGTGCTTGATGTCACTGGCAGCGCCGGACACGGTCCCACCAGTGGTCTCATGATAGCAAACCAAGCGTATGGCGGCATAGCAGCAGCCGATGCCCTGAGCAGAGTTGGCTCGACTTCTCGAGACACATCATATGGGTCTGATGTCCCTGGCCCCGTGGAGCGACCAGGCGCGCCCCTTCGAGACCCCTCCGGAACGCCCTCGACTGCGCCTCTCGGCGCCATAGAGGCTGCGGCAAGAGAGGCTCAGGTAGTCTTAATCGACACCTCACCCTGGGCAGATTTGAGCCGCAGCATCTGGACAATATCGACGCTGTGTATCGTCGTGGCTGAACCGGGTGCCGAGAAGATGAGGGCTTCATACGTTGCCATCAAGCGCATCCACTCGGTCTCGCCGAACGCAAGAATTGGGCTTGTATTAAACCTCGTTAGGAGTTATGCTCATGGGGAAGAGTGCTTCAGGAAGCTGGCTGACGTCTGTAGAAAGTTTCTGAAGATTAACGTGAGGAACTACGGATACATTCTCTACGATGCGGCAGTCAATGAGGCCTTTCAGCAAGCAGTCCCTTTGTTGACAGCGTTTCCTGACTCAAAGGCAGGCAGATGCATTGATTCGATCCTTGGACTCATAGTGATGGATGAGTCCGCAATCGCAAGAAGAAGGAGGGAGGTGACGTTCGAGGGATGCGCATTGAAAAAAGGAAAATTGCAGGCTCTAAGGAGCTCGTAGATCTGGTCAAGGAGGCGCTCGAAGGGGAGATTAAAGGACTTCAGGTTATCGACGAGATAGCCCTCTCCTCCGATGAAGTTGAGATGGGTATTCTGGCAGGTGATGCCGCGGGCAGGGTTTTCGTCGTGGTTGCAAAGGAAAAGTCCGGCGACAGTCTGATCCTCAGTTTCGGAAGCCACATAGCATGGCTAAGGCATAACAAGGAAAGGTTAACCCGGGAGAATCCCAGGTTCGATTGGAGCGGGGAACCCGGTGTTGTTCTCATGGCAGAGAGCTTTAGTCCTCACGTGCTGGTTCTCACGTCGATGTTGGGCGTGAGTCCCAAGATGGCCTACTCGATGAAGTGCTTGGGCATCGGCACGGAAAAAGGACTTTACATAGAGGTTGTAGGGCTTCCTGAGGTGAGCTTGAAGATTGAGGAAGCGGTCGCAGAGGTTCCGGCCACTGACCTGCTTTCAAGAACCGTCAAGGACTTGGTGGGCATTGCGGAAGGCTTGGAGGTTTCTGCGTCCTTCGGTTATCGCAGCAAGTCGCTTGACTGGGTGCCTGTCGCGAACTTGAGAAGCCACAGGGGCACAATATGGATCGAGTCGGGTCCCGGCAAGTGGACTACGAAGCGTGTCGAAGACCAAAAGTCGCTGGGCCCGGTGCTTGATGTGGTGAAGAGAAGCTATGAAGATATCGTCCGGACTAAGGGCGTGGCAAAGGACGTGAGCGAAGACGAGCTTTCGGACGCCGAGCGTAAGAGCCTGCGGTGGGAGTGACTGGTCGCAGGTTCCCTGACGTGAAGTTTCCCTGGGCGGCCTTCGCATAGACCATAGTGAAAAACCTGCGGCCGATTGACGGAATCTTCATTTTCGGCATCTCGTATCTTCTCTCGGTGCTTGCGACCGCAGGTATCAGTCGTTTTCTCTCTGCCAGGACTGTTACGCTTATCTCGATTCTGATCCTGGTGGGGGTTGCATTCTTTCTCCTCAAGATGGCCGTCGGGCAGCCTCTGCGCTACGTGGGAGTGCGTCGGGCCAGGCCAAGGCCTATACTCTATACAATCCTCGCAAGCCTCTCCATCATCGTGCCTGTGATGAGCCTCGAGGCGGTCACGCTTTTCCGCTTCAAGATTCCGCAGGAGATTATTGATGCCTTGAATGAGATCATAAAGGCGCGAACCGTGCCGGAGCTCCTCTATGTCTTGCTTATCGTTGCCGTTGGTGCTGCCGTTAGTGAGGAGTTCGTCTTTCGAGGCATACTCCAGAGGAGTCTTGCATCAAGGTTCGGCGCCTGGGCTGCCATTCTCATAACCTCACTGGTCTTCGCGCTTCTGCATACAATCTGGCGTCTGCCGCCCGCTTTGATCCTGGGAGTCTTCCTCGGAGTGCTTTACTGGAGGACCCAGTCGCTGGTCTTACCTATGATCTCACACTTCACCATAAACTCCGCAGCGGTCATAGCGCTTTTCGTTGCAGAGAAACGAGGCGAAGCATCGATGCCCCTCTGGATAAGAGAAGAGAAACCGGCCCCAATATGGATGACGGTGGTCTCACTCGCCTTATTCTTTGTCTTCCTCAGGGCGATTTGGAGACAGGGCGCTCCCATCGTGGCACAGACAGAACCCTCTGCAGGGGTGCTTGCCGTTGCCCAAGAGGAACCGTCTCGAGCCGCACCTGCGATCACCCAGGAGGAACCATCTGCGGAGGCGCTGCATCCTCCTGCGTCTGACGCTCGGCCCAAGGATGCTGAGACCCCATGACCTCGAGGGAGAGAATAAGCATCGTGATGGCCGGCGGCATTCCCGACCGCGTGCCGATGCACGACGGCTATTGGGATGAGGCCCTCGCCAGGTGGCAAGATGAGGGTCTGCCCAAGGAGGTCGCCGGAGACAGGGATGCCCTCTGGGAGTGTTTTGGAATGGAAATCAGGCAAATCTCCATCGATCCGTCGTTTCTCCTCGAGGAGATCATCCTCGGTGAGGACGAAAGATACATATCGAAACAGACCAGCGATGGTGCGGTTCTCAAGTACATAAAGGGCAAGACCTCGACACCTGGGCTCATCTCCTTCAAGGTTGGGAGCAGGCGAGATTGGGATGATCTCAAGCCCAGGCTGCTATCGATCGAGGGAAGGCTTCCGGCTGACCTCGCGAGCCGCTACCAGTCTTACCGCGAAAACGGTAGATACGTGGTCGCAACTATCCACGACCCCATTGAGGCATCGTGGTCAAAGCTCGGCCCCACGTATCTCATGGAGGCGATGAAGGCCGAACCCGATCTCGTGATAGATGTCTTCAAGACCATCACGGACATGAACATTTCAGCCTGTGAGAATCTCCTCGCGCAAGGCTATGAGGTTGACGGCGGGTGGATATGGGGCGACATCGCATACTCGAGAGGCACGTTTTTCTCACCGACGATGTACCGGGAAATCCTCTTCCCTTTCCACAAGCGCCTGGTCGGCTTCTTCAAGGAGCGAGGCCTTCCTGTGGTCTATCACAGCGACGGCGATCTGCGCCGCGTCATGGATCTCCTCATCGAGACCGGCATACGTTGCCTTCAGCCTCTTGAGGCAAAGGCGGGCATGGACATTTTTGAGATGAAGCGGCAGTATGGCGACAGGCTTGTGTTCATGGGAAACGTGAACTACGAAGCCATTGCCCGCGGTGAGAAAGAAGCCGAGGCAGAGATAGCGCTCAAAGTCGGTCTTGGCAAGGAAGGCGGCGGATATATCTACCACTCAGATCATTCTGTGCCCCCGAACGTAAGCCTCCAAAGGTATAGGAAAGTCCTCGATCTTGTCAGGCAATACGGCGAGTACTAGACAAGCACCAGAGGTATATTTTGCATCCAATCATTTCAGCCATCGACGCACAACGCAACACGCTCTGAAATCTCTCGCCTCGTGCCGGCGTTTGCAGCAGCGCATTTTTCTGTTGACAGGCTGCCGGCTGCTCATACAGTATGACATCCTGTGAAGAATGGCAGAAGACCACTCGACGGAAAGGGGGAGATAAAGATCTCAATGAATCTTCTTTTGTGCAACGGAAAGGAGGGAGATAAGGATCCCAATGACTCTTCTTTCGTGTTATGAAACTCGCGCTACTATAAGGAGGCTGACAATGAAAAGGACTTTTTTGCTGACCGTCCTTGCGGTGCTTTCCCTTGCTGCAGCATCGGCGGCTCAACCGTATTTGGGGATTAAGACCGGTATGATGATGCTTGATGTGACCGGGGTTGACAATATCATTCCGGTGGGAGCGGTTTTTGGCTATGAGTTCGCTCCCAAGATGTCGATCGAAGGCGAATTCAATTATAGAATCTCGGGTGGTGACTGGAATTATTCCACTTGGGGAGCCTCAGCCTCATCGGAATGGAAGATCTGGACTCTGGCGGCGTATTTTGTTTATCGCTATCCCATTGGAGAGGCGCTGTACCTGAAAGGCAAGGCAGGATTCCTTCATGAGGACGTCAGCGCTGAGGTCAGTATGGATTCGGACATCCTTGGGCACTTAACATTCGATGCAAGTGGCACTGACAACGGGCTTTCCTTCGGAGCTGGTGCTGGGTACAAGCTCGGTGAGAAGATGGCTGCCGAGGCCGAGTTCACCATAATCGAGACGGACGTGAACTACCTGAGCATTGGCCTGAATAGGAGGTTCTGATGTCCGGGATCCGAGCTTGATGCTCGGGGGACATGCAGAACGGTTGCCCATGCGTGGACCAGGAAGTCACGACCTCGGTTGACAGCTCTTGCCTCCGGCGTGGATGTTGTCACTCAGGTGGTGAGCCAGACCGTACCAAAGACAGAACTCCGCTCGTGAGGGGTTCTGTCTTTGCCTTTCCGTGCCAAGGGTAAGGGTTGAGGTGATTACGGAGAGCAGCCTCCAATAGACGGAAGTCGTGATGTCTGGGCGGGCTGGATCCTTGCGTGAGAGTATGGTTTCACTGGTCGTGGAGGGAACGATGAAGGTAGCAAACATGCTGAGAGCTGGGGCAAAAAGCTTGCGCCGCACACTGAGACTTAGCCCCATGCACAAAGTGTTCAGACGTCTCAGCCGGTATGGAGTTGATCCAAGAACATTCAATGCCCTTGAGGTATTCGGCGGCGGCGGGCAGAGTCACACAAAAGACATCGCCTCCGTTGTCCCCCGGTTGGAAATCTGGGAAATTCTGCCTCAAATGGAATCTGTGCTTAAACGAACGTTCCCCCAGTCAGAAATCAAAATCACTGATTCCTACGTAGAGATTCAACGAGTTCCCAAAAAGTATGACCTGGTTGTGGTGGACAATTCCTCAACAGCCTTTGACCATTACGAGCATTTCGATTTGTTCCCAATTATATTTCGAGTCTTGAACGATTCGGCAGTAGTCATCCTAAACGTTATCCCAAGAGTGAGGACGAAGCATCCCGAAAGACTGAAGCGGCGTCAGGCATTTTACAGTGCTACTGACCCGACCAATATTAGCTTCCGCGAAATGGCGGACACCTATCGCATTGTGGCAGAGCAAAACGGATGGACAATGGAGCAGTTCTTCTGTGAGCGCAGGTGGATTCTCTCATTGGGTCAGGATACCGCCTATTATGGAGTCTTGAAGTTAAAGCGTCAGCACGCAGATGACAGCCCACTCCCGTATTGACTTTGGCCCGACCCCGTGTTAATTAGTCTCGGTACAATGACTGGAGGTGGTTGCCACGGAGGACCTCGTCGGGTACGCGCTACTCATCGTGCTGGCCTGTTTTTTCTTGACAGGCATATGGTACGTAGTTATACAAAGTCTTGTGGGCTGATCACGAGATAAGCGAGAGCCTAAGGACTTCGAACACAAAGGACGGAACGAGCATGCTGCACTTAATCGAGACGCTCATCGGTGTAGCCGTGATCTATTTTGGCCTTTCGAGGTTCGGTCCTGCGGATCAGAAGAAAGGGTTCTTCTACGGAGTCGTTGCCGTGGTCGGTCTCATCGTGACCGTGCACGGCATCCTGTTGTTTCTCGTGCCCGACTTTTTCAGCATTTCGATGTAGTAGAACGCTTGAGGGGAGAGCCATGAGGATAACGCTCATAATCACCGATTTCGAAAATGTGGACATCGAAGAGGAAGTTGAGGTCGAAGAAGGTGACACAGTAAGGGTTTTCTACGACCGTGAAAAAGAAGAGTTTGACTGGGAAGTGCTTTAACCCCAAGTGCCTAATTCCCTCAAGATAGACATGATTCCTGCCGATTAGCTTGCCAGAGACAAGGTCTTAACAACCAAAGTAATCATGCCGTAGAGGATTGTTCATGGAGGACAGACGGAGGATACTAGTCGTTGACGATCAAGAGAGCATGAGGTCTCTCCTCAAGGACATGCTCGAGGTGATCGGCTACGAAGTCACGCTTGCCGAAGGTGGCGAGGAAGCCCTCCGGCTCGTGGAGTCAAATCAATTTGACCTGGTCCTCACCGATCTTAACATGCCGGGCATGGACGGCACCGCGCTGCTGAGGGCGATCAAGGCCATGAAAGCGGAGCTCCCCGTAGTCATAATCACCGGGTACGGCACTTTCCACACGGAGAAACGTGTGATGAGGGAGGGCGCCAACGGCTATATCTCCAAACCCTGCACTCTTACCAAGATTGAGAATACCCTCGCGAGTATATTCAGCACCCGGTGCTGAGGTCGCGGGCGCTGGCCCGCCGGCCATTCCGATCCACCAACCGTTGCGTGACTGATCTGGGTCCGTGTGTCACCATCCCGGCGATCGCTGATTTCCAAAAGTCAAGGCTGCCAGATGGTTGACCACTGCTCGGCCACTGAACGGCCGCTCCCTGCCGCTCGTCATTTCCCTAAATTACTTCCTCTGTTCCGCCGATCTTTCCTATGCACGGACGTCAAACTGAATAGGAGGTTAGTAATGGCAGCATGTCCGTTCTTAACAGGTGTGTGGACCTTCAGGTGCCTCGCAAGATCGAACTTCATCATCCCGACGATCACCGAAGAAACGCGCTATTGTCTGAGCAAACACCCGGACAGGTGTCCACACTATCCTGACGTCAAAACAGAAAAGGCAAAGGACCAGGCTGCGCCAAGAGTAACTCGCAGCACGAAGGTCCTCTAGAAAGTAGAAGCGGACCGAAGCCCAAAAGCGGTCCGCAGTGGAAACGCGTCTTGACACATGTAACCAGACGTTGACCACCTGAGCTTGACTTCGCCCTCAAGTTGCCTGCATTCGCGCCAATAGCAGGACGCCAGTCCGTTCCAGAGAAAGTTGGTCTCACGAGCGCCAGTACCAGGCAATCAACACCAGCCACGAGCCGTCGGGTCTCAACCGTCCCACTCGTGGGCATCGATCAAGTCCCATCGTTTCGCTCGCAGTAAGTCGTCGCCGAGTCTCACCTGTAGTTGACCCCAGGCGGGCATCCTTCTTGCTAGTCCTCGGTTCTCTGTGGTGGAACTATGCGGCGACCTTCGCTCTTCTTTCTCGTTACAGCCTGGACAGGTCTTCTCTGCGGCGACGCCGTCGGGGCAAGTTTCTCAAGTGTTATCGTGCCCCTCGTTGCCTTCGGGATAGGCTTGCCGGTCTTCAGAGACCGCCGCATGCGCCTCGCGATTCTAGCAACAGCCTTCTTCTTGATCGGCATCCTCAGGAGTCCTGAAGCCTCGTGGAACAGAGTCAGGGTCCCACCCGAACTCGGGTCGGCGATCAAAGTCCCAGTGGTCTTGAAAGTTGAGACACCCTTCCTTGCGGCTGAGTGTTCAGACAGGGTGAGTGCGGAAGTGAGGGAGGTCACGGTCGGCCCGACGGCACTGGAAGGGAGGAAGGTGATGCTCAGGGGCTTTGAGAAGGTCACGCCCCCAGGCCGAAGCCGTTTCACGGTATGCGGCAAGTTCCAACCTCCTAAGGCCAAGCTCAATCCATACGGCATGGACATGAGAACGCAGAATATGCGTCTTGGAGTGGTCGGCGCCGTTGATATCAGTGCCATCGCAGACGAGCCCGGCCATGGGCTTGTCGCCCGCTTCTCGTCCTTCCGCGAGCGGCTCGAAGGCCTTATCCTTGCATCCTACCCGGGCGAAGCCTCGGGCATGCTCGCAGCCATGCTCCTGGGGCAGAGGACGACCATCTCGCCACATGTGCAAACGGTTATGCTAAAAGCCGGAACCTATCACGTGATCGCCGTGTCCGGTCTCCATGTTGTGATCGTCCTGATGGTTCTTTCGGCGTTCTTGAGTGTCTTTGGACTCCCGAGGGTCATCCTGGTCGCGATCTATGCCGCCGCTGTAGTCTTCTACATCATTTTCACCGGGACGCCTCCTTCGGCAGTAAGGGCAGGCGGACTTTTCTTGGTGGCGAGTCTCTGTAGGCTTCTTCAGTGGAAGACCGATTTCACTAATACCGTGTGTGCGGCAGGTACGATAATGCTCCTCATGTTTCCCTATTTTGCATGGGATATCGGGTTCCAGCTCTCGCTGGGAGCGGTCATCGGCATGACGGTGCTCGTGCCTCAGCTTGACCCTCCATCCGCAACCGGCAGTTCGATATTGCGGCGTGCCGTCAAGTACGCAACGTCGGGCTTCATGGTATGTCTTGCTGCCCAGGCCTTTACCCTGCCGATTGTGCTCTATGACTTCGGCCGAACATCGCTGGTCGCGCCGGCGGGCAACTTCATCATGGTGCCCTTGACAACCCTGGCGATTGCCGGTGGCATTGAGGCGTCATTTGCCCTGCTCATATCCGAGAATCTTGCTGTGATCCTCCTCAAAGCAGCAGCCTTCGTCACCCACGTCTCGATTTTCGTAACAGATATCATCACGCGACTCCCTCATGCCCTGGTTTTCTCCGGAAGACCGGGCCTGGTCCGCATAATCGCCTATTGCTGTGGGCTTGCCTTCCTGAGTTTCGGCATGCGAGGGATGAAGAAGCATATCAAACTGCTCTTGCTCCTTGGCCTGCATGGCTTGTTGATCTTTCCCTTTCCTCAACGGGCGGACCATGTCATGAGACTGACGTTTCTATACGTAGGCGATGGCGACGCCGTTCTTGTGGAGACGCCCGGAGGAGGGAGGACGCTCATAGATGCCGGTCCCAACACTGAGGTCTATGGCCAGGCCCAAAACCAGGTCATGCGTTTTCTTGCCATGAAGGCGATTGGCAGGCTCGATAGGGTGATAGTGAGCCATCCTCATGATGACCATTACGGCGGCCTGGTATCGCTGCTGGAAAACTTCCAGATAGGCGAGATAGTGGTGGGAGATCTCGCCGGTGAAGCCGATTACGAACAACTCCTTGAGCGGGCGAGGACAAAGGGCGTCAATGTAAGGGTGACCAGGGCAGGCGACGTCTGGCAGAGCGGTGGGGCGAGTTTCGAGGTTCTGCATTCGGGAGAAGGGGAGGCAACGCAGGAAGGGAAGGGAGGGGAAAGCGGAGAAGACCCAAATGCTAACTCGGTGGTGCTCAGGTTGACCTTCGGACGGGCGGGTTTCATGTTCACAGGGGACGTCACACCTGATGTCCAGGGGGATCTCGCTGCCAGCGTAGACAGCCTGAGGTGTGAGGTGCTCAAGGTGCCGCATCACGGAGCGCGAGCCTGGATTGATGCAGGTTTCCTCAAGAGACTCGGGGCCAGGTTTGCCATCATATCAGTAGGCTCGAAGTTCGCATCGCACCCGTCGCCCGCCACGATCGCATTCCTCGAGAACTCAGGAGTGCGGACCTTCACGACAAATTCCGACGGCGCGATCACAATCGTTACAGACGGCCAAGCGATGGAGCTCAAGACCGAGTCCGGGACTTGTATTACCTATACCGCCTCAGGCAGAGCGGATTGAGCGACGGCCACGCTGGGCACGGGCGCTTCGAGCGAGGTCGCCCCAGGCAGCGCTGATACCCGCAGGATGGATTAGGCTTGACGATGCCTCGGCTGGCCTGATATCGTGTGACCGGTTCGCAATCTCAGGAAGCAGATTCACCAACAGCGAGAGAGACCGACTGATAGCAGGTGAGGCGCGGGCATTGGCGAAAATCAGGGTAGGGGTTCTGGCTTCCGGCCGCGGGTCCAATCTTCAGGCGCTCATGGATTCCGTGAAGGCCGGCACACTTGACGCGGAAATAGGGGTGGTGATAAGCGATGTCGAGGATGCAATGGCCCTTGAGCGGGGGAGGCGTGGGGGGATAGAAGCCCGCTACATAGAACCTGGTCCCAAGAAGAGCCGCCTGAGTGAGGAAGCCGAAACCAGAGTGATCGAGACCCTTGACGCGCGCGGCGTTGATCTAGTTGCTCTCGCAGGTTTCATGCGGATCCTCGGTCCCAAGCTGGTCCGTCATTTCAGATATCGCATCATGAACATCCATCCGGCGCTCCTGCCATCTTTCCCAGGGCTTCACTCGCAGAAGCAGGCCCTCGACTATGGCGTCAAATACTCGGGCTGTACGGTTCACTTCGTGGATGAGGGGGTGGACACAGGTCCCGTAATCATCCAAGCTGCTGTGCCTGTGCTTGACGATGACACCGAGGCGAAGCTCTCGGAGAGGATACTGCGCGAGGAGCACCGCATCTACACGGAGGCCATAAGGCTCTTCTCTGAGGGACGGCTCAAGATTGATGGCAGGAAGGTGACGGTACTGCCCGAAGGAGCATCCCATGCAGGCCCTTACATCTGTTGACATCTGTGACCTCAAGGTCTTCTCAAGAGGCAAGGTGAGAAGCGTCTATGACCTTGGTCGCCAGATTCTCATCGTGGCATCGGATAGGGTTTCCGCCTTTGATCACGTGCTCGCCTCTGGCATACCCGACAAGGGGAAGATCCTCACGGCGATCTCTGCCTTCTGGTTCAGGAAACTCGAAGGCATATCGAAGAATCACATGATAACCACTGACGTTGACAAGTTCCCTCCTCCGGCAAGCAGGCACAAGGACTTGTTGCGCGACAGATCAATGCTTGTCTGGAAGGCTGAGCGGATCGACATGGAGTGCATCGTACGAGGTTATCTCGCAGGATCGGCATGGAAGGAATATGCCGCCACCGGCAAAGCAGGAGGGCTCGATCTTCCGCGCGGCCTCAGCCTTAATGCCAGGCTCGACCGCCCGATCTTCATGCCTTCCACCAAGTCAGATGAGGGCCATGACCGCAACATAACCGTCCGGGAAATGGTTGGGATTGTGGGCTCGGGGCCGGGCGAATACATGATGGCGAAGAGCCTCATGCTTTTCGACGAAGCCCGGAAACTCGCCGAAGCCAAAGGCATCACGCTGGTTGACACTAAGTTTGAATTCGGATACTTCGAGGATGAGATAATTCTGATAGATGAGATTTTCACGCCTGACTCATCGCGGTTTCTTTATAGAGAGAAGGGTTCGGTGGAGCCAATAAACCTTGATAAGCAATTGATCAGAGATTACTTAGAAAAAATCGGCTGGGACAAGAACCCGCCGGCACCCGAGCTGCCACCTGAAATAGTAACCGAGGCGAGGCGGCGCTATCTCGTCATTCTTGAGAAGATGACAGGGGAGATACCCGTATGGGCGAAATAGCAACCGCCCTCATCAGTGTCTATGAGAAGACGGGGCTCGATGATTTGGCGAAGCGGCTGCGCGGTATGGGTATCAAGATCATCGCAAGCGGAGGCACGGGCGCATATCTTGCGCAGGCAGGAATTGAATGTGAAGATATCTCGGAGATGACCGGAAAGACCGAGCTCCTGGGGGGACTTGTAAAGACTCTCCATCCGGGGATCCATGCAGGCATACTGGCGGACCGTGCGAATCAGGTCCACATGGCTGAGCTCGCTTCGCTGGGATACGAGAAGATCGACATGGTTGTGGTTAACTTCTATGCAATACCTGAGGCGACAGGCAGGAAGGACCTTTCCTTTATCGACATAGGTGGACCTGCGATGGCGCGGGCCGCCGCGAAGAACTTCCGGTCTTGCGTTCCTGTCCCCCACCAGTCGTGGTATGAGGCGGTTGCGGGCGAGCTCGAGGCGCAGGGCGCGGTCGGTGAAGATCTCCGATGGAAGCTTGCCACTGACACAATTCGCCGAACCGGCGCCTATGATTCCAGATCTCTTAACACGCTCGGATTGGGGCTGGACTCGGCGTTGGGGCAGCGGATCGGCAGTGAGTCGATGCTTGTGAATCTTACTAAGTCGCTCGGCCTCAGGTACGGTGAGAATCCTCATCAGGAGGCCGGGTTCTTTACCACGGGCATGGAGCCGGGCTTCAGAGTCCTGAAGGGAGAGCTTTCATACAACAACATTCTGGATCTGGATTGCTGCATCGGGCAGGTATCGGAGTTCGACGGCAAGGCTGCCGCCATTATCAAGCATGTCGGCCCTTGCGGTGTCGCGGAGGCAGGAACATGTGTTGAAGCCCTTGAGCGCGCCTACGCCTGTGATCCTGTTTCAGCCTTCGGCGGGGTGATAGGAGTGAACTTCATTTTTGACAAGGAGTGCGCGGACTTTTTGGGCAAGCGTTTCGTGGAATGCATAGGGGCACCCGAATTCGACGAGCGAGCCCTGGGCCTCTTGGGCAAGAAGAAGGTGCGGCTGGTGACAGCACGGATGGACAGGGTGGGGCTCGGGGAGTCAGACGGAAGCAGGACGGACCTCGGCAAGTCGAGCGTCGACAAGGCGCTGCCGGTTTTGCTGCGGTCTGCGCTGGGGGGAGTGCTTTTTCAGGCGCGGGACAGTATCCTGCTCAAAGATGATGTGAAGTTCGTGAGCGGAGAACGGCCACCTGATAGTATCTTCGAAGACCTGGTTTTTGCGTGGAAGGTTGCAAAACACGTGCGATCAAATGCCATAGTTTTCGCCAAGGGCAGACGGACTCTGGGGATCGGGGCGGGCCAACCGAGTCGGGTCGATTCCACAAAGCTTGCCATCATGAAAGCTGCTCAGGCCGGACACGGCCTCAAGGGCAGCGTCATGGCAAGCGACGGTTTCTTCCCGTTTCCAGATTGCGTCGAGCTTGCGGCCCAGGCGGGTGCATGCGCGGTGATTCAGCCTGGAGGGAGCATCCGTGACGATGAGGTGATTGAGGTTGCACGGAGGCTCGGGATAACGATGGCTGTGACATCAGTGAGGCACTTTAGACACTAGCGCCGAGGTCATCCAACCGTGGAGCATAAAGGCCACATTGTAGTCCTCGATTTCGGCTCTCAGTACACTCAGCTGATTGCGCGGAGAATAAGGGAGATTGGCGTCTATTGCGAGATTCTCCCTTACTGGACGAGCGGCAAAGACCTCGTTCGGCGAAAGCCTAGGGGCATCATCTTTACGGGTGGACCAATGAGCGTTTATGCGATAGGTGCTCCCGTGCCGCGCAAGGAAGTGTTCGATCTCGGCATTCCCATTCTCGGCATCTGCTACGGCTTCCAGCTGATCACGCAGATGTTTGGCGGTGAGGTGGAAAGGGCTCCGGAGGAAGAATATGGCGGGCGTGTCGTCACTGTGGTTGGGAGGCACCCGCTTCTTGCCGGGCTTAAGCGGAACATACGCGTATGGATGAGCCACGCCGACCGCGCGACGAGAATCCCACAAGGCTGGCAGGTCCTCGCACGCACCGATTCCACGCCCTTCTGCGCCTTTGTGAGCCCCGATGGCATGATCATGGGTGTCCAATTCCACCCTGAGGTCTCACACACCGATGACGGCACGAAGGTGCTTCGGAACTTCGCCCTGAAGATCTGCAAGGCCTTCCGCGACTGGAGTCTTAAGTCTTTCGTGAGGGACTCGGTAGAGAGCATAAGGCAGACCGTCGGGAATGACCGCATCGTCTGCGCCCTTAGCGGTGGGGTCGACTCCTCAGTCACAGCCTGTCTTGTGGCACGTGCGGTGGGCAAGAACCTCACTGCCGTTTTCGTCGACAACGGGCTCCTCAGGAAGAACGAAGGAGCCGACGTGAGGGCGCTGTGCGAGGCCTGTGACATCAACCTCAGGTATGTGAATGCATCGCAGAGATTCCTTTCGAAACTCAGAGGCGTATCTTCGCCGGAAAGCAAGCGCAAGATCATAGGACGAGAATTCATCCGAGTCTTTGAGGACGTCGCAAGAGGGATCGACAAAGCGAAATATCTCGCCCAGGGCACACTTTATACTGATGTGATTGAGAGTGTATCAATCAGAGGCCCGTCGGCCAAGATCAAGAGCCATCACAATGTCGGGGGCCTTCCACCGCACATGAAGCTACGCCTGGTTGAGCCTCTGAGAGAGCTCTTCAAGGACGAGGTGAGGGAGGTGGGGAAGATCGTCGGGGTTCCGGCTTTCATCCTTCAGTGCCATCCCTTCCCGGGGCCTGGGCTTGCCGTAAGGTTGATAGGCGAGGTTACGCCGACACGCCTCAGCATCTTGCGGGAGGTTGACTCAATCTTCATTGATGAGATAAGGAAAGCCGGCCTCTATTCAGAGATCTGGCAAGCCTTCGCGGTCTTGCTTCCTGTCCGGAGTGTCGGCGTGATGGGGGACAGACGCACATACAGATTCGTGGTTGCCCTCCGCGCTGTCACCAGCTTAGATGGGATGACCGCCGATTGGGCGCGGATCCCTCCCAGAATACTTGAAAAGATCTCCTCAAGGATTGTCAATTCGGTGAGATACGTAAACCGCGTGGTCTATGACGTGACCTCGAAACCACCAGGCACCATCGAGTGGGAATAACTCCACATAAGCCTTTCGCCCATAGGTGGGGATGGGGCAGAGGGGCCAGGGGGAAGAAGACAGAGTTCCCCGCCTCACTGAACGTGCTTCCCTCCACTATTGAACCCTAGGGGCGCTAGCAGCGTCTTTCCTCTCGAGGATCGGTCCAAGCACGTGAGAAGTCACGCTCGAAGCAGGGAACCCTCTTCGCTATCGCTATTCGGTTTTCCGCTATTTGCTCTTCCCTTGTACTATATCATACGATTCTGTGTCAAGGAATTTTTGGGGATATCTTACGGAGCTATGGCCGCCGTTGACACCATAGCCTCGCACCCGTAAAGTGTGGGAGAGGTGAGGTTTGGACAAACACCGTGATGATTACAACTCTGAGAAAAGGCGAAAAGCCTTCCATCTCTTTGGCCTCATCATACCCTTGGGCTACCTCTTTTTTCCAAGCGAGCCCCAGGCCAAGGCCATGCTTGTCGCCGGGATGATCGTGGCCATCTTCGTGGACATCTTCAGGCTAGCCGAGCCAAGGCTCAGGGGTTTTGCCCACAGCCTGATCGGTGCGATCATGAGGCCGCATGAGAAGACCAATCTTCTTGGATCAACGAGCCTCCTGATCGCTTCCGTCATGACCGTCTTCATTTTCCCTAAACCCATAGCTGTCGCAGCGCTCTCGCTCCTCGTAGCCGGCGATACTGCGGCGGCGCTTGTCGGCAAGCGTTTCGGCAGAGTCAAGATGTTTGGCCGAAAGACGCTTGAAGGCACTCTGGGATTTGTCGCCGCAGGGATCGTCTTGAATGAAGCAGTGAGCCTGGCCGCCTCCGATCTTTCACTTGCTACCGTAGTGGTCGGTGCGCTCGTAGGCGCCCTGGTGGAGGCCGTGCCCTTTCCAATCGATGACAACTTTGCGATCCCGATTATCTCGGGAGTTGCGATGTCGCTCACGCGGATTCTCCAGGCATGACGCCCGCATCTCCGTGTCAAATTCCGGCTCATGGAATCTTGGGGAAATGGCTGTCTTTCAATTAAATCGCTTGACATAGAAATCGGCGTGTTATAAAGTGTAGGCGTAAGTTTGTGGCCCGCGTTTGCTTTAGGCAAGAAGGAGGGTAGTAAGCTAATGCCACGTGGCAGAGTAAAATGGTTCAATGAATCCAAGGGCTACGGCTTCATTGAGCAGGAAAACGGGCCTGATGTGTTCGTCCATTATTCCGCTATCGAAGATCAAGGCTTCAAGACACTGTCTGAAGGACAGGAAGTCGAGTTCGAGATAAAGCAGGGAGAAAAGGGACCCCAGGCAACTAAAGTAGTCAAGTTGTAAGAGTTAGTCGTTGAGTTAGTAGTTAACCATACGATTTCTCAAGCAGCGGCGATCCCGGTTGGCATATCGCTAACCGGGATTTGCTATTCACACCCGTTTCCATAAGTGCTTGCTCACGCGCAGCGGTTTTGATAGATTGGTGGTCGGAGTCACACGAAATGGTAACTAGTCTCATAGCTAAAATCTTCGGTACAAAATCCGAGCGGGATCTCAAGAAGACGGGCCCGGCGCTCGAGGAGATCAGCCGTCACTATGGCGAGTACCTGGCCGTTTCGGACTGGGAGCTCCGCCAGAAGACCGAGAGCTTCAGGCAGCGGCTTGCAGATGGCGCCACCCTGGAGGACATCCTCCCTGAGGCCTTCGCCTCCGTCAAAGAGACTTCACGCAGGCTCGTCGGCAAGCGATGGTCTGTCTGCGATATCGAGACCGAATGGAACATGGTTCCCTTTGATGTGCAGCTAATGGGGGCGATCGTACTCAACCAGGGTAAAATCGCTGAGATGGCCACGGGTGAGGGGAAGACTTTGGTTGCCACTATGCCGCTTTGCGTAAATGCCCTTACGGGTGAAGGCTCTCACCTGGTCACGGTCAACGATTACCTGGGCAAGCGCGATTCCCAGTGGATGGGAAAGATATACCAGCTGCTCGGCATGACCGTCGGCTGCACCCAGCACGATATGGAGCCGCGCGACAGGATAGATGCCTATCGGGCAGAGATCACCTACGGCACCAACAACGAGTTCGGCTTCGATTACCTGCGTGACAACATGGCCACGCGCCTCGAGGACAGGGTCCAGCGCGGGCACCACTATGCGATCGTTGACGAGGTGGACAGCATCCTGATAGATGAGGCGAGAACGCCTCTGATCATCTCGGGACCCGTGTCCGTTTCAAAACAGAAGTTTGATACGCTCAAGTCCGGGGTCGAGCATCTGGCGCGGGAGCAGGTCAGGGTCGTCAACAACATGCTTGCCGAGGCCGAGAAGCAGATCGAGTCAGGCGAGGAATACAATGCCGGTCTTAATCTCCTGACCGCAAAGCGGGGAGCCCCCAAGAATAAGAAGCTCTTCAAGTTCATGCAGGGTGGAGCGACGCGCAGGCTCGTTGAGAAGGTCGAGCATGACTTGATGAGGGAGAAGCGGCTGCGTGAGGTGGATGAGGATCTCTTCTATGCTATCGACGAGAAAGCCAACAGTGTGGATCTCTCCGAGAAGGGCAGGAAATACCTCGAGAAGTTCTCCGGCCTGGCGCGCGGCTCAAGAGATGCCGGGCCGAAAATCAAGCCTGACTTTCGCATCCTCTCCGACGACGGCCGGATAGATTTCTCACCCAAGACCAAGAAGGTTCTTGCCGAAGAGCCGACGCTCGATTACCTGGTTCACAGGATCTATCCGGCAGTGATTGCCGCCGATGCCGGGCAGGATTCGCTCTTTCTCTTGCCGGATTCCGCGCTAGCCTTCCAGCGGATCGATTCCGAAATCGGTCAATTCCTGAAAGATGTGATTGCGGAGGAGGCAAAGCCTGAAGGAGCGACCCCTGTTCCTCGAGAGGCTGTCGAGGGATTTGTGGAAGATTGGGTCGGGCATAATCCCTCTTTCGCATCCGTGCTTCAGACCAAGCTCAGGCAGCGGTTCGAGGAAGATTATGCCGAGCGAAGCGATCTTCTGCACAACATCGCCCAGCTTCTCAAGGCGTATTCGCTCTTCGAGAAGGATGTGGACTATGTGGTGAAGGACGGCAAGGTCCTCATCGTAGATGAGTTCACAGGGAGACTGATGCCGGGCAGGCGGTACAGTGACGGCCTTCACCAGGCTCTCGAGGTAAAGGAAGGAGTCACGGTCGAGCGGGAGACCCAGACCTTCGCCACCATAACCATCCAGAACTACTTCAGGTTGTATGAGAAGCTTGCCGGCATGACGGGTACGGCCGAGACCGAGGCAGCAGAGTTCTACCAGATTTACAAGCTCGACGTTGTCGTCGTGCCAACCAACGAGCCGGTGCGAAGAGTTGACTACGAAGACATGATCTATCTCACCAAGCGCGAGAAATATAATGCCATCATAGACGAGATCGTAAGAATGCACGAGATGGGGCGCCCCTCGCTCGTGGGGACGGTGAGTGTTGAGGTATCCGAGGTCTTGAGCCGGCTCCTCAAGCGGCGGAGTACTCCGCATTCGGTCCTCAATGCCAAGTACCACGAACAGGAAGCAAAGATCGTGGCGAAAGCCGGCGAGCATGGTGCGGTCACAATCGCCACCAACATGGCCGGCCGAGGAACCGATATCAAGCTCGGTCCCGAGGTAGTGCGCTGTCTGGAATGCTGCTACAAGTGCGTTGGCGGCGACTGTGGGAACTGCTCGAAGGGAGCGAAGACTGCCGATCAGTGTGTTGCCGATATGCCGTGCGGCCTTGATATAATCGGGACCGAAAGGCACGAGAGCAGGCGGATCGACAGGCAGCTCCGCGGCCGAAGCGGGCGCCAGGGCGATCCCGGCTCTTCGCGCTTTTATCTTTCGCTCGAAGACGATCTTATGCGGCTCTTCGGCTCCGATCGGCTCTCAGGTGTGATCTCGAGACTGGGCCTTAAGGAAGGCGAGGCCATCCAGCATTCGCTTATCACCCGACAGATCGAGCGCGCCCAGCGTCGGGTCGAAGCCAACAACTTCGGCATCAGAAAACACCTCCTCGAATATGACGACGTGATGAACAAGCAGCGCGAGGTGATCTATGCCAAGAGACTCCTCGCGCTCGAGAGCGAGGACATAAGCGATGAGATAAGGAACATGGTTGAGGCCGTGGTCGAGCGGAAGAATGAGGAGCATGCCCCCAAGGGCTCTGACGTCGAGGATTGGGACCTGGCTGCCCTCAAGCGCGATCTCGAACTCATGTTCATCTGGCCCTTCGATCTCGGAGGGAGCAGCGGGGGAGCAGCGGGGGAGCAGCCCCTTGCCGAAAGGATCAAGAACACAGCGTTCGCGGCCTACGAGGCCAAACAGAGAGAAGTGGGCTATGAGCTCGTCAAGAACATTGAGCGAAGCGCCATGCTGTACATCATCGATAACAAGTGGCGAGACCACCTCTATGATCTGGATAGCGTCAAGGCCGGGATTGGCCTGAGGGCTTACGGCCAGAAAGATCCCCTGGTCGAGTACAAGGCCGAGGCGTTTGACCTCTTCATCAAGATGCTGGATGCGATCGAAACTGAGACCATCGCCTTGATTTTCCACGGCCGCTGGGTACGGCCGCCGGAAGAGCCGGTACGCCAACCCACGCGTTACAGAGAAGTCAAACCCGACATAGTCAGGTCGCGTGAATCTGAGGGTGGCCCTGGATCGAGACTCGCGGGTAGCGGTAGAACTGACGAGACCGGCCTGGTCGAGCAGGGTCCGGGAATTGAGAGAGTCTCTGGGGCCCGCCGGGCTCCTGGCGGTACAAGATCTGCGGTCGCGGTCAAGATTGGCAGGAACGATCCTTGTCCGTGCGGCAGCGGCAAGAAGTATAAGAAGTGCTGTGGTAAATGAGCCGAGTGCAGTGACGCATAAAAGCTTGCTTTTGATTGGGCGTTATGTTAACCTAAGTCTCACCGGAAAACCCAAGCGAGGTGATCATGGATGAGCGGCTCGTTGAGATAATAATCGCCATTGTGGATAGGCTTGTAGATAGCGAAACGAGATCCGAAACAGTAGAGAGCATAACCCAGGCTCTCATAGTCGAGGGCTACCACGCTCAGGAGATTAACACGGCCTTCATGTGGCTTTATCATACAGTCGACGAGAGCTTCTTCGAAGACGGCAGGATAATCCGCACTGACAGATCAATGGGCACCGTGAGGGTCTTGAACGATTTCGAAAGGACTCTCATAACACCGGAAGCGTATGGTTACATGCTCCAGCTGAGCCAGCTCGGACTCCTTGACAATCTCCAGATAGAGGAAGTGATTGACCGGGCGATGTACTCCTGCGGTGACATGGTCGAGCTCAATGACGTCAAGCGGATTGTTCCTTCTATCATTCTCGAGGGAATACCAGGCTTTCGCCCCGGCCTAATCTCTTGGCGCAACGAGGCCGAGGGATCAGCTCCGCACTAGTTCTCTTGCTTTTCGGCGGGTTCCGATTTATCCTCAGCGTAAGCGAATGTGGGGGTTTGCATGGGCTCTAAGCAAAAATCACTGGTCATAGTCGAATCTCCAGCGAAGGCCAAGACCATCAATCGCTTTCTCGGTCCCTCGTTTACCGTCAAGGCATCGATGGGACACGTCCGGGATCTTCCGACGAAGACCCTCGGTGTCGAGATTGACGAGGCCTTCAAGCCCAGCTACGTCGTCATAAGCGGGAAGAAGAAGGTTGTGAAGGCGCTGAAGACCGCAGCGGCCGAAGCGGATTGTGTCTATCTCGCACCTGATATGGACCGCGAGGGCGAGGCGATCGCGTGGCATCTTGCAAGCCTCATAGATAAGGATGAGGCCCGGATAAAGCGCGTCATCTTTAACGAGATTACAGAGCGGGCTATCAAAGAAGCCTTCAAGAATCCTACCAGCATCGACATGCGCAAGGTGGACGCTCAGCAGGCGAGGCGTGTCCTGGATAGACTGGTGGGGTATCTGGTGAGCCCTCTCCTGTGGAAGGTCGTTCACAGGCGGACCAGTGCAGGCCGGGTCCAGTCGGTCGCGTTGAGACTGGTCTGTGAGCGGGAAGAGGAAATAGCCAGGTTCGTTCCCCAGGAGTACTGGACCATAGAAGCTGAGTTCAAGTCCCCGCGAAGTGATATGGTCAAGGCGAGTCTTGAGAAGATCGACAAGGCCAAACCTGACCTCAGCACGTTGGAGAAAGCTACCCAAACCAGAGACGATATCAAGTCACAGAATTTCGCGGTCGGCACGATTGAAAGAAAGGAAAAGCGGCGGAACCCCAAGCCTCCGTACATCACAAGCACCCTCCAGCAGGACGGCGCAAGGCGTATAGGCTTCAGCGCCCGCAAGACCATGACGATTGCTCAGGCGCTGTATGAAGGGATCGACCTGGGCGCTGAAGGGCCCGTGGGGCTCATCACTTATATGAGGACTGATTCCGTGCGACTGGCTCCCGAGGCATGCAACCAGGCCAGGGAATTCATCGTCGGCACATATGGTGAGAAGTACATTCCGGGGAAAGCAACGAAGTTCAGAAAGCCCACGAGCTCTCAGGATGCTCATGAGGCGATCAGGCCGACTGATGTGGCGAGAACCCCTGGTGCGGTCGCCGGATTTCTGAGCAAGGATCAGGCAAGGCTCTACAAGCTTATATGGGAGAGATTTGTTGCGAGCCAGATGGCGCAGGCTATTTTTGATGTGACCTCCGTTGGGATACGGGGTGGCCCATATCTGTTCAAGGCCACAGGCTCAACGATGAGATTCGACGGTTTCCTCAAGGTATATGGTGAGAAGCCCGAGGATGAGGAGCGCCAGATTCCTCCGCTTGAGGTGGGAGAGCCTCTTACGCTTGAGAAAGTAGATGCGACAAGGCATGAGACCCAACCGCCGCCGCGTTACACCGAGTCAAGCCTCATAAAGGAGCTTGAAGACAAGGGCATTGGACGCCCAAGCACATATGCCGCGATCGTCGGCACAATCGTTGAACGCCGCTATGTCGAAAAGACCAAGGAAGCACTGGTGCCCACCGATCTTGGGAAGACCGTGCTCGCGATTCTTCTCAAACTCTTTGCCGACATCTTCGAGGTGGGCTTCACGGCACACATGGAAACGCAGCTCGATCGGATTGAATCAGGCCAGGATGATTGGGTCAAGGTGATCAGCGATTTCTATGAGCCTTTCCGGAAGGATCTTGAGAATGCCGACAGGATAAAGAAGGAACTGAAGGTCGCTTTTGAGGAAGAGGTCGACCAGAAGTGTGAGATCTGCGGCCGCCCCATGGTCAAGAAATGGGGAAGGCACGGCAGGTTCCTTGCGTGTTCGGGTTTCCCCGAATGCAAAAGCACCAAGCCTCTCGAGAAAGAGGTCTCGACCGATGCCCGCTGTCCCACCTGTGGCGGCGAGATGATCGTGCGCACGGGAAGGTACGGCAGGTTCCTGGCGTGCAAGAACTATCCGCAATGCAAAGGTACGATGCGCTTCACCATCGGGATCAAGTGCCCGATGTGCGGCGGCGACATGATCGAGAAACGCACCAAGAGGGGCCGGGTTTTCTACGGCTGTCAGAAATACCCCACGTGCAAGTTCGCAACCTGGGACAAACCTGTGAGTGAGCAATGCCCTCAGTGCGGCTTTCCGGTCATGGTTATGAAGACCTCGGGCGAGAAGAGCGGCCAGCTCGAGTGTCCCAAGTGTAAGGGCGAGGCAAAGCCATGAACGAGGGCACAAACCCTCCGGCGACAAGCCGCAGCGGAGGCTGGATCGGAGGCGAGTGTAGTATTGAGCCGGAGACCAGCCCCGCAAGGCGGAGTGTCTGCTGCCTCGCCGCCGGATGCCCTGCGGTTAGAACTACATGCCCTTCGGGCCATCCGTCGGCTCGGCATGCCGATCGCAGCGCCCGGAGAGTGTTCGGGAGGAGCCGCACGCGGGACCGGATCGGAGGCGAATGTAGTTCTGAGCCGCAGACCGGCCCGCGAAGGCGCAGTCCTTGGGGGCTCGCTGGCGGTGGCCCTGCGGTTAGAACTGCATGCCCTTCGGGCCAGCCACCAGCTTCGCGGCGGGCGGGAAGCGAGGGCACGTCTGAGCCGGAGACCAGCCCCGCAAGGCGTCCGGCAGGTGGAAGGCCGGTGGTGGTGATAGGGGGAGGCCTCGCAGGTTCTGAGGCCGCATGGCAAGCCGCGAGATTCGGGGCAAAGGTGACCCTTTACGAGATGCGCCCCAGGAGAATGACTGAGGCGCACAGGACAGGGCTTTTCGCGGAGTTAGTCTGCTCCAATTCCTTCAAGTCGGAAGCAATCGACAATGCGAACGGACTCCTCAAGCTCGAGCTCAAGATGCTTGACTCGCTTCTTGTGAACGCGGCGATGCGAGCGAGGGTGCCTGCGGGAACTGCGCTCTGCGTGGACAGGCAGGCGTTTGCCATGGATGTCACCCAGGCGATAGAGTCTAACCCCACCATCACGGTCGTGAGAGAGGAAATCGAGGGTCTCCCGGGCGATCGAGTGAGCGTGCTTGCCCCGGGGCCGCTTGCCTCGCCCTCGATCTCGAAGGCGATTGAGGCCATGGTGGGTTCCCGCCACCTCTTCTTCTATGACGCCGTGTCTCCCATAGTGGAGGCGGAATCCATAGATATGTCCAAGGTCTATGTCTCCTCGCGTTATGACAAGGGCGAGTCCACATACATCAATCTGCCGCTTGACAGGGAGCGGTATATGAGCTTTCTCCGCGAGCTCAGGAATGCTGAGGTGTCTCCCAGGAGGGATTTCGAAGAGGCCAGATTCTTCTCCGCCTGCATGCCGATCGAGGAGATTGCCAGGATGGGAGAGGAGACGCTGGCGCACGGATGTATGAAGCCTGTGGGCCTTATCGATCCTCGCACAGGGAGGATGCCCTATGCCGTGGTTCAGCTAAGGCCAGAAAATGCTGCAGGCACACTTTACGGCATGGTAGGGTTTCAGACCAGGCTCAAGTACGGCGAGCAGGAACGCATCCTGCGGATGCTCCCCGGGCTCGAGCAGGCGCGTTTCATTCGTTTCGGATGCATACACAGGAATACATATATATGTGGTCCTGCCGTGCTTTTTCCCACGCTTCAGCACAGATGCCGCTCGAACATTTTCATGGCCGGCCAGATAACCGGCGCCGAGGGCTATATGGCTGCTGCTGTGACAGGACTTTTCGCGGGTATCAATGCGGCGCTTGAGGCTCGGGGAGACGCTTGTCTTCTCCCGCCTGCGGAGACCATAGCGGGCGGCCTCATGAGATATGTGTCCCAGGCGGATGCCATAGACTTCAAGCCCATGAATCCCAACTTCGGACTACTGCCTCCGTTAGGGGTGCGAGTAAGAGACAGGCGGAGGCGAAATCTTCTCCTGAGCGAACGTTCGGTCGTCAGCCTCAAGTCGTGGATGGAGCGAAATGGTTTGGCCGCAGATTCGAATATGGTGGTGAATCGCAGTGGAGCCTTATCTTAGGAAATTCCTCCTGCATCTTGGACTTGAAAGAAATCTATCTGACAATACTATAAGTGCTTACGAGACTGACTTAAACCAATTTATAAGCTTCCTTAAGACCCAGCTGGGTGTCCGCAAGCTGAGCATCAGGAATGTGGACAGACTCTCCATCAGGCATTTCCTGCATCACCAGAAAGGCTGTGGGGTCAAGGGCAGCACCTTGAGACGGAAACTCGCCGCGATCAGGTGTTTTATGCGGTACCTGTGCAACCGCGAAAACCTGGACTCCAACCCAGCAGCCATGATCAAGATGCCCCAGATGGAGAAGCATCTGCCGTCTTTTCTTGATGTGACTGAGATGCAGAACCTGATGGACGTTCCCGACAAGAGTGGCCTGACCGGACTCAGAGACACCGCGATTCTTGAGGTTTTCTACAGCACAGGCATAAGGTTAGGGGAGCTCCACTCGCTGGATGTCTCAGACATGGATTTCTTCGGAGAAGTCATTAAAGTCAAGGGCAAAGGAAGAAAGGAAAGGATGGTACCCTTGGGCAGGATGGCGACGGGGGCCTTGAAAGGGTATCTACCCGAGAGAGCGCGCTACTTGACAGTGCGAAACCGCGTGCAGGAGGTGGCACTTTTCGTAAACAGATTCGGCAGAAGACTTACGCGACGAGGCATCCAGCGCGTTGTGAGACACTATCTCCAGCGTGTTTGCAGTCTCAAGCAGATGAGCCCGCATGTCCTGAGGCATACTTTCGCTACGCACATGCTCGACAGAGGGGCTGATCTTCGCGCCGTGCAAGAGCTTCTCGGCCATGCGAGTCTATCAAGCACACAGGTTTACACACACGTGACCACTGACAGGCTGAAGCGGGTTTATAGTCAAGCACACCCGAGGGCCTGAGGAGGTGGGTATGGAAGAAAGCCAATTACGAAATCGGATGAGGGGAACACAACCCCTGGGGGAGCGGACTTCACAAGGCATCACGGTGGGAGGTAGGATCATCAGAAGCACAACCATAATTGGTGTGAGGAAAGATGGGCGCGTCGCGATGGGTGGGGATGGCCAGGTCAGTCTCGGTGAGACCGTGATGAAGGAGCGGGCGCGCAAGATCAGGAAGGTCCACAACGATGCCATCATCACCGGCTTCGCCGGCGCTTCGGCCGATGCGCTAGCCCTCTTGGAGAAGTTTGAATCCCGGATTGAGCAGTACAAGGGCAATCTCACACGCGCCGTCGTCGAGCTTGCGAAGGAGTGGCGAACCGACAAGATTCTCAGGAGACTCGAAGCGTTGCTCGCAGTGATGGATAAGGACCATTCATTTATAGTTGCAGGTACGGGTGAGATCATAGAACCAGATGACGGTATTGTTGCCATCGGATCGGGTGGAGGCTATGCCCTGGCAGCTGCAAGGGCACTTGTCAAATACTCAAACCTTGAAGCGAGCGCGATCGTGGAGGAAGCCTTGAGGATAGCGTCTCATATCTGTGTCTACACCAACGACAATATCACCGTCGAGGTGCTGGAGTAGAAATGCTGGAATACTGGAATAGAGGTATCGAATTTCATGCCGACTGACGAGCTTACTCCCAGAGAAATCGTGAAGGAACTTGACAAGTACGTTATCGGGCAGAAAGACGCGAAGAAATGCGTGGCTATAGCCCTCAGGAATAGGTGGCGGCGCCAGCAGGTCCAGGGCGATCTCAGGGAAGAGATAATGCCCAACAACATCATAATGATTGGCCCCACCGGCGTAGGCAAGACCGAGATCGCGCGTAGGCTCGCGCGGCTTGCCAGGGCGCCCTTCCTCAAAGTCGAGGCGTCCAAGTTCACCGAGGTCGGCTATGTCGGGCGGGACGTTGAATCCATGATTCGCGATCTCACCGAGCTGTCGGTCAACATGGTGCGCGAGGAAAAGATGGCGGAGGTCGATGCCATAGCCAAGGTCAATGCCGAGGAGAAACTGCTCGATCTGCTTCTGCCTCCTCAGCGAAAAAGGGCCAACCAGCCCATAGAAGACAAGATCAAGGATGAGGAGAAGCATAAGGCTACCCGTCAAAAGCTTCGTGAGAGGCTAGAGAACAGGACGCTCGAAGAGAGGAAGGTTGACATCGAGGTTGCCTCAAAGAGCCTGCCGATGATCGAGATATTTACCCCTGCGGGCATCGAAGAGATGGACATCAATATGCAGGAGATGTTCGGAGGACTCCTTCCGCCGCGCAGAAAGCGGAGGAAGGTAACGGTCAACGAAGCCAGAGATATCCTCATTCAGGAAGAAGCCCAGAAGCTTGTGGATATGGACAAGGTCGTGGGCGAGGCAATAGAGCGGATCGAGAACTCGGGCATCATCTTCATTGACGAGATCGATAAGATCACCGGCTCCAAAGCCACGGCAGGCCCTGACGTATCAAGGGAAGGCGTTCAGCGAGACCTGCTGCCTGTTGTTGAAGGCTCAACCGTCCCTACGAAGTACGGCATAGTGAGGACCGAGCACATCCTCTTCATCGCTGCCGGTGCTTTTCATTCCTCCAAACCGTCTGATCTGATACCGGAACTCCAGGGAAGGTTCCCGATAAGGGTAGAGTTGAGCAGTCTCTCAAAGGAGGACTTTGTAAGGATACTGGTCGAGCCCAGGAATGCGCTCATGAAGCAGTACCGGGCACTCCTCAAGACCGAAGGCGTTGATGTGACCTTCACGGATGGGGCGATCCGGGAGATAGCTGCGATTGCCTCAAAGGTCAATGAGACAACGGAGAACATCGGTGCGCGGCGGCTTCACACGGTTATGACAAGGCTTCTCGAAGACATCCTTTTCGATGTCCCCAACATGAAGAGGAAGCGTATCGAGATTACACCGGAGTTTGTGCACGACAAGCTCAAGAACATCATCGAAGACGTAGATCTTACAAGGTATGTACTATAGAAGGGAGTCTGTATGTGGGATCGGAAGCATTTTCTTACCATCTATGATCTCTCGACGGAGGACGTCAGGGGGCTTATCGAGAAGGCATATGATCTTAAGAAGAAGCATCATGCCGGGCGGCTCGAGCCCGTGCTCAAGGGCAAGTCGCTCGCCATGATTTTCAGGAAGCCGAGCCTGAGGACGAGAATGAGTTTTGAGATGGCGATCGTGGGCCTGGGTGGCCACGCGCTTTACATATCTGATGAGGAGATAAAACTCGGCAAGAGAGAAGCGGTCTCGGATGTGGCGCGGGTTGTCTCCTGCTACGTTGACATCATCATGATAAGGACTTTCGACCAAAAGGAGGCCGAGGACCTCGCCAAATGGGCGACAGTGCCTGTGATCAACGGGCTCACGGACATGTACCACCCGTGTCAGGTGCTCGGTGATATTCTGACCGTCAGGGAAAAGAAGGGACGGGTCGAGAGTCTCAAGGTCGCCTACCTCGGCGACGGCAACAACGTTGCAAACTCATGGGTGAATGCTGCGGCCAAACTCAATTTCAAACTCGTGCTTGGTATGGCAAAGGGTTATGAGCCGGACGCCGGCATACTTTCAAGGGCGCAGAGGGACGGCGCAGACATCGAGATTGCCTACGATCCGTATGAGGCTGCGCGCGACGCCGATGTGATCTATACTGACGTCTGGGCGAGTATGGGCGCCGAGGCCGAGGCGGAGAAGCGAAAGCAGGCCATGAAACATCTTCAGGTGAATGACCGTCTTCTCAAGGTCGCCAAGAAGGATGTCATCGTCCTGCACTGCCTGCCCGCTCATCGGGGCGACGAGATCACGGACAGCGTGATGGATGGCAGCCATTCCGCCGTCTTTGATGAGGCCGAGAACCGCATGCACATCCAGAGAGCCATTATGGTGGAGCTTCTGATCAAATGAGATCGGGTCTCGCGGGCTTATTTGTCGTTCTGGTTAGCGCCGCCCTGCTTTTCCTCGGCTGTGCCAAGCGCGGGGCGCCTCCCGGAGGTCCTGAGGACAAGACGCCGCCATACGTAGAAACTTTTAGCCCCACAAGCGGCTCTGTCGCCGTGGAGCTCAGGAGCGAAATAAGCCTGACCTTCAGCGAATTGATGAAGCACAGAACCGTCGAGACGGCAGTGGTCGTGAGTCCACCCTGCCAATGGGCCAAGCGCTATTGGCGGAAGAACACTTACGTCCTTGTCCCCGGCCAGCCCCTCTTGCGGGAAACGACCTACTTAGTGTCAGTCGGCAATGCGGCGACTGACCGGCACGCAGTGAAGATGGAGAAAACCTTCGTCGCAGGTTTCTCAACCGGCGCCAGCATTGAGGCAGGCGTCATATCCGGCAAGGTCACGTGGAAAGGGCTCACTGTCGAGCAGGCCATGGTAGAGGTCTTTGATGCTGAGCAGATCGGCGACTTGGCAGGCTTTCCGAAGGCGACGCCTCTTTATGTTACCTTGTCAGGTGCCGGTGGGCAATACGAGGTTCCCTTCGTCAACACCAAGAAGACTTACCGGGTGCTTGCCTACATGGACAGGAACGGTGACTCGGAATACGACGAGGGCGAAGTAGCCGGATGCGCACCGGGCGAGGTCGCCTTGATGGATTCGCTTACGAACACCGGTGTGGACATCATGCTTTGTGACGCGAGCTTCAAGGGAAGCCTCGAGGGTAAAGTCTACACTTCATCCCAATTCGATACCTCTGCAGTTCCTGATACCTCAAAGCCATTTGAGGCCTTCAAAGTCGCCGTTTCCGTGAGGTCTATCACTGATACAACGGTGTCTTACGACGCGCTGGCGGATAAGGACGGCAGGTTCAGGCTCGATTGCGTGAGCCCTGGCAGCTATGTGATTGAGGCCTTCGCTGATCATAATGGCAACGCTAAGAAGGACAAGGAAGATTCGTTCTATGTTGAATTCGGGGATACCATTGATATAAGGTCATGCTCGAAGCCGCCGACGGTCGAGATGACGCTCGAGGTCAAGCCGTGAAGATCAGGTTCACAAAAATGTCTGGGGCCGGCAACGATTTCATTGTTCTTGGGCCCCAGTACGTGATCCTGAAGGATAGACTCCAAGAGCTTGCCAGAAAGATGTGTCCGAGGAAGATATCGGTCGGTGCCGATGGCCTCATCCTGGTTGAGAAGGCACGCCGCGACATATTCATGCATTACCTTAACCGTGACGGCAGTGAAGCCTTGTTTTGCGGCAATGGAGCTCGCTGTCTTGTGCTCTACTGCCGGATGAAAGGCCTCGTCAATGGTACGGTAAGCTTCCGCTCGGGGGCGGGTACGCACACAGGGGATGTCACGCCTCAAGGTGTGAGAGTGGATATGAAGATGCCGGTTTTCATCCGCGAGACTGCAGTTGCAGTAGATATGGGCGATTCCGGCCGGAATCAGTATGATGTGTATCTTGTTGATGCTGGGGTTCCTCACGCGGTTATTGTGACCCATGGCATCGATTCGATTGATGTCGAGACTGTCGGCGGGAGAATCAGGCATCATCCGGCCTTCGCGCCAGAAGGTGCAAATGCAGATTTCGTGGATACCGCCGGAGGTGAACCCTTTCAACTGAGAACTTACGAGCGTGGTGTAGAGAAGGAGACCCTGGCCTGCGGCAGCGGTTGCGTGGCAGCGGCGTTTGTGCTGAGGCTCAAGCATCTGGCCGGGGACAGCGTGAGACTCAAGGTGGCGTCGGGCGATGTTCTGACGGTGGAGTTCAATGCGAAGGATCAGTCGCCAGGCTCGGCCTACCTCGTCGGGCCGGCAAGCATAGTCTATGAAGGTGAGATCGACCTAGAGGAGCTGGATCATGTTTGAGGGCTGCTATGTTGCCATGGTGACGGATTTTAAAGACGGCAGGGTGCACCTCGACGGTATGAGGAGACTGGCAAGAAAGTTGATTGACGGTGGCGCGAGTGGTCTTGTTCCTGCGGGTTGCACCGGCGAAGCTGCAACTCTTTTGCCCAGAGAGCGGCTCGAGATCATTGAGGCCGTCCTTCGGGAGAGGGGAAAGGATACAAGCGTGAAGGTGGTCCCGGGCACCGGCACCAACTCAACTGCCTCGACCATTGAGCTAACCAAAATGGCCGCGGATGCCGGCGTGGACGCCGTGCTCCTGATCACTCCATATTACAACAAGCCAACCCAGGCCGGGCTCGTCAAGCACTATGAGGCTGTTGCGAGCACAATCAGACTTCCCATCATGCTTTACAATGTGCCTGGACGCACAGGTGTGAACATGCTTCCTGAGACTGTGGCCGAGCTTGCAAAGATCGATAATATCGTGGCCGTTAAGGAGGCGAGCGGCTCGCTGGATCAGGTCTCGCGGATAGCGAGCATTTCGAACATCGAGATACTTTCCGGCGACGATTCGCTCACGCTTCCTATGCTTGCCGTGGGTGCCAGGGGTGTTGTCTCGGTTGCTGCCAATATTGTGCCCGACGTCCTCTCGAATATGGTCAGGGCGTTTCTCCAGGGCAGCATCGAAGATGCAAAGAGAATTCATCTCAGACTTCTGCCTCTCTTCCACGCGCTCTTTATCGAGACCAATCCGGGGCCGGTCAAGGCCGCGCTTGAGATGCTTGGCGAGGCAACCGGCGAGCTAAGGCTGCCGCTTGTCCCGATCTCAGAGGCGAGCAGGCAGAAGGTGAAGCAGGTGCTCGAGGAAATGAACCTGATCAGCCAGACGAGTTGATTTTCGCCGAGATGTGGTCAGGTGAGAAGTCAACGCGGTGTGAGACGTGACCTGATGTGAGGCAGGGGTCGATGCTTGATCTGTGCATTGTCGGTGGCCTTGGCAGGATGGGGAGGATCATGGCCTCACTTGTTGAGGCCGATCCTGATCTGAGAATTGTATCCGTGTGGGAGACTCACGATGCAATCGAGCGCGGCGGCGATTTCTGCCGGGCGACAGGTTACTCCAGGAATCCTGTTACCCTGACCGCTATCGGCGAAGAGGCAGTCGCCAGTTGCGATGTGGTCGTAGATTTCTCATTGCCCCAGGCCTTTCGGGATGTCGTCCGCGTCTGTGACGCATTCTCAAGACCCCTGGTCACAGGAACCACGGGGATTGATGACAAGCAAATCATGCTTGCTCCGCTTGCGCGCAAGGTCGCAGTGGTCAGTTCTCCCAACATGGCTATCGGAATCAATGCGGTGTTTCGGCTCTGTGAGGTCATGGCCAAACAGATTGGCAAGATCTCGGATATTGAGATCATAGAGACTCATCATCGGACCAAGAAAGACGCGCCGAGTGGCACGGCCCTTGAGATGGCTCGCATCCTCGGCTCCATAACGGGCAAGGAGCCGCCTATTCATTCACTGCGCCTCGGCGAGGTGCCGGGACGACACACGGTAGTCTTTTCCCTGCGGGGTGAGACGCTTGAAGTAACTCACAACGCGCAATCACGGGAATGCTTCGCGGCCGGAGCTCTCAGCGCGGCCCGCTTCGTTGTGAAGGCACGCACGGGCCTTTATACTATGCTGGATGTTGTCGGATCGGACTGACTGGAGGTGTAGATATCTTGAACACGAGATCGTGGATCTTGATCTTCATCGTGGCCATATGCGTTGCCGGTGTGATTTCCTTCTTCATGCTGATCTATATGGGCATGGCGATGCCTGAGAGGCGAACCATAGCCCTGGGTAGCAAGGTCGGGCTTGTCGAGGTGACGGGCACGATCATCAACTCCGCCCCGGTAGTGGACGAAATCTCGAGGTTCGCCAAGGACGATGCCATCAAAGCGATCATCGTCAGGATTGAAAGTCCGGGAGGAGTTGTCGCCGCAGCCCAAGAGATATATAGCGAGCTCAAGAAGGTGCACGCCGAGGGCAAGCCTATCGTGGCCTCGATGGGCGGAATCGCAGCCAGTGGTGGTTACTATATCGCGTGCGGTGCGGATTCGATAGTTGCCAATCCGGGCACGCTGACAGGCAGCATCGGCGTCATAATGACCTTCCCGAATACGCAAGAGCTCTTCAAGAAGATCGGGATCGATATGCAGGTTGTGAAGACCGGGGAGTTCAAAGATATGGGTTCGATGGCACGACCGCTCACGCCTGAAGAGCGACAGCTGGTCGGCGCCTTGATCGGTGACGTCTATGATCAATTCGTTTCCGTGGTATCTGTTGAACGCAATCTTGACATAGAGGCCGTGAGGAGAATCGCTGACGGCAGAGTTCTCACCGGCAGGCAAGCATACCAGCTCGGTCTTGTCGACAGGCTGGGCGGCTTTCGTGACGCCGTGGCGTTGGCGGGCGAGCTTGCGGGAATCCACGGTGAGCCCACGGTTGTCAAGAGACACAAGAAGACTGTGTCCATCCTTGACATTCTGGATAATCTGACAGGCCTTGCCTCAAAGATAACAAGAGACGGGGTCTCGATCGAGTATTCATTGAGGTAGGCCGGCACCGTTGCCCCTGTTTATCCGCATTCCGGCAGCCATAATCCCGCTCACATCGCCGGCCCTTGCAGGCTCCATGAGACACCATTCTGAGGCATATTTCTTTTGACAAGATGGAGCCCACTTTGCTAACTTATTATAGACAAAGCAATAGGAGTGATCACCTTGCCCATATTTGAATATGAATGTGCTAAGTGTCGAAAAACATTTGAAGTTGTGGCATCGGGTGACACTGCTAAACGTCTGAAGTGCCCGCGTTGTTCATCGAGGAGAGTGACCAAGCTCTTCTCATGTTTCTCCGTGGGTTCCGGGAGGGGCAGAACCTCAATGCCAACGAAGACCTCAAGTGGTTGCAGGAGTTGCGCTTCAAAGAGCTGTAGCACTTGCGGATGACCGGACGAGAAAAGGGGGACAGCAATGACGAAGGCCGATCTGGTTGAACAGGTCGCGACGGTAACCGGGCTTACCAAGAGAGATGTCGGTGTGGTTGTTGATCTCCTGCTTGAGACGATATCGAAAACCCTATGTGAGAAGGAACACATAGAGATCAGAGGTTTTGGCAGTTTCAAAGTCAAGACCAAGAAGGCGAGATTGGCCAGGAATCCGAGGACCGGCGCGCAGGTTGAAGTCCCGGAGAAAACTGTACCGTACTTCAAGGCCTCGAGAGAGCTGGTCAAACTGATCGGTTCGGCGTAAGGGACTGATTTCGGGTTTATTGATGCTCCAGTTCGGTGTGCGATTGGTATTGATTATGTTTCGCACTGATACTATGTTGATGCTATAGTACTTGGTAACGACTTTCACTGGATCAGTCAGGGGGTGAGACAGGTGCCGTGCGGGAGAAAGAGGAAGAAACAGAAAATCAAGACCCACAAGCGCAAGAAGAGATTGCGCAGGGACAGGCATAAGAAGAAGCTGAGATAGCCGCCTAAGTGGAATTCACTGCTGAAGACGTGCTGGCTGCGTTCAGAGGAGCCGGCTCCAAGGGGCTTAAGGTTAAGGATATTGCCCATAGGCTCGGAGCGCGCTCCAAAGACGTCAGGACGGTCAGGACGCTTGTCCGGGAGCTCGAGGCCCGCGGCGCGATAGTGCGCGGGAGAAGACAGAGGTATGGGCTACCTGGAGAATCAGGCTATATCACGGGGAAGATAGTGGGTTACGGCACGAGAGCCGCGACTCTTGTCCCACTGGATCATTCGCCCGACATCACGGTGTCGGGCGAAAATCTTTCTGGGGCGGTCCATGGCGACCTGGTGCTGGCGCGGGTGGTGCGCAATCGGGAGGGTGAGAAGCAAGCGCAAGTTGTCAAGATCCTCGAGAAAGGCTCTGCCGAGGTGATCGGACAGGTTTCGGGACGGGCCGGGGGCGGCCTGATGGGTCCCATTTATGGCCGAGTGAAAGACGCGCTCGGGGACTTGGTCTGCGCTTCGGAGGAAGGCAAGACGGTAAGCCTCGACGAGCGCAGGGGGAACAAGAGGGTCGCGGTTGATAGCGGCATGCCTGTCAAGCCTGGGGACCACGTTGTTGTGCGGGTAGAGCATTGGGGTGAGGGCTATGAGAAGGCCCAGGGTCGTGTCATGGAGGTGCTTGGCGGTGCCTTGACGGCTGGCGAGGATTTCGCAAGGATCGCTAAGGAATTCAATCTTCCACTCGGTTTCCCACAGCCGGTTTCGGATGAAGTCGCGCAGGTTCCTGATGTAATACCTGAGGAGGAGCTTCGGCGACGAGAAGACCTGACCCGGGATGTCATCTTCACAATCGATCCCGAAGACGCCAAGGATTTTGATGACGCGATTTCGATTGAAGATCTCGGGAAGGGGATCTTGCGAGTCGGCGTCCACATCGCAGACGTCAGCCACTACGTGAGAGCGAATTCGCAACTCGATTACGAGGCGCTTGCGCGAGGCCGGAGCGTTTACCTCGTGGATCGTGTTGTGCCTATGTTGCCGGATAGGCTCTCAGGCAACCTCGCTTCATTGAAGCCTGGCGAGCCCAGGCTCACTCTTAGTGTCATCATGAATGTCGACAGGCATGGCGAGGTCACATCGTACTGCATCAGGGAGAGCTACATCCGGAGTGCTGCCAGATTGAATTACGGCCAAGCCCAGGAATACGTGGAAAAAGGCGCTGGCGGGAAAGCACCGAAGGAGATGAGGGCCGTCGTGGAGGCTCTCAAGCGCGCCAATGACCTCAGGGCGATTCTCCGCGAGAAGCGCATCAAGCGGGGCGCGATCGAACTCGATACGCCTGAGACCCACATCGTCGTGGATGACTCCGGCAATGCCATTGACGTCAAGCCCGTGCGAAGGCTTGAATCGCACAATCTCATCGAAGAGCTCATGATTCTCGCAAACGAGACTGTGGCCAATCACATGTCCTATCTTGGACGGCTCTTCATTTATAGAGTGCACGAGGTACCGGATGAAGAGAAAATGAAAGACCTCGCCCTCTTCGCCTCGACTTTCGGGTACAGGTTCAGATGGACAAGAGGGACGTCACCTGCGGCTCTCGAGGCACTCCTTGCCAGAGTGAAAGGGAGGCCGGAAGAATACATCATATCCATGTCCCTCTTGCGAAGTTTGAAGAAGGCCGTGTACTCCGAAAGGAACGTTGGCCACTTCGGGCTCGCGAGCAAGTGCTACACGCATTTCACCTCTCCCATCAGACGCTATCCCGACCTTTTGGTGCACAGGTTGCTCAAGACCTACGGCCTGAACAAACGCCTCCCCGAGAATGGCGATGAGCTTGCCAAGTTTGTCCGGCAAGCAGCCGAGATTGCATCAATACGTGAGATGGAAGGCGACGAGGCCGAACGGGCCTTTATCAAGACCAAAGTCGCTGAGTTCATGGGAAGGCGAATAGGAGAGGAGTACTGGGGCATCGTGTCAGGCGTGAAGGATTTTGGCCTCTTCATCATGCTTGAGGATAATCTCGTTGAGGGACTTGTGCACGTCTCGTGCCTGGGCGACGATTACTACCGGGTCGATTCGACCGGGACTATGCTTGTCGGATCGCACGGCAAGACGTACTATAGGATGGGAGACAGGGTCAAGGTCAAGGTCTTGAATGCCAATCGCGAGCGGCGCGAAGTCGATTTTCTCGTGCTTGCCAAGGAGAAGGTGGTAGGGGAAACGGCCAGCGTCATCGAGACCATGAGCCGGTCGCGGATGAGAAAGGTCTACGGGGAGCTCCGCGAGGAAATCGAGCGAGGGCGTTCCGCCGGCAGGAGAAGAGGCGGACCAAAGCCTGCTTCCCTCACCAGGGGGCGCCGAGGGCGGCGACCCGAGCGATCGGTCAAACCGGCGCGCCTGCGGGCTATGAGGAAGAGGACGGGCAAGTAAGAGAAGGGGCCTTGGATTGCCCGATTGGTGTGGGTGAGATAGATTTCGGTCGGTGACGGCTGCCTGATTGGACGGGTGCCTATACGTAGCGCATGTCGGACCAAACGCAGCCGGCAGCGCATGGAGTTTGATTCGCATTGAACCAGGAGATTAGAGTCAGGTTTGCCCCTAGCCCTACCGGGCACCTCCACGTCGGCGGTGCGCGGACAGCGCTCTTCAATTGGCTCTTCGCCAGGAGCAAAGGGGGCAGATTCATTCTTCGCATCGAAGATACTGACCAGGAAAGATCGACGGAGGAATCCTACCAGGCGATTGTTGACGCGCTCCGGTGGCTCGGCCTGGACTGGGATGAAGGCCCCGGTGTGGGCGGCGATTATGGACCCTATTTCCAGTCCCAACGGCGGCATCTCTATCGAGAGCTGGCCGAGAGGTTGGTGTCCGAAGGCAAGGCCTATATCTGTTGCTGCACGCAAGAAGAGGTTGCCACTAGGCGCGCAGCCAGCGGGGCGACGGCCGAAGCCTCAACCTATGATCGAAGGTGCAGGGATCTCCCTGCCCAGGAGTCAAGCGCGCTCTTGGCCGAGGGTAGGCCGCACGTGATTCGCATCAAGACGCCGCTAGATGGGGAGACCGCTTTTGATGATTTGGTGCACGGCAGGGTGGCCTTCCAGAATCCTAATCTTGAGGACTTTGTTTTGATCAAGTCGGATGGGTTCCCTACTTATAACTTTGCCGCGACCATCGACGACATTTCGATGAAGATATCTCATATCATAAGAGGTGACGATCATATCTCCAACACGCCAAGACAGATAGTGCTATACCAGGCTTTTGCTGTTGAGCCACCCTACTTCGCCCATGTGCCACTCATAATGGGGCCAGACAAGACCCGCTTGAGCAAGCGCCACGGGGCGACCTCTGTGGCTCAGTTCACCCTGGATGGCTATTGGCCGGAAGCTATGGTCAACTATCTTGCACTCTTGGGGTGGTCATATGATGCGGAGACTTCGCTCTTCGAGAAGAACGATCTCGTAGACAAGTTCTCACTTGAAAAAGTGAGTTCGACTCCCGCAGTATTTGATTATCAGAAGCTCCAGTGGATGAACGGAGAGTATATGAAGAAGCGCTCGCGCGAAGCCAAGATCGCTCTTGTGATTCCTCATCTTCAGGACGCCGGGCTCGTAGGTGCACAGGTTGATGAGATGACGCTTCGCTACATCGGCGGTGTGGTCGATGTGATAGGGGAGAGGCTCAAGATCGGCCGCCAGATAATCGAGCAGGGTGCGTTTTTCTTCAAGGATGGGGTCGAGTATGAACCTGCGGCGGCTGAGGAATTCCTGAAGCGCCATTATGTTGCGCCCGCTTTCAGAATCCTCGAAGAGCGACTTTCGAAACTTGAACCTTTTGATGTTGCAGGCCTTGAGTCAACCATGAGAAGTTTGGCTTCTGAAATGGGTCTTAAGCCGGGCGATCTCTTCCAGCCGATTCGAGTTGCCCTCACAGGCACGCGCTTCAGCCCCGGCCTCTTCGAGACCATGGCTGTCCTCGGCAGGGAACGAGTGCTTGCCAGACTCGACGCCGCCCGCAAGGCCTTCGCTTAGAGAAGGTGCAGTACTTCTCCCTGCCTGATGCCAATCTCGGGCCAATCCATGATATGCGAACTGCCCACGCATCCCCTAAGGGTTCCAGCGCAAGAGCCGATAGACCTTGACAGCTCCTACGTTTCAGAATAGTATCTAGTAAAGCGAAGACCCAAATAGGTTGGGGCGTCGTCTAATGGTAGGACAGCAGACTCTGGATCTGCCTGTGGGGGTTCGAGCCCTCCCGCCCCAGCCACTACGTCTCTTCCCGGCCGCAAGTCACGTCGGATTCCAGTTGGGCCCTGCGATCAGGGGCCGTTTTTGTATAGTCGGGGTCGGGTCTGTCCGGCATGAGGTCGGCATACAGTTCCGTCCCAGGCGTCAGGCTAACTCATTGACTCGCGCGCCCGACGTCAACTGCCTTGCAGCATACCGCACATTGCGAATCGCCCGACGACTTCTATGCGGGCCTGTAGCGACTACCGCATCAGAATGACTTTCTTCGAGACCGCGTGGTCCCGGGTCGCAAGCCTGACGAGGTAGACGCCGGCGGCGGCCTCGACCCCGGAGTCGTTCTTCCCGTCCCAGGTCCGCACGAAGAGGCCGGCGTCCCGCGCTTCGTCAGCTAGAGTCGCCAAGAGGCGCCCAGAAAGATCATACACGCTGAGACGTACTCTTCCAGCCTGCGGCAGGGTGCACCGGACCTCGAGCGATGGATTGAAGGGAGTCGGGGCCGCGACAAGGATCGGCACCTTGAGTGAAGGGACACCATCCTCGACACCGGTGATCGCATCGTTGTAAAGGGTCCAGACCAGAGAATCCGCAAACTGCCCGTCGGTGGCTACGACAAGGATCGTGTCGGTCGCACCCGGCGCCCCGCCCGGGTAGGTATAGGACGAGTCGGAGCCGGACTGAACCACGCCGCCATTGAGGCGCCAGACAAAGGTGGTCTGGCCCCCGTCCTCATCCACCACGACGGCCGATAGAAGAAGGGAGTCCCCGTAACAAATCGCCGTATCAAGGGAGACCGGATGGTGCTCCACGATGGCCGGCCAGGCGTTCCCAAACCCGAGATCGAAGGTCATGACCGAGTCGGACTCGCTGATGTTAGTGATCCAGATCCCGCTCGACTGCCCGTACCAGCTGGAGCTCGGGACGGAGTTGGGCGTGAATGAAGCCTGACCCGGATCCTCCGCGGCGAAGGGGGCGCTGATTCGCATCTCGTACGGGTACCATTCGTTAGAGAACTCGCTCACCCCGTCCCAGGGAGTGGCCGGATCGTAGCCGGCGTCCTCCACCGTCACCATGTAGTGGGCATAGGAAGGCCGGCCGTTGTTGCTCGGCATGTCGTCATCGACATGGAGGACTAGAAGACCCGGATCCTTCTGGTTCTGCCCCGGCGTGAACCAGGGCCAGTACGCGGAGAAGTCGGAGTCGAGATGATCGAACTTCGCCGAAGACAGGGTATTCCGATTCTCCAGGAGGAAGTACTCGTCCGGGTTGCTCGGCCGGACTATCTTGTAGACTACCGGATTGGTTTCCACCTCTGGGATCTCGATCCGATGCCTGGACTGGCCCAGGACCTGAGGGATCACGAAGCCGAGTTGCGTCTTTGTCCACGCGCAGTGATGCCCCGGGTCTTGGCGCGTCCCGTAGGACATGATGTTGTAGCCGGCGTAGCCCATGACGCACCAATCGACCAACGGATGGTCGTTGGCGTCGTTGGGCGTGTAGTAGGTCACCGTGTTGAGCTTGGAATCGTAGTCGTACAGGTCGGGAATGCCCAGGACGTGGGTTCCCTCGTGAGCGGGGATTCGTATACTGATGATCGACCCGTTCGAGTGCTCTTCCGGGTTGCAGGCATACCGGTCGATGATCACGCCGTCGTCGGTCATGTAATCCAAGCCCGACACCGCGTATGACCAAATGTGGTCCGGATCGTGCGTCTCCTCCTGGCCCGGGCCGGCGTGGAAGATCCAGACCGCATCGGTGTAGCCGTCTCCGTCCCTGTCGTACTGGGAGTAATCGATGTAGGGGTCGGCGGCCTCGAAGAAATCAGTGAACCACAGGTCGGGGTCATAGGTCGGCTGGGTGAACCACCCGTACACCGCTCCTTCGATCCAGTACGACCCGTAGGAATCCTCCAACCAGAAATCCCTCATGCTCCCTGGATCGACCACGCCAAGGCTGAAGAGGAGGGTGTCGTAGGCAGCCCTGGGGTGAGCGACCGTGTCGGCCGGATTGTCGTCCCACTGGCAGAGCATGACGAGAGCAACACCAGTGTCAGAGGGGGCCATCACCTGAAGCCTTGATCTTCTTTCAACCATCTCCGCGTATGGAACCGCGAGACGCTCTTCAATCTCCGCGGCTGGCAGGTCGAAGACGGTAAAGCGGAGATTCTCGGGGGGAGTGGCTTCCCACCCAGGTTGCCGGTGCACATCGACGCTGGCTATAGCCGTTCCAGCGCCCGACAGAAGGAACATCGAGAGAAGGAACAGGAGCAGCTGGCTCTTCAATCGGGGCATTGCCTCTCTCCTTCATGAGTGCTGGGTCGCCTTCCCAGTAGGGTGTTCCCCACTTCCTGGGGACACTCATTCATTCTACCACATAGCAGACATGGGCGCAATGGATCCGCTGGTCTTATGGTGTAACGATTAGTGTGCGGAATTGGATAGATGAAGATGGCATGGGGTGT
>CAYHHI010000008.1:0-86207 GCA_964356335.1 uncultured bacterium
CCGATATGGAAAACCAGAATAGACTCAGGAAGGAGAAGAAATCACCCCGTGCCACATCAACCAAAATCAATTCTGCACACTTATAGTTGCGCTATCGTATACTTCCTGCTTGTCCGCTTGTATTCGTGCCTGTACTCCTGCTTGACATCCTACCTGCCATCGGCCAGGATGTGCCAGAAGGCGCAAGCTGAGCGTGAGACTGCGCGGGCGATTGCGCGTGGGATGCTTGTCTCCTTCTCGGAGAGGGCATGGCTGAGGGGCTAAAGCTTCATCGGATTCGGGCGATGAGGATCGGCTCCGCCCTGGCACTACTCACGCCGCGCACTTCGTCTGACATTCCTCCCATCTCCGGGCCATCGGTAAACATAGCACTGTCTTCATAATTGCACCGAAGTCGGAGCTGATAGAGGTACTCAAGCAGCGTATAGGGCCTCAAGCGACGATGGACCTCCTGCTTTTCAGCCTCAGTTAGCTGGGGCAGAGGAAGGGTCGGAATCTTCCGTGCCGATGGCCGCCTGCGGCCTCGTCAACGAATGGGCCTCACTCGCAACCGCCGGCAGCGGTCCCCTGCTCCGAGAGAAGTTGGATGGGTTGGGCAAGAGACGGGGGCAGATTGAGACGAGCCTGGCGTCCCTGGAGATAACCACGGCGGAGATCGAGAGGGAGGCTGTTGACCAGGACCTCGTCATGAAGGCCCTCGCCGACTTCAGCAGGGTCTTCGCGGAGATCCAGCCTACAAGCAGAAGGAACTATTGAGGCTCGTCCTTCATAAGGGGATCCTCAGCCCCGATTATGTGAAAATGGCCCTATACGGGCGACCGCCCTAGATAGGGCCTCTGGCTACCGCTGGGCCGCGCCCCCACATATGTGACTGGCTCCTCGGGCAGGTGTCCCAGGGCGTGGTGCTGTGGGATCAGGTGGCGGCCCCTGTCGTGAACCGGCTTGCACCTCAAGGGCAACCCCTGGCGAGCCTCCTCACTTGAGCCCGTCCACGAGGTAGAGGTCGTCGAGGGTGCGTTTATACGTGTAGGCATAGCTCTGGCCGTCCGGCGTGAGAACCACGTTCCAGACTCCAGCACCTGCGGGATCAGGCAGGCTGAATGTCCTCCAAAGCACTCTCTTCCCAGTCTCCACCTCGATTCGAGACACACTCATGCTGATTCCCACCCGTCCAACGTAGACGGATTGCCCATCGGGAGCCCACTGGAAAACTCCCTCTCCGGGCAGGAGTTCCGTGACCAGCCTCGGGCTGTCGCCGTTGGTCGGGCAGACATAGAGTCGTCGATCTCTGGACACCGCCACCACGAACCGCCCGTCCGGCGAGAGCCTGACCCCGGCGATACCCTCGGGGGTAATGGCACGCGGCGGCCCACCCTGAAGATCCTGGATGTAGGTGCGCTGCGCGTGGCCCGCCTCAGATCCGGCAAAGACGATGCTCTTTCCGTCGGGCAGCCAGCGCGCACCGTAGTACTTGTCAATCTGGCCACGCGGCAGCGACGTGGAGTCCCCGGCACCCGTGGGCAGCAGGATCAGCCGCTGCGGGGGGCCGTAGTGAACAGCCAGCGCCCACTTGCCGTCCGGTGAGATGGAGCAAGCGCTGCCCTCGCCGAGTCTCACGGGCGACGAGCCGTCCATGCCTCGCAGGCAGACCGCATAGAGCGGTCCTCCATATATCCCCTCTTCTATGAAGAGAAGCGACTTGCCGTCGGCAGATATGTCTGCGGTAACCGGATAATCGAACCATCCCAACTCACGCTCTTCGTTTGCCGGGGGTGTTCGGCCGCGGATGCCCTGGGTACGGCTCCTGCGGCCAAGGAGCATCTGGCCATTCTGCCCGATCTGAGACAGAAACATCTGCCCGGCGAAGCGCGCCACGACACGCTCTTTTCCGCCTGGGGACAAGGCTCTGAGGTCGCTTGACGCGCCATCCCGGCTGGCACAGAACCATACCTCGCGACCATCCGCAGACCAGGCCGCACCTTCGAGGTCATTCCACTGTGCCGTCCTGGCAGCAATCCGTCCCGCCGTGTCCATGATGACCATGCAGCCGCGGCTGTCCCCGGGAATCGGGTGGTCGGCGAAGGCGAGCCATTTGCCGTCACGGGAGACGCGAATGCAGTCCAGATTCCCGGCAGTCTCGTAGAGCACATGCCCGGGTGGCATCTCAAGCCGGGCCTTGCCCCCGACATAGTGCGTGACTGCGAGTGTTTCCCCGTCGGGCAGCCAGTCGGCGTCGCCGACATCGTCGAGGATGCGTCGGGGCGCGCCACCCGAGATAGGAACCTCGGCAAGGGTACCCCGCGTCCCGATAAAGGTCGTCGCTCCGAGCAGGACGGCCATCGTCCCGCTGCGCGAGATGGATAGCAGTTTCGTTTCCGGGAGCCCCACGGCACGCGAGGTTGGGAAACCCGGCCGGGTCTCGAAGACCTCCTGCGGACGGCCATCCCATTCGGCGGAGTAGAAGACCGTCTTGCCATCCGGAGAGAAGCGGGCGGAGGCGATGATGCCACGCTGGACGGTGAGCTGGGTGTAGGTCAGGCGCGAGGCGTCGATCAGATGCGCGCGTCGATCGTGCTTGCTGGCCATGAATCCGATCGCCGCGACCAGCACCGCGCCGGCGAGGAACACCCCAGCCGTGTATCCGAATCTGAACCTGGCCTTGGTGGGAGCACCCTTCACGGCGACGCCAAGGATGATCCCCGAAGTGTCACTCCCTGACTCGAGCGCGAACGCCAGGTCACGCGCCGACTGGAATCGCTCCTCCGGACTCTTCTCCAGGCAGTGCCGCACGATGGGCTCTAGGCCCGGCGGAATGTCGCGGCCACTCGCCGACAGCGGCGGCGGCTCGTCATTCAGAATGGAGTTCAGCGTCTCGACGTAGGAGGCGCCATGAAATGCTCGCCTTCCGCTCAACATCTCGTACAGGATCGCACCCAAGGCGAACAGGTCCGAGCGTGCATCAGCGTTCTGCCCGCGTACCTGCTCAGGCGCCATGTAACCCACCGTGCCCAGGATCGCCCCAGTCTCCGTCGCTGCGATCGAGACCATTGTCTCACCCACTGGCGCCAGCACTTCCGGTCGCGTCAACTTCGCCAGCCCGAAGTCCAACACCTTCACCCGCCCGTCCTTCGTGACGAACAGGTTCCCTGGCTTGATGTCCCGGTGAACGATGCCCTTCTCGTGCGCAGCGGCCAGCCCGTGGGCAGCCTGGGCCGCATACTCGACGGCCTTACGGGCGGCGATGGGACCCTGCTCGAGCCGGTGCCAAAGAGACTCGCCCTCCAGCAGTTCCATCACCACGAACGGGGTGCCCTCGTAACTACCAATGTCCAGGATCGCGCAGACATTCGGGTGGTTCAGCGCACCGGCAGCCCGGGCTTCCTGCTCGAACCGCCTGATACGGTCGGGGTCGCGCGCCAGTTCAGGCCGGATCACCTTGATCGCGACGTCCCGCCCCAGGCGAGTGTCTTGGGCCCGGTAGACCTCGCCCATCCCGCCTGCACCAATCTTCTCGATCACTCGATAATGCGAGAGGAGTGTGCCACTCGTGAGGGTCACGTGCATCTGGCTCTTGGCGTCATCACCTTGCTTGTTTTCCATGGCAGCCTCAGGATTGCAACTAGCGTTCCACGTCAATCCTCTGTAGCAGTTTTGTCAATCTCGGATCGTGTATGTCCTCAAAGAATCCTCACTCGCACAGGGTCGATTCTAGGCTGCGGTTCCTGAACATGCAAGTGGTTTCTACCGTCAGTCGCACAGCGTTTGCAGCGGCAGACCGGTGGGGAGGTGTAGGATGTGGCGGATCTCGCTGGCAACTCACGGCCCCAGAAGCACTGGCTCCCCGAGCTGTACCATAGACAGAACTTTCAGAGCTGTGTTCGGCGTGCCAAGCGAAAGCAAGAAGCGTATCCCTAGAAGGACATACCGCAATCCAGTAGTTCTTGCCCTTGAATGGCAGAAGGCGCTGGATGATGGAGTATATACCTCTAGAGCCACCCTGGCTCGCGGGAAGTACCTATCTCGAGCCAGGGTGACCCAGGTTCTGGACCTGCTAAGACTCCCCTCAGACGTCCAGAAAAGGGTTATGGGACTTGGCGATCCACTGCCGTTCGGTATCATGGCGGAACGGTGGCTGCGACGGATTCTGGGCCGGTCTGAAGATGAACAGAGATCTGCTCTGGCGACAATACTCGCACGTGGGTGTGAACGCACCCCGTGATCCACCTTCCCGGGCAGGTGTCCCAGGGCGCGGTGGTGTGGGATCAGATCGCCATTGTGGTGAAACGGATTGCACATGGTGGTGTCAGGATTGGTAAGTTGGTTCTAACGGGCATGACTTAGGCATCACGCTAGACAAGAACAACGCACTCGGGTCCGTCTGGAAGGCCCGGAGCCTCATGGGGCCATTTGATACTATCTGAGGATGATTGCCTTTGCGGTCGCCTTCCTCCTGTTCACCTCAAGACGTACGAAGTATATGCCTGGCGGAACCCTGTGGCACTGATCATCATCTCCCTCCCAGGCGACTTGCGTCCTATCCTTGGCGTCTCGTGGGGCGCTGGACAGATCTCTCACCAGACGTCCGGTGGGGTCATAAATTCTCAGGGAGAAGCTGCTGGGAGCACGATCGGCCACCCACCCAATCCTCAGCCCGCCTCCTGTTGGATTCGGGCCGATAGATAACAACGGCGCACTGACAGCAGATTCAGAACCGTCGACCCCGGCTGGGGGCGTCACAACGCTGCTCGAGAAACCAGACTCGTTTCCCAACTCGTCAAACGCTGTCAATTTGTACTCGTAGTCGATGACGCCGAACTGACCTGTGCTGTCAACGCAGGTCGTATCAGAGACTTCATCGATCACGTTCCATTCGGACCATGCCAGGAAGGTCCCGCTGTCACGCCGATACACGCGATAACCCTGCACATTGGCTTCTGGATTCCTCAGCCAACGGAGATGGACGGCCCCGCCCTCATAGAAAAGTACGGGCCCCTGTGGTGGTTCAAGGCCTGCTGGTACTATTCGGTGATGCAGGAGAATCTGACCCAGCGCAAACTGGCGATCGTAGCCAAAATTGCTCCAGCCCGAATTGAAGTGAAAGACCGTCCAGCAATTGGTTGGATCGTCAGGCGGGTCATAGCTGTCGAAGACCTCCCAGATCTCATCGAGGCCCATCCCCAGGGAATCTGCCAGTGCAGTATCGGGGAACAGGGGAGGCTCAGGATAGGATGGATAGGGAATCTCGCCGTGGGCATCGTAGATGTCCCAGAGAGCACCGGCCGATCGCGCCTTCGCACCAAGGGCCACCTTGGAAGTCTGAAGGATTATACTCGCTGCCGATCCAGGGGTCTTCCAAATTGACCCACAGCGTTAATGTACTGCTTCCGATGGACTCATTGTCTACATACAAGCTGTCAGCCGCAGATCCGATCCTCGCCGCTCCCGAAAAGAAATCAGCCCATCCTTCAATATAGGCCGTATTCGGATACGCGGTGTCGCTTAAGTGCCATTTGTGCCCCGGGTCATATCCCGATGGGATCTGAGCAAATTCGTGCATAAGATAATGACCGAATTCGTGCAGCAACACATCATCGTCCCATTCATCGGTATCTGCAAGGTTTCCCCGAACCTCAATTGTTCTATCCGAGTACCCTGTAGAGCAATCATAGCCCGGTTCCCACACGGCTGTTAGAGGCGACACCGGAGCAGTCGGGACAACCTCTCTGGCCGCGAGATAGCTTTCAAGAATATTCACAGCGCCGCTCTTAGGTTGGACTCTGTTCGTAGTCGCGGTCTCGGGATAGCAGACTCCGAAATCGCAATCTCCACCCGGCACAAGAACTTCAGCTGGCGGACTATCGCTTCTCGATAGTCTCCATACGGTCGGATCCCTTGGATTAGGCCACGCTTGCGCACCAGGTTTCGTGACCTTGACCTTTTCATGGAAGTACTCGGGTCCCCAAGCGAACAACATCGGAGAAGCTCTGACCTGGGTGGCATCTGATGGTATCAAGTTCGTTTGAATGAAGAAATTGCCATGGATATCAGTCGTACCCCAACCGACATACACGTTGATCTGCCCAGACCAGTAGGCCAAGATTCCAACCTCCGCAGTCTTCACGGGCTTTGTCTCATATGCCCGCAACAGACCTTGCTCCTTGTTGTACAGGTGATCCTGGTACAGCCATCTTCCTACGAACGTTGTCGTAGGTTCCTCAAGAGAATAGTCGTGACCACGGCTAGAATTACTACTATCAGAGCTACTATCACGAAAAAAGTTGGAATCCGGATCACCTCCCCATCTTCCCTTGTTCTTCCGCATGAAATCATTCAGCCATCTGTCGTGCTCTCCAGCACCTGCCCTCTGCGCCTCGAGCCAACCAGCATCCAACAAGTGAACGACCCTGCTGCTATCCGTCGCATCCGGATCGCCTATCGCATTGATGATGAGAAGGTAATTGTCTCGATCAAGGCAGAGCGCCTCGGAATCAGAGAGCGCCGGCTCGAACTTCTTCACCTCCTCGGCAATCCTACGATTACCTGCCTCCCATTCCTGGTCAGGCTTGCTCAGCCACTGATGGCCGATGTTCTCGTACTTCCAGAAAACGTTGGTCGCCTTCTGCAGCCACTCCTCCCTCGTCCCGTACTGACCGGTCGCAGGGTCCACGAGAAGGAGGTATATGTCTCCGCCGGTAGCCAGAGGCCCGTATGATTCCCCCTGAACAACCCGATCAAGATCGCCACTGATAAAGACGTAGCTCACCGGTCTCAGAATTCGACAGTGCGTCCGGAATTCCTTGGTTTCCCCAATCGTAATGCCCGAGAAGAAAAAGCTATCTTGCCCGACAATCTCTGCTGCTCGAGGAGGAAAACACCTAATCACAGCGACATAGTCCTCCGTAAGACTGCTCTCCCTCCGCGTCCAATCAGCCGTCACGCTGATCTTCATCCGATAGACTACTTCGAATGTCTCACCAATCTTCGGACACCCGCCCACTATCCGCATTTCACCTTCAACATACCCCTCGAGAAGCGGCAAAGGCTTGCCCGCCAGATCGAACCCCATGAGAAACATTACCGACAGCCACACCGCTGCAATCGTGCCCACTGTAGTTGCTCGCATTCTCGCCTCCTTTGAGGGTAAAGGCTGCGGGGCCGCAGTCCCTGAAGGTCAAGTCCATTGCAGGAGTCCATCAGAAAAAGTACCGCAGGCAACCCAGCGCGAGTTCCCGCTCGCCTCTTCACTATGAACATGAAGCCGAAGGATGTCAAGGTCAAACTGCAATTACGCGTTGGGGGCGCAATAGATGTAGTCTGATACCTATGGCGAGCAAGGAGCTCGCGCAGATGTCCCGGGGCGGAGTCGAGGCTACTTACCGCAGTAGGAATTCCATAGGTCACCTTCATACCGCCCGGCACCACCTCCACAACCAGTGCATTCAGGCGTTCGCACGATATCAACGGTGGAATGTCAGTCAACATGGAGGTCTTCAACACGGAGCATTTAGTCGGAATGGATCTGGGGGCGAACAGAGGCGGTCGCGCACAGGACCTCTGAGGTGTCGCCCGAGGCAAAGCGATCATGCCATTCACGCTGCGCACTGAGACTCTGGAATGGCGATGGCTCCTCGGGCAGGTGTCCCAGGGCGCGGTGCTGTGGGATCAGGCAGCAATTAGGGCGGGCCGTTGCGTCAGGGCTTCAGTGCCTCCTGCCAGTTGAGTATCACCGCGATGCTGGGCGGCCCCACCCCCTCAACCAGCAGGGCGGACAACCGGTGCTCCTGATCACGGCCATGCCTACAGCGTCCGGTGGCGGAGCGAAGAACGGGCGAGGAGTGCCATACTTGAAGGTCGGGGTTGTCCGGACCTCCACGGAAGCACCGGACCGCTCGCGTGAGCCCCGGAAGCAACGCTAGTTCGGGTGCGCGACTTTGCCCATAAAGAGGACGGTGTTCGCCCGATTCTCGCGGATGACAAAGAGAAACGGGCGATTGACGTCCATATGAAACTCTTCACAATCGGTTGGGTTGCCGGTAGTGATATCGACAACTGTCACGGCTGCGGCTTCGGTTCCCGCCTCGTTCACCTTGATATAGGTGGCGTGCAGGACTCGTGAAATCCAGAGCGCGAAGTCGGCAATCCCTGAGAAGTCAGCAGTGCCAGGAACAAACGGGGTCACCATGCCCAGCGCCATCAGGGCAGGCTTGAGGTCCTGGGCGAACCTGAGCTCGAATCTGGGCATCGTGAGTATGCCGTGGCAGTGATCAAGGTCCGCAATCCACTCGTTCCATTGCGTAGTATTGAGTTGGGAAATCAGTTCGTCGATGGTCGTTCTTCCGTACGGCAGAACGATGCTCATGCTAAAGATGCTGTCGCCGTAGGCAAGATCCACCATCTGGAAGCCGTCATAGTTCGGATACGGGGAGTACTCCGAGTAGTACTCGAAGTCATCGAGGTTGATTTGCCCCGGCTCGGGGTCAGGTCCGGGGCGCTTCATCATCTTACAGAGCTGGCGTGAACCGTTGGGCAGCGTGAACCACCCATCCCGCGTGTAAGTCGGATCGAACTCTTTCCTCCATCGCCCGAGGAAGTAAATGGCATCCACGAGCATAAGCCTGGTCAGAGGATCGCCGGGCGTCGGGACAATCTCCGGAATCTTGCCGTGGGTCCTGTCGTTGACCCAAGCGTTTATGGAATCTGGGGAACCATAAGGATCGCCGGCAAAATCGACATCGCGGACTTCAGCGTTGAAATAGGTCCGGCATGCATCCAAGAACGGCTGCTTGAACGTTGCTCCGCTCTGGCACCAGGCGGAGTTGGCCACCTCGAACCGCACTTCGGGGTCGAGCGAGGTGAGAAGCTCCGTAAGCTCTCGGTAGACCTCGTCCGCCCCTGGCACGCTGTGCCCCGCAAGCCCAAGTACCGATAGCATCTCATCCCGAGTCGTGCCTCGCGCGCCATTCACTGTCATGCCCAGTGCAAGCGATATGCTTAGTGGCGAGGCGACAGCATTGCTGTCCGGGAACTCTCTCACGAGTTCCTTCAAAATGCCGAAGCCCAACCCGTTTATGCCCTCGACGAGCTCGTCTCGCGAGGTGGGCGTGCCGTCAGGGTAGTCGTGGCTCGTCACCGTCAGGGAACCCAGCGCGTAACCCACTCCTCCGTTGGTGTCCTTGACCGCGAGCTTGATAGTCTTCACTCCTGTCCAGGCATACTGGTGTGAGGCAGTCCTGGCAGTCGACCAATCCGTGTCCCAGGTCCCGTCGCCTTCCCAATCCCACCGCACCACGAGGGCCGATGCCGGGTCCTCAGCGTCCGACGAGGCCGAAGCATCAAACTGGAACAGGGTTTCGACAGACCCAGCAAGGGGGTCGATCACAAAAGATGCCACCGGGTTGGCAGCGACGATCAAGGTCCTGGAAGTCTCGGCAGTCACCTCCCAGGAGTCCTTGACCTGGAGCTTCACCGTCTTCGTTCCCGGAGTGGTGAACTTGTGCGAGGCCCTTTTCTGGGAAGTCCAATTGGTATCCCACGTGCCGTCTCCTTCCCAATCCCATCGGACTTGGAGGTTGCTGGCGACGTCGTCTGAATCTGACGAGGCCGACGCGTCAAAACGAAATATCGTGTCCTGGCTGCCGGTCACCGGACTCACGGTGAATGCCGCAATGGGCGCGGCGTTGTACGTTGTCACTTCGAGAGTGCTCGTAGTGTCAGCGGTGCCTCCCCGCGTATCCTTCACCTGGAGCCTGACCGTCTTGGTGCCAAGGTTCTGCCCATAACCGACCGACGTGGTCTTCTGCGTCGTCCAGGCTCTATCCCAGATGCCGTCGTCCTGCCAGTCCCAGCGCACTTGAAGCGCTGATGAAGGATCGTCGGGGTCGGATGAGGCCGAGGCATCGAAGTGAAACTGAGTGTGAGCATTGCCTGTCAGGGGCGTGATCGTAAACGCGGCCGTAGGCAGATTGTTAGGGGCAAGCACCCACACGGACCTCGTAGTCTCGCCCTTCAGATTCTCGGTATCCTTAACCTGCAGCCTCACGGGCTTTGCCCCAAGCGAGTCGAATTGGTGGGCCGCGGTCTTCGTTGTCGTCCACGCGCAATCCCAGGAATTGTCGCTCTCCCAGTCCCACCTGACGACGAGCAGGGATTCAGGGTCTTGGTAGTCCGACGAGGTGGAGGCATCGAACTGGAAGACAGTTTCTATGCCGCCCGTATCCGGCTCCACTGTAAAGGCCGCGATCGGAGGTGTATTGTACCCGGGCATGATCACCGTGCCCGTTGTGTCATCGGTCAGGCCGGCGGTGTCCTTCACAAGCAGCCTGACAGTCTTGTTTCCATTCGTACTGTAAGCGTGGTCCGCCGTCTTGACGGCGGACCAATTGGTGTCCCAAGTCCCGTCATTCTCCCAGTCCCACCGCACAAGCAGGCTGGATTGCTCATCCTCGACGTCCGAGCTTGCGGAAGCATCGAAGTGAAAGACGATGAGGCTGGGTCCTGAGGGAGGAGTCACTGTGAACGATGCCGTGGGAGGAGCATTATTGTCGGTGACGTGGATGGTTCGGGTTGTGTCGTCGATGGTTCCCAGCGAGCTTTTTACCAGCAACCTTATGGTTTTGGCTCCCTCCGTAGAGTATTGGTGTGAGAGGATCTTGGTTGTCGACCAGTCGGTGTCCCAGGCTCCGTCGTCCTCCCAGTCCCACCGCACCTCGACCAGCGCATCGAGCTCGGAGCCTTCACCCTGGCGATTGTGGCTCCCGTTTGCATCGAAGTGAAAGACAGTACCAGTGGGTCCCCAAATCGGAGTCACTGTGAAGGATGCCAAGGGTGGAGCGTTGCCATTTGTGACCTCAACGGTTCGCGACGCGTCGCCGGTAGCGGCCCGCCTGTCACAGACCATCAATTTCGCAGTCTTGGGTCCCGCGATAGCATATTGGTGCAAGGTGATCTTGGTTGTGGACCCATCGGTGTCCCAAGTTCCATCGCCTTCCCAATCCCACCGTACCACTAGGAGAGAACAGGCATCCTCCGCGTCCGTGCACGCGGAAGCGTCAAAATGGAAAACCGTCCACGGCGGGCCGGTTCCGGGGGTCACTGTGAAGGAGGCTATCGGTGGCACATTGAGACCCGAAACGGTCACCGTGCGCGACGTGTCATCCTGGGCGCCTTCGCCATCCTTGGCAGAGAGGGTCACGGTCTTGACCCCAACCTCGGTGTAGTAGTGCGAGGCCGTTTTCTCAGCGGACCAGCCAGTGTCCCAGGTCCCGTCAGACTCCCAGTCCCACCTCACTAAGAGCGCGGACGAGGAACCCTCCGCATCCGAGCACTCTGATGCATCAAAATGGAAGAGCGTGCCCGTTGTGCCCGTGTCGGGGCTCACTGTGAAAGAAGCCGCCGGCATGTTGGAGCCCGAAACGCTCACTGTCTGGGAGGTGCTATCCGTAGCGCCTGCACGATCCTTGACCGAGAGCGTGATCGTCTTGGTCCCAACATCCGTGTATCTGTGCGATGCGGTTTTGACGGCAGACCAATCCATGTCCCAGGTCCCGTCGGATTCCCAGTCCCACCGCACCTGAAGTGCTGACGAGGAATCCTCGGCGTCGGACGAGCCCGACCCGTCGGCGAGAAACAACGTTCCGGGTGTGCCGGCTGAAGGGGTTACGGTGAAAGACGCCGTGGGGGCAACGTTGGGACATTCGGGGTTTTCCCTGTCGCAACATGAGGCGAGAGCGAGTAAGCCCGCCGCGATGAGCGCGGCTCCGAAGGCCCGTTTCGTTACCATCGTGGACCTCGTTGCCGGGAAGCCCCGTGCGGTCTTATTCAGGCCGTATGCCCCGCAGGCAATCCCGGAGGCTAGCACAGAATCTGTGGAACGGGCACGAGCAAGCAACCCGCGCCTCTCAGCCTGCGAGAACACTATACCACGGGCGGGGGTGGTCTGTCAATCGCGGCAGTAAGCTGAAACGGCGCGACGCTTGACTTTGTGGGAACTTCTGTGCGGGGGGTGCGCGAATTCCACCGGGACCCACCAAATGAGAGGATTCCCGGTGCCGAGTAGGGCACGGGGAGGTCTCTAATGTGCCCACCCCAACGTCGGTCTTGTGCGGCCGAGCCACGCTCCCAGACATGTAACTGGCTCCTCGGGCAGGACTCGAACCCGGCGATACAGAGCTCGGCGCAGCGTCGGTATCTACTATTAGGCCTTATCGCACAAGAACAACTTTGGTTGCCGGGCCGCGCCCCTGGGTCTTGACGAAATAGATTCCCGGGCTAACCTCTCGGCCGGAGGCATCCTCGCCACGCCAGACAGCACTGGCCACGCCCTTGGCGACCGACGGTGGGATTGTTCTCACAAGTCTCCCCGTGACATCATAGATCTCTATCGGACGGGCCGCGACCCTGCCGGCAGCCATCTCGATTGAAATCTCACCCCGGCCGGGATTGGGACTGACTCTGAGTCGTCCATCTGCCATGACGTCCGGGACAGAAGTAGTTACAGTATCGAGCCGGGCTTTCTCGGCAAGCATCGCCACAGCACCCTTCACAACCTGAGTGTAGAAACCGAAATTGAGAGTCGAGATGCGATCGGTGGTTCTATGGTAATAAGGGTTATTCGGCTCCATGTCCTCGATACCGCAGAACGCGCAATAGCCGTTGTCCCAGAAAGACTTTTGATCACTGGATGCCATGTTAGGTATATAGCGCTTGAGCACGGCCAGCCCGGGAACATAGAGACCTGCCGCGGCTTCATAGGTGTCAGCCATCCAGGCCGAGGGGCCGTCATAGATTATGTCGATATTCTCGGGAGAGACATCGACATAGCCGATCATGTCGAAGCTCAGAGCCCCGACTATCGAATCTCCTCGTTCACGGGCCTTCCTGGCGTAGGCCCCACTTCCCACCAGTCCCTGCTCCTCCCGTGAGAAGCATACGAACTTGAGAGTTGCTTCAAAATGCTGGTTCCTGAGCACCCTCGCGGCCTCCACCGCAGCTATTGTGGCAGTGCCATTGTCATCGGCTCCGGGCGCATACGTATAAGGCGATTGCGATGTGTCGTCATAGTGACCGCAGATTACGTATATCTCCTCTGGGTCAGTGGTTCCAGGTATGGTTGCCACCACGTTGACGTCACCTGCATGGATATTGTCATACTGGGAAACCCAGGTCATGCCGCCATCGGTTGAATGGAGAATTATGGCGTTCCCGACCATCCACCCATCGCTGGAATTGGCGAAGCAGATATTCGTGAGCTCGTAGTTGATGTAGGGGCTAAGATCACTCCATGATGCTCCGCCATCGTAGGTCTTGAGGGCCGTTCCCCCATAGCCGCAAATCCAGCCGAGTGACGCGTTAAGGAAGAAGACGCCATACAGGTCATTCGAGACCGGCGAGATCATCTTCTGCCACGCAGCTCCATCAGTGGTTCTGAGGATGACGCCTGAGGTTCCTACAATGCACCCCGAGGTTGCGCTCGTCAAACAGATATCAAGCAGGCCCGTGGTCACCGGACTCGACACAGTCTGCCAGCTCGAACCTCCGTTGGTTGTCTTTCGGATCACTCCCCCATCGCCGACCACCCAACCCTGGGTAGCACTCGCAAACCAAACAGCAGTGAAGTTCGCCGTTGTACCACTGGTGAGCTTAGTCCAGGTGTGCCCCCCATCGGATGATTTGAGGATCGTGCCGCTCATGCCGCACGCGTAGCCGACGAGCGAATCAACGAAGAAAATCTCACGCAGATCGTTTGACACGGGAGTGGTCGCCTTCTGCCAGGTCGATCCATCCTCGGTCAGGAGTATGGTGCCACCGCCCCCTGCGATCCAGCCGGTCTCGTTATCCAGCATGAACACGGAGGTCAGGGCGGCGCTGGTGTTATCTTCCTGCTTATCCCAGACCTGGCCCCCATCGTCAGTATGCAGTATCATGGAACCGCCAATTGCCCAACCGGTGAGGTTGTCCACAGGGAAATCCACCGACTGCATATACTTTCGGAAATTGAAGTAGTCATACTCGGCCTGGATGCCCATGCCCTCGAACTGTTCCTTGAGCCACTGCGCGGCCTGCCTACATCCGTACTCAGTGGAGTACCTTGTGCTTATGGTGTAGGGCACGCCGCCTATCGTGACCTGATGCTCACCCGAAAGGCCGCCGAGGTAGTTGTACAGGCTTGCCTGAGAGACCGAGTCGACCAGGGCTTGAATCTGCTGGCTGTAACTGAGGGTCTCGTAGGCCGGTGCTTCCGCCGCCATCTGCTCGGCACGGAGCGGCAGCCCAGCCTCGGACGGTAAAGGCAGCATCTGCTTGGCCGGAAGTCCATGAACGCCGGCAGCATCCTCGGGTTTAACGGAAACCAGATAGAACGAGCCATCCTCGCGGATGATCTCTGACACTTGCTGGACCGTAGCGAGATCGGCGCCTCGTACCTTGGGCACAAGGTAGATCTCCAGGTTGCTCACATCGCCGATCAGAACCGAGTAAGCGATACCTTGGGCCTCAAGTGACCGCAGTCCCTGAGGCCAGGCGTAGAAGAACCCCTCTTTCTCCCCCTTACCGGCAAGCCTGAGGTAGCCCTCGTTCTGGGCAAGCCTAAAGGACCTGAGATTGGCTTGGATATCACTTGCCTTTACCTCAATAAGGCCAGGTTTTCCCACTGCCCCAGAGCTGACCCCCGCTATGCCAATGAGTGCAAGCAATGCCAAAATCGATACGACTCCCGCTGTTTTGCGCTTCGATGCCATCTGGCCTCCTTGATTGTTCAGATATTCCATTATACCAAACCTGGGGCTCGGCGTCAATGCGCGCACGGCGGCGACCGGGAATGGGAACAGACATCGTGACCCCGATTCCCACACAAAACTCCACGGGAAGCACCCTCCAACCGCGGCTGAGACCCATGTTGCCGGATCGCTTCGCCCACGTAGAGGAAGATGTGCAAATAGTGCTAAAGACATCTGTGAAGTTGCCGAAAGATGGTTGTTGACAGAATGCAGATTGCCTAAACATTGCAAACGGACACTCAGGAGGTGGCTCAATGGATGTGATATTCGACATCAGGGGCGCGGCAGAGTATCTCCATATCAAGAAATGGACACTCTACCGGCTGGCCAAAAAAGGCAAAGTCCCGGGGATCAAGGTCGGCGGCCAGTGGAGATTCAAGAAGGACGTCCTTGACAACATGTTCTATGGTGAAGGCCAGAAGATAAAGAAGCGGCAGCTTCTTTCAGACTAAGACACCACTCAAGAGTATCACTGTAGTGGCATGTTATTGCGGGTTGCGACTGAGATGTGAGAGGGTTCTAATTTCATCGTTAGAGCCGGGCATGGGGCTCGAATTTCACCCAGTCGACAGCCCGCATAACTTTTTCTGTTCGGGATTAGAATAAGCTGCCGTTAAAGCGATGCCCGAGACTTGCCGATACTCAGTAAGGTTGGCAGGGGCTCGCACACCCCTCTGCCGTCTTGCATGGAAAGGGGCGGGGAACGCCAGATCATGACGGTCACTCAGAATTGCACGCCCGCAGTTGAATCCCAGGTACGCGAGATAGCGAGCCTTCTATCGAAGGCAGCCAAAAACTATCAGGTGTACCTTCCCAACAACCGCATGTTTGTCTCCTCGCTTGCTGAGGCAAAAGAAGCCCTCACAAGATATCTTGAAGAGAATGACGTCCTCACCCTGGTCGTAAAGGAATTCGAACTGCTTTACGACAACACCACCGTCTATTCCAACCAAGACAAGCACCAGAGCATCGCCTTCAGAATGTACCGTGACGGCGTGAGGCTTATTTCCTTTCACTCGGGCATCTCGGAAGAGGAGCTCCTTGCTTTCTTCGAAACCCTGACCAAGTGCCTCGAGTGCGAGAACCTGGAAGAAGACTTTGTGACACTGCTCTGGGAAAAGGATCTGCAGTCAATAACCTACTACGAGGTCAACGACTACGATACAGACTATGAGAAGCGACGCGGCCAAGGAGTGCGGGAGATCGATCCCGAATTCCGTGCGCCGGGCTCCGATCTCGCCGGCGGCGTGCAGTGGACCGAGGTCACCAAGGACGTCGAGAGGCTTATGCCCGCCCTGGAGCTGACTCCTGGGGATCTGGAGGAAGTAAAGAGCCTCAGCTTCGTTGTCGAGGATGACCTCTTCCTCAAGCGATCGTGGCAGGTGATCTGCTCAACGTTTGAGCTCAGCAACACCAAGGAGACATGCCTCGACCTTCAGAACGCCATCAACGGATTTCTCGATGCTTGCGTGGCGATGAAGCAGCTCGGCTCGGCAGCTGAGGTGTTGTCGGACATCACCACGCGCTTCCGCGCTTTCGGTGACGAAGAAGTGAACGCAGCGCTTTCAAGGATGATCCAGTGCCGGCACAGCGATAGTAACATGAAAACTGTCGGGAACTGTCTGGCAAGCGACAGGGAGGCCGAACATGACCAGTGCCTGGCTTACCTTTCGCAGTTGAGTCCGGGGGCACTTCCCGCCGTCATAAGACTGTTGCCCAGATGCACGCACCAGTCTGCGAGACAGGTTATCGTGATGTCCATGGCCTCGATCGGCAAGGACGATCCTGCCGAGATCGCGAGGTGCTCGGAGTGCGATTCTGAAGAAGAGGCCGAGGTGGTTCTCGATGCCCTTGCCGCCATCGGCACCGAAAATGCTCTGATGTGCGCCATGGAGTTTCGCGACCACGCATCGCCCAAGCTGAGAGCCAAGGTGGCATCGCTTGCAGCCAAGCTCAAGAATGAGATGGCCGTGAAGGTTACCCGGGCTCTTATTCAGGACGAGCACCCGTCTGTGAGAAGGAAAGCCCTGGGTTCATTGGTCGAGATAGGAGGCGAAAGGTGCGTCGAAACCCTCATGGGCCTTTTCACCTCTAAGGAGTTCAATCTCCTGCCGCGTGACCGCAAGACCAGCATGCTGCTGGTCATGAGGAAATTGCCCCCAGAGGACCAGAAGCAGATAGTGGAGACCATCTTCAGGATGCGCGGTTGGCTCCGGAGAAAGGCGCTTGAGGAGACCAAAGCGGCAATGGTCGATATTCTTCATCTCATGCATGGCGATGTTGTCGAATACTTCGCTGTAAACCTGATCCAGCATGTTTCTGGGCCCCTTCGCAGGGCCGCTGAGACAGCCTTGAGGAAGGTGAGACGTGATGAGCGAGCCGGTTGACACCCTGACCGAAACCAGACTGGAAACGAAGAGCGCCGAAAGCGACATCGATCAGGCAAGGCATGTGGCTTCACTACAGGCCTCGAGAACGCTGCTGAGTCAGATCGCGGCCATCCAGAAGCTCATCAAGATCTACGATCCCGATAACACTACCGTGCTCCAGGCCGGCGACGCCCTGATGAACACGCTCAAGGATCTTTTTGAGGACATGCCAAACGTCGAGCTCAAGTTCTGGCGTGATTGTGTCTTCGTAAACAGCGAGCGGCTCCGCTGCGACATCTCGAACTTTGCGGCATACAAGTACCTGCTGGGGCAAGCCCAGCGGCTGGAGATAGAAAAGACGATGTTCGAAGCGGGGATATCGCGCGAGGAGGCCATCAGGTTCTACTGTTGGCTCGACTCGGTTGAGAGTGCAGGGGCAAAGGGCCTCGCCATCGCGAATGGCATCGCATCGGAAGGCTTCAACCACATAAGCGTCGTACCCGCAACGCACATCGAACAGCAGCTTGACTCAATCGGCATAAGATCGCTTTCGAAGCCGGAACGTGCCAAGCGAGCCTTTTTCGCGGCGCTCGGGTCAGCCAAGGAAATCCTGCTTTCCCAGACCTCACAGGGTGCGGCAAGTCTGAGAAAAGCCAAACGGGCAGTTCAGACCGCTGTTGACGTCCTCCTTGAGGACGAATCCTCGCTCCTTGCCCTGGCTGCCATAAAGGATCACGATGAATACACCTTCACCCATAGCGTCAATGTCTGTATCTTCTCGCTTGCCATTGGGCACAGCCTCGGCTTCCACCGCAGCTGTCTTTCAAGGCTTGGCATTGCCGCCCTTTTCCATGACATGGGCAAGACATCCGTTCCACAGGACGTCTTGAACAAGATTGGCATTCTGGACGTCAACGAGTGGAAGACGATTCGCGACCACCCCATAATGGGCGTGAAGCAGCTTTCAAGAATGCCAAGATGCGACGGGCACATCCTTCACTCTCTTATTGTTGCCTTCCAGCACCACATAAACCTTGATCTCTCCGGCTATCCTGTTGTGCCGCCTCATAGCTCACTCGACCTATTCAGCAGAATCGTGAGGATTGCAGACACATTCGATGCGATGACAACTGAGAGACCGTACAGGAACAAGGTATATTCTCCCTATGAGGCAATCCGGTACCTTGTGTCGCAGGCAGGCTCCAAGTTCGATCCCATCCTTGTCAAAGCGTTTGCGCGTGCGATCGGGGTTTTCCCCGTGGGAACGGTCCTGAGGCTCAGCACCGGCGAGGTGGGAATAGTCGTGCGGCGAAGCCACTTGAGCGGCGATCCCAACCGGCCCATAATGAGGGTGCTCCTCGACAACAAGGGCAATCCCACACCAGAGGGCAGGCTGATTGACCTGGGCCAGACCGATCCGCGTACGGGTGATTTTTTCTACTCAGTGGTCGAGACCCTCTCGTGCAAGGATCTTGGGGTCAACCTGCGCGACTACCTGATGCCTTAGGCTGGTCTCCCCCTTCCTCCCTCATGCCTCCCTTGATTCCCCTACCAGCCCCTATGCGTGACTCTATTTGCCTCTATTCTGGAGTTTATGTGGACCGTCAGTCGAGTCCATTGACGGTCTGATTCCTCTTGCTCTCCCCCGGCCTTTTCAATATGCTCTTTATTTGGTATGGTCTCTATTCGGGTTTCTGCAGATGTCGATCAGTAGGAGGTCAAGCATTTGAACCGGGAAAAGCGAACCGAACCCGTACTGCATGATGTCACAACCCAGTGGGAGGCTAAGCTCTGCGACAGATGCACCCTGATGTCTTCTTCGGCCATCAGGGAGATTCTTAAGTTCACGCAGCAGCCGGACGTGATTTCTTTCGCAGGCGGCCTGCCCGCTCCCGAGATCTTTCCCGTGAAGGAAGTTGAAGAGGCGACTATCCACGTCCTGCGCAACGCCGGCCGGGAAGCACTCCAGTACACAACCACCGAGGGTGTCCTCTCATTGAGACAGGCTCTCGCCGAGAAAATGCACGCATACGGAATAGCAGCCGAGCCGGATAACATATTCCCAACAAATGGTTCGCAGCAGGCCCTCGATCTCCTTGGAAGGATTTTCATAGGCAAGGACGACGTCATCATAACCGGAAGCCCCACATACCTTGGGGCTCTGCAGGCTTTTAGAACCTATGAGCCCAGGATCGTCGGGATACCCATCGACGACAATGGCATGCGGGTTGATCTCCTTGGGGACGTCCTGAAGAAAGAGCAGGTCAAGTTCATATACATCCTGCCCAACTTCCACAACCCGATGGGGGTCACGCTTTCGCTGGAGCGCCGAATCGAACTTGTGAAGATCGCGGCCAAGCACGGCACACCCATCTTTGAAGACGACCCGTACAGGGAACTCCGGTTCGAAGGCAAGGATCTCCCCGGAATATCCGAGCTCCACAAGGAGAACGTGATCTACATGAGCACCTTCTCAAAGATTCTCGCTCCGGGCCTCAGGCTTGGCTGGGTCGTGGCCCCGCAGGTGATCATCTCGAAGCTCGTGCAGGCAAAGCAGGCGACCGATCTGCATACCAGCACCTTCATCCAGATGATCGTGGCTGAAATCATGAAGCGCGGCCTCTTGGCCGGCCACTCGAAGCTGATAAACCAGGTTTACGGCGAGAGGCGCCACATAATGACGGAGGCGATGGAGGAGCATTTCCCCGAGGGCGTAAGGTGGACCAAGCCCGAAGGCGGGCTCTTCCTATGGGTGACGACGCCCGAGACAATCGATACTACCGAGCTACTCAAAGAAGCTATCAAAAGGAAAGTGGCCTTTGTGCCGGGAACGTCCTTCTTCCCTCAAGGCGGCGGTACCAACACCATGAGGCTCAACTTCTCCAATGCCAAACCGGAGATGATCAGAGAAGGCATCAAGCGGCTCGGGGCAACTCTTGAAGAGGCCGTTGCGAAGGCGCGCTGAGACTAAGATTCACGCTCTTTTGGTTTCTAATCCAACAGGAGGACCTCATGGCAGAAGAGCAGAAGTTCACGCCGTTCGTCCCAGCGGAGAAATCTATCAAGGAATGGACATTGACATCGGTGCTGCTGGGTACCGTGCTCGCCGTTATCATGGCTGCGGCAAACACGTATGCGGGGCTATATGCCGGTATGACCGCATCGGCCTCGATACCGGCAGCCGTAATATCGATGGGCATCCTGAGAGGAGTGCTCCGGCGCGGCACGATCCTGGAAAACAACATGGTTCAGACGATCGCGTCGTCGGGGGAATCCCTTGCGGCCGGAATCATATTCACGGTGCCCGCCCTCGTGCTTACGGGCGTGTGGACGAAATTTGAGTTCTGGCCTACGACCCTGATCGCGATGTGCGGTGGACTCCTTGGCGTGCTTTTCATGATCCCCTTGCGGCGCACTCTGATCATTGAGGAGAAGGAGCTCGTCTATCCCGAAGGTCTCGCATGTGCGAAGGTACTTGAGGCCGGGGAGGCCGGTGGCAGTGGGGCCGCCTATGTGTTTTCCGCGCTGGGAGTCGGCATGATCTTCAAGGCTCTTGTCGGTGGTGTCCAGATTGTCAAGGAGACCGTCGAGGGCGCAGTCAGGATGGGCAAGAGCGTCCTCTACGCGGGTTCAGACATGTCAGTCCTGCTTCTTGGCATCGGCTATGTGGTAGGCCTCAACATCGCTGTCCTGGTATTCCTGGGTGGAGCGATAGCGTGGTTTGTGGGAATGCCGATATACACCGCGCTTCACGGTGTGCCTGCCGACGCTAGCCTGGTAGACAGTGTGAAGGACATTTGGAGAAGCGAGATAAGATTCATGGGCATTGGCGCGATGGTGATCGGAGGGCTCGCTTCCATCGTGAAAATGAGAGGTGCGATAGGCAAGAGCCTAAGGACCGCCGTGTACGGCCATAAGCATGCCGATCCGGGGGCGATTCCCAGAACGGAGCAGGACATGAGTCAGAAGACTATTGCCCTGCTGATTCTTGCGGCCGTGGTGGGCATCTTCAGCGTTTATATGTATCTCACGCACGCCATAGGGATCACCATCATCTCGACAGTCCTGATGGTGTTCGCCAGTTTCTTCTTTGTCGCAGTTGCGAGCTACCTTGTGGGCCTGGTTGGGAGCTCCAATAGTCCCGTATCGGGGATGACGATATGTGCGATCCTGTTCGCATCGGCAGTGCTTCTTCTGGCAGGCATAAGAGGTTCCGAGGGCATACTCGCCGCATTGGGGATTGCGGGTGTGGTCTGTTGCGCTGCCTCGACAGCGGGAGATATATCGCAGGACCTCAAGACAGGATATTTCCTGGGGGCAACCCCTCGCCGCCAGCAGTGGGGTGAGGTAATCGGGGCGACCGTCCCTGCACTCGTGATTGCGCCGGTCCTGACCCTGCTCCTTAAGGCTTACGGTATAGGAACCGGGGAGCCCAAGGCACTTGCGGCCCCGCAGGCACAGCTCTTCGCCAATATTGCCACGTCTATGTTCACGGATAAACCCATGCCTTGGATCATGGTAGGGATAGGCCTGGCGATAGGTGCGGCAATCCTCTTGATTGATGAGATGCTCAGACGGCGCAAGGCCTCCTTCCGCGCCTATGTCATGCCTCTTGCGGTCGGCATATACTTGCCTCTTGGTCTTTCGGTATCGATTCTGATCGGTGGTTTCGTGAGTCTGATTGTGAAGCAGCTGGCCCGGAGCCGTGGCGACGAGGAGGCGGCAGGACGCAGAGGCATCCTCTTCGGATCGGGTCTTATTGCCGGCGAGGCCGTTATGGCGATAATCATAGCCTTCTTGCTTGTGGGGCTTGGAAAGGATGAGGCCGGCAGGAGCAGGCTACCCCTTGAGATTCTGAACAACCGGGCTGTGTCGCTGCTCGTATTTGCAGCTGCGGTCGCGGTGATGATCTTCGTCGCGATAAGGCCTGGCCTGGCAAGGCGTTCGGACCGGAAGCAGAACTAGCGCTGCCTCGACATGTTGAAAGCGTGAGTGGCGGCCCAGAGCGCTCGGGCTAGATGCAGTTTACCTGGAGGTGAAGATATGAAGGAACTTAAAGAGGCAGCACGCGTGGCTTTGACCGATTGCATGGCTGCCAGGAAGGGCGAAAACCTTGTAGTCATCTGCGACGAGCCTTTGCGGAGGATCGGCCAGGCTTTCTGGGAGACAGCCGGGGAAATAGGGACAGACGCGATACTCTGCGAGATAATTCCGAGGACGACCAATGGTGAGGAACCGCCCCGCGCGGTGGCTGCGCTCCTCAAGGACTGCGATATTTTCGTGATCCCAACCAGCCGCTCCCTCACTCACACGGATGCCCGACGCAAGGCATGCGCCAACGGTGCAAGAGGGGCCACACTTCCGGGCATAACCGAAGACTCGATGAAGCGCACGCTGAGAGCTGACTACAGGAAGATAGAAGAGCGGACGTTGCGGGTGGCCGGGCTGGTCACGGGCAAGAGCACGGCGCGCGTCACCACCAAGTTAGGAACCGACATAACCATGTCGATCAAAGGGCGAACCTGCCATGAGGATACGGGGATCGTGACAACACCCGGCACTTTCTCCAACCTCCCAGCGGGCGAGGCTTACCTCGCACCGGTCGAGGGAACTGCAAACGGCAAGATGGTGATTGATGGATCTTGCGCTGGAGTCGGTGTCGTCAGCGATCCCATCACCATAGAGGTTGCCGATGGTTTTGCGACCAAGATCACGGGTGGGCGTGCGGCCGAAGAGCTGCTGGGCCTTGTGTCACAGTTTGGCAAGGAAGCCAGGAACATCGCCGAGCTCGGCATAGGCACCAACGACGCGGCAAGACTCACGGGCAGCATCCTTGAAGACGAAAAAGTGATGGGCACGGTTCACATAGCGCTAGGGGATAACATATCTATGGGCGGAAAGGTCTCCGTGCCGAGTCACCTGGACCTCATAATAAAGGCCCCCACACTGACGATCGACGGGAAGGAACTGATAAAGGACGGCAGGCTGCTCGTCTGAGATCTCGAGAAACGGGGAGAGAGCGTCAAGAAGGACCGTGCGGTCGGTCCATCATTTTCGCGACCTCGAGAGTGTCCACGAGGGGCTCGGTCACTTTCGAGAGAGATACCTGTGGCAGTACACGCTTCATACGCTTCCGCAGCTGGTTCCACATGATCTTACTTCTCAAGAGCCCTCCAGATGCAAGAACTTGGACGTCGTCACTCAAGCCTGCTTGCTTTTTCACGGCAGCGACCATCTCGACCAGTCTCGCTACTGAGTCTCTGACCAGTGACCTCGCGAAAGGATCCGTCTGGCCATAAGCGTCAAGAACGATCCTCGCAAGCGACGCAATCTCCCCCCTCTTTAGGGTGGGATCAGGAGGCAGAAATCGGGACGGGAGCTCCGCGATGGAGATCCGATGCCTCCGGCAAAGCAGGTCAACTGAAACACTGGGAGGTTCCAGGCGATCGAGGGTTCTAAGGGCATGCTTCAGGAGAGCCATACCCATCTTGAAGCCGCTGCCCTCATCGAGGCTGCCACCCCAGCCGCCTGCTCTTGCCACAACCGTTTTGCCGCCGCTTCGCCTAAGCCCGAGGCATATGCTGCCCGTTCCCGCTATGAGAACGATTCCTCCACGTTTGCCTTCGAAGGCTTGAAGCAGTGCTTCGGCATCTGAGATGACACGCAGGTAGCGACAGCGTCCATACTCTCTGACAATGCCCGTGATTATGGCTCTGCACTTACGTCGGACCGCCGGGTTTCCCGCGCCGGCGAGAGCGAAACACGCACAGATCGGAGTTCGCACACTGTCGAGTGTTCCAAGCAGCGGCGGCAGCAATGACCGCAGCCTGCTCTCGAATTCTCCGTATCCAATGTCATTAGGATTGAGCCCCTTCCATTCGGTCCTTGCAAGAACTCGGCCGCGATACTCGAGGATCGCTCTGGCCGTGGACCCGCCACCTTCAACGCCGAGAAAAGCCGGTTCGCGCATCATTTCGCCATGAACTCCCGAGAACGCCCGTGATCAGGGGCGTGCGGACGAGGCTTGCCATGTCACCGAATTCCCACGACGACATCCGTGATAGTAAGCGTGCCGATCTGCCCAGCCTCCGTGAAATTGAGTTCCTTCCTCTAATCACCAAAGAAGCCCTCGATAAGTGGGGAGTAGCGCATGGCATAGTCACTGTTGAATACGCACACGCCTCGCACGCGATAGGTCCTCGCTGTCTCAAGCTCAGCCCGGAAGGTAGTATCGCTGAAGGTCTCAAGATAGGCCCCGACGCCTGCGATGACATTCGAGGCGCCTACCGAATCCACATAGGTCCTGAGCCTGGTCTCAAAAGAGGTCTGACTCGTCGTATAGATCATGGGGACCAGGAAGTCCACATACCCTTTCCGCATCCACTCCACACCGTCCTGATAAAAACTGTCTCTCCCCGCATCCATGACCTGCAGCACGGCAGCCGATAGTTTGGTGCCGGGTCTGATCTTCTTCACTGAACGCCTCAGGTCGCCAATGAATTGAGTGAGTTCCCGTCTCCTCCATTCCGAGAAGGACATCTCCTCCCGCAGAGTGGTCTTCAAATATGCAAGCCGCGATTCCTTATCGTAAGAGTATGACGAGTCTGGGAAGCGTACATAATCCAGGTGCAGACCATCGATGTCATATTTCCCGACGATCTCTCTGAGCACCTTCCTTATGTATTCCCTTGCGCCTTTGCTCGTCGGACTCAGGAAGGCATAATTGTCTCGCGCCTGGGACATCTTGATAGGCATGGGCTTTCCAGCCCGATCGCAGGCAATCCACTCAGGATGCGAAAGCATGACATGTATCGGGTCCGTGACGGGCGGTGGGTACCCCGATTCCGTGACCTGCCAGGCTGTGAAGACATTCACCCAGGCATGGACTTCAAGGCCTAACCTGTGGCCTTCCCTCACAGCCACGGCGAGGGGATCCCACCCCGGATCCTGTCCCAGAGTGCCGGTGAGCAAGTCCGACCACGGCTCGAATGATGACCTGTAGAAGGCATCACAAGCACCCCTCACCTGGAAAAACACCATGTTGATGCCCATGTCGGCAAGGTTCGTGAAGAGGGCCGTGACATCCTCCGGGGACTTGCAAGCCCACCTCGTGACCCAGACGGCTCTGGTGGCAAAGCCCGGCTCAGGCTCAGCCGGAGGCGAGGGCGAGATCAAGAACAGGAAAAGCAAGGATATTGCGGGTACCCTCAAGCGATGAAACACCCTCGAGTCTGTCATAACTGGAGATTTAAACCCGCCCCACACGATGTTTCAACAGAATAGTGCACCCGGAAATAATGCGGGTGGGGCCTCAAGTCGCGAGCTTGGCACGGAAGCTCGCTGGGACGCTCCTATCCAGCACGAGACCCCACCCAGCATAAAGACCACAGGGGAAGGAGCAGTTGCCTCTTAAACACCCGACCTCACCTCTTGCTCCCTCCAGAAGATTTAGATGTAATCAATTGACTTCGGTTGCGCAAGCTTCGCGATTATTCAATTGACGGATTTTACGGCCCCGTTATATGCTCAATGTGAAGGAGGTTCGGTATGGCGGAAGTGAAGATTGGTGAGATCGTCAAGTTTTTTGCAAAGCCCAGCGTTGCGGCCGTCGTGATCACCGCTGGTGGCCTTAAGGTTGGAGATACTATCCGCATCCACGGACACACAACGGATTTCACCCAGAAAGCAGATTCAATGCAGGTCAACAACCAGCCAGTGAATGAGGCCAAAGTAGGCGACGACGTCGGCATCCTGGTCAGCGACAGAGCAAGGCCAGGGGACATAGTCTTAAAAGTCACCGAGGACTGATCTGCGCACGGGATGCCCAGCCGACGGATCACCCGAAGGGCATGGGGTTCTAACCGCAGGGCCGCCACCAGCCAGGCATATGGCTGCACCTTCGCGGGCCGGTCTCCGGCTCAGAACTACATTCGCCTCCGATCCGGCCCCGCATACGGCTTGTTATGCACAGGCAGTATGGAGCCCGCATGGATTTTATCCGGGCTCCTTTATTTGATATCTCCTGTCTGATGCGAGCTCGGGCTCGAACTCCAGCGTGCCCCGCCCGCCATAGACCGAGAAGGTCCTCGCAGACTTCGCCCCACGCGGGAACCGCCAGTAGGCCCAGGGCAGGCGAAGGAGCTGCCGCGTCACCACCATCCGGAAATGCTCTGGAATATCATCCAGGAAATGGTCGCCGCGTATCTGAAGCGTTTCGACCCTCGCCATGTACTTGTCAGGATGCTCAGACGACTTCTTATGGAAGATCACGTAAAGAAGAGCGATGAGGCGCCGGCCGACCGAAAGCGTCTTCCCCGATGTCACATAAATGCCCCTCACCGTGGGAGAGTGGAACACCAGGTCCATATCCAAGTCAATCACCCAGGTGAGTAGATCATCGGTGTCACGGTACCGGGCAAGCATCCCAGCGTGGTAGGCTGTCGCCCGGCTGCCAACAAGCGTTTCATACTTGAACCACAGCTCCCTGTAATGACAGTCCGTAACCAAATACTCGATCTTGCCTCGTTCCTCCCCGTCCGCCCTGACCCAGACCTCGAGTCGCTCCCAGTCCTTTTCCCAGAACTTGAGGAGCTCTGCAGGCGCCAGGGTCACATAGCGCCATACCCAGTAGAACTTGCCCTTGAGCCAATACGGCTCGTTTCCTGGCCTGTATGGAAACTGGCCGGCCTTGTCATCGTTGACATAGAGGTAGAGAGCAGGTGGAAGCGATCTCGGAATAAAGAACCATTCCACGAGATAGAGAATGAGGGCCGTGACAGTGACGGCTATCACGAAGCCCTGGAAGCCGTGGCTCCCCCTTATCAGGATCCTTATGGCAATGATCGGGAGCGGCGAGATCGTGGCCGTCAAGAGGTCATTAAACATAACCCAGAGGATCAGGAGCACTATGGGATAGAACAGGACTCCGAGATAAGGTTGGATCACATGGACCGGGTGCAAGAGATTCGAGAAGTAGTTGACCAAGACACCATAGCCCAAGGCAACAAGCGAGGCCAGCACCACTTTGTACCTCGCCAGGAACATGCTTGTGGTGGCCTTGAGCCTCAAGGGATTTATGACATCAGAGGCGACAATCTTGCCCTCTGACAGTATGTCGGCAAGCCCTCCCGCTTTGGCCTCAACGCGCATGGCATAGTCTGCGAGAAGGTTGCGCATGGCTTCGCGATCATACCTGGTCTCGGGAACTATGACCTTGAGTCTCAGAGTCTTCAGGAGAAGCCGCCACAGAGCAAGCCAGGGTCTCACTATCGATCCAAGGATGTAAAACCCCAACCGGGGAAATCTCGCCGAAGGACGATTGAGAATCTTGCGGAAGACTTCGAGCGATAGGCCCGTGGAACTCAGCGCCTTGAGGTTCACAACGTCCTTGAGATCCAGGACGCTCGCCCAGTAATCGCAGAAGAGGAACGGACCATCGAAGTCTCGTTCGCCGAAATCCCTCGCGCCGGGTGCAGCGGCTGCCTTTGCCATTGTCACGACCTCTTTCGCCGTAATACTATCACCGGCGTAACCAGTTCGCAACTAAACTGCGTACACTTCCACCGAATTGGGAATCGCGCCTTTCTTTCGTGCCGCCGGCCGATCCCTGTTTCCCCTGGAAAGGCCAAGAGGCCTCGGTCCCTCCTTCCCCCGGCGAAGGCTGCACAAGTTGATGTTTACTGTACCGTATATGTTGTGTTAGTGTTCCAGCATGGAGATTCGAGGGAATCGCCGTCGGCATAGAATCGCCTTGCTGCCTTACCTGCCGGTGTTGGCACTTGCGATTTCCGTCTTTCTCACCCCCAGCTTTTCTCTCGCAGAAATCAAGGCCCCCGAGGCAAGAGTCTCCGACACACCAAATGACTGGGGCACGAGCCTCACTGTTGCATGGACTCAGGCGGCGCCGGTCGACTCGGTCTCAGGCTATGAGGTCTGGAGGCTCACTCTCGAAAAGGGCCAAACTATTCAGGCAGTGGCCTACAACAGTGCTTTTCCCCCATCGGAGTCACTGACTGCCCAGGGCTGGCAGAAGGTCTCCCGGCCTGGTCTAAAGGACACAACATTTGTTGACTCGAATCTCACTCACAGCAAGCGATATGCCTACACGGTGCTGGCGACAACCAGTCATGAGCAGATAACATCCAACGCAACGGCGCCGCTTGCGCCGACGCGACAGATGCTCATCCGCAACCGCATCAATATCCTGGTGGCCGTCCTGGCCTTTGTGCTTACCATCGTGGGGCTCGTACAATGGGCACGCAGAGGAGGGAAGCTCTTTATCAGGAAGATCGCCGGCCTTGAGGCGGTCGAAGAGGCCGTCGGAAGGGCAACCGAGATGGGCCGCCCGATTCTGTACGTGCCGGGCCTTGACCCGATGGATGAAGTTGCAACTGTGGCCGCCATAGACATTCTCGGGCAGGTCGCCAAGAAGGCTGCGGAATACGAAACCAAGCTGATTGTTCCCAACCGCGACCCCATAGTGATGGCCGTCGCGCAGCAAGTAGTGCGGGAATCATATTCTGCTGTTGGTAAACCTCAACTTTATCGTGATGAACACATCTTCTACGTGACTTACAGCCAGTTTGGATTTGCCGCCGCTGTCGCCGGCCTCATGATCAGGGAGAGGCCGGCCACCAATTTCTTCATCGGTCACTTCTACGCCGAATCGCTCGTCCTGGCCGAGACAGGAAACGCGACCGGAGCCATTCAAATCGCCGGAACCGACTCCGACGCTCAGCTTCCCTTCTTTATAACCTCCTGTGACTACACTCTGATCGGTGAAGAGCTCTATGCGGGAGCGGTTTATTTGTCAAGGCAGCCGCTTCTCCTTGGCGCATTGAAAAGCCAGGACTACGCCAAGATTATTCTGATAGCATCGCTGTTCGTGGGGATAATCCTCTCTGTTGTCAGTCCCGAGCTGGCGATCAAGTTCAGATCGGTGTTCAAGTAGGAGCAACGCGTGAAGCGACAGGGCCCGATAATCGTAGCCTTCATCGTCGGGATGCTTATGCTTGTGCAGTTCTTCACGCCCAATCCTGTGTTCCTCAGTATTTACAACATGTTCCTGGATTGGAAGCAGGTCGTCCTCGGCTTCACATACATCCTGGGTACATGGAGTCTCATACGGTATCACGCCAAGAAGATCGAGCGGAAGCAGGAGAATTGGCAGTATAGCTACGTGGCCTTAGTCGGCCTGGTCATAACCGTCGGGGCGGCTGCCATCTGGAAGACTGCGACCGGGCCTTATCCCTGGCTTTTTGATTATGTTCAGGTGCCGATGCAGTCCACCATGTTCTCCCTGCTTGCGTTTTTCGTCGCGTCGGCATCTTACAGGGCCTTCAGAGCACGCTCTCTTCATGCAACCCTGTTGCTGGTTGCGGGATGCCTGGTGATGCTCGGCCGTGTGCCGATCGGCGCATACATCGCCGGAAATGTATTCGGCGTTAAGATCTCCCTGGTCCAGATATCCGACTGGGTCTTGAACGTTCCCAATCTCGCCGCCAAGCGGGGTATCATGATCGGTATCGGGCTCGGCATGACGGCCACCGCGATAAAGATCGTGCTCGGCATAGAACAGACCTATCTGGGCAAGACTGATTGAGAAACGTTGACTGAGAAGGGTGACTCGTGGCGTTCTACGATCGCATGATGTCGATTGACAGGAGGATCATCTTCCTCTCGGTCGGACTTTCCGTCGCGCTCCCGCTCCTTTGGCCACTCGGCTTCCCCGTGCAGGTCTCTGAGGAGACCCGGAGTTTCTACAGAGAAATGGAAGGTCTCAAACCGGACGACGTCATTCTTCTAAGTATCGACTACGAAGGTGACGTGATGGCTGAGGTCGATCCGATGGCCATTGCGGTGATGAAGCATGCTTTCTCCAAGGACCTAAAGGTCGTCGCCCTGACAACGTACGCGGGCGGGACAGGCATAGCCGAAAGAATTCTCTCTGAGGCAGCCAGGACTTATGGCAAGACCTACGGAGAAGACTATGTGTTCCTTGGCTACAACCCGGACTGGTCGGGCACCATCTTGAGACTCGGCGAGAGTTTCAAGGCAACCTACCCAACCGATCAGCACGGCAGGAGCACAAGCGAGATCCCCCTGATGAAACGCGTGGAGACATACAGGGACATAAGTCTGCTTGTATCGATCTCGGGCAGTGGTCTCTCGGAATATTGGGCGATCTGGGCAGGGGGCAGATACGGAGTCAAGGTGATATCGGGAAACACGGCAATCCAAGCCATCCTGATTTACCCTTACTACCAGGCCCGCCAGATCCTGGGATTCCTTGGCGGGCTTAAAGGTGCCGCCGAATACGAGATCCTGATCAATAAGCCCGGGATGGGAGCAAGGGGCATGGATGCCCAGTCAACGGCCCACGGCCTCATGGTTCTGTTTATCATCGTTGGAAACGCAGGGTATTTCATGTCCCGCAGGGCAATCCGTCTGGGAAGAGCGAAAGGGAAAGGCGCATGAGTATAAGCAGTGACCCTGGAATCTGGGTGGCAGGGATACTCTCGCTGGCCATCTTCTCTTTCCTTTACAAAGATAACCCGTTCTATAAGTTCGCCGAGCACCTCCTGGTCGGCGTTTCGGCAGGGTATTACCTCGTGCAGTACTTCTTCTCGGCCAGCTACAAGAAGCTCTATGTCCCGGTCTTTGTCAACCACAACTACTTGCTTCTGGTCGGCGGCATCCTGGGCATCATGATGTTTACGAGGTTGGCGCGAAGAACCGAATGGATCTCGAGGTATCCTGTTGCCTTCTACGTCGCTGCCTGGGCGGGCTATGTCATACCTTCCTACATTCAGGTGAGAATCCTCCAGCAGGCCGAGAGCACGATGTTTAACCCTGCCACTGTCTCCTTGAGTGAGGCCGTGTCCTTCGTCGTCGTCCTCGTTGGAGTTGTGACAACCCTCATTTACTTCTACTTTTCCGCCGAGCACAAGGGTGTGCTGAGGGGGATATCCAAGGTCGGGATTACTTTCCTTATGATCGGCTTCGGGGCAACCTTTGGTTACAACGTCATGGGCCGAATCAGTCTCCTGATTGGCCGCTTCCAGTTCCTCTTCACCGATTGGCTGAAGATAATCCACTGACCCTGTTACGGCACCCGTGCCGATACGGCGCCCATATTGCCATTGACAGGGGCTCGGCCGCCTGCTAACCTCGACGCCGAACTCAAAGCAGGAGTGTTGGATGTCCGTAGTAGGCGTCAAGGTGCTCGTTGGAACCCTGTTCTTCATATTCTCGGGTCTTGCCTTCGTGTCGATGCTGCATATGTTGGGCGCAGCCCACACGCCCCATGCCAAAGCCCTGAGAATCATTCACAGGGCTGCTGGTGGGATGGCCGTCATCCTTTACATCGTCGTCGCTGTGATGTGCATCGTCATTGACGTCCGGCAGGCCGGCGATTTGAGCCCGAGGGGGGCTGTTCATTTCCTCTTCGGCGCCCTTTTCATCCCCTTTATCGTGCTCAAAATCCTCATAGTCGAAAAATACCCCGAACTCCGCAATCGACTGCTTGCTGTGGGGAGCATCCTCTTCGCTATCGTGTTCGTCATCTTCTCAACATCGAGTGCCTTCTATCTCGTGAGAGCCGTTGGAAAGGTGCCAAGCGAGATTCAGCCTCGGCTGGGAGAGGATCTCTCTTTTGAGAAGGAGCTCTTCGTTGTCAAGTGCTCCAAATGCCATAGGCTCGATAAGCCTCTCTCCGCCAGGAAGACTACGGAACAATGGCAGCAGACCGTTGATACCATGCGCCAGAAAGATGTGACATGGATAAGTCCGGAGGAGGTCTCAAGAATCACCCGGTTTCTCCTCGCCCTCGAAGGCGAGCAGTAAGCATGATCGGGCTTGGCCGGAAAAACCTTCAGGATCTCGAGTCCGCGTTAGACCGCGAGTGGCTTGAGACCAACGGCCTGGGTGGATATGCGTCCTCGACTGTTCTCGGCATAAACACGCGCAAGTATCACGGCCTCCTCGTTGCTGCTCTGAGACCCCCGGTTGAGAGAGTTCTCCTTGTATCCCGGGTTGATGAGGCCCTCCTCATCGGCGAGGCTCGGTTCGAACTGGCCGCGAGTGAGTTTGAAGATACGATATACCCGGATGGCTTCCGCTACCTCGAAGAGGTGAGGCTCGATCCCTTCCCCACGTTTACCTACATCGTGGGTAGAGTGAGGCTCGAGAAATCCGTCTTCATGGTGTACGGAGAGAATACGACCTGCATCTCTTATTCAATAGAGTCCTTGCCGGGTGGGCCGCGAAGAGACGAGGTCCGGCTCGAAGTGCGTCCTCTTGTCGCCTTCCGAGACCATCACGGGTTGATGAAGGAGACCGCGGATTTCGACAAGACTGTCCAAAGCGGCCCGGGTACCGTAAGCCTCAGGCCTTACCAGCATATGCCAACGCTCCATCTTGTGTTCGGTAAAGGGAGATTCTCTGAATCGGGTTACTGGTACAGGAACTATCTCTATCGACGCGAAAAACAGAGCGGCTATCCATGCAACGAGGATCTGTATTCCCCCGGCGCAGTGACTTTCTCGCTGGGCGAAGGCGGCCCGCATTGCATCGCTTTCTCAACGAACGAATCGGTGGTCGCTGACGCGGGCCTTAAGCAAGCCGAGGCGGAGAGGCGTGCACGAATCGGCGGAGGTCTCGGCCGAGACCCCGGCGCAGGCCATACGGGCACGAGCGTGGATTCCGTCGCGCATCACAGGCTGGGCAAGCATCTCCTGGTAGCCGCAGACGCCTTCGTGGTAAGGCGCGGGGAGCAAGGCCGGACAGTCATCGCTGGATATCCTTGGTTCACGGACTGGGGCCGGGACACGATGATAAGTCTCCCTGGGCTTACACTCGCGACTGGAAGACATGAGGATGCAAAGCAGATCCTCACGGGTTACATCACAAGCATGAACCACGGCCTCGTACCCAACCTCTTCCCCGATTTTTCGTGGAAGGCAGAATACAACACCCTCGATGCGACCCTGTGGCTCTTCGAAGCCGTGCGGAAATACCACGATGCAAGCGGTGATGGCGAATTTATCACTTCCATCCTGCCCGGCCTCCGGGACGCCATGCGAGCTCACATCGAGGGAACGATCTACGGCATTAAGGTTGATGACGACGGGCTCTTGGCGGGCGGCGTCGAGGGTGTGCAACTTACGTGGATGGATGCCAAGGTCGGAGATAAGGTGATCACTGCGAGGATCGGAAAACCCGTCGAGATAAATGCCCTTTGGTACAATGCCCTCAGAATCATGGGAGACTTCTGTGCAGATTTCGGCGGACTCGCTGAGGAACGCAGCTACGATGAGATGGCAGGCAGAGCATGCGACGCTTTCAACAAACAGTTCTGGAATAGGAAACGCGGCTGCCTGTACGACTGCATAGATGGAGGCCAAAAGGATGACTCGGTGAGACCCAATCAGGTCGTCGCCATGAGCTTGACCTATCCTGTACTCGATTCTTCAAAATGGAAGTCCGTGCTTGACGTCGTGGAACGGGAGCTCCTCACGCCCTATGGCCTGCGCACCCTCTCTCCCAATGACCCGCGCTACCAAGGCATCTATGAGGGAGACCTCGAGACAAGGGATAAGGCCTATCACCAGGGTACTGTCTGGCCCTGGCTGATCGGTCCTTACATAAAGGCCTACCTGCGAGCATACGGGCATTCCAAGGAAAATCTTGCCTATTGCTCGCGGCTGCTTGAACCATTCCTGGAGCATCTTCGCGATGCCGGCCTGGGGCAGATCTCCGAGATCTTCGATGGCGATCCGCCTCACAAACCAAGGGGCTGCATCGCCCAGGCCTGGAGTGTAGCAGAGGCTTTGCGAGTGATAAGCGAAGAGATTGCCCCTGACCCCTCAGGCCCTCACCCTAACCCTTTCTCCCAGGGGGAGAGGGAAGTGAAGAGCAGGCAGCGGAAGTAAAGAGCAGGCCCCACCGGTAGACGCACTCAGAAGCGAACTGAAACCAGGAGCCGTCCCGCGTTGATGCCGAGCGATGTACTCGTATCCTCCCGGTTGGTAATTGTGGTTTCAGTCTCCTCATCCCGGTGCCTGACCGAGGCCTCATCCCGGTCTTCCCACGAGCGGGTGAAGGTGATGTTGAATTGGCCGCCCAAGCTCATATTCTCCCTGAAGCGCCACTGGACACCTGCCAGGCCGACAACGTTGATCGAATGGCCTGTCACATCATAGCGGTAAGCATAGGCATAATGCTCATCATAGTAATAGTCCCAGGATTCCTGATGTCGAGACTCGTACGAGTAACCCAACCCACACCCAACAAAGGGGAAAACCTTATGAACCTCGGTCAGGTACTTCTCGGCAATGACCAGCATCCCGACCTCAAGCCCATCACTCTCTGAGGCCCCTCGCTCAGTATCCCCGTCGGACTTATGCCGATCACTTTGCGTGTTGTCGGTGACGCTGAGACTAAGCCCCGGCCGCAACGCAACATCATCTCTCAGAAAATAGCGAATTCCGATTCCCCCACCATACGCGCCCAAGCTCCAGCCGTCGAAAGTAAACACCAGCTCCTTCGTGCCCACACGACTGCTATCCGACTTGCACGCTGACGCTTCGCCACCGACTCCAAGGCCCAGCACTGCGCATACCACAATAGCCGTTAGAAGTTTCGCCATGATACCCCTTCCTCCGTCTCGGGTTCGCTCCTCAAACTCACTCCGCCATGGTGCTCTAGCAAGCCTACCGGCGAAGCGGCGCCAGGTCAAGCATCATCGGTGGCGCGATGCCAGGTCAACAACAAGGGTCTCAGGCGCGGCTGGAGGGGCGCTTCCCGTGGGATTTTGTGTGGGAATTGGGGTCGCCGCTGGTTCGACAGTAATCGCGCCCCCGCCTGCCTCTCGCATGGGGAGGTAACGTGCGCCACAGAAGAGCGACAAGGGAGGACCGAGACCGGCCAACGGAGCCGGTCGTCCTTGACAGGGGCAGACCTCTGTGAAACTATATTGCCGGAGGTGGCACTTGCCATGACGTCAAGGCTGACGAGGCTCCTGGCTTGTATGTCGATGGTGCTGGTCTTGAATCTGTCCGTCAGCGAAATCTGCCTGGCAGTTGACACACTTGCTGACAAGCCGGATTCAACGTCTACCAAGGCGGATATCAAGCCGGCCGAAGGTGCGGAATCAGGGACAGGACATCCGGCTCCGGCCGCGTCTGATAAAGACCAGATCATTGATACCGACCTCCAGCAGGGTGAAGATCAACAGGCTGAGAATCCGAATGTGCCTGTCTACAAGAAGAGGTGGTTCTGGGCAGCAGTAGGAGGCGTCCTTCTCGTCACTGTGATCGCCCTCGCTTCAGGAGTAGGCGGAGGCGGCGAGAAGACTCGAAACGATCTCCCGGATTTTCCCGAACCACCGCAAAGATGATGAGGAGGTCCCAGAGCTATGAACCCAGAGAAGATCACCGCAGACAGCATGAGGAGGATAGGCGCGCTTGGGCGTATAGGCTTCGTTGCCGCAATGGCCCTTCTTGCGCTCGCTTACGACATCCTTGCCGTGCCTCAGACCATCAACTACCAGGGTATGCTTGTACAGGATGGTTTGCCTGTCGATGGCATCAGGAATGTGCAATTCAGAATCTATGACAGCGCCGCTGGAGGTACCTCGCTCTGGCAGGAACCCCAGAGCGTGACCTTTACCAACGGCCTGTTCAGCGTCCTTCTCGGAAGCACCGAGCCCATTCCGGCTTCGGTATTCAATGGTTCAAGGAGATGGCTCTCGGTATCGATCGAAGGCAGCACGGAGATTCTGCCCAGGGGCGAGATAGCCAGTGTGGGCTACGCTTTCCGCTCGACTTCATCGCATTCTGCCCAGCGTGCCGATACGGCGGGCAACGCGGATAAGCTGGATGGCTATGATTCATCTCAGTATGCGTTCTCCACGCACAGTCATGATTCAAGATACTATACTCAGACGCAGCTCAAGACAGCTGGCGCAAGCGCCCCCAATCAGCCATCCAACCAGGTTCAGGTTCAGTGGAATAACCTCGCCGGTATGCCTGCTGGCTTCGCAGATGGGAGGGATAGTGTAGGCAGTGGGGGCGCCACCCACCACGGCGATCTTACGGGCCTTCTCGATGATGACCATCCGCAATACGCTCTCAAGGATACGCTCAAGACAAGTGATGGAACACCACCCAACCAGAGTTCAAACCAGGTTCACTGGGACAATCTGGTCGGCGTGCCTGGGGGCTTTGCCGATGGAGTCGACAGCATTACTACCAATGCTTCGCTCATAACCTCAGGCACTATGAGCCCTGCGAGAATCGAAGGCACTGCAGTTGTGAATTCCGACTCCAGACTGCTTACATCCGGGCAGAAGACCGAGCTGACGGGCGGCGGTCTTACCGCGCTTCACAGGCACGCCGGGGATATCTCATCAGTGAATGCCGGCCAGGGTCTCTCAGGTGGGGGCACGACGGGAGACGTGACGCTCGCGCACGCCGAGGACGCCAGCTCGCTCCCCTTTGCCCATCACTTTCCACCTGTGGCGGCTAACGCAGAGGCAGATTCCTTCAAGTCCGACGATTTGGGGATTGTCGTCGTCGACTCGGTGGTCATAGATGCCCCTGCGGATGGCTTCGTATACATCTCCTTCTCGGGAGGGCAGAAGCTGGATACCTTCGGCCACGTAATATTGGTGCCGAGGCGTTACATGGCGACCTATGGGGTCACCGTGGATGGGACCTCCGAGATCGACTACTTCGTGACAAGCAGCATGCAGGATACCGTCTTCTATTTTGATGTGAACGGACTCCATGTACCAACAAAGCCCATAATGGGAACAACCTTGAGACAGGTAACAAAGGGGACGCATACCGTCTATTTCCTGACCCAGATCACTTTGGCAATAGACTCGGGGGTCAGGAACAGGCTAGAGAATCCATCGCTTGTCGCCGTCTTCATGCAGAGCTTCCCCACCACCGTGCTGGGGGCCACCGGCAACTTCGGCGATCCTGCTCGCGAGGGCAGAACCGCGAGGTCCGACCAACCGAGTAAGGCCGGAGGCGGCGAATAGCCCGGGGGACGGAGGGTGTCTGAAATGAAACCGAACCTAAGCATACTGGGCATACTGGCAGCGCTGGTCTCGTGTCTCGCCCTCTCCGCTACGCCCTGTCTTTCCGGCCACGTGATTCCTATTTCGGCCAACACCGAGGGGGGCGGCAGGGGCACTGCGCAGCAATATGAGCTCACCTACACGATCGGACAGGCTTCACCCGTGGGGGTTTTCTCAACCTCAGCTTATGATCTCTCATCTGGCCTCATGGCGATGCTCTCTGATGTTACGCCTCCCACCATCTTCCACGAGCCTGCACAGATCGTGACTGCCGGGATGCCCGTAGAGATAGCGACCGAAGTCGCTGACGCGAAGACCGGAGTTGATACGGTGGAACTTTTCTTCCGCGCCGGTGGCTCACTGACCTTCAGAGAGGAGCCGATGCAAAAGGGCGATGGCGATACCTATCTGGACACGCTGCCGCCGTCGTCAGTCACCGAACGAGGGCTAGTCTATTACATAGAGGCACGCGATCATTTGGGAAACGTCGCACGCTATCCCCAGGGCGCACCCGATAGCCTCGTCAATCTCAACATCTACTTCTCCGAACTCACCCCGATTTTTGAGATGCCCGCTGGCAAGTACCGTATGATCTCGCTTCCGGGTGTGCCTACCAAAGGCAGCCCCGACAGCATTATTGTCGATGATTTCGGCCCATACAATAAGGAGAGCTGGAGGCTCGGAAGGTGGAATGCATCCACGGGCACATGCCAGGAGCGCTGTTACGATGAGTATCCTTCAATCGATGACTTCTCACCGGGCAGAGCCTTCTGGCTGATCTCGAGCGCGGCGCGGAGTTTCGATTTCAGCGGAGTCTCAACGGACATTTCGCGTCCTTTTCCCGTTCACCTCCTGAAGGGGTGGAATCAGATAGGCACCCCCTTCGGTTTCACGACCGATTGGCTGTCGGCAGGGATCCTGTTTGATAATGAGACATACTCCATTGGTGCTTTGCACGTTGTCGGCGAAGACACCATCTATGTCGAAGACGACCTGATAGGATATGATGGCTCATATCAGCCGTTCCAGTCCCAGCTTCAGCCCTGGGCAGGCTACTGGATCTACAATTCAAGTACCGAAGAGATCGATTTGGTTTTTGATCCCATGCCGACAGGCAGCCGGGCATATGCGTCTCTCGGCAGAGGCAGTGCGAGCGGCGCAAACTCGCTCCACCTCGCCGGCGGCACGGGTACAACGGATTTTCTCATTGCCTTGAAGGTCAGATCAAATGAATTCCCGGAGAGGCTTAGCCTCGCGGGTACGAGTGCCTCGGCCAGCGACTCCTGGGACGCATTCGATCTACACGAGCCTCCATCCATGGGGGATTACCTCAGAGCGGTTTTCCATAAGGGCGAGTGGGGACGTCATTCAGGCACGTACATGTCCGATATCAGGCGCTCCAGCAAGGACGGTGCATATTGGGAGTTCGCTGTTGAGACATCGAAGCACCAGCATCCTTCGCTTTACCTGGAACCCGCGGGCGAGATCCCCGAAGGCTGGCGCGTCTTCGTGTATGACATCGAAGCAGGCATAAGACTTGAACGGACCTCGCTTCCCTATAGCTTCAACGTTGAGGGCAGTCGAAAGTTCGCGCTGGTTGCAGGCACCGAGGACTTCATCCGAACTCAGGAGGCAACCGTCGAGATCAGGCTCAAGCCCACAATTGTCTCGGTCGTGCCCAACCCTTTCAATCAGACCGTGAGGGTCACCTTCTTTATCGCTGAGAAGACGCCTGTGAGACTTCAGATATTCTCAGTTGAGGGCAGGCTCGTAGGCACAGTGGCTGATTGTGAAGCTGACCGCGGCATCCAAATCGCGACCTGGGATGGTCGGTCGCCCCAGGGGCAGGCTGCCGCACCCGGAGTCTATTTCGTCAGACTTGAGGCTGGGCGCACGGTCCTCACCCGGAAGATCCTGAAGGTCAAGTGAGAGTGAAGCCTACCTGCGGGGAACTACTCGAGCACTATCACTTTTCGGGTCTGGACCACAGGGCCTGATGTAAATTTCACGAAGTAGATTCCCGGCGAGACTCTTCGTCCTGAAGCATCTTCACCTTTCCAGGTGGCCTCCCACACCCCGGCTGAGACCTCGTCGAGGCGAGGCGCCGATACGCGTCTCCCGTCCACATCAAATATCTCAACCTGAGGGCTGGCATTGTACAGCGTCTCAAGCACTAGCCGCACTGAAGTCATGAACGGGTTGGGGTTGATCGCTATGGATGGGCTCGGGCGGTGCCCACCGTCCGGGACAGATACGTTCCCGTCTATGTGTACCGAGGCAACCTGCGAGAACGGGCTTTCATGCCCGAGTGAATCGAACCCGGTGACCCAGTAGTAATAGGTGTTACCTGCCGCAACAGCAGTATCGGTGCATGTCGTCTCGGGCGCAGCCACAACGCAATAGGTCTGCGGGGCCTCGGAAGTATTCCTGTAGATCTTGTAAGAGCTGAGATCCGGGTCGGCCACGCTCGCCCAGGTGAGACGCACGCAGGGCCCCTCTCCCTCGGAAGCAACCAGCCCGGCAGGCGCAGCCGGATGCGGCGGCCCAGATGCGACGAGAGCCTCCCCCACGTAAGGAATGACGTTCGGGCATGTCACCGTAACATGGAGTGCCCCAGGCGTTAAAGCATCCACGATCAAGCTTACGCTTCCGGAGGGGCCGGTCTCGCCTACGACATAAACCTCATCAGGCTTCCAGAGGCAAACCTTGGCTCCGGCAAGCGGGGCTCCCCCACTGGATACGCTCACGCCATAGATCTGTGGAGTCGTATCCAACGCGGACGGCGCGAAGACTTCCATCTCACGCGGTTCCTCAGTCCACAATGGGAGCTCCGGATCGCCAAGGAGATTGAGTCCGTACATCAAGTATCGCATGTATGGATCAGCCCGCGACTCGCCCACGTATTCGTGTTTGGCGTCCGCATGGGCTTTCCCCAGATTGGTGAAGCCGGTCACGAATATCGATTCAAAGAAGGACTGATCGTAATAGTCGGATGGCCCGTCACCGGGAGAGCCCGGAGTGCCCCATCCATATCTTGAATTACCGATGTAGAAGCCGCCGCCTCGCTTCGCGAGCACCCAGGCCTCGCCGATACAATCGTTTTGATCAAAACCACCGCCGAGACAGGAGGCTGAGTACATGAGCCCATACCGCTCATTGGAGGTGAGCATGAGGAAGTCCTCATTCTGGAGGAAGTCCTCGTATAACGATATGTTCTTGTAGAAACCGTGGCAGCATATGTTGACGAAGCCCGTGCCCTGGTCGAGTGCGCTTATCACGGTAGCATAGTTGAGATTTCCACTCGATTGGTAGAGCTTCTCTATGGAAAACTTGGGCGGAACATAGCGCGAACCGACGAGATTCTTGGCAATGCCGGCATCGGTGTAATCCGGATCGGAAGGGTTCATCGGGTCTCCCCAGAGGATCTCTCCCAGAAAGACCATCGTAAGTTCATAATCCTTGGGAAGCGGACAGAAGCCTTCATAGGTGAGCACCTTTTTCACGAATGTATCAACCTCTTCAGCAGTGGCCACGGGTGCTCGGCCTACGAAGACGTCAGCATACATATCGACGTTGTCAGATGACACCTCACCCCAGTAGAGATCATCATCATCGTTCCAGGTGCCGTCAAGGTCCGAATAGTAAAGATCGCAGGGTATGTAGGGCTTGTCGCTAAGGGCGACGTAGGCCTTCCGATCGGGTATTATCTGGGTGCTGCCCCCAAGCAGTACCCAATCCGTTCCACGGCTGGTGTGGAAATATCTGATGCAGTTACGGATCTTCTCCTGGAGGTCACTGCCAGGATAAGCACTCGCGATCGCCTCTTTCGTGACGATCTCACTCACTAGTCCCTTTCTCATCTTCCACTGCCTGAGCGGTTCAAAGGATGCTTTGAGGCCTTCGCCCGTGATAATGAGGTAATTGACTTCGCCGCCGCCCATGGGGACGAGATCATAGATAGCCCGCTCAGACGACCTCAATGGGCCTGCCTGGTTTCCGACCAGCCTTCTTACGAGTCCGAGGGCATGTGGAGATGCGACCTCTTGCGCCGATCGGGTCTCCGGCGTTTCATAATCAAGCCTGAACTTTATCTCGGTATAAAGCATCAGTTTCCTGTCCAGAGGCAGATAGCGCAGCGGGAATACGATGACGTCACAGATAGGAACCCCTGAAATCTTGCCTGAGCCGGCGAGCTCCACAGCGCGGTGCGGGTAGGGTTCTCTTGACATATAAACGGAGGCCACGGGTGGGACGAACTCGGCCCGCAGCGGAGCCGACAACGGCTGCGGCGGCTGCGACGGCCAGATCACATAAAGCCCGGGAAGCGTTATGCTGTCGCAGGCAACGATTGAAACCCCCACGACTTTGCTGCCGGCGGGAAGTGCAACTCTTACAGGCACCTGTGGAAGGTGCGGCATGCCCGGCTGGTCGAGCCACCTCGCACCCTGGATTGAGCCCAGATCGTAGGCACCGACTTTCGAGAAGCGCAGATCGTTTTCGGAGAAGGTGACGGTCTGGGTATAGGTCGCACCTGAGGCGACATACACCGAGGCCACCAACCAGCCGAAGAGGATAGCGAAACATAGGGCAAGGGCGCGAAGCCTAAGCGGCTGATAGCCCTTGCTTTTTGCTACACTGCCCCGTGCTTCCCGTTGCATCTTGCACCTGCTCTCCGTGCTCGAGTAGAGCCCAAATGCTTGATTTCCATCAACTGCCTTACGCTGCTATCCTACATATGCACCGAGCGTGCCACTTTATGAGTAGAAGCGGGGTTCCCCGCCGATCACCGTTCCGGCCACGTGCGTACTAAGAATCGCATCAGGATTTGACATGGCAAGAATATTCTCGTCAAGAATCGTAAAGGCCGAGCGCGCCCCCATCTTGCTCACCACTTGGTCCATGGCGCTAGCCCGAGCTGCTCCCGTGATGTAACAGTCTACAGCCTGCCACACCTCGATTCGTTCCTGCGGATACCATGGATCCTGGTCGCGTCTCGCCGGATTGCTCCGTGTCACTGCTGCATGGATGCCCTTCAAAGGATCAGGGCTTTCGATCGGAGCGTCGGATCCGAAGGCGACCCTGCCGCCTGACTCCATGATTCGCTTCCAGGCATACGCGTTACGAGAACGCGCACCCCAGCACTTGTCAGCGACATCTCTGTCAGAAACGAGGTGAACCGGCTGCATGGAGGCGATCACACCAAGTCGCCCGAACCTTGGTATATCCTCGGACCGCAAGACCTGAACATGTTCGACTCGGAGCAAGGCATCATGGTACTTCCGGTCTCGCCTCGCTTCCTCATAAACATCCAGAGTCTCCATGTTGGCCCTGTCCCCAATGGCATGGATGGTGACCGCGAAGCTTTTGCCCAAAGCTCGCAAGACGATTTCGCGGAGTTTGTCCTTGGACGCAACTGGTATGCCAAGATTGCCGGGCTGCCCACAGTAAGGCTCGAGCATGCTTGCTGTCTGTGAGCCGAGGGCGCCATCAGCGTAGGTCTTGATGCAGGCGACTTCGGGCGACGGAGCGAGCGCGTCGATCTCGTCGGGTTCCACGACTTCACGTAACCTGAAGAGATTGTGCGAGACGTATCCTTTGCCAACTGCCTTGGTGAGCAGGCGAGCATCGGCTTCGCTCTCAACCGTGTGAATACCCGTGAGGCCAAGGCATGCAAGCCTCTCGCCGGCCTGCCTGATCGCGTCCAAGATCCTCTCCTCTTTCTGGGCGCCGGACTTTTTCGGTACCAGATTTGCCGCATTCTCCTTGAGTATGCCCGTGGGCTTGCCGGCATCATCCACTACGATCTCCCCGCCTTCAACCGGTACGGCCCGGTCAGCCAGTCCCAATTCCACAAGGGCTGCCGAGTTTAGCCACTCCAAATGGCCATCCCTGCTCGTGAGCGACACCGGATTCTCAGGCGCGATGGCATCAAGCACCCACCTTGTCGGAAACCCAGACAGGCGCCATCGCTGCTTATCCCAACCTCTGCCGGAGAGCCAGGCCCCCTTGGGCATGCGAGCAAGATAGGACCGAGCGACTTCGAGCCCTTCCTCAAGAGTCTGGGTATCGGCCAGATTGGGTTCGATGAGCGACTTCGCATATTTCACGAGGTGGATGTGCGAATCAACCAAACCCGGCAGGAGAAGCTTACCTCGAAGGTCGATCACTTCGGTATCCTCAGGCCGCACGAAGTCCCTGATGACACCGACTTCCTCGATTCGCTCACCGTGCCAGAGGACGAATCCCTTTTCGATGACGTCACCCTGCCCCAGGTAGACAATGCAGTTTATGAAGGCATATCTCTGAGGCACTTCCCCTTTACCCCCTCCCGTGTAGTGGCCGCGAGGCTCACAGGGTCTGCACTAGTATCAAGGTTCTCAGACACCTGGCTCGGAATCCGAAACAGTCAGGCAGGAGCGCATGTTATAAGGGCCGGCAAGGTAATCACTCTATCGGGGCCGATTCACTCCCTGCAATGGGGGCAGACCTTCTCATTGACGGAAAGCGGCCTTCCGCATTTGCCGCAACGCCGAATCTTCTGTCCGCAGGCCCTGCAGAAGGGATAGGCCTCCTCCACAGGTGACTCACAGAATGGGCACTGGCAAGCAACCTTGGCGTTGGCATTCGTATTGGCATTGGCCTGGTCCTTGCCGGGAGTTCCCTTTGGATCATTTCTCATTCTGGTCACCCCCATCACCCGACTTTCGCTTCAGGTAGTCTTCGATTGCTTTGTGAAGCGCATCAGCCCCAAGGTTGGAGCAATGCAGCTTGTTGGAAGGCAGGCCATCGAGCTCGTTCGCGACGTCTTTGTTGGTGATTTTCAAGGCCTCGTCAAGGGTCTTGCCCTTGGCCATCTCACTGATCATGCTCGAGACAGCTATCGCTGCCCCACAGCCAAAGGTTTTGAACTTTATGTCCTCGAGCCTGTCATCCTTAACCTTTATGTAGAAGGTCATCATGTCACCGCAGACAGGATTGCCCACGGTCCCCGCGCCGTCGGCATCCTTGATCTCCCCGACATTTCGGGGATTCATGAAATGCTCCATCACCTTTTCACTGTACATCTCGCTCTCACCCCACTTTGATCTCTTTGAAGCTCAATATGGCACCTGGCCCAAGGCCAGTCAAGGGAAAACCTGGCGTTGCTCACCTGCCACCCCATCTGTTCCCTCCACAGATCCACCCCAAGACAGACCAGATTCCTGAATCCTACCCCAGGGTCATGATGTCTGTTCCCAACCTTAACCCTAGGAGCGACATAAATTCACCACGCCAGAGAACGCCATCACCCCATCGCTTCCCACAGATAATCAGATTTCGCTTGTAATAGTACGAGGTTTCCACTACTATCCTCCAAATTCTTGGAAAAATGCGCCGCCCCGCGATAGATTTGGGGTGCAAGGGGAGTTGGCTCTTGAATGATGAAAAGTGGTATTATCTGCTTGAGGAGATAGACAGGAAGTTCGGGATCGAGGAGCGTAGCACCGAGGAAGTGCCCGAGAAGAAGATCAAAGTGGAAAAGGCTGTGTTCACGGGTGCTGGCGGGCGGATGAAGCTTGAGAGATTCACGCGCGCCTTGGTGCTGGAGCGTCAGGTCAAGTTCTCAAGAAGGATAGGCGGCGAAACGGCTGAAAAGTACCTGTACTCGGACACGGAAAAGACTCACAGGGTGACGCTCTACAGATGGGATGGAGAGGCTGCCACCTGGCAGCAAATAGACTTCAGGAAGCTGGGCACCTGAGGACGTACATGGTCCTAGGGTCTTGGAGCGTACCCTGCTGGATGTCTCCCCGCGGTTCTAAGGCCACGGGGAGTTGGCATAATGAAGACTTTTCGGAGGGATGAGTCAATGACTGTGGATACAGCCTTGTCAGCGTTCGTATCGCAGGCAAAGCTTGAGGAGCTCCTCGAGATCATGGGCGGCTCAAAATCCCTCCTCATTCTTACGCACGATAATCCGGATCCCGACGCAGTATCGGCGGCATCTTGTCTTAGGTACATTATTTCCAAACGGTTAGGCATACAGGTCGGGATTGGTTATGGAGGAATCGTGGGCAGGGCCGAGAACAGGACGATGCTGAGGCTACTCAAAATACATACGACCAAGATCTCGGAGGCGAAGATAAGGCAGCACAAGTCCGTGCTTCTCATGGATACCCAGCCTATGGCCGGCAACAATTCGCTGCCGCGCGGAGCTCAGGTCAAAGGAGTCATAGATCATCATCCCCAGAGAAAATCTACTCGCGCACCCTTCCTCGATATAAGGCCGGATTACGGGGCTGTGGCGACGATTCTCACGGAGTATCTTTTCTCAAGCGGCCTCGATATCCCCACCAACCTGGCCACAGCACTTTTCTACGGGATCGCCTCTGAAACCCAGGATCTCGGCAGGGAAGTTTCGGATGCCGATGCCGCCGCCTACCTGGCCCTGTTCGGCAAGGCCAACAAGAAGCTGCTTTCCAAGATCAGGCGCCCTGTGGTGACAAGGGAACACTTCGCATACATGGCAAGGGCTATAGCCAATGCGGTGACCTACAAGCATTCGATAGCAACTCCGCTCGGGAGGGTGGACAATCCGGATACCGTGGCCGAAGTCGCTGACCTGATGCTCACGCTTCAGAGAATGACCTGGTCCATCTGCACGGGGAGACATAAGGATACCATCCTGATGTCCTTGAGGACGACAAGAGTCAAGGGCAAGGCGGGCACTGTCGCCAGGTCGGTCATTGGGGCATCCGGCACCGCAGGCGGCCACGATATGGTCGCCGGCGGGCAGATCACCTGTGCCGGCATGACCGAGAAGCAGCGAGACGAGTTAGAACACAAGGCAATCGAGACTTTTTTCAGGACAAGGGGTAAGCCGGAAAGTGGAGAGTTGACGCCATTGGTGGCCCCGGAGGCCGAAGACAAGAAACAAGAGGAATCGCCGAGAACTTCACAGGAGCATGCAGATAACCCTACCAAGAGGGAGGAGGTGAATCGATGAAAGCAGTTGTCGACAAGGACCTTTGTACGGGATGTGAACTATGCATTCAGACGTGCCCGGACGTGTTCGAGTTGGAAGGTGACACGGCGAGCGTCAAGGTGGACCCCGTTCCGTCCGGATCTGAAGATTGTGCGAAACAGGCAGCGGATGAGTGCCCCGTTGAAGCCATAAAGATCGAATAATCTCAGGGCAGGCATGATGGTTAGGGCGTTGGATCTCTCGGGGGGAGATGGTTCTCCCCCCCCCGTTTGGTATCCCTGTATGCTGCCGCGACGGCCTCGCTCTTCTGCGCGTGCCCTTGTGCGAGGGCCGACATACCCACTTTTCTTCCGTGCGCTGCGACTTGTGTTGAACTGAGTAAGCGGCTATAATCTGCCGTGCGGAATTGTGGCCATATATTGTGGCCGTATGAGGAAGGTGCTGAAGAGTGGATGTCCTTTTTATCGGCTTGACTCTCGCTCTAGTGATTCTGTCGCTCGCATTGATTAGGCTGTGCGAACGCCTGTAGATAAGGAGGCCTCACATGGCAATCTACTGGATCGGTGGAATTGTCGCTCTGATCCTCTTGATATACCTGCTTGTGGCCCTGCTCAAGCCTGAGGCCTTCTGATGACCTGGAACAGCGCTGTCCAGGTAATCTTATACATGGGCGTTCTCCTTGCTCTGGTCAAACCCCTCGGCGCATACATGGCTCGCGTTTATGAAGGTAAGTGCGTGGGCATTGATAAAGTGCTCGGCCCCGTGGAGCGACTGCTTTATCGTCTCTGCGGCATACGGCCAGAAGAGGAGATGACCTGGAAGGCCTACGCCTGTGCCGCGATGCTCTTCAATGCTCTTGGAATCCTTGCGGTTTACGCTATCCAGCGTTTACAGGGCCACCTTCCCCTGAATCCCATGCACAGGCCCGGTGTCTCTCCCGATCTCGCCTTTAACACGGCCGTGAGCTTCGCCACCAACACCAACTGGCAAAGCTATAGCGGTGAGGCGACGCTGAGTTACCTGTCACAAATGTTGGGCCTGGGAGTGCAGAACTTTGTATCAGCTGCAACCGGCATGGCGGTGCTCGTAGCCCTCGTTCGTGGATTCATCCGTCGCAAGGCGGAAACCGTGGGCAACTTCTGGGTGGACCTCGTCCGCAGCACACTCTATATTCTCCTGCCGATGGCATGTGTCCTGGCTCTGTTGCTGGTGTCACAGGGGGTTGTCCAGACCTTCGGATCGAGCCGGGTGGTGAAGCTTGTAGAGCCCATCCACGGGCCAGATGGCAGGGCTGCTACGGAACAGGTGCTAGCCGTGGGGCCGGTGGCCTCACAGGTTGCGATAAAGCAGCTGGGCACCAACGGTGGAGGGTTCTTCAACGCGAACTCCTCTCACCCGTTTGAAAACCCGAACCCGCTCACGAATTTCCTCCAAGCGCTTGCCATCCTGCTCGTCCCCGCAGCTTTGTGCTACACGTTCGGCCGAATGGTCGGCCGGACCAGGCAGGGATGGGCCCTGCTTGCGGCGATGACACTGCTCTTCCTTCCCCTGCTCTTGCTTTGCCTGCACGCGGAGCAGCAAGGCAATCCTGTTCTCACCAGGCTCGGAGTCGACCAGACCGCGAATACCTCACAGCCAGGGGGCAACATGGAGGGCAAAGAGGCACGCTACGGCATTGCCGGCTCAGCGATCTGGGCGGCTGCGACGACGGCAGCTTCCAATGGATCGGTCAATGCCATGCACGACTCCTTCACGCCGCTGGGTGGCCTGGTCCCCATGTGGCTGATGCAGCTCGGGGAGGTAGTCTATGGAGGCGTGGGTTCGGGGCTTTACGGGATGATTGTCTTCGCCATCATCGCCGTCTTCATCGCAGGGCTCATGGTCGGCCGCACGCCAGAGTATCTTGGTAAGAAGATCGAAACCTATGAAATGAAGATGTCCTCGCTGGTGATTCTCATCCCGCCCATGGTCGTACTGGTGGGAGCTGCGTTAGCAGTTGTAACCCGGGCAGGCCGGGTAGGCATCTCCAATCCTGGCCCGCACGGACTCAGTGAGGCACTATACGCATTTTCCTCGGCCGGCAATAACAACGGCAGCGCCTTCGCAGGCCTCGCCGCCAACAGCATCTTCTATAACACGACACTGGGATTGTGCATGTTCATCGCCAGATACTGGCTCATTGTCCCGACGCTCGCTATCGCGGGATCATTGGCTCGCAAGAAGCATGTGCCGATCGGTTCAGGAACCTTAGCGACAGACACGCTGCTCTTTGTCTTGTTCCTGATCGGTGTGGTTGTGATTGTGGGAGCTTTGACGTTCATTCCGGCGCTCGCTCTTGGGCCCATTGTAGAGCGTCTCATGTTGGGCAGTTGAGGCAACCGTCATGAGCAAACCGAAAAAGCCACGTTCCTTGTTCGAGCCCGGAATCGTGTGGCCTGCCATCATCGCGTCATTCGAGAAGCTCGATCCACGCCACCAGATCCGCAATCCAGTCATGTTCGTGGTCGAAGTAGTGAGCGTTCTGACGACGGGGCTGTGGCTCCAGGCGCTTCGTGGACACGGGGAGGCACCTCAGGGATTCATCCTCTCTGTCACCATATGGCTGTGGTTCACCGTGATTTTCGCGAACTTTGCCGAAGCCATGGCCGAAGGCAGGGGCAAGGCTCAAGCCACAGCCTTGCGGCGCACTCGCAAGGAAACCATGGCTAAGAAGCTTGCGGCCCCCCACCACGGCGCGGGTCATACCCCTGTACCAGCGAAGATGCTCCGCAAGGGAGACGTGGTGCTCGTTGAGGGTGGGGACATCATTCCCACGGACGGCGAAGTGATCGAGGGCGTGGCCTCAGTGAACGAGGCTGCAATCACGGGAGAGAGCGCGCCAGTGATCAGGGAAAGCGGCGGCGACAGGAGCGCGGTGACGGGAGGCACCTGTGTGCTTTCTGACTGGCTTGTGGTTCGCGTCACCGCCAACCCGGGCGAGACATTTCTCGACCGCATGATCAGCATGGTGGAAGGAGCCAGACGTCAGAAGACTCCCAATGAGGTCGCCCTGTGTATTCTGCTGGCAGGACTCACCATCATTTTTCTCTTGGCCACGGCAACTCTCCTGCCTTTCTCTCTATATAGCGTGCAATCGGCAGGACATGGCGTGCCCGTGCCGGTGACCGTGCTAGTGGCCCTTCTTGTATGCTTGATACCTACTACGATCGGCGGCCTCCTGCCTGCCATCGGTATCGCAGGCATGGACCGTCTGATTCAGGCCAATGTGATTGCCACCTCAGGCCGTGCCGTAGAGGCAGCGGGAGACGTGGATGTACTTCTCCTAGACAAGACGGGGACCATCACGCTGGGGGACCGTCAGGCTGTGGAATTTCTTCCTGCCGAGGGGGTGAGTCCCGAGGCTCTGGCGGATGCCGCGCAGCTGGCGTCACTCTCGGATGAGACTCCCGAAGGACGCAGCATCGTGGTGCTCGCCAAGGAAAAATACGCACTGCGCGGGCGCCAGGTACATGACCTCGGAGCGGTTTTCGTCCCCTTCTCGGCCCAGACACGCATGAGCGGGGTCAATCTGGGAGATGGCCGGCAGATTCGCAAAGGATCGGTAGATGCAATTGAGGCGTACCTAAGGGAGAAGGGCGGCGAGCTGCCTGCCGCAGTGAAGGCCAAAGTCGAATCAATTGCCAAGGGTGGCGGCACGCCCCTTGTGGTGGCAGAAGGATCGGTAGCCCTGGGAGTGATCCACCTCAAGGACATCGTGAAGGGCGGGATGAAGGAGCGGTTTCATGACTTGCGGCGCATGGGCATAAGAACGGTCATGATCACGGGAGACAACCCCTTCACCGCGGCGGCGATTGCTGCCGAGGCCGGCGTGGATGACTTCCTCGCCCAGGCCACACCCGAGACCAAACTAAAGCTGATCCGCGATACTCAGAGTGGTGGCCGGCTTGTTGCCATGACAGGCGACGGCACCAATGATGCGCCGGCCCTCGCGCAAGCCGACGTGGCTGTGGCCATGAACACGGGAACCCAGGCCGCCAGAGAGGCAGGAAATATGGTGGATCTGGATTCCAATCCCACGAAACTGATCGAGATTGTGGAGATCGGCAAGCAACTCCTTATGACCCGCGGTGCACTCACGACCTTCAGTATCGCCAATGACGTCTCCAAGTATTTCGCCATCATCCCTGCTGCCTTTGCCACCACCTACCCGGCACTTGGCGCCCTGAACATCATGAAGCTCACCACACCCGCGAGTGCCATCCTCTCAGCCGTCGTCTTCAATGCGATCATCATCATTTTTCTGATTCCACTGGCACTGCGCGGTGTCCGCTACCGACCCATGGGAGCCAGCCGGCTTCTGCGGAACAATCTCTTGATCTATGGGGTCGGGGGCTTGATTGTGCCGTTTGTGGGCATAAAGCTCATTGACATGCTCTTGAAAGCTCTGAGGTTGGTTTAGATGAAGGAGAGGGTATAATGCGTCGCCAATGGCGGCCGGCCTTGATGTGCCTGGTCGCGCTCTCGGTCATCACCGGGATCGTTTATCCCCTGCTCATTACCGGAGTGTCCCAGGTCTTCTTCAAGAGCCAGGCTAATGGGAGTCTGCTCTATTTGAACGGTAAGGCCATCGGGTCAAGTCTCATCGGGCAGGCCTTTGAGGATCCCAGGTATTTCTGGGGGCGCCCTTCGGCGACAGGGCCCCTGCCATATGATGGCGCAGCCTCCTCAGGCTCAAACCTGGGGCCCCTCAATCCAGCGCTCCTCGAGGCCGTGGAGGCCAGAATCAAGGCGCTCAGGAAAGACAATCCTGGGAACAATAGGCCCATTCCTGTGGACCTTGTGACGGCTTCAGCCAGTGGCCTGGATCCCCATATCAGCGCGGCTGCGGCGGACTACCAGGTGAGTAGGGTCGCGCGCACGCGCGGCATGTCTGAGACACAGGTGCGTGAGCTGGTGAAGCGGCACACTGAGGGGCGCCTGCTGGGCCTCCTCGGCGAGCGCGTTGTAAGCGTCTTGCAGCTCAATCTTGCCTTGGATAGACTGGGGGAGCAATGAGGATGTCCGAGAGATACGAGGACCAGGATCGAAGACCGGATCCCGAAGCCCTGCTGGCTGAGGTTCTGAGGCGAGAGAGCCCCAGAGGACGGTTGAAGATATTCCTGGGGTATGCTCCTGGCGTGGGCAAGACCTACAAGATGCTTCAGGAGGCGCGATTCGCCAAGGAACGCGGCGTGGATGTTGTCATTGGCCTTGTGGAAACTCACGGCCGCCCCGAGACAGAGGTATTCCTCGAGGGCCTCGAAAGCATTCCCCGAAAGCAGGTACCATACAGAAACATCACGCTTCAGGAAATGGACCTTGAGGCAATCGAGAGGCGCCATCCACGGCTCGTGCTGGTTGATGAGCTGGCGCATACCAATGCGCCTGGCAGCCGGCATGAAAAGCGTTACCAGGATATTCAAACCCTCCTCGACCAGAACATCGATGTCTACACGACGGTCAACGTCCAGCACCTGGAGGGTCTTAATGATACCGTCGCTCAGATCACAGGCGTCCGTGTGCAGGAGACGATCGCAGATTCCGTTCTGGATGGGGCAGATGAGATCAGCGTAGTGGATATTCCCATCGAGCAGTTGCAGGAACGCTTGAAAGAAGGCAAGGTGTATGTGCCCCACCTCGCCGGGGCGGCCCTCGACAACTTCTTCAAGCATGGTAATCTCCTTGCCCTGAGAGAGATTACGCTGCGCCGCGTAGCCGGCAAGCTTGACCAGGAACTCATAAACTACATGAGAGCCCGTGGCATTGCCGGGCCCTGGGCCACTTCAGAACGCCTGCTGGTGTGCATAGGGGCGAGTCCTTATGCGCCGAGGCTCGTGCGCAAAGCCTTCAAGATGGCAAGCGATCTTAAGGCCGAATGGTATGCCGTGTATGTGGAGACTCCCTCGCACATGACCCTGAGCCAGAAAGACCGAGCTCTCCTGACGGACACCCTGGCCCTGGCTCAAGACCTAGGAGCTAAGGTTGTCACACTCTCAGGAACGGATGTGGGCCAGGAAATTGTCCGCTTCGCGAGCATGGAAAAGGTGAGCAAGGTCGTTCTCGGCAGGCCAAGAGGCTCGTTCTTGCGGCAGGTGCTCTTTCGATCGCCAGTGTATGAAATACTCAAAGAGTCAGCGGGCTTTGACACCTATTTCATTGCGCCCTCGAGGGAAGAACTCCCGTGGTCCGAACCAGCCGCAGCCCCAGGCAGAAGCTCACCATCTGTTCCCTGGAGGAACTACGCCCTCGCAAGCCTCACCATTTTGCCTGTCACAGCCATGGCAGCGCTTTTATTCTATGTGTTCCATATCGGGTCTGTGGTGATTCTCTTTGTCCTTGCACCCATGGCAAGCGCCCTCTTCTTTGGAATTGGCCCGTCGGTCTTCGTCTCGATCCTTTCAGCCCTCGTCTTTGACTATTTGTTTACGAAACCTTACTTCAGCCTTGAGATCGCAAATCCATCGGTCACCTTAGAGGTTGTCATTTTCGTCGCAACCTCTGTTCTGACCGGACAACTTGCTAAACTTGTTCGCCGCCAACAAGAAGCCCTGAGCATGCGCCTGGGGCAGATGGAGGTGCTATCCGATATGGGCAGAGAGTTGCTTGGCATCCCCAATCTTGGTCAGATCGTCATCGAAGCCGCGGGCCCTGTGGATGAGCACGTGCGCAGCACCTTGAAATTCATGAAGGTCACGGTCCAGGATGCCATTGCAGGCACGACCATCCGTTACCTGGACCGAGCACTGCACCTGCCGTGTGTTGTGATCCTTCGTGAGGAGGGTGAAGACCCGAGGATTTGGGCAAAATCCAGCCCCGAGCTTTCCATAACGCCCAAGGATCAGGCCATCGTGCAGTGGGTGTTTACCAACAGTGAGCCCGCAGGGAAAGGAACCAGAACCCTTGAGGCCTCCGATTATTGCTTCATCCCGATTTCGTCAAAAGGCAAGGGCATGGGCGCAATCGGGATCCGGTCTGATTTCGGCCTGCTCCTGCCCCAGGAGCGCACTCTTGCTTCATCCGTCGCCAATCTATCGGCAGTGGCCTTGGAGAACCTCGAAGTTCAGACCTCAGATCTCCCTCGAAAGCCGGTGTAGCGTGCTAGTACGGCGCGCTGACGATTCAGAGCGGTCTTTCTGCTCTTAGCGCGGGGCCGATCAAGCGCGGTCTTATCTTGGGATCACGGCCTTGCAGGTTGCCGTCTCCGAACCGAGGCGGAGCCTGAGGAAATAAAGGCCGGTACCGACCTTGCCATCGTCATTCCAGTCAACAGAGTGATAACCGGCCGAATACTCCTCCCTGACGAGATTGGTGACGAAGTGCCCGGATACATCGTACAGATCAATTTCGACTAAACCGCTTCTAGGCAGCCCGAATCTGATGACAGCATGTCGGCTGAACGGGTTGGGACTGGCACCTGTGATCACAAGGTGCGATGGTATCCCGGCCGGCACATAGCGAATCTCGAAATCGCTGTCGCTCGTATCTTCACCGCTCTTGCCACTGCCATCGTATGCTATTACCTTGATACGCGCGGTGGGCACCGCATCGGTACCCACGGTCCACGAATATACGCCATCATTGGTTTCGCCAGTAGCCAGCGTATCGGTGTAGGTCGAACCCCCATCCACAGAAAGGATTATGCTCACCGACGCCACACCAATGTCGTCAGTAGCTGTCCACGTTATGTTATGGCTCGAGCCTACATCCCACACTTCGTCTCCATTCGGCGATGTCACAGTCACCGTCGGCGCTACAGTGTCAGACGTGTCCAGCGTGACTGTCACTGTTTGGGGCGAGAACTGCGAGATATCGACTCCGACGTAGCAGACCGCATACAAGCCAGAGTCATCTATTTGAAGCAATGTCCCGCCGGTCGCACCCACGCGGCCTGGCACATTGGGCATCAGGAAGCGCAGCCGGGAGTGTTCAAAACGCATGCCGAAGTTGTTCTTGATGTCCGCGGTGACGCTGTAGCTGGTTCCATCGTTGGCAGGCGCGAAGTCGACACTCAGGCCGCCGCCGTTCGATCCGGCAGAAATTGTGGATGATGGCTGAAGGACTCCACGCGAGACACGCACCAACCGGTACGAGCGCTTGCCATCGCAGGTACTGGCGGTCACAATATCATAGGGGTATGAGAAATCGTCCTTGCTCGCGTGTGTGTGGCCCGAGAGTGCCATGGCAGCCCCCAGGCTACCGAGATTGATCTGCCCCGAGAAATCGGAATGATAGAATAACACCCGCGCGGCACTTCCCGACGAAGCAGCCAGATCATCGGCCAGCCACTGCATCTGGCCTGACGTGAAACTGTCAGGGCCGTAGATTTCCGATCGCCAGCCATCGTAATTGATGTAGGCCTCTAACCCAACGTAGTGCACCGACCCGTAGTCGAAGCTATAGTCCTGTGTGTACCAAGGTGCCCCTGGAGGGGGGCTGTCCAGACGCTTCCAGCCGAAGAACCGCCACCAGGTTTGACGGGCAGTGCCGTCGGGTGTGGGCGTGCCTTCCCAGCCACCGATGTCGTGATTGCCCGCAGTAAGGTACACCGGCACTTCGAACTCCGCCAAGATGGGCTGGCTCCGGCTGAAATAGCGCCTCTCGAGGAAGTCCTCGAGCTCCCCCTCATTTATGAAGTCGCCCGTGAGAAGAACAAACTCTGGATTGATGATGTTGACGTCACGGATGATCTCTCGCAGATCAACTATTTCTGAAGAGTCGGTATCGGCCCCTTGCTCGTAGTAGTACCGGTGGGTCGGTAAGTGGGTGTCGGTGATGTGGACGAAGTAGTAATCATCTTTGAACTGCGGGATCACCTGCACCGCGTTACTGGATATGTCCTGGATTCCCCCATCGGCCCTGACAACAAGGTCATAGAGCTCATAGATCGAAACCGAAGGCACGCGCGCCTGGATTTCCCACCACAGAGTGGACACATCATAAGCAGCGGAGAGGATCTGCATTGGAACACGTGTTTGTTCATAGACTAACTCGGCTGCCCAACCGGAGGCGCCGGGATTCGCCGCGCATTCGATCGTGAGAGTGTTTCCAGGGACTACAATAGCCGGTATGTTGAGCAATGGACGCTGGATGACCGTCAGAGTATCCCCTACCGGTATCGCAATGGCCGGAGTGACTGCGGTAGTAAGTAGCCACAGGCCGGCGCAAACGCCAAGAAACACCGGAGCCACTCGCTTACTCACCCACGACACTCCTTTTCTGCCGGCGCAATGTTTGTTGGGATATCTTTCCATACTATACAATACCGCACGGGTTCAGACAAGTATTAGGACCGCGCGGCAGGGCCCGGATCGCATCCGCGATGCCTTACTCGCCGCCAGCCGGCCGTGGCCGTCATTTCAGGGCAACAGCGATTCCGACAGCGCAGAATCAAGGGTGGGCGTTACTCAGCACGTTCGCGCAGCACTGGAAGGTTGACTAGGTCAACCGGCTGGCGCAAGGAACCCTATGCTATTCGCCAAGCTCGGATAGGGCTTTCTTGGCTGCACTGTTGCCAGGATCACGATCAAGAATGTCCCGAAGCAGCCTTCTTGCCTCGGCGAGATGCCCTTCCTCACAAAGCGCGACGGCGAGGTTATACATGGCCTTCCAGTTGGCCTTATCATACCGTAGGGCTAACTTGAATTCCTCAATGGCTTCTCGCTTCATGCCGAGATTCCCATAAGTAACACCCAGATTGAGCCGCAGCGAGCTGCTGGTCGGGTTGATCTTGACGGCTATGGCAAACTCCCTTAAGGCCTCGGCATACCGGCCGAGACTGGCATATGCGAATGCCAGATGCTCGTGAGCATCTTCATACAGAGGGGCCAAGACCGCAGATCTCGTGAGGGCGGCAATCGCAAGGGAATCTCTGCCCAAGGCCGCATGGGTCTTGCCGATTTGGAAAAAGACGACCGGATTGTCGGGATCCAAGGCGAGCGCTCGCTCGAATTGATGAAGACCCTCCTCATATCGTCCGGCATTCCGCAGCGCGATCCCGTAGAACACGTGAGAATCCACCTTGTCAGGATAAGACGCCGCCACTTGACTAAGGAGATCTATGCCTTGGGCTAGCCCCGAGGGCTCAGAGGCATAACTCAGGCCGGTGTTCACCATATTCCATCTCTTGAGCTCACCCATGTCGACCGAGAGGCGGCGCGGGCTGACTGCCCAGAATAGAATACCGGCAACCGCCACGCATCCGACGACTGCCAGAACTCGCCGCCGGGCCGCTTCTGCAATGATCCACGCCACAGCAGACGCAGCAAACAGGCACAGTATCGGAAGCACTGTCATGCGGTAACGGGCAGTCACGAAGAAAAGCGAGATACCCAGGGTCTGGAGCCCCAGATAAAGATAGTGTATTGCCATTCTGGATGGTGTTCGTAGGCTGAGCAGAACACCCACGATTGCCAGTGGCAGGATGAGCTGCGTTGTCACAAGCGGCTTCCTAAGGATGCGGCTGTACTGGCGTTGGGCCGCGTACCATTCGATCTGGGGTATTTCGAGGGCATTCCAGAAAATCCGCATCTTCCAAACCAGGTTCTTCAGGAAGACTCGCGGGTGGGCCTTAATGAATGATAAGGTTTTGCCGTACCACCAATTGGACACTTCGGCATAGGTCATTGTCCTGCCTGAACTCATCTCGGCTTCGAATTTCCCCGTTATCTCTCCTGGTGCGATGCCCGGCTCCTCAGGTACGTGAAACGTCCCAGTCGCACCCGGTCCATTGCCGATGTAGAAGTTGAGACCTCCATTGGCGGAGATCGGGACAAAGTCGCGCTCCAGGTAGTAATTGCGAGCGGCAACTGGAAGAATGCAGGCGGCAATGCCAAGGAATAAGACCCCCACGTGTAGAACACGGCGCCCGGGCTGACTGTATTTGGCGAGTAGCAGCCAGATCGCTGCCCCGAGCGCAACGAGAAGCACGGTCGGCCTGCCCAGGGCAGACAGCCCTAAACAACACCCGGCAATCAAGAAGAAACACCATCTCTTACTGGCGACCCCCGAAAGAATCATGAGGATTGATAGCATGTTGAGGAACAGGACAAGGGTTTCCATCAATAGCAGTCCATCATAGTATACGACGATTCCGTAGAACGCGAGAAAGAGAGCGCCCAGGACAGCAGCTAGTTCAGAGACGACTCTCCTGGCAATCAAGTAGGTCAGCGCGCATGTCGCACTGCCAACTGCGGCTTGTACCATCAGGGCGAAGTACCTCGATCCGCCGGACAACGCATATAGGAAACCCAGGAAATAGGAGTATAGCGGGCCCATGAAGAAGGGGGTATTGCCGAGCCGGTTGCCGGCCGCGATTGATCGGGCCGTTTGGTCGTAGAAGGCCTCGTCAAAGACAGGCTGCCGGAAGAAAATGGTCGACCTGAAGTCGTGGAGGTGCAGAGCACGGAGCGCCATAGCGGCAGAGAAAACCGCGACCGCAACAAGGGGAGGGGAGAGTAGTCGTTTCGGGAGAGAAGAAACCTCTGGTAACTCCAGAGTTCCGCGGGAACGTGGCTCGCGGATCTTGGCCAGAGGAACCTTCACGCGCCGGATCACGTCACGCACCGTCACGGATTGCTGCCGCTCGTAACATCTAACGTCAGAGCACCCAATTCCTCTCGCAATCGCCACCTACTGCGGATACAGCAGCATCATACGAAAGACGTACTGGCAAATCAAGTGATCAGCCTCACTATCTTGGGGTTGGGAACAGACATAATGGCCCTGGGGTAGGACTCAGGAATCTGGTCTGTCTCGGGGAGGATCTGTGGAGGGAATTGCTCACGGTTGTTGGGCGGGTTGACTATGGGGGTGTCGGTCAAGAGTATAAGGGATTGGAGCCGGTACCACCGAGGTTGCAGCTCAGCGCTATCGGGAAGCACAATCAATCGGCAAGAGATTACTCGATACAGATTACCTCGCGGACAACTGGGCCTTGTGAGGATCATCCGGAGGAGCCGGGCACCTGAAGGTCGCTGGTTGGTAGCGGGCCCCCGCTGTGAACCAGCGACCACGAGAACCGTGATGGCGTTAGTCCCAGATACCAGTTAGATTTCTAGTTGACATTGGCCATCGATTGAGATATCGTTGTACATGTGATATATCGATGGAGGTAACGTATGAAAGTCGTGAAGATTTCACCCAAATTCCAAGTAGTCATACCTCGAGAAATCCGCGAGGTGTTGCAGCTATCCCCCGGGCAAAGCGTGCAGGTCATTGCGTATGGTGGGCGTATCGAGCTGATACCGGTAAGAAAGATTGCCGACATGCGAGGGTTCCTCAAAGGGATCGGTACACACTTTGAACGGGAGCGTGACCGAGTATGAATCTGGTTGATTCATCGGGCTGGCTTGAGTACCTGGTTGACGGGCCGCGCGCTGACGCGTTCTCTGGGCCGCTCAGGGATACCGCGAGCTTGTTGGTTCCGACGGTATGCATATACGAGGTCTTCAAGGTTGTGCTGAGGGAGCGGGGTGACGAGGACGCGTTGCAGGCTATGGCGCTGATGAAGCAGGGTGTCGTGGCTGACCTGACGCCGGAGATAGCTATCATGGCAGCCAAGGTGAGTCTCGAGTTGAAGATTCCCATGGCTGACAGCATCGTGCTGGCCACGGCGAGGCTCTATGATGCTGTTGTCTGGACCAGGGATGCGGATTTCAAGGGAATCAAAGGGGTGAAGTACTTCTCCAGGTGACCCTGACGAAATCTATCAAGCCGCTCCACACGGACTCGGCCTTGCCGAGCCGGTGAGCCACACCGCTGAGGCGACAAACGTTGAGCAAAGCGTCGTAAACCTGCTAGTCCTGAGCGAAAGCCGCAGCGAAATGAGAAAAGCACCGGCGCCTGGCTATAGCTCCAGCAGGCGCTTCTCGCCCTCCAGATGGCGGATCTCTTCAATGTCTTGGGTGCATTCCATGCAGCCGACGTATTTGCCTGTGGAATCGCGCAGGGCGTAGAACTCAATCAGCACCTTGTGCCTCTTCTGGCTGTCGCCAGGTACGGCAAGATCTATCCAGAAGCGTGCCCGGTCCCGTTGGCCGCGCTTCATCTCATCGACGATGCGCTCTACCATGTGGAGGCTTGTCTCGGGGTGACACTGGCGAAAGTTAAGCCCCATCGAAGTCAGGGGCCGACGGAAGAGCCGCTTCTCGTGTTTGTTCCACCCGACCACTTCATCCTCGGCATTGATGACCGTGATCTCAACAGGCAACGCCTCGATCAAAGCCTGAACCATTCCCGTGTCCATCTGGTCAAAGAGCATACGCCACCTCCTAAGCCGCCTCCATCCCTGGCGCGGCAGCCACGCTCCCATGTATGAGCGGATGAATGCCTGAGCAGGCCGTGCGTCCTGCGAACGCAGCAGGGTTCACAAGACACCAGCGGCCTTCTGTCGTTGAACCCCTCTCGTCGATGTGAAGTATCCAGTGGTTCCCATCACACACCTATGCGCCGGCGGTGCTTCTGCGAGCCGCGGTAACGACGCGGATGCCCTCAATCACCAGCCATATACTGAGGACAAGCAGGATCGATCCGCAGATTCCCGAGATTATGACAGTGGGCTTGAGGCTCACACCTTGCCCCAGGACGGGAAGTCCCAGGATAAAGGGCTTGATTTGGATGACCAGCGCCCACAATGTGAAGACCATCATGAAGATCATCGGCACGATTGTGAAAATTGCTCGTCGGCCCGTGCGGATAAGCCAGACCGAGAGGGCCAGGAGAGTCAGGCTGGCAAGCAGCTGGTTGCTGATACCGAAGATGGGCCACGCCACAAGATATGCCTTTTCCTTGGTCAGCACCAGGAAAGCCAGGGGCAGGGACAAGGTGATGAAAGTGGCCGCGAAAGCCCCGACCATTGTCCTCCAACCGAACAATTCCTGTAGAATGTAGCGAGCAAGACGTGTGCACACGTCGAGAGTGTCGTAGACGAAAGTCGAGAACGCGAGAAGGGCAAACGACAGAGCAATGTGCCAGCCGACACCTACCATGCCAAGATACCCGGAAAGTCCTTTTGCGAAGATGACGTTGGGATCGCTCTTCAGCAAAGCATCCCCCCTGGGAAGCATCATGACCGTGGCCAATGCAAGGACGGCGACCACCGCTTCCAGGAGCATCGATCCCATGGCTACAGGACGCATGTCCGCCTCCCTGGCAATCTGCTTGGACGTTGTGCCCGACGCCACTATGGCGTGGAAGCCGGAACAGGCGCCACACGCTATCGTGACGAAAACTGTAGGAAGCAGAAGACTGCCATTCAGGGGGCTGTGGAACCCCTCAAGATTAAGCGCAGGATACTTGATGCCGAAGCCACCGAACAGGGCACCGAAAAGCGCCGTGGCGATCGTGAGGTAAAGGAACCACCCCCCGAGGTAACCGCGGGGCTGAAGTAATAACCACATCGGTAAGAGCGAGGCGACGAAACAGTATAAGAGCAGCATCAATTCCCATGACTTGACCGGCACAGCGGCCAGACTCCTGACCACAGAATCGGGCAGTGCAGTCCCCCACCAGATCACGAGCATCAGGACGGGCATGGCGACAGCGGTTGCTATCCACAGCTTCACCTTGAGCCTGTAAAGGGCAATCCCCAGACCCATCCCCAGAAACAGGTACAGAAATGAACTAACAGCTACTCCGGGGCCTAGGGCCGTATCTACCGCCACGGTCTTGAATGTCTGCGCCGTGATGTCGGTGAAGGCGATGATGACATAAACCAGTGCGAACCAGACAAAGACCAGGTAAATGATCTGCGAGGTTCGCGACATGTACTGACGGGCCAGCTCTCCAATGGAGGTTGCTTTGTGCCTGACCGAGGCCACGAGACTGGTGAAGTCGTGGGCCCCGCCGATGAAAATGGAACCCAGCACGATCCAGAGCAGCGCAGGAAGCCACCCAAACCAGATTCCAGCCAGAATCGGCCCCACAATAGGTCCCGCAGCTGAGATGGCTGAGAAATGCTGCGCCAGCAGCATGGACCTCCTTGCGGGCACGTAGTCCACACCGTCATTGATCTCGCAGGCAGGTGTTTTGCGCGAATCGTCAACCCCAAGCCGTCTGGTAAGGTAGGCCCCGTAGAACCGATAACCTCCAGCCAGAATCAGTAGGGAAATGCCAACGACGATGACGATCATCGGAGATCCCTTTCAAAGCTTCTCACTCTTGGCACACAAATTCCTTCGCATGCAATATTACAGAATTTAGCCTGTTCGCCATCTCTGTTCAACTACAATGCTTGCGGAAATGCCTGTGGACTACGACGTAAGCTAACGTCAGCGAGGTCAGCCGAGGTCGGCCGTCGCGAGGAACCCGGGCGGTCGTCGAACCTTCGTCGCCTGTTCGAACGCATAGGCAATCTTGATCAGTGACGGCTCGCTGTATGCCCCGGCGAAGAAGGATATCCCCACCGGCAACCCGAAGACATAACCCATAGGCACGGTGATATTGGGATAGCCTGACACTGCGACTGGTGTTGAACTCCCACCCGTATAGTGATCGCCGTTGACGGGATCAGTCAAGAAAGGTGGTCCTCCGGTCGGCGCCATGATGGCATCGAGGTGGTGTTCGCGCAACGCAGCGTCGATGCCTTCATCCCTCGAGAGCCGACGGGCATCCTCCAAGGCCTTTACATACTCTGGACTGGACAACGGGCCTTTCTCCTGGGCCATGATGAAGATTTCCTGCGCGAAGTAAGGCATCTCGGTCTCGCGATTCTGCTCATTGTATTCGATCAGCTCCTCCAATGAGCGCGCAGGGGAACCGGCGCCGCGCGCGGCAAGGTAAGCATTGAGATCAGCCTTGAATTCATAAAGCAGTACTTCGAACTCAGGCTTATCCAATTCATCCGTCTTCGGAATATCGGCCGGATCGACTATCGTGGCGCCTTGACTCTTCATGACCTCGATCGCCGCTTCCGCGAGCGCGACCACCTTCTCGTGAGCCACAAAAAGCTTGCGGGCAATACCGATTCGAGCCCCCTCGAGCCCGCCCGAATCCAAAAACTGCGTGTAGTCTCGATAGGCCTTTCCCCGCCCATTTGCAGTCGCGGGGTCGCGAGGATCCACGCCCGTCATGGCACCTAGCAGAGCCACTGCGTCCGCCACCGTCCGGGCCATTGGGCCCGCCGTATCCTGACTGTGGGCAATCGGGACAATCCCGGACCGACTGACCAAGCCAAGCGTGGGCTTGATCCCGACGACCGAATTTGCCGACGAAGGACAGACGATGGAGCCATCGGTTTCAGTTCCGACCGCGGCAGCACATAGATTGGCCGCTGCTGCCACGCCTGAGCCCGAGCTCGAGCCACAAGGGTTGCGGTCAAGCACGTAGGGATTTCGGGTCTGGCCACCCCTGCCGCTCCACCCACTGGAAGACCGCGTGGACCGGAAGTTTGCCCACTCGCTCGGATTGGTCTTGCCAAGGATCACGGCTCCGGCTTCGCGCAGTTGCTGCACAAGAAACGCATCCTGCCGCGGCGGCCATCCGATCAAAGCCAGAGATCCCGCCGTTGTCTGCATCCTGTCGGCCGTATCGATATTGTCTTTGATCAATACAGGGATACCATGTAGCGGCCCACGAATCCCTGCCTTCTGACGCTCCTCATCCATCTTCTCGGCTATCGGGAGCGCATCAGGATTGATCTCGATGATGGCATTCACGGCCGGTCCCTTCTTGTCGAAGGCCTCGATGCGTGTTAGATACATTTCCGTTATTGATCGAGCCGTGTGCTTACCCGCCTGCATCGCCGCCTGCAAATCGGCAATTGTAGCTTCTTCGAGTTCGAAAGCAGGCAAAGCGGATGGGGGCATGAAGGGTGGTGCCGTGGATGATGACGCAGAGGCTTGATCCGCCGATCCCCTGCCAAACGCCGCTGTGCCTGTGAAGGCAAAGGCACTGCCCAGAGCGCTGTATCGAAGAAAATCTCTCCGTTTGATCTTGCAGTCGTCGGCTTGATCCCTTTTCTCGGAACTCATGACTTTCCTCCTTGTGTGCTCCATCCTATTCCAGGCTCTGTGCCAACATTCAATAGCATGGACCTCTATCGCCAGTCCGAACGGCGCCCGCGTATCAAATCCTTCGCCCCCCAACCACACCGCAACATGGTTATGACGGCGCCGTGCTCCATCCTATTCCATGCCGTGGGTCCTCACATGGTAATAGATGTACTCCTGAGCATAGCCCGCGTAAGCACCGAAATGCTCACGGGCAAATCTGCGGATCTCGTTGTTGTTCACGACCTTCGAATTGAAATAGACCTTCTCGACAGCTTTCTTGATCCAGACATCCACCGGGAAGGCCTCGTACTTCGAGAAAGCAAAGAGGAGCACGCAGTCCGCGATCTTGTCGCCGACCCCATCAATGGTCATGAGCACTTCTTTCGCTTCCTCATAAGGCATGGCCTGAAGCAGGGCGAAGTCGATTGTGCCGTCGGCAACCCTTTTTGCTGCACGTACAAGATAGGGAGACCTGAAACCTGCCCCGCATGCCCGGATTCCCGCCTCCCCGCAGCCGGCAAGCCTGGCAGGCTCAGGAAGCCTGTAGACCCGGCGGCCGCTTATCGTGTGACGGGTTCCCCACGTGCGCGCTATTTCCTTGACCAGTCTATCTATCCGCTCGACCCGGTTACTGGAGGACAGCAGATACGAGCACAGGCAATGCCACGGCTCCTGTCTGAGAAGCCTCAAGCCCTTGCCTGTGGTGAGCACGCGCTTCATGAATGGATCAACGGCAACCGACGCGAGTATTCTCCTCAGGTCATCGTCAAGCCCCAGATAGTGTGCGATGTCAGAGGCCGCGAGCGCGCCGGCGGCGCAGAACTTGACTTGATCCCCCATCTGCGCTACAACGACAGCATTCTCCTTGATTATCCCAAAGTAAGCATTGTCATGCTTATGCCAACCGAAGACCTGTCCGCACTCCATGGTAAGAGCAAGATTGAAGCAGCCCGCCTCAAGGCTGCCGCCCGTCTGCCCAGTGGGCCGGGAAGGCTTGCGCCCAGGCATGCCGCCAGAACGCCGGCGTTTAAGCTTCTGGGGTGATTCGTAGGATATGTCACAACTCATGGGTGGGCGAAACCTCATTCCCTCGCTGCAGTATATAAGGGCTCAGGGAAGCATGGGCCGCTAGTGACCGGATAAGGGCTCGGGACCGCCGGCTACGCCCCGCCAATCTTCATCTCGCCAATGCGCAGCGTGGGACAGGCCGTAGGATGCTTGAAATAAAGGTCGTTCCCGACGGCATTGACGCCCCGGAGCATGTCCAGCACATTCGAGGCCACGGTGATATTTCTGACCGGGTAGGCCACTTCCCCGTTTTCTATCCACAGGCCCCCAGCCCCGCTCGAGAAGTCACCGGTTGAAGGATTTATCCCGACCCACCATCCCGTGAGGGATATGGCCCAGAGGCCCCGAGCGGTCGATTTGACGATCTCCTCCGGTGATGAAATTCCTTTGTCGACGTAGAGGTTCGTGGAGCCGACCGACGGCAGCGCTCTGAAGCCTTCGCGCCTGGCATTGCCCGTTGACTTTGCCCCACACTTCTTCGCAGTAGTGGCATCAAACAGAAAGGATTTGAGCACACCCTTGTCGAGCACAACGGTTCTTGAGCAGGGAGTGCCTTCATCGTCAAATGGAGAGCTCCCGACTCCACCCTTAAGCGTCGCGTCATCCGAAACTGTGACCAGCGGCGACCCGATCGCCTCCCCGATGCGACCTTTGAGCGCAGAAACCCCTATCGCTATGTTCTCGCCATTCACCATTGCCATGAAATGAATAAGAAGCGCGAATCCCGCGTCTCGATCAAGTATTACGGGCACAGTCTGTGAGGCCAGTGGCTTGCCTCCGAGGAGAGAGACAGCTTTCCAGCAGGCTCGCGTCGCGATCGTCGGCGGCGCGTCAAGCTGATCGAAGAACCTGCTTGACACTTCTTCTCCACCGGTCTGGACGTCGCCGTCCTTCTCAGCGATGACTGAACATCCAACCTTGAAGAAGGTCGCCCGCTTGCGTTGGAAGACACCTTTGGTATTAGCGATGACTACCTCGGTTTTCGAATCATCGTATGAAACGGACTCCATTCTGCGAATCGCCGGATCGTAGGCAAAAGCGAGGGCCTCGATGTCTTTCAGAACGCTGAGCTTCCTTTCAAAGTCTATGTCATCCACCGATTGATCAAATATCTCGACCTCGGCGGTCCCTTGCGACGGGTCAGCCAACGAGTTTGTCTCATCGGGTGCGGCTGTCTTCGCAAGCTCGACGCCCTTGGCGACGATCTTCTCAAGCGATGGCTCCCTCAGGTCCGAACTGTTGACCACAGCCATCCTGCCGCCGGCAATCAGCCTCAGAGCGAATCCACCGGTCTCCTTTTTCTTCAGCCTCTCGACCGCCTGATCCCGTACCTCCATCTCGAGGCCGCTGGAGGTTTCGACATAGACCTCGCCCTGATCGACCCCGCTTTTCTCAATCAGGCCAAGCAGACGTTTTGCGATCTTCTCTATATCCACGGTGGTCTCCTACTATCCAAGTCCATCCCCTATCCTCTGCCGCCGACGACGATGCTCGAGATGCGCAAGGTGGGAGCGCCGGAAGTAATCGGCACCCACTGCCCTTTGCCGCATGTCCCCGGCCAAAAGCTAAGATCGTTGCCTACCATATCAATGCGTTTAAGGATCTCCGGGCCATTGCCGACCAGGGTCGCCCCTCGAACAGGTGAAGTGATCTTGCCCTTCTCAATAAGGTAGGCTTCCCGCACGCCGAAAGTGAAATTGCCGGTTACGGTATCCACCTCGCCCCCGCCGAGGCGCTTTGCGAAAATCCCACGCCCGGTCTGGGCTATGATCTCCTCGGGGGACGCTGTGCCGGCGGTGATGAAGGTGTTGGTCATCCTTGCCAGCGGGTAATCCATATATGACTGTCTTCTGCCGTTGCCCGTCGGCACCGCACCCATCTTTCTCGCGCTCATGAGATCGTACATGTAACCCTTGAGAATGCCGCCTTCGATCAAGACCGCTTTGCCTGCCGGGGTGGCTTCGTCATCGAAATCGAACGAGCCTCTCATGTTTGGTATCGAACCATCATCCACCAGGGTTATGAGATCAGAGGCGACCTTGGTTCCAACAAGTCCGGCATAGAATGAGGTCTTGCGCTCCACACTATCGGCTTCAAGCCCATGACCTACTGCCTCGTGGAAGACCACTCCGCCGCCGGAACCGATCACGACGGGCATCTCGCCCGAGGGTGAGTCGCCGGCATCGAGCATGTCAACGGCCTGCCGTGCCGCTTCACGCGCGGTCTCTTCGATGAATCCGGGCTCAGCGTATTCGAAACCCATCTTCTTGCTCTGGCGAACATAGCCGGGATGGCGCTTGGAACCTCTTTCGGCAAGCGTGTCTACCTCTATCCAGACAAGGGGAATCTCCTGCCTGACGAAGCCGCCATCACTGGTCGCGATCACTATCTTTCTTATCTCATCCCTGTAACTGACTCTTACCTGCTTTATTGCCGGATCGTAGCCGCGTGCGACGCGGTCGACGAGGCTCACTACCTCTGCTTTCTTCGATGCCCCGACATCGTCAGGTGAGATCTTGTATTTCACGAGCCCGCGCCCTTGCCTCTCGGTGAGACGAGCGGCCTCCACCCTGCCGCCTCCGCGGCTGATCTCAGCAGCGACCCTCGCGACCCTGGCCAGGTCTGGCTCATCCCACGAATCACAGAATGCATATCCGGTTTTCCAATTGCTGACCACTCTCACACCACCACCCTTGTCAACCCCATACTCGACAGACCTTACTATCCCGTCAGCAAGACTGATACCTGTCCTCGAAACTTCCTCGAGATAGACATCTGCGTATTGGCCGCCCGAGGAGAGGGCTGCCTCGATCACCTTGGCAAGACTTGCCTCAAGCCCGGGGGAGGATGAATACAAGAGCTCCTGGGGGAAAGCCTCGCCACGCAAGATAAGATCGAGCATTGCTGACGATGCCACTGCAAGCACGCCGCCTTTAGCGGTCACCTTTATGAAATCGCGACGCTTCATGACCCACCTCTTTCCTCCCAATAGCTACCACCGCTCGCCACTTCTAATCAAGTCCAAAATCTCGCGCACGGGTTTTATGCCCCCTCGTGCACCGACAGCCGTGCAGTTAATGGCAGCGGCAGCATTAGAAAAATCGAGGATGCGTTCAAGGTTCCATTCCATCGCAAGTCCGTAGATGAATGCCCCGTGGAACACATCACCGGCTCCTGTGGAATCTATGCAGTTGACTTTGAAGCCCCTCGCTTCTGTGAAGCCCCGATCGCTGAGAGCGATGGCCCCATCCCTGCCGAGAGTGGCAACTACACAGGCCGGACCCCTTGCCCTTATTTTCGGGAGGGCGTCTTCGAGGCGCGCCTCACCCGTGAAGCGTTCGGGAAATTCACGCGAGCAGACCACGTAGTCTGAAGCTTCGATAAGATCGGCAGTCCCGGGCTTGACGGTCTCGGCATCCACAACGACCTCGACCCCTGCCTTGCCTGCTTCGCGTGCGGCGACTGCCGCGGCCTCGGAATCGTGGCCATCGAGAAGGAGAAACCTGCCGGACTTCACGGCGGTGAGCGGAACCTGCTCGGGCTCGACCTGGAGAGCTTCGTCTCGCTTCCAGATTATGGTCCTCTCCCCTGTGGAGGCATCAACCAGGATGAAGGCGAACTGGTTCATCACACCCTGGACTATAGTGACATCACGTGTGTCAACGCCTGCCTCTTTTAGACTAGCCAGAGAGAAAGCGCCCAGCTCCTCACCTCCGACCTTGCCTATGTACTTGGCCTTCAGGCCCCACCTGGCGCATGCGGTGAGCGCACTCGCGACCTGACCTCCGGGAGTTTTCTTGAAGTCCAGCATCCGCAGCTTTTCTTCATACCGCGGGAACCTTGGAATGATGCAGATGTGGTCAACCGCATTGAGCCCCATGCCCACGACGTCGAAGTCGAACGATGCCTTACTCACAGACATTGCCACTCTCCCTGTGCTCCCTGTGCTGCGGTTACCGCAATCAGGCGACTGAGGGCACAAAAAACAAGGTGGGGCTTGCGCCCCACCCTTTCTTCTCCGCTCTTGAGGCAGAAGCCTCACGCCCTAAACCGAGAAAGCGCCCCAGGATCTATAATCTCAACTTCAATACAATCTCACAAGTACCGCGAACGCCCTTGCCGACCCCTCAACCATTCCGCCGCACCAACTTTTTTGACCTTAGAGAGTTAGGTCGTTCCTTTCCTGTTCGTTGCTATCGAATCGCCGTATCTTCGAAGCCTACCTGGCGATCTGCAACATATGCTGCGATGTGTACTATGTTCACAGTTTCTTGTCAAGCTATTTTGCCGATTTATGACAAAATTAATGCTCATTCCGGCAAAATAGCCAATGCCTGGCATGGGTAGAGAGCAAGGGCAACCGGAGCGAGCGCAATACGCGCGCAGCTACGCGCGCAGTATGGGATTTATCGGATGCCGGCAAACAAACCTCAACGTCTATTGACTGTCTATTGACTTTGCTGGCTCAGCATTATAGCCTCGGGACAGCCCCGCGCCGGAGGTACAAGAGGCATTGCGAAAACGCCGGATCTTATCCGCTCGCTCAAACCCGCTGCGCAGGTTGGCGGTCGGCCTTGCCCTGACAGCGCTTGCAGGGTTCACCGTGATCTCGTGCTCGAGCAGCAACCATACCAAGATTTTCCGTGAGGTCGCAGCCTGCCTGCGAGGAGGTGACTCCAGCGCGCTTACCTCTCAGCGAATCCTTCTTGCGAACACCTCCTTCTACGACCGCAAGACAATCTTTGATTTCATTGATGGCGAGGCTGATATCTTTCTTGAGTACGGGTTTGAAAATCTCATGGCGTCCGAGGTCGAGTCAGAGGAGAGCGGCAAGCTCGCCGTCGATATCTACGCCATGTCCGCGCCGCTCGATGCCCTTGGGATTTTCTCAGTCAGGAACTTTGATGGCGACAGGGCCGGTGCGCCAGGAGTGGAATACTGCCGAGTAGGATCGTCCATTGAGTTCTGGCGCGGACGCTTCTTTGTGAGAGTCTATAGTGTCACATCTGGCGACCCGATGGAGACTGCGCTCGCTGTCGACCAGTGTCTTCGGAGCAGTCTACGACGCGGCGATGCCGCACGTGGATTACAGGCCCATGAGGATTGGATGCCAGGTGACCTCCCTCCTTTTCTCAGAGACGAGTCCGTGATCCCTCACACCGTTGCACTTGCAGAGGGCCCGCTCGCCTTGAGGCTTCTCGCCCCTCCCGTTGATCGCCTGGCCGATCTCCTGGGGAGGTGGCGGCGCGCATTTACCTTCCAAGTCAAAGCGGATGATGACACCATCAACCTGTTCCTCGTCGAGTTCGCCAGCCCCGAGGATGCCGCCGACAGTTTCGCTGCACTTAAGGGGTCGCGAGTGGTGGAAACACCAGCCGAAGTCAAGACCAGCCGGGCAACAGGTGGCGAAGCCTCACCTGCCGAGTTGAGGGCATTTCAGCTCGAAACCGAAGAAGGTTCGTGGCAGGTCATCCTGGGAGGCGCCAGAATACTCTGGGCCGAGACGGTTCTCGGGGGAAGCGTGCCGGGCATCTTCAAGCACATCCTGGAACAATAGGCTATTTCACAACAATAAGCTTTCTTGTCTGATTGAAACCCTCGGCGCGCATGCTCACGAAGTAGACACCGGGCGCGAGGCTCGGTCCGCAGTCGAAGGAGCGAGAGTATCGGCCGGGTCCAAGAACCGAATTGGCTATTCCGACCAGCGCCCGCCCCGTCACATCGAAAACCTCAATGGCCACTCGCGACACACGTGGCACGTCGAAGGTGATCGTGAATTCCGAGGATACAGGATTAGGATCGATGCTCGTCAAGGCAAACCTGGCTGGAGCAACCTTAAGGTCTTTGTCCGGAATTGTCACCGACGCGTAATCATCAGAGATGCTTATGTCATCAATATACCATCCCTCTTCGGCATAGTACTGATCCGACCCAAATCTGAATCTGATCTTCGCTCTTCCCTGGTAGGATGCCAGGTCGATCTGAACCTGCGTCCAGTCATTGGTCCAGGCAAAACATGGCGTGTTCCCTGGGAACGGACTGAAGTAGTTGGGATAGATCTTGCGGTCATAGCCGCCCACAGGCGTAAGCTGCGACCAGGTGCGGCCTCCATCTAACGAGATCTCGACAATGCCACCGTCCCAGGCATACTGGCCGTTATAGAGCTCGGCATGAATCCAGTGCCAGAAAGTCAGCGTGGCATTTGGCCCAAGACAGAGCTCCGGGGTCTCCAGGGCGGCGTGGCCAAAGTCCGAATAACCGGCCGATCCCGGGCCTCCGAATTTCCATGACTGACCTCCGCCTGCCGTATGGTTCCGGTAAGTATCAACGTGCCACTGGTCCAGATGCATGTCGTTCATGTCATGATGAACCCACCCGGGGGAGCCGCTCTCCATATCATCTACAAGCGAACCTCCTACATAAATCGAAGTGCTATCAGTTGTAAGCCTGCCGCTTGTCAGAGTGACCTCGAGGCCGAGATCTATCCTGTGAAACTCGGGGCAATCCGGCGATATCGTTACGACATAGGCCGGAGAGATTTCCACTTCCTGTCCGGAGGGGATGCTGTCAGCATATCCGCTGTCCACATCGATCGTGACATAGGGATCGCCTCCACTGATCACAACGCTCGCACCGATCGCGTCGCCCGATCCTCCGTTCTTGAAAGAGAGCGCGAGTTCGAATCCCTCGCCGGCTTCCAGGCAGCCGTCACCGTTACCGGTAAGCGTGTCAGCCACCGAAATGCCTGTCAAGACAAGCTCCGGCGCACTCACAGACGCCCAGTAGCGCCGGACAAACGAGGTATCGGCATAGGATATGGCGAGGTCGAATTCGACTCTGTGACTGTCCGGCGCAGACGGCGACACTTGATAAGCATAACTCCACGGAGGCGCCGCGATTGAGTCAGGTGCTATATCTCCGAATGCTCCACTCGAGTCAATCAGCATCACATAAGAATCTTGTATTCTGAGCACGGCAAACACGCCGAGCGCCGAATCCTGCCCCACGTTTTCGAGGGACACGCACGATTCGATTGTCTCTCCTGCATCCATCTTGCCGTTGGAATTGCCGAAGCTCACGCCGAGGGTATCATCGTCAATTGTGAACTCCCTGATCATGACGACCGCGTGATTTGCCAATTCAACAGGGATAGTATCGAGATATGCGTAGAAGTCGTGTGCGGTGACTGCCAGGTAAAGCGATCCGGGCCCTCCAGCCAAAGGGTTCAAATAGGCTTTGCCACCCGAGTCCGTGCACCCGCTCACCCAGGTACTGTCACTGAATACGGCCACTCTTGCTCCCTGAATGGGAGACGAACCGTTCTTCACCGTTATCTCCACCTGATTATCTGAGGTGTAAATGACCTCCGGGTGCGAGACATTCACGTATCCCGGCTCATCGGTCCAGACGTCCATCGAAGGATCGCCGAGAAGAACAAGATCATAATAGACCCATCGCATGGCGCCCACGTTGATGAAGGGTATGTTGTCAATTCGTGAATCATCGTTGGCCTTGCCTATCGCGGTTATGCCTTCTGCGAACAAGGCATCGAAGAACTGCCTGTCATAATGCTGGGAGGAGCCATTGGTGCTGTAAGGCATATACCATCCGTACCGCGTGTTGCCTATGAAAGCGACGGCCGCATTCTCTACAAAGGTCAAATGCTCGCCGAAGCAGTCTTCCGCGTAACCTACCGGGTTCCTGTTATCAAACGAGCCGGCGTAACATCCCTGGCTATATAGAATGAAATAGGTATTGGACACGCCGTCATTCGTGAATCTTGTCTCGACATCGGTGTTATACATTCTCATGCAATAGGTCACGTCGGCATGGCCGAGATGGTTCACGATGTGACGTCCGCTGTTGAGGAGCGGAATCAAGTCCTCCTTGTCCCACACGTCGGGATAGAGATCGCGGTCGTAAAGCGTGGACACCGTGAATGACGGAGGGAAGCCCGCAGTGGTGTAGCCAAAAGATGAGGAACCATATCTTATCTCATCCTTGTAGTCGCCCCCCCAGGTACCGGCCGAAAGGCCCTCGCCGACCATCTGTGCAGTCTTTATCTGGCTCACGACGGGCATGCTCTCGTACTTGATCACTTTGGCGACGAAGTTTTCGGCCTCTATGGTGTCACCCACGGCGGCCCGGCCGACGCTCACCTCAGGCATAAGATCGGCTTCTCCGGGCTCGCCCCAGTAGGAGTCACCATCGTCATTCCAGGATCCATCGAGTGCGCCGTAATAAAGGTCTGAGGGTATGTCACTGTCGATCGCGCTGGGGCCAATGGCATAAAGGCCACGGTGAGGAATGATGTCGTCATCACCGGCGAGCAGCACGTATTCGGTCTCCCAATTGAGATATGCATCCTTGATGAAGTTCCTGATCTTGGTCTGGAGATCGGCGCCCGTGTAGTTTGCGGCGATATCGGATGCGAGTACGATCTTGGCTCTCAAGCCCCGCTGGTCTTTGTGCTGCCTGAGCACCTCGAATGCGGGCTCGAGCGCGGAGTCTGTTATGATGATGTATGGATAGGTCTCGTCAGGGCCAACAAGGCCCGCGTGGGCTCCCAGCAAACCCTGTGACATATAAGAAGTATAAGAAGATACGGCCTCGACATCACCACCGACCATCTTCTTGACCGTAGACAGGTCCTGGGATCTCCCCCGCCTCAGCGTGGCAAGCGAACGGCTGAGCAGTACGGTGCTGGGGACCGTTTCGATTCTGACTTCAAGTCGCGGCGAATAGAAGAGCGTACCCGTCGAGGCCATGTACGTTACCGGATAGATATTGAGGAATGCGACGTTGTAACCTCTGCAGGTGCCCGTATAGACATGCACAGCCCGGGCTCGCGGAAACGCCTGAGTCTGGTCAAAGGTCGGATCTGGAATTGCAAATGCTTTCGGAGCGGGGGAGCTGGTCGGCAACTCCTGCCGGGCCAGCACAACGGGAAGATCGATGCTGATCGCCTCTTCGAACGGAACATTCACTGTCACGCTCGCTATGTCTTCGCCCTGCGGCAGCAAGATCTGCATGCTATAAACGGGCAGAAGCGGCTCACCAAGGTTTGCAAGTACTGGCAAGTTCTCAACACTTATCGCAGAGCCTTGCTGATCGTAGGTTACCGTAGGCTGCGTAAAATCAACGTCTTTGACGATTGTGGCGGCTCTGGCGGATGACAAACCAAGCCATAGTGGCACTAATACGAATATTCCGATCAGAAAGAGGTTTTTCTTCCTCACTATCTCCCTCCTTCCCCTAAGCACGAAGAGCGGGGCTTTCTCCCGCTCTCGATTATATTCTACCACATAACCCCCCGCCTGTCAAAGCTTTTCACATGTTTAGATGCAGCACTGCCTGGGGCAGTTTCGGGGGTTTCGGGGGGTTTTGGGGGTGCTGGGGGACTTTGGGGGTGCCTCAGGGGTTTCGGGGATGTCTATGGGTTTCTGGGGTCTATGGGTTTCGAGGATGCCTCAGGGGTTTCGGGAGCTTAGGAGGGCGGGGGACTTTGCGTGTGCTTCAGGTGGCAGGGCCCTCGGCTCGAGCCTCAGCATCAAACCTGAATATTTCCTTCTCTATGAGATACAAGTTCACGACGTCTTCTTCGTTATATCTGAGCAGCGTCTTCAGGGCGTGGTGATTCCCGCGAAGCCACTGTTCCCAGAGATGCATCGCATCGAGACCTGTGAGTCCGTGGGTCTCGCGGTGGATGCCGAGCGCCTTCTCAACTGCCTTGAGACCCCCATAGAGCCCATGCCGGTGGCAGTGGTCGGCGAGGTCTTTGCTCTGAAACTTCTTGCGCAGGTTAACGCGGAGGCAGCGGCTGATCACCGGAAGATCGAATCTGTGCCCCCAGTAAGTCACTATCTCATGCGTTCCATCGAGCGCCCCGAGAAGTCTCCGGCGGCTCACATCGGGTTGAACGATTTGAATAAGGTCGTCAGGTGGGTGGAATATCCCCAGGATCGTTATCTCGCCACCGTAAGAAGTCTCAATATCCAGATAGGCTCTATGAAGCAAGGATTATCCCTACGCGCAAGGCCTAACCCTTCGGAACGATCACATACGTGTTGACATATTCACGCATCTTGCCTATGACTTCAACCGAAAACTGCCTTGCTGCTGTGGGTGCCTTAATGCAGACGCGGTCGAAAAGTACGTGAGAGACAAGGTAGCCGTCTTCAGCGACCTTGCTCAGGTACTCAAGATATTCGGGATCGCACGCGGCCGAATCCCGCTGGGCAAGCGTCTTCCAGGCAGCAGCAAGCACCATGTAGCAATCGACGTCTTCTTCGTAGGTTGGCGCATATTTGGTGACGCCGAAATAGGTCTTGTACTTGTCTTCATACTTCCACACCGCACGCTCCGACGCGTAGGCGATCCAGGCCGTAGCCTCGACGGGGCAATCCTCCAGCGAAGCGTCAATCACGATCTTGTAGTGCCTGCCCCTCAGCTTCCTCACCAGACCCAGCTCGGGAACATCATGATTGGCTGTCGAGCAGCCCTGCGTGCCTACAACAAGAGAGAGCAGGCTCCAGGCCTTGAGGTTTACTCTGTCAAAGATCACGGCGTCAACCAGAGCTTTTCTTGCATCAGCGATTCGGCCCATCTTAATAGCACATGTCGCGAGACCAACCAGAGCATTTGAGTCAGTGCTGTCCCAGGTCAGAACCCTGCTAAAAAGGTCGAATGCCCGCTCGATAGCATCCCGTTCGAGCAACATATCTCCCAACATGATGTACGGTGGTCTGAAGGATGGGTCGGCAGTCATGGCTCGTTTGAGGTGGTAGGATGCCGCTTGCTCGGCTCCTGCGTCGAATCTGCGGCTTGCTTTGACATATTCGAGCTCGGCGATCTCCCGAGCCATGAGGTCTTCCGTGCGGCTGGAATCCTTAAGAGCAGCCAGCACCCTCGGCCTGGGGAAGGATGCCGCATCAAGGCTTCCCGCGAGGTAGGAGGATGACAGAGCGGTTTCGATGCTATCTGCAATCGATCTGAAGGCGATATGATACATGCGTGGCGATTTCTCGAGTATCTCTATGGGATTCAACGTGGGATTCGAGGTCTCGCCGCCAGCCTCGCGCAGCACGGGGCTGCACGAGGATCCGGCAAAGCCGATGAGGACCAGCGCGAAAGTCAGGAGATGACGGCATCGCGCGAGTCTCATGTGTTCGGATATCTTAGAGTTGATTTCGAATCTTCCTGACATTAGTATCACATTGGCTGTGAAAACCTTTGCGGATAACATAAGCGATTCTCAGGCTAAGCTAAAGCGATTTCTCCAGAACCTCAGTGGCAAAGCCGCCTATCTCACAAGAACCGAGCTCGACATGAGCGTCATTGATTTCATGGAATCCTTGAAGCCTGCGAGGTATGATGGCCATGTGGTGTTTGTCATGGCGGGGTCGGCGGCATACTGGGCAAGGAAGTGTGAGCAGCAATCGCCGGGCGCATGGGATTTAAGGACAAGGGATGGGGTGCCGATATACGTTGAGAGGTTGAACCACCCGTGCACGGCGCCGCCGTGAAAGGAGTGGTGCCAAAGGAGCCGGTGCCGGCTCCGGGCAGACGCTCGATACCGCCAACATGAAAGGAAAGCCGTCAAATGAACGAGTTGAAACGACGAGTACTGAGAGCATGTAAGCGGCAGGGCGTGAGGTTCATACAGCTCTGGTTTACGGACATTCTCGGGCAGCTCAAATCAGTGACCATAACATCTTCGAATCTTGGTGCCGCACTTGAGGAAGGTGTGAGCTTCGATGGCTCATCGGTCGAGGGTTTTGCCAGGATATACGAGAGCGACCTGATCGTTCTGCCGGACGCATCAACTTTCCAGGTGCTTCCCTGGAGCAAGGATGGGATCCGCGTTGCAAGACTGATCTGCGACGTGGTTGACACGCACCTTAAGCCGTACGAGGGCGATCCAAGGCAAGTCCTCAGACGGACGCTTGCCCTCCTCAAACAGCGAAACCTCAAGGCGTACTTCGGGCCCGAGATAGAGTACTTCTACTTTGCGGACAGCAAGTCGCCCGAAGTCATCGATGCCGGCGGCTATTTCGACCTCACGCCCCTCGATGTGGGAACGGAACTCAGAGAGAAAACCGTAATCGCCCTCGAGTCAATGGGTGTACCCATTCACGCGACGCATCATGAAGTTGCAATCAGCCAGCATGAGCTGGATCTTCATTACGGTGAGGCTCTCCAGATCGCTGATGCCGTAATGACTGCTCGCCTGGTGATAAAGGAAGTCGCGCGCCAGAACGACATCTACGCCACCTTCATGCCCAAACCCATCAGAGGTCAAAATGGCAGCGGCATGCATGTTCACCAGTCGCTCTTTAAGAGCGGGAAGAATGCCTTTTACAGCCGCAAAGACAAGCACCACCTCTCAGAGTTGGCGCGGCGCTATATCGCGGGCCTGCTCAAGCATTCGAAGGAGATCGCCGTGGTCACCAACCAGTGGGTCAACTCCTACAAGCGGCTTGTGCCCGGCTTCGAGGCTCCGGCCTACATTTGCTGGGGAAGCAGGAACAGGTCGGCCCTCGTGAGAGTGCCACTTGACAAGCCCGAGAGGGAGATCGCGCGAAGAGTCGAGTTCAGATGCCCGGATCCTGCGTGCAATCCGTATCTGGCGTTCGCCGTAATGCTCCGTGCGGGGCTTAAGGGCATCGAGGAGCAATACGAACTGGCCGATGCGATCGAGCTCGATGTCTATCTCATGGGAGACGAGGAAAGGCAACGGCGCGGCATCGCATGCCTGCCTGACAGCCTCTATGCAGCAATCGAGGAAACGGCTGAAAGTAAACTGGTGAGAGAAACCCTGGGCGACGCCCTCTTCGAGAAGTTCCTCGAGAACAAAAGGATCGAATGGGATAACTACCGGATTCAGGTCACGCAGTACGAGCTTGCGAGGTACCTGCCTATCTTGTGACCCAACGGTTTTGTGTCCCGCTGCAAGCATTCGTGAGCATACACCAAGCGTGGAGCTTGCTGATCTTCTGTCCCGCGCGGCCGGCATTCGTGAGCGTACACCAAGCGTGGAGATTGCTGATCTTCTGTCCCGCGCGGCCGGCATTGGCCTATAGGGCCAAGCCTGCGACCACTCAGGCCACTCCCCAGCGCGACTCCGGTTTGCCAATTGACGCCTTCCCCCTTGTTGCGTAGAATACCTGACGAGGCCAAAGACAGTGCGAGAGGAAGTCATGATAGAGGAGCCTGGAAAATGGAGGGATCGAAAATCGCCGACTCACCAGGGACCAACCCTGGTGGGCCGAGCGTCAAAGTCGGCGTATTCTTTGGAGCTTAGAACTCGGAGTGTTGAAGAATGAAAAACCGTTTGATCCTTGCTTTATCATTGGTGCTGTGCGTGTTCTCAATCTGGTCGTGCGGCACGGAGGAAGGCCCGAATCTTCCACCCGAGACAACCATCACGAAGGCAGCTCTCCAGGACACAGCCCGTTACCGGATTGATATGGCATGGAGTGGCACTGACCCAGATGGCCGGGTCGCCTTCTATGAGATCGCATGGCACGATGGAATGGTGTACAGCGGTACGTATGATAACTTAGCGTGGCAGCATGTCGAGGTGACCGAGTCCACTTTCACAGTCGCCGCTGACTCTTGTACGGCCGCGGGGCAGCCCTGTCACCACAGTCACACTTTCTTCGTAAGAGCCGTGGACAACGATGGGGCGAGAGATCGGTTGCCGGCTAGCGAGAGCTTCGATGCCACCACTATTAGGCCGCGGTCCCGCATAGTCAGGCCAGAGCCGGGGGGCGGATTCGGCGTGACGCTGCCCACGTGTGTCACAATAGGCTGGGATGGTACGGATCAGGACGGTAAGGTTGTGCAATATCGCTACGGGCGAAAGAAGTACGAGGACACACCGTGGCACCAACCTCCGGACTTCAATGACAAGACCAGGTGGAGCTCCTGGAGTACAGCCAAACTGGACACCATTTCGCTCGACCCGACCGACCCCGAGGATCCGTGGAGTTTCTACGTGCAGGCAAAGGACAACGCTGGGGCAGTGGAGGAAGTATTCGATGACGGAAGAAATCACATCGTCGTTTTCGTTGACGATAGCCTTGATAGCAAGCCATCTGTCAGGATCTGTGCGACGCAGGGCAGCTGCAGCGAGATCGGAGGGCCATCCATAGAATGCCGTACTACTGCGGATACTGCGGCCATGCATGTCCCGATCAACGTCACAGCCGGTGACAGGCTCTGTTTCAGTGCCGACCAACTTCATCCGGGACGGTATGCTACCAAAGTCACACACATCGCCTTCCTCGAGAATGATCCTGGCAAGCCTGGAAGTTGGAGGGATGCTACCAAGGATGAGAACCTAACATATCCCGAGGGGGACGAAATCTTCACTGTGCAGGTTGGGATGAATTACGTTTTTGTTTGGGTGAAGGACGACTACTGCGAATTCGGCAGCACCAATATGGCCTACATCATCATAAACGGCATAAGCGCCCAGTAAGCCGAGGCCCCAAATAGAGTTGCGCCCGGGCCTCTCCGCTCAACACGCGCATCTCTAGTTGCCCGGGCGCTTTAGCCGATCCCCGGTATTCCGATTTTCTAGAACCATTGTAGCACACTTAGCAGCCGCGAGTCAACCCAAAGAAGACTTGCAGGCCTACCCGCCTTCACTTCAACCCGACCGTGCACCAGAGGTTCGGCCCCGCGGGGCTGGTCTCCGGCTCAGAACTACATTCGCCTCCGATCCAGCCCCCGCTTCGGCCTTTTGCGAAGGCTGTGCCGGTGCTTTGCTGGGCAGGCCTCGCAGGCGGATGGCCCGGAGGGCATGTAGTTCTAACTGAAGGGCATCCTCCAGCGAGGCACCGGCGAGGCTCTCAACGTTACTTGGGGAGTATGTCAAATGATTTCTCGGCGGCCTTGACTATCTCAGGCTTCAAGCCCTCCGAGGCAATCTCTTCAGTGAACTTCATCCTGCCCCTGACCAGATCGGCAAGGTAGAACCCGATCTCCTCCTGGGAGTAAAACTTCCCGAGATCGTATTCGTCAATGCCTCTTCCTTCAATCTTGGCAATTGCCTTGGTTCCGAGCATGCCAAGATGGTAGAGATTGGTACCTTTAAGATCGCCTCTCTGGATGGAGGCCATCACATCTATGGGGACTCGCGTCACTTTTTTCACGATCTTCTTTTTCTTGCTGCCCTCGAAATCGACTTCCTCGATGATCTCGCCAATCCCACCCGTGTTGTACTGGTAAAACCTGATCTTATCAGGATGCTTCTCCATGAGGCTCATGATGACGTCATGGAACTTGTTCACCTTGCGGGCGCGCGAACCGATGATGAAGGGATCCGTGCCCACGGTCCTCACCGACTCTCCTGCCTTAGCAGGCTGGGATGCATAGCTGTGCGTCGATTCGCCCCAGAGGTACGCGAGCACGCCCTGCTCGGCTGTCAATTCCTGCGAGAAGGGCATGATGGTGTTCCGCCGCGTGATGAAAGCGAAGACGAGGCCGTCGAGTTCTTCAAGCGATGGAAGGTTGATGCTCCTGGAGCTCAGCCTCACTTTCCTGCTTCCGCGCATGATCGCTATCTTGTCACGTTGTATCACCGATCTACCGTTGGCGCACAGTGCTTCATCCATGAGATCGACGTTGCCGTCGGCATCTATCATCACGTTCTCGAGCAGAGATGATCTATCCGTGAGTGCGTAATAGAGAGCTTCCTGAAGCGACTTGTCCACATCCGTCTTGATGAAGAAGCCTTTGTCCTCGGTGCCGAGGGCCGAGCCATCGTTCTTCAAGAAGACGATGTCATCCTGGGTGACCTGGGTTCCCTCACCTTTGCTGTAATCAAGCCCCAGGGAGTGGCATGACCAGGTCGACTTACCCGTTGCAGATAGCCCAAAGAGGAAGACGCCGTAACGTTTGAGTCTCCCATTGGAATCCCGGACCTTCACAATCTTAGTCCCGGCGTGAAGTCCGAGCATGCCGGCCTCATCAGCCCGCCACATCGCCTGCCTCAAGAAACCCTTCTTGTCTTCGCCCATGTAGTCGGTGCCGAGCGCGATATTGATGTTGTACTCGGGGAGCACCAACACCTGCTGCCTGATGTTGTGCTCCTCGGGGATGTGGATCATCGTGAATTCGGGGCCGGGCTCATTGCCGGGTTCCCGAAGCGTATTCCCCCACATGTAGGCGATCCGATGGTTCTTGGGATCGGCCACCGACATGTAGAGGTTGCAGATTGGGTTGTATTCGCTGTTGTTCCCCATCTGCCTCCTCAGGTGAATGAAGGGCAGTGCTTTCATGAGGTGGAGAACGTTTTGAAGCTCCTGGGGAGCGTTTGCAATAATGTTTTTGTGGACATCGCTGGGCCTTGGCAGCCGCACGTACGGAGTCCCAAGGTAAACTGTCTTGGGCCCTATCCTGCTTGATGTGGCCGAGCGCCAGCCGTAGGAGCCATAGTTGGTTCTCACGCCCGATCTCGTAGCGGGTTTCCTCAGGTCCTCAAGCCTCACATCGCGGATATTCCTGCCCGTGAGGAGCGGGAGAAGGTTATCAGCAAACCGCCTGTATGCATCTTCATCGAATATGTCAGCCAAGATCGCCCTCCTGGATCTAAGTTCTCAGGTATCCTGGCACCCACTAACCTTTGTTCCATGAATGTCAGGCCCATACGTTCTCAACGTATGTTCAGGCATTATACACGTGGCGAGCTCGAAACGCAACATGTGGATTGGTGCCTGCCGCGAGAGAGCCAATCAGAAGGACTAGCACAAGAAAGCGCAGACGAGCAGGTTCAGGCTCTGTGCGCCGAAATCAGATTCCCAATACCCGCCGCATGAATCTGATTCCCATAACCCACGTGCGCAACTTGAATTTTGATGGGGAGTGCCGCAGGATCTGCAATAACACGCCGACCTGGCTGTAGTACCGCCTGACAATACCTCTCTGAATTTCCCAGAGAACCTCGCGATTGTCTGTCCAGGGAAGCTTAACAAACGGTGTCGGCCCATCGATTGTCCAGTCTCCGACCAGCGTCCCGTTGGCCTTTGCCTCAGCATAGACCGGTGTCCCGGGAAACGGCACGAGCACGCTCATGTTGATTGCAGTCGGTTTGGCCTTCCTCAGAAAGCGCTCCGTCTCCACGAGAGTCTCCGGTGTCTCCCCGGGGAAACCTATGAACAGGTCGGCATAACACTGCAAGCCTGCTTTCTTCGTTATCTGAATAGCCTCCATGTTCCGTTCGACCCGAGACTTCTTGTTCATAGCTTCAAGTACCTTCTGCGAACCTGATTCTATGCCGAAGACGACTGTCTTGACGCCTGCCTTCCGGAGTTCGGCCAGCAGTTCCTCATCGATTGTATTCACGTGGCTGCGAACCTTCAAATCGAGCCGGAGGCCTGCCTCGCGGATCATTCGGCACACTTTGAGACAGCGCTCCCTTTTGGCTGTGAAGAGATCATCCTCGAAATCGATGGACGTGATCCCCAGAGATGCCAGGTACTCAAGTTCCTGAAGGATGTTCTCCGGGCTGCGGGTCCGGAAAGTACTCCGTTCCATTTGGAAGCAGAATTTGCATCTAAATGGACACCCCCGGCCAGTGACCATGTAATCGGTAATGCCCTTGCGCTCCAACCGCCAGTATATCTTTCTCCGGTAGTTCTCCCAAAGAAACTTCCTGTCAGGGATGGGAATGCTGTCCAGATCTGCAATCGATTCTCCCAGTGGAATCGACACAATCTCATTGCCATCTCTGTAAGACAGGCCAGGTACTTCCGGCCTCACAGCATTCTTGTCAAGCTGGGCGGTGAGAAGTGGCAGCGTGTGCTCCGCCTCGCCCCTGAGAACGAAATCCGCCTCGGGATACCACTGGAGTGTCTGCTCGGGGCATGCGGACGCGTGCGGCCCACCGAGCACTATCTTTGCGGTCGGAAGCTTGTGTCGTAGTTGTTGGACCACGGTCCGTGCAGCGTGGAACGATTCACGTGTCGAGAAAAGCGGCAAGCCTACCAATCCCGGCTTGTAGTCCGATACGCCGTCTATCAATCCGGGCAATCCATCATCGTACCCATCGCGATCAAAAACTGCGACTTCGTGGTTATGTTTCTGCAGGTTAGTCGCCAGGTAAAGGATCGCCAGTGGCGGATTACAGGCGATGGGGTCTCGTTTAGTCATTGGATATGCCAAAGCAGTGCGCATTCTCGACTTCCTCCGTCAGCCGCAACCAATTTCTGCGATTCTACGAGATTCTGCAAGGGTTGTCAATGCTGCGAATGCTTTTGTCTGGGGGCGAATCGAATCCGTGGGATTTGAGAGGCTGCCCCATCCAGCGAGAGGCCGTTGGTCTAGTCTGTCGTCGCGACAGGCGTGGCGCACAACATACACGACGTCAGCAGAATCTGCGCTAATCTTTGCATTGGATCACTTTGTGGGTTAGACTTGGGGCGTGGAGTGTGGGTCTGACACGATGGAGGATAAATGGAGGATAAGATGATTGCATACTGTGGACTCGACTGCGCCAAGTGTGGCGCATTCCTAGCGACCGCTCAAGATGACAACGCCATGCGCGCGAAAGTGGCGGACGAATGGTCGAAGGCATATGGCGTGCAAATCCCGCCGGAGACCATCAACTGCACGGGTTGCCTCTCCGACGGAGTCAAGTTCAATTACTGCGAGAATATGTGCGAGATCAGAAAGTGTGGTGACGGGCGTAAGGTCGGCACCTGTGCGGATTGTGCCGACTATGCGTGCGAGAAACTGAACGAATTCTTCAAGATGGCTCCCGCGGCAAAGGAGAGTCTGGATTCACTGAAGCCCAAGAAGTCTTGAGCATCCTCTTTCAGGCTTTGACTGTTTTCAATCTTTGACTCTGCCCACCGGGGCCAAATAGATGGCGAACTCATCATCTCCATCAAGGCGGAGCATCCGGTTCAGTGCCTCCTGGTCGTAGGCTGCGATGGCGCAGGTCCCCGCACCGATTGCCTCACAGGCGAGATACAGGTTCTGGCAGACATGGCCCGCATCGATGGCGATAACCTTGTGAGCTGCAAGACCATACCGCCATTCCATCCGATAAGGGATGGCTGTCCAGATAAACGTCAGGGCAGCTGTGCCCGCGAAGGCCTGCCCGAGGACGGCCTCAACAAGTCTCTCGGCAAGATTCTCCTCCGAGAACTCGAAGAGCAACTCGTGGGAGAGGGGCAGATACCGGTAGATTGCCGAATCCAGCCCTTCGACGTTCAGGACAGCAAGATAGGTTTCGAGGGCGTGACGGCATCCCGCTGACGGCACAGTACGGTAAGCATGGCCTCCGGTGACCTTGCCCCGCATGCCCTGAGTTGCCCAAAGGAGAAACGATACCTCCTCCAGGCCAAGGGCTTCTCTACGAAAGGCCCGACGGCTGCGCCGGTTCGCGATTGCTGACTGGAGATCGGCGCCACCTATCTTCTTCCATCTGCCTGGTTCCGGCAGCTTGATACGCTGGGCATCAGCGGCATAAGGCTTTTCAAGCGGCGGGATAGGCATGCCCGCGCTCTGGTCAGTCCGTGAGAAATCCATCGTCTTCCTGATACTGTCTTTCAGGAAATTCCGGTACTGCTCGAGTAAGCTTCTATTATCCATGGTTGGACCTCGTGCTTCTCTCTCCTACAGCTACCCCCAGCCCAATTGGTTGTCACGGGAATCCTAGAAACAAGCGGCACATGTATGTGCATTGCGTGGTCTCAACCAGCCTAGGGATCATGACTTCCACGCCTACCCATGTTGCTCCCCTGTCCACGAGTCCAGCATTGCCCGTACCGATCTCGCCATCTCCTTGGTAAAGTCGGCATTGAATTTCCCCAAGTACGTAAGACACCCCACGTTGGTGGTGCCGTCAACGCTGCCGCCGGCCTTTGCCGCTCGCTCCTCTCTGTCGCGATACATCTCGGTGAACTCCGCTCCATCGAGCCTTCGGTACCGATTCTCAAACACAATGAACTTCCTGTCGAATCGCGATTTCAGAGGGCCTTCCTTCTGTTGCTTCGTCGGATAACCAAAGCATACCAGACAGATAGGCAGGGCATACTGAGGCAGATTGAACAGCTCACGATGGACTTCGTAGTTCTCCATGATGTCCCCGATGTAGCAGGACCCGATCCCCAGTGACTCCGCGGCAATGACCGCCGTGTGTGCTGCTATCAGGGCGTCACAGCAGGCTATGAACAGATCACCTTCCTGCGGCATCCGCAGTGGCTCCCCTCTTTGCTTAGCGAGATCCTCCACACCTGACAGCATGAAGTAGTCATACCATCTCTGGTAGTCTGCGAGAAATAGCAGGACAAGCGGCGCTTTGGCTAGGAACGGCTGATTGTCACAGGTTCTGGCCAGCGTGTCCTTCATACCCTGGTCTCTGACTTCAATAATCGAGTACAGCATCATGTTGCCGGCTGTCGGAGCACGGAGGGTTGCCCGGAGAATCTCGTCTTTCGCTTCCTCGCCGATTTCCCTCGCCTCGTATGCACGAACTGACCTGCGACTGAGAAGCACTTGCATGACCTGGTTCATTTCGCTCAGTTCCCTCCTCGTGCTCATGAGTCTATTCGAAGCAATTAAGTTCTGGCCAGTACTCTTTGAGCGACACGGGTTGCAAGTACTGCCCCCCGGCCAACCCTATTCTGCGGCGACGAGGAGCCACGGATGAGTTGCTGGTGGCTCAGGGACGGCCGCGAGGGCAGCGCGCCTTGGTCGAAGATCTCATCGGGCCGCCACGATCCATGGGACCAACCAATTTACTGAACAGTGCAGGCACTCCTGCTTCGAAAGTGAGCTCCCTACCACTCGATGGGTGTCTGAAGGAAAGTGATCTAGCATGAAGTGCCAAGCGCGTGTGAGATCCACTCTCTTTTCCGTACTTCCTTCCGTACTTGGTGTCGCCCACAATCGGATGTCCAATCCCCGCGAGATGCACTCGTATCTGGTGCTTTCTGCCCGTCAGGGGCTCTACTTCCAGCAACGAGAGATTGTTCGCCTCCCTGAGCACGCTGTAAGCCGTATGGGAGAGCTTCCCCTCTGTGCTGTTGGTTGTGGAGTAGACGACGTGAGCCTTGTTCTCTGCCAGGTACGTGCTGATCGTCCCTGCGTGCGTCGCCACCCGGCCATGGACCACCGCCAGGTACTTCTTCTCGGTTTCCCTCTCCTTCCACTGGTTCTGGAGCCGGAGCTTTGCCTCTACGTTCTTTGCAAACACGAGTACGCCGGAGGTCTCCCTGTCGAGGCGGTGAACGATGAAGAGCCGCTTCGGGGACCTGGCTGACCCCTTGCGAACATAGTCAGTCAGAATGAAGTAGGCTGTCCGTGATCTGTCCCTGTCCGTAGCGATCGTCAAGAGGCCCGCCGGTTTGTCCACAACGAGAATGTCTTCATCCTCATGGAGGATCACCAGCCCTCTCGGCAAGAACCTTGCGTTTGAACTTGAACGCTTGTGCACGTCAAATCCCGTATCGAGCGATGAAGTCTGTATTATCCATTGTCTTCCCTCTGCAGCATCGATGAGGTCAAACACGATGGATCTAGTCAGGTTGTATCACCAATACTGATACATCACCATATGCTTCACACACAGTGAAACATGTCGGCTGGGGCATGTCAGCAGCAAACTGGATCGCTTCCTTGGCAGGCAAGACTCTATTGTCGTCGGCAGTGGGCAATTCGCAAACCAGTGATTTCGCTATGTTCGGCGTAGCGAATCTGGAAATCAGTGATTTCCGAATCTGAGAGTAGGTCTTGCAGATCTGACGGCAGAGTCCCAAGTACCGGCTGGTGTAACATTTGCCCAAAGACGCCTGGAGGGCACCGCAAGCCCGCGGCGACCGCTTTCGTTACTGGAATGGAAGGGTGAGCTAGTGTAGTGTCTCATAAATACCTTGACTAATTGGAGCTGTCTTGGTATCATGG
>CAYHHI010000009.1:0-84615 GCA_964356335.1 uncultured bacterium
GCACGATAACGAATAGTGCGCCATGTGGGAGTGTGAGTTGCACGGCTACGGGGCCTCTTGGACCTGTGTGTGATGCCAGTCCGACTACGCTGAATTTCGGAACTGTCACAGTGGGAGACTCATTGGACAAGACGTTTACAATACGGAACATAGGTGAAGGAACGCTCAGCGGCGCTGTGGCAGCTTCGTGCACGGACTACAGCATCCCGTTGGGTGGTGGAGCATACAATTTGACGGGGGGACAGATGGTGACGGTGACAGTGCGGTTCAAGCCTGGGGGCGAAGGTACTAAGAACTGTACGATTCAGACGGGTGGGAGCTGTGCAACGGTATCGTGCACGGGTAAAGGTCAAACCGGGGCTGAGGTCCATGTGTATGTCGACATTGAGCCGGGCGAATGTCCGAACGTGGTCAATGCTAGGGGTTGGGGCGTGTTGCATGTAGCCGTGCTTGGGGCCGAGGGCTTTGGCGTAAGGAACATCGACCCGGCGACGGTTAGGCTCGTACGCGAAGGGGTGAGTGGAGCGGTCCGGCCGATCTGGTGGTTGCGGTGGTATGGAGATGTTGCCACACCGTTCACTGGTGCTCTTTGCGGCTGCAACAGAAGGGGTCGGGACAGATATACCGATCTCAACCTCTATTTCTTGATTCAGGATGTTGTGCGGACACTGGGCTTGAGTGGTGCCGAGGGCCATTCGGTTGAACTGGTTCTCACTGGTTCTCTCAAGGATGGTACGCCGATTCGTGGTGCGGACTGCGTCCGCATGCGTAAGTGGTATGGAATCGATGGCAACGCCCAGGAGGGGTCGGTGCCAATGGCTGGCTTTGGCCCCGGCGATCAGATCGGGATCTGTGGCGGTACCGAGATCATGCTCTCGTTCTACACTACAGATGCCGACCATGTACGCATTGAAATCTTCGACGTACGCGGAAGGGTGGTCAAGAGTCTCCTTGATCAGGAGATGGATGCTGGAAGCCATTCGGTCACTTGGGACAGGAACAATGACTCCGGTGTGAAGGTCCACGCCGGAATCTACTTCGTGAGACTCTCAACGAGAGCCCAGAACGCGACCAAGAAAGTTGTCGTAGTCGACTGATGGGGAAGGGGATGGGCCTATCATGAACTGAGCCGCCGGGCGCTGGCTGTCCACAGGAGCTGGCCAGCTCCTGTGGAGCGGTCTCTTCTTCGTCATGTGGTGGCAGGAATGCTCTTCTACAGGCTGGGCCTGCATCAATCTTGCCGGGCTGATTCCTGCCGGAGACATCGTCAGGAAACACCAAGTCCCACCCCTCGCCTTGCTCAGCCCTACGCTCTCGGATGGCAGCGGTCGCTTCAGGGCCCGATATATAATCATATTCACATACGACCATAACTCATCAACTCATCTGACTGTGTGTATATCGGAGGCACCAGCCCCGCTATCTTTGTGCACCAGGCTTACTCCTTCAAGTTCTCGCTTGAGGCCGGCGATCGCATCGCCGATAGGGAGTGTGGAAATGTGGATAACTGCACAGGACCTGTTGATAAGTGCGAATCTGATTTGACATCAACGACTTGCTGGCACTTTTGAAACAAGTATACGAGCGGTTTTCCACAGGTTTCAATTTGAAATGAGGTTGAGGTTGGAAGGGTTCGGAGAAGCCGATAATCAGGGCATCTTGAAGTTTTTGGGCAGCTGGTGCGGCCTGGGACCCGGATGCGGCGATGATAGAAGCGGCTGAAGGCAGATGGTTGGAGCATCCTGCAGGTGGAGCCAGACTACTGAACCGACTTCGTGGGGAAATATCAAAGCCATCTACAAATGAAGATGTGCGGCTTCCAGAACTTCCCAACTGGAGTGGGTCACTGGTCCACCAGCTGGCTGATGAACACTCACTGGACTTGATATCGTTTGACATCCCAGTTTCATGGCTGTTAGTTTAGGCTGTACAGGCATATTCATGGGCTCGCTCGCCCGGAAGGACGATATGGGGCTCAGGCGAAAGGCTCTGTTTGGCTTCCTTCTTGTGTTTTCAGCGGTTGTGGCTGACCTGCTCTCCTGTGGGGGACAGAGTGGGAAGGGTGGAAGGAGTCCGGAGGGCACAATGGCGGGCGACAGGGCATCCAGTGCGGATTCGGTCGATGTTACCCTGAGCCTTAACGCCGGAAGCTATGCGCTTGGCGAGATGATCGTGGTGAGGCTCGTGGCGACCAACAGGACGGAGAGGGCTCTGCGCCTCAATTTTCCGACCGCACAGAGATTCGATTTTGTAGTGAGGAAGGGAAAGCAAATCATCTGGCAGTGGTCCGGGGATATGATGTTTGCCGAAGCCGTGAGCCGTGAGACCGTCGCCGCGCATGACTCGCTCGTGTTCGAAGCCCGGTGGGACCAGAGGCTGTTCGATGGAACAAATCCGGGGCTTGGGGCTTATAGTATTCAAGGGATTTTGAAGACACGCCCCGAGGTGGTCAGTAAAGAGAGACCTTTTGGCGTAGTGGATTGAGCCCTCACCCTGACCCACTCCCAGAGGGAGAGGGGAAATACGCGTGCTCTCTCAAAGACATGGGGACGATTTTCGAATCGAACTGGAGGATGAGCCGTGAAAGAGGAAATGCGAGATATTGAAGCTGTCGAGAGCCTGAACAAGGCGCGTGAGAAGATCCTAGGCCAGGTCAAGAAGGTGATTGTCGGTCAGGAACGGGTGATCGAGGAGATGTTGATCGCGCTCCTTTCGGACGGACACTGCCTGCTTGTCGGTGTGCCAGGTCTTGCGAAGACGCTCTTGGTGAGCACGATCGCGCGCATCCTTGACCTTGAGTTCAACCGAATCCAGTTCACGCCCGATCTCATGCCTTCGGACATAACGGGCACCGACATCATTGAGGAAGACAGGGCCTCGGGCAAGCGAGCCTTCCGTTTCGTCAAGGGGCCGGTCTTCGCCAACATTGTCCTGGCCGATGAGATAAACAGGACCCCGCCGAAGACCCAGGCAGCTCTCCTCCAGGCGATGCAGGAGCGCCAGGTAACGGCAGGTGGGGAGACCTACCAGCTCGATCTTCCTTTCTTCGTGCTTGCCACCCAGAACCCGATCGAACTCGAAGGCACGTATCCCCTTCCAGAGGCGCAGCTCGACAGGTTCATGTTCAATATCTATGTGGACTATCCACTGTACGATGAGGAGGTCGAGATTGTCGAGACGACGACAAGCGCTTATACGCCTGAGCTCGAGCGCGTGCTCGCGGCCAAGGACATAATGGAGCTTCAGCGGCTCGTGCGCAGGGTTCCTGTACCTAAGCATGTCGTGAAGTACGCCGTTAACTTCGCGCGCGCAACGAGGCCCGCAAACGATGGCGTCCCCCAGTTCATAAAGGATTGGGTGAGTTGGGGCGCTGGCCCCAGGGCCTCTCAGTATCTCATCCTCGGCTCCAAGACGAGGGCGATCTTGAGCGGGCGCTACACGCCAACATGCGAAGATGTGCGCTCGGTAGCCAAACCGGTGCTCCGCCACAGGATAGTCACCAACTTCAACGCCGAGGCGGACGGCATCTCAACTGTTGATATCGTTGAGCGACTCTTGAAAGAGATCCCTGAAGTTGCTGAAAAATAGGGGGTCATGCCTGCAACGTTGCAGAATTGAAGGTGTGAGGAATAGGGTGAAGCGTGCCTGAGAGAGATGTCGAACATTTTCGAAAGTATCTGGATCCAGCCGTAATCTCCCGGCTCAAGGGCCTGGATATAAAGGCAAGGCTTGTCGTCGAGGGCTTTGTCTCCGGGCTTCACCGCGGCCCCTATAAGGGTTTCTCGGTCGAATTCGCGGAGCACAGGCAGTATATGCCCGGCGATCCCATCCGCTACATAGACTGGAAGGTCTACGGCAAGACCGACAGGTTCTATATAAAGGAATACGAGGAGGAAACTAATCTTCGCGCGTACCTCATCCTCGATGGCAGCGGCTCGATGGGCTACAAGTCGAACGGCATCACCAAACTGGAATACGGTTGCTATCTTACGGCATCACTCGCCTATCTCATGCTCAAACAGCAAGACTCGGTTGGGCTTCTGGTCTTTGATACCAAATTGAGGAAATATATCCCGCCGCGATCGGTCAAACGACATCTTCACGTGATCCTGCGCGAGCTCTCCGACATCGAGGCTCGGGATGAGACCAACCTTGGGCGGACCCTGGAGGAGCTTGCCGGCCGCGTCACGCGGAGGGGCCTGATAATCTTGATTTCTGATCTGCTTGATGACGAGCAAAGCGTGATACGGGCACTCAAGCTCTTCCGGCACAGGAAGCACGAAGTGATCGTGTTTCACGTGCTCGATCCTTATGAGGTGAGCTTCCCGTTTGAACACGAAGTCATTCTTCAGGACATGGAGACGCACGAGGAAGTCCCTGCCGTGCCTTGGGAGATAAGGCGCGAATACGTGCGACGGGTAGCTTCATGGATCGACCGGTACCGTACCGTGCTTCGACAGAGTGGGATCGACTACGTCCCGATCAGAACTTCGACCACCTTCGATGTGGCTCTCTTTTCCTACCTTGAGAAGCGACAGAAACTGGGGTAGATAGCGGGCGATGAATTTTCTCAATCCGTGGTATCTCCTGGCTTCGCTCGCGGCCCTGGTGCCCATCATCATTCACCTTCTTCACAGGCAGAGGGCGAGGATCGAGGTCTTCCCCTCGCTTGAATTCCTCCGGAAGATGATGAGGAAGCGCACGCGCCGTTTTCGCCTGAAGCAGCTTCTGCTCCTCATAACGAGGACGCTGCTCCTTCTTTTCATTGCGCTTGCCCTCGCGCGTCCGACGATTACAGGCGGGCGGGCTGTCAGAGGCCACCTGCCGACCACGGCGGTGGTCATACTTGATGACAGTTTCAGCATGATGCGCCAGGGCGAGGGCGGAAGCCTTTTTGAACTTGCGAAAGCCAAGACGGGAGAAATCCTCCGGCATTTCGACAGGTCTGATGAGGTTCACCTGTTCACCGGATCGGCACCATTTAGGAATCTGTCTGGGGCGTGGGCAACGACAGATGTTGAGAGACTGCGCGGGCGAATCGGAGAGACATCTTGCAGCAATCTCCCGACCGACCTCGCTTCCCCGCTTGAAGAGGCTGTCGCAGTGCTTGCGCGGTCGGCCAATCCGAACAAAGAGATTTACATCGTATCGGACATGCAGAAAAGGGGTTGGGACGGGCTTGGGCGCGAGGTGGGAGATGAAAAATCGAGCGGCAAGGTGCTTGTGGTTGACCTGGGCGAGAGCGATCCAAACTCGTGTGTGGAGGATGTCGCTTTCCGGATTCCATCTGGAAGCGATGACCTTGAGATGCAAGTGACATTCGGACGTTTCAATCCCACCGAGAGCCAGGGTAGGGTGGCTGAGATTTTCCTCGGTGGAACCTTGCTCGGCAGAAGCGTTTTCGCCCCCGGGGACGCCACGCGCCAGAAGGAGACCTTCAGGATCCCTCCATTTCAGGGTTTCCTGTGGGGCGAGGTGGCGCTGGCCGAAGATAAACTCCCGATCGATGATAAGAGGTTTTTCGCCGTGCCGTCGCGCAAGCGAGTGGTAGGTCTTGTCGGAGATACCTACTACATTTCTAAGGCCCTGAGTCCCGAAGGCGGTGGTAGCTTCACGGTCGTCCAGATCGATGAGGGCGCCATCAATCGCGAGAGCCTTTCGAGGCTTGATATACTTGTGATCTCAAACGTGGCGAGACTTTCGCCACTCGAGGTCGATGCGCTCACCGATTACCTGGTGGGCGGCGGGAGCCTTCTCATATTCCTGGGAAGCAAGGTGGATATCGGTGATTATAATAGGAACCTCCTGTCGCGGATCGGACCACCTGCTGCGATCAAGATTGAGGGGCTTGTGAGGGGAACGATTGGCGGAATCGATGAGAGAACACAGAAGGGCCAAGGTTTTTACACAATCGACAAATTCGACAGGGGCCATCGGATATTCAGTAAGTTTAAACCTGATGTGAGTCCCTTCGCCGATGCGCGTTTCTATACCTTCATGAGGGTGAAACCCGAGAGTGGCCACGTGGTCGCATACTTTTCGGATGGATCGCCTGCGATGGTCGAAGCCGGTGATAGACTAATGGTCTTCACAAGTTCGGCAGATGTCGCTTGGAGCGACTTCGTGCTCACGCCGCAGTTCCTGCCGATAGTGCATGAGGCATTGCTTTATCTCTCATCCGGCATGAGATTGAGTCAGACGTACAGGGTCGGCGAGGAGATAGCGATAAGGACAGGTGACCGGAGCGGCGAGGCATTTCTCGACGGGCCGGCAGGAAGCATCCGCCTCTTCCCGGAAGCCCTGGGCGTAGGCGTGGGCTACAGGATAGAGTCGCCCGGCCAGCCGGGAGTCTACTTCCTCAAGAGCGAAGATGAAACTCTCTCGGTTTTTGCGGTGAACGTTGATCCGCGTGAATCCGATCTCACGAAAGTGACCATGGCCGATGTGGAATCGAAGCTGAAGCATTTCGACGTGAAGCGCGTGGCGGCACCGGATGATGTGGGCGAGTCAATCTCCCTCTTGAGGAGAGGCCGGGATCTCTCCCGGAGTTTCCTCTGGGCCGGGCTGGCTCTTCTCTTGTTTGAAACGCTGCTTGCGTCTAATCTTTCGCTCAAGTTCTCCAAGACCGACGACGAAGATGCTCTCCCAAATAGTTGAGAAGATAAGGCGGAGCGAGTCTCTCGAAAACGTCCTCAGCGTGGTAAGAAGTGCAGAGCATTCCGTCAGGCTTAGCGGAACGGTCGGCTCGAGCACATCCATCTTGGTAAGCATCATCTACAGGGAACTCGATACCACGACTGCCGTGGTATGTCCTGACGATGCAGAAGGCATCAAGGAAGACCTGGAGAGCCTGGTCGGCGGAGACGAAGTTTTCTACTTCCCTGATTGGGAGATCCTGCCGTATGACGAGTTCTCACCCCACGAGGCAATAGTCGGCACGCGGCTCAAGACTCTCTCGCTCCTCCTCGAGAAGAGAAAAGGTATCGTCGTGATTCCTCTTAGAGCTTTCTTGAGGAGCATAATCCCGCCCCAGGATCTTGGTTCCAATGTGTTGAGCCTCTCGCTCAAAGAAGCCATCGAGCCGCAGGTGCTGATCTCGAAGCTTCTCCAGATCGGATATGCGCGGAGTCAAGTGGTCGAAGACGTTGGTGCGTTTGCGACGCGAGGCGGGATTCTCGATATCTACCCGCAGGGCGCTGATAATCCTGTGAGGATAGAGCTCCTGGGTGACGAAATAGAATCGATACGCGAATTCGATCCCATATCGCAGCGCTCGGTTAAGAAGATTGCCTCCCTGAAGATCTTGCCGGCGCGTGAAGTCGTCCTGAGCGATGATGCGATCTCAAACTTCATGGCCAATATCAGAGGCAAGCGCCTCAAGGGCACATTTATCGAGGACGTTGTCATTCATGTGAGAGACAGGTTCTTCTTCGATGGGATCGAAGCCTATGCGCCGCAATTCTACTCGGATCGCGTGACCATATCCTCTTACCTACCCGCTGGTACAAGATACATCATGCTGGAGCGCGAAGTCCTGGAAGAAAAATCTGAGGCCGCGATCGGCGAGGCGACGGTGCGCTTCAGGGACATGGAGGGGACGGCAAACGGCTTTCCTCCACCCGAGAAGGTCTTCAGCGGGATCGCCGACGAGATAGGGCATCTTCCCGCCGGTAGGACGATCGAGATATCGCATCTGGAAACCGCCAGGGACTCCACCCCGCTACACTTCAGAAGCTCCGAACCATTCGCTGGGAATCTCAAAGTCTTAGGTGCCACGATTGGAGAGGCAACGCGGGCAGGCTACAGGACCTACATCCTCTGCGACAACATCGGGCAGGTGGAGCGTCTCGAGGAGATCATGGCGGAGGGGGATGGCTCGGTCGCAATTGGCGTGGGTAACCTGAGAGAGGGTTTCACCTTCCCTGAGGCAAAGCTCAGGGTGATCACCGACCACGAGATATTCGGGCGATACAAGCGAAAGGCGCGTTACCCACGCTTCAGGGGCGAAGGTCCGATCGAAAGCTACAGGGTGCTCGGTGTTGGGGATTTTGTCGTCCACATCAATCACGGCATTGGCCAATACGGCGGGATTGAGCGGCTTGTGGTTGAGGGCCGCGAGACCGAATGCATGCTCGTCCACTATCAAGACGGGGACAAGCTCTACGTTCCGATAGACCAACTGGATCTCATCCAGAAGTATACAGGCAAAGATGGTGAGCCCCCGGCCCTGAGCAAGCTCGGCGGTGCAGGTTGGGAGCGGATAAAGGCGCGCACCAAGAAAGCCATCAGGGAGATGGCTGAGGAATTGATAAGGATCTACGCGCTTCGGCGGGCGCGGCCGGGACATGCGTTCAAGCCCGATACGAGATGGCAGAAGGAACTCGAGGCATCGTTCATCTACGACGATACGCCGGACCAGGCGCGCGCAACCGAAGAGATCAAGCGCGACATGGAGCGCCCCAAGCCGATGGATCGCCTTGTGTGCGGTGATGTGGGCTACGGCAAGACGGAGGTGGCGATACGTGCCGCGTTCAAGGCGATGATGGATGGCAAGCAAGTCGCAGTGCTTGTGCCCACGACGGTGCTTGCCCAGCAACACTACTACACCTTCCGGGAGCGGCTCGCCGATTATCCAGTGACGGTTCAGATGCTATCGAGGTTCCGGACGCCACGGGAGCAGAAGGAGATCATCGACGGACTTGCCAAAGGAAGCATCGATACGGCTATCGGGACCCACCGGCTCATACAGAAGGACGTCCAGTTCAAAGACCTTGGCCTTGTGATCATAGATGAGGAGCAGCGCTTCGGTGTCGCCCACAAAGAGGCGTTCAAGAAGATGAGGGCGACCGTCGATGTGCTCACCCTCACGGCTACGCCGATCCCGCGGACACTTCACATGGCCCTGATGGGCGCACGGGACATGTCAACCGTAGACACGCCGCCCAAGGACAGGTTGCCTGTCGAGACCGAGGTCGTCCAGTTTGATGAAGAGATAATCGTCAGTGCGGTCTTGAGGGAACTCGACCGTGGAGGCCAGGTCTTTTTCGTTCACAACAGGGTTGAAACCATTGATGCGATGGCCACACATCTTACGGAGCTTCTGCCCCAGGTGAGGCTCGCGGTCGCTCACGGCCAGATGCACGAACGCGACCTCGAGCGAGTGATGCTGGATTTCATCGACAGGAAATATGACATCCTGGTTTCCACAATGATCGTGGAATCCGGACTGGATATTCCCAATGTCAACACCATCGTGGTCAACCGGGCAGACACCTTCGGGCTTGCGCAGCTCTATCAGTTGAGGGGCCGCGTGGGACGGTCGCGGCACAGGGCCTATGCCTATCTCCTGGTCCCGAAGGGCCAGCGGCTCACCGAAGTGCAGCGCAAACGCCTCAGGACCATAGTTGAATTCACTGAACTGGGCTCGGGCCTGAAGATCGCGATGCGTGATCTTGAGATAAGGGGCGTGGGCAATATCCTTGGTCCTGAGCAGAGCGGCTACATTGCCGAGGTCGGCTTCGACCTCTACGTCAAGCTGCTTGAAGAGGCCGTGAAGGAGCTCAAGGGCGAGCCCATTGAAGCGAGGGTGGAGACAAGAATCGAAACCGATATCGCAGCTTACATCCCGAACACCTACGTTGAGGACGACAAGCAGCGAATGGTCTTCTACAAGCGCCTGATTGAGACGCGCAAGGTTGACGATGTTCACCACCTCGAGATTGAACTCGAGGACCGCTACGGGCCCATTCCCGATGAGGCACGGAATCTCCTCGACTTTCAGCGAATCCGGATTCTTGCGGCCACAAGCGGCACGGAACGCATCGTCGTGAAACAGACGCTGATGCTGCTTGAGGGAAGAAAGGACGAGAGGATTCCCAAGCGCGTGATTGAAAACATCGTGAAGCAGGGCATAGAGATCGAGCTCCAGTCTGGGGAAAGGCCGGGCATAAAACTCGCGGCTGTCCCTAAAACTGCGGCTGACAGGCTCGCCCTCGCGAGAAAGGTATTGAACGCCATTCTTGAATTGTGATACGGTGGCTTGTATGAAAGGAGAGTATGCCATGCGACTATTGATCATCACCATTCTGAGCGGTGCGATCATAGGCTTTTCACTTTCTTGCACCAAGACCGACAACAAGGTGGCGGCGCGCGTTGGCAAGGATGCGATCACGGTCAAGATGATCAAGGATCAGTATCTTGCGATAACGCCAGCGGCACGGGCGGACCTTAAGACCATCGATGAGAAGGAGGCCTTTGCCAAGGACATCGTTTCCAAAGAGATTCTTAAGCTGGAAGCGCTGAAAATGGGGCTTGATAGACTCCCGGAGGTTACCAGGGCAGGCCAGAGTGCTCTGACGAGGCAAGCCTGGCAATCCTTTTACGAAGAACAGGTGCGGTCGCAGGCAAAAATCACGGACCAGGAGTTACAGGCCCTTTACGCCAAGCAGCGAACCACCTACCACCTTGCGTGGATATTGGTGAGAGCAAAAATGCTTGCTGACGAGCTGGTACGAAGGGTCCAGAATGGTGAGGATTTCGGGAAGATTGCAAGCACTTACTCCATTGATCCCTCAAGAACCCAGAATGGGGACACCGGCTTTAGGTCCTTGGGAACCATGCCCGCTGCTGTGGAGGAGAAGATCATGGCGATGTCTCCAGGAGAGACAAGCGGCGTAATCCCGTATGAGGACTACTACGTGATTCTTAAACTGATCGAGAAGAAGGAACAGGAACCGGCGCCTTTCGAGCAATCGCGCGAAGGGCTAGAGGCAATGCTGAGAGTAGACAAAGAGACTGCCAAGCAGCGGGAGTTGGCTCGAGAGATCAAGAAGGCCTATGATCTCACCTTCAATCAGGGCGCCGTGGATCTGATCGTTTCGAAGACCAACGCCCTTTATCAATCTGCGGATACTCCCCTTGGCAAGGTCCCTGAGTTCTCAGATGAGGAACTGGATAGGGAGATAGGCAAGTGGAAGGGTGGTGTGTGGAAGATAAAGAATTATGTCGCTAGCATCAACTCGCTGCGGGACTACATGAGGCCCGGCCGCGGAGCGGACAGGGCGAGCATAGAATCCATGGTCGGCGATTACATAACCGGGGAGCTGTGGCGCGCTGAGATAAAGGCCAAGGGATATGAAACCAGGCCGGAAGTTGTCAAGGCAGCCAATCGGGCGACAGAAGAAACGGTCGTATCGGCGCTTCATGATCAGCTGATAAAGGACGTCAAGGTCGACGATGAGACGGTCAAGGCGTTCTATGACGAACACAAAGCAGAGATGATGACCGAGCCCGGGGCGAGGATTGCAATAATAGTGTTGAAGGATGAGGCGGAAGCCAAAGCGGTGTATGACCAACTCAAGGGTGGAACCAAGTTTGAGACTCTTGCCAGGCAGAAGTCAGCAGATGTGGAAACCGGCAAGGACGGGGGGGAGCTCGCGCGGCCGCTTTACAGGCAGGAGATTGAGCAATTCCCGGATGTCCAGGAGGTCCTGAACAATCTCCAGGTCGGCGCGTACTCGACCCCGATCGAGATTCCCCCGGGATTTGGGGCCGAAGGGTACATGATGATCAAGTTGCTTGAAAGGATAGAGGCGAGGCAGATGGAGCTCGCGGAGATCAAAGAGATGCTGACTCCTCAGGTGCTTCAGCTTGAGCAGGACAAGGCCTTTGCCGCCTGGCTCAAGTCCAAGATGGAAGAGCACAAGGTCGAGATCTATCCAGATGCGCTGAATGCCGTAGACTTCACGCAACTGAAGAATCAGGGGACGTGACATGCGCCACTTGTTCCCGCTATTTCTCCTGACACTGGTGGTCGCGGCCGGCGCGAATGCGCAGGAGATTGCTGACCGCGTAGTCGCGATCGTTGACAAGAGCCCCGTTTTCTCGAGCGACGTGGATGCGGCCCTCGGGGAGGAACTCTACATAAGGAAGCTGCGCGGAGAGGCGCTGCCATCCGATTCGGCAGGGCTCGCAGCCTTGCGCGATGAACTGCTTGAAAGCATAATAGACAGACAGATCGTGATCGCCAAGGCGGAGAAGGAGAGTGTCGAGGTCACACCGACCGAGGTGGAAGACAGGCTTGACCAGTGGGTTGCCGATCTTGTCAAGAGCTCGGGCTCTGAGGCGGCATTCACCCGGGAGCTGGAGAAACAGAACCTTACGCTTGGCGATCTCAAGGACCGCTACAGAAAGGATACCGAAGAGCAGCTGATGGTCTCCAAGTTCATGAAGAAACAGTTCGAGGCGATTGGCGTCTCCGAAAGTGAAATCTTGCGCTTCTTCCAGAACAAGTATGATTCGATCCCCAGCCTTCCCGAGGTCGTGGGCATCGCTCACATAATCATTTCTCCTCAGATTTCGGCGGCGAAAGAATCGGAGGTTGTCGGAAGAGTCACCAGGGTCACGAATCGCCTGAAGAGCGGAGAGGCTTTCGACAAGGTGGCGCGGGAGGTGTCAGACGACGAGATCACGCGTGGAAACGGGGGCGAAATCGGCCTTGTGAAGCTTGAAGATCTCCAACAGGAGATTGCCGGTGTCGCGGCCAAGCTCCAGGCGGGACAGGTTTCCGAGCCCTTCAGGATCAGGTACGGGATTGAGATAGTGAAACTGGATGAGAAGAGCGACGACAGATATAGGCTTCGGCATATATTCATCAAGTTTTCTCCGAATGTTGAAGATAGTGCAAAAGCGCTACGCCTTGCCGAAGACATAAGGTCGCGCCTGGTCGCCGGAGAGAGTTTCGAGACCTTGGCACGGCAGTACAGCGAGGACCAGGGGACCAAGGAAAAGGGCGGCTATCTTGGCGAGATCGAAGTCAGCGCCCTTGATGAAGCCTACGCGGATGCCCTCGCCGGGCTCAATCCGGGAGACCTCTCACAGGTCATACCAACACCTCGTGGCTTCCAGATCCTGAAGCTCATCTCGCGGACTGCGGCGAGGAAGCCGAGCCAGGAGGAAGCGAAGGCCTGGATCAGGAATGTGATTGAGACAAGGAAACGGGAGGAGCAATTCACCGGGTGGCTCGATACCGCGAGGCAGGAGATATACGTTAAGAAGCTCTAAAGGTGCGACTCGACATCTTTTTAAAACGGACCGGCCTTCTGAAGCAGCGGACACTTTCCAAAGAATTGTGTGCGAGGGGGCGGGTCCGAGTAGATGGAGGAGAGGCGAAGGCAAGCAAAGAAATCGCCCCTGGCCATACCATCACACTTGAGACGGCGCACGGATTCCTTGAGATCGAAGTAATAGGTCTTCCCGATAGGAACCATAAGCGAAAAGACGGTGGGGCCTTCTTTAGAATCATAGAGGAAAGACGCGAGGAAGTATTCTAAGTGATATCTTGCGGACGCTGCGCGTTTGGTTTCCAGGGCTTATGATGAAATCAAGGACGAGAACCAAAACATCCGGATCAATCACCCGTGGGGGCGATGACCTGCCCAGGATTGCAGTCACAATGGGCGACCCCGGCGGCATAGGCCCGGAGGTTGCACTCAAGGCGTTGCGTGATCCTGCGGTTTGGAAAGTCTGTGAGCCCATCCTCGTCGGCGATGGCCGGTTCCTGAGAAACCTGGCGCGCCTGCATAGACTCTGGGTCAAGGTCGAATGTTTCCCCTGGCGCGATCCTGGCAAGCCCGGCATATCGGGGAGAACGACGGGACGCGGGCAAGTGATTTCCTTTCGCGAGCTGAAGAAACTTAAGCGAAGTATTTGGGTGCACGACGGGGTTCGGGTCAGCAAGTCGGCCCCTCTCGGGAGACCGAGCAAAGCAGGTGGCAGGGCTGCGGGCGGGGCGATTGAGGAAGCAGTAAGACTTGCAGCAGGGGGTCGGGTGGAAGGAATCGCAACGGCTCCCGTATCTAAGGAATCCCTCGCACTCGCAGGCTACGGCATGGTGGGGCATACCGAGTTGATTGCAGATCTCACGGGGACCAAGAGATATGCCATGCTGATGGTGAGCAAAGGTCTCCGCGTCGTCTTCGCGACTACGCACCTGCCCCTGCGGAGCGTGGCGCGCAGCATCACGGTCAAGAACCTTCTCGAGAAATTCAATCTCGCGCAGGAGTACTTGCGGCTCTACATGGGACTTGATGAGGTCATTATGGGAGTGTGTTGTCTAAATCCGCATTGTGGAGAAGGCGGGTGCCTGAGCAGAGAGGAGCAGACTATAATCGAACCCGCGATTGTGCAAGCGAGGAGGCAGGGGATGAACGTTCACGGGCCTTATCCTGCTGATACGATATTCTGGTCGACGATCGCCAGAGGTTTTGATGCTATTGTCGCAATGTATCACGACCAGGGGATGATACCTATCAAGAGGGGTGACCGCGACAAGATTGTGAACATAACCATGGGGATCCCATTCGTCAGGACATCTCCTGGGCACGGGACCGCCTTCGATCTTACGGGCGAGGGCCGCGCTTCGGAGGGTGGCATGGTGAATGCCATTTTAGAGTGTGCCAGGATAGCAAAGCGAGTAAGATTGGCCGGAAGGTGAGAGAGGTATCACCGGGAGCGCCGGGGCGGCATAGCATTCATATACCAGCGAGGTCGTGAGATGTTAGTCGAGTTCAGAGAGGTCGACAAGATCTATGAAGGGGGCCGGGCGGCTCTCAAGGATGTGAGTTTTTCGATGGACAGGGGGGAATTCGTCTTCCTTGTCGGGCCTTCGGGAGCGGGCAAGACAACGGTCTTGAGGCACATCTACATGGAGGAGTTTCCGACAAGCGGAGACGTGGAAGTCGGAGACTACGAGTCGTCTGCAATAAAGGGGAGAGAGATCCCGTTCCTCAGGAGGAAGATCGGCATTGTGTTTCAGGATTTCAGGCTCTTGAGCGACTTGAGCGCATTTGAGAATGTCGCGATTGCCCTCAGGGCCGCCGGCAAGGGGGGCAACGAGTTGAGGAAATTGGTGAACTCCATCCTCTACTCCGTCGGGCTTTCTTCGAAACGGCACGTGCGCCCAGGGAAACTCTCGGGTGGCGAGCAGCAGCGAGTCGCTATGGCGCGGGCAATAGCACTGAGACCGGAGATTCTGCTTGCCGATGAACCGACAGGCAATCTCGATCCCGATACAGCGGGACAGATATTCGACCTTCTCGTCGAGATAAATAGGGGAGGCACGTCCACGCTTGTTGCGACACATGACTATCGCCACGCTGAACGATTGGGTAAGAGAGTGATAAGAATCCAGGAAGGTAGGATTGTATCTGACGGGGGACTCCAAACTTGTACCACTTAAGACAGGCTCTTTCGGGCATCAAACGCGCAGGGTTCATGTCAGTTGCGTGTGTCATCATCATGACTTTTTCTCTGCTGATCCTGGGGATCTTTCTCCTCGCCACAGCGAATCTGCGGGGGCTTTTGAGGTATGCCCACGAGAAGGTGGAGATCGTGGCTTTTCTCCAGGATGGAACAGAGCAGTCAACGCTGGACTCACTCACGACAGAGATAGAGAAGATTAAAGTCGTAGAAGATCTCCGTTATGTGAGTCCCGCGGAGGCGCTTGACAGGCTGAAAGGGGAGTTCGGTCCCAAGAGCTATCTTCTGGACGCTCTCGAGGAGAATCCGCTTCCATCATCCTTTGAAATCACGCTAAAGCCACGCTACCGGTTCAAAGCGATCGTCGAAAGTCTTTCCGATCAGATTTCCACGATGCCCGGGGTGGAAGACGTAAGCTACGGAAGTGGCTGGATTGCACGTCTCGAGAAGATCGTGAGGGCGTTGGCGCTCGCCGATATCGGCGTGGGACTCATTGTCGGCATTGCCGCGATATTCACCGTATCGTACACGGTGAGGCTTACGCTTTACGCTCGGCGAGAAACCATGAAGGTGTTGAAGCTGGTTGGTGCGACCGACTTCTTTGTGATGGCACCATTTCTCCTGGAGGGAGCGATTCACGGTGCTGGGGCGGTCGTGCTCTCCCTGGTCGTCATGTTCATTGGTTACAGGGTTGTCGATGTAAGGGTGCCGCAGGTGACGTTCATGCCGGCGAGCATGATCTTGTTCTTTGCTGTCTTCGGTATGGCCATTGCCGTGCTTGGAAGCTGGGTCTCCCTGAGGGCGTTTATGAAGGAGAAGACCCGGGGATGAGGGCACTTCGATCTGGCGCCGCCGGTTTGCCAGTTTTCTTTGTCCTGATGATCACATCTGTGGCACTCATGCAGACGGGCTTAGCCCGAGCCGCCTTCGCACAGGAGGCCGGCCAGGGGCAGGCCGACACCTTGCGGGCTCCAGACACGGAAGCCGAGATCAAAGCCAAAGAGCAGGAGCTCGAGCACATCAGGAAGGATATTGAGGAAAAGAGGAGAGAGGCCGCAGATATCGCTGGTCAGGAACAAGATCTCACGGGCGAGATCGATAGGCTAAACGAGGAAATGAGTGTAAACCAGGAGCTCCTGAACAAACTTGCTCAGAAGAAGGCCGTGATCCTCGAGGATCTGGGATATGCCCAGGAGGATCTGGCACGCGCCCAGGCGTCGCTCGGCATGGCGAGTGACATGCTGGGGTCGCGCCTCCGAGGGATCTACAAATTCGGCCGGGGCGAGGTGATGGAAGTGATCCTGACCTCGAAGACTTTTGCTGATCTGGCGAAGCGAATCTATTATCTTTCGGTTGTGGCCGATCACGACAGGGAGCTCATGGTTGCCTTCGAACAGACGGTCGAGACCAGGCGGGTCCTGGTCGAGCACATCCAAAGCAAGCGGGCACGGCTTGAGCAGACCGAGGCCGAGGTGGCGGAGGAGACCCAGAATCTCATGATCAGGAAAGAGGAGCGGGATGCCCTTGTCGCCAGGCTCAAAGACAAGCGGTATTACTATGAGAATATGGCCCGTGATCTCCAGGAGGCGACGAGAAACCTTGAAGAAGTGCTCGGGAGGCTTGAGGCCGGGCGAGACGAGACCGGCTATGCCGGCACTTCTTTCGCCGGCCAGATGGGGCGGCTCGTCTGGCCCTGTGAGGGTGAGGTGATCTCGGGGTTTGGGGTTGAAACGCACCCGAAGTTTGGGACAATCATTAAGAACAACGGCATGGACATAAAGGCGAGCGGTGGGGCAAGGGTGAGGGCGGTGGCAGCAGGGAGCGTGAGCTTCGCGGGGCCGCTTTCAGGATTCGGGAACTGCGTGATCATCGATCACGGGAGTGGGTATTATACGCTTTACGGACGTTTGGAATCTGTGGTTGTGAGCACGGGCTACGGGGTCGGTGAGGGCGACCCTGTCGGGTTCGTCGGAGAGACCAGCGCTCCGGAGGGCGCAGTTTTACACTTCGAGATAAGACAGGGGAAGAAAGCTCTTGATCCCGCAGCATGGCTCTTGAGGTAGTGAGAGAGGTAGCGAATGAGACCCCGAACCCTATTGCTGTCCCCCCGCTGGGGGAACTGTAGGGGGCTGTGGGGCAGATAGAGGGTGGTGGAGATGGAAGGACGCGATGGTGCAAACATAGTGCAGGTTGAGTTCAAGGGCGAGCGCAGGGAATATTTCCTGAACGCCAAGGATTTGCCGGTCGCTGAGGGCGATCATGTGATCGTGCAGGTTGAGCGCGGCCGTGACATGGGCAGGGTGGTGAGGACCGGCGAGGCGCTCGATAGGATGGCAAAGGTGAAGCCGGTGACCCAGGAAATCCTACGCAAGGCGACGCCCGAGGATATTGCCAGGTATGAGGAGATAAGGCGCAAGGAGGATGAAGCGGGAAAAGTCTGCGAAGACAAGATCGCCGAGCGCGATCTCAAGATGAAGCTTGTGGACGTCGAGTACCAGCTCGATGGAAGCAAGATCACCTTCTTCTTCACTGCAGATGAGAGGGTGGATTTCAGAGATCTCGTCAAGGATCTCGCGGCGATGTACAAGACAAGGATTGAACTCAGGCAGATTGGTGTGAGGGATGAGGCTAAGCGGCTCGGAGGCTATGGATCGTGTGGGAGGAAATTCTGCTGCACGACCTTCTTGCAGGAATTTGAACCTGTAACCTTGAAGATGGCGCGGGATCAAAGCCTTCAGGTGAGTCCGACCAAAATCTCAGGTGCGTGCGGAAGGCTCATGTGTTGCCTTGCCTACGAACGTGATTATTACATGGACGTCGCGAGGCAGCTCCCCAAGATTGGAACCAAGGTGATGACGCCGTACGGGCAGGCGACGGTGACCAAGATTGACATTTTCGCTCAGGCGATGACGGTCGAGGATGAGAACGGCAATGAGATGAGACTCACGCTTGACCAGATTAGGAAACTGAGCCTGGGCCAGCGCCTGCTCAAAATACCCAAGATGCTTGAAGGCAAGGAAGACGAGGAGCGAGAGGATACCTCCGAAGCCGATTCGGAAGAACAGGAAAAGTAGTGACGCGAGCGATCCGATGAACGGCATCCCCGGCAAGAGCAAGTTCTACATCACCACGGCAATAGATTACGTCAATGATCTTCCTCACCTCGGCACAGCATATGAGAAGGTGTGCGCCGACATCATCGCCAGGTACATGCGCCTGCGCGGGCGGGACACGTTTTTCTCGATGGGCAATGACGAGCATTCTCAGAACGTGCTCAAAGCTGCGACCCAGAAGGGGATGGCACCCGAGAAATACTGCATTGAGATGTCGGGGGCGTTTCAGAATACGTGGCGGGAGATGGCGGTATCCTATGACGGCTTCATAAGGACTACTGAGCCGCGGCACCAGCTGGCGGTTCACGAGATCTTCAGACGAATAAGCGCTAAGGGCGACATCTATAAGGCGAAGTATGCCGGCTGGTATTGCGTCTCGTGTGAGGGTTTTCTCCAGGAAGAGGACCTTGTTGACGGCCAGTGCCCCATGCACAAGATGGCGCCGGGCTGGATCGAAGAAGAAAACATGTTTTTTGCCCTCTCGAAGTATGGGGACAGGCTGCTTAAGCACATCGGAGCCAATCCTGAGTTCATTCAGCCTGAGACGCGGAGGAATGAGGTCGTGAGTTTCATCAGGCGGGGGCTCAACGATGTCAGTGTTTCGAGGTCGGGCGTGACATGGGGAATCGCCGTGCCGGGTGACCCCACACACGTTTTCTACGTGTGGTTTGATGCGCTGATAAATTATCTCTCGACTATAGGCTTTCCCGATGACATGGCAAGGTTCTCGAAGTACTGGCCGGCGGATCTCCACATCGTAGGCAAGGACATAACTCGCTTCCACTGTATTCTGTGGCCGGCGATGCTCGTGAGCGCCGAGATCCAGTTGCCGAAGACTATCTTCGGACACGGCTTCGTGAGTTTCAGGGGCGAGCGGTTAAGCAAGACCCTTGGCAACATCATTAACCCACTGGATGTGGTAAAGAAGTATGGTGCCGATTCGCTGCGTTACTTCATGGCGCGGGAGATCATTTGGGGGAAAGACGGCGATTTCTCCTGGGAGCAGTTCATCAATCGGTACAACGCGGAACTCGCAAATGATCTCGGGAATCTCCTGAGCAGATCCACCAACATGCTCAAGCAGTACTTCGATAGCCGAATTCCTGATGTCGGCGAGAAGGCGGGCTCCGATGGCCGGATGAGAGCTTCTCTGGAGGAGAGCAGGGAATCCTATTTCAAGGCCATGGATGTCCTCGAGATACACAATGGTATATCTGACGTTTTCGCAGTCGTCAGAGATGCGAATCGCTATGTCGAGGAGAGGGCACCCTGGGCCCTGATGAAAAAGCCCGAAGGCAAGAAAGAAGCCGCGGCGGTTCTGTTCGATGTGTGTGAGGCTCTGAGGAACACCGCGGTGCTCCTGTTTCCATTCATGCCGCTTAAGGCACAAGAGATTTGGATCTCCCTCGGCATCAAGGCCGACATCGGCCGAGCGAGTTTCGAGAGCGAACTTGCCTGGCGTGACTCTTGGCAGCATCTTTCCGCCAGGATCGGCGATCTCAAACCCTTGTTCCCGAGGATTGAAGCTGACAAGAGGCAGCCTCAGCCTACCCTTTCCCTGGGAGAGGGGGAGGATATGGCGCCAGCGGCGCCCGGGCAGCGAGGTGCAACCGTAGCAGATGGGAGGGCTGACGGGGGTGGGGCCGGGCAGGGGCCAAGGCAAGTGGGTGGGGTAGGTGAGCAGGCGCCGGGTCGAGCAGGTGGAAACAAACGTAAGGAGGATGTATCCACAATGAGCGGGAACTTGCCTGAATCTAACGCATCGCGTGAAGCGGCGCCGCTTCTTGACATCACAGAATTCAAGCGACTTGATCTGAGGGTTGCCCACGTGAAGAGCGCGAGTACGGTCCCCGGGGCCAAGAAACTCCTGAAGCTCTTTATCGACATCGGCGGCGAAGAACGCCAGATCGTCGCTGGAATAGCAGAGCATTACACGCCCGAGGAACTGACAGGCAAGAACATTATTGTGGTTGTGAATCTCAAACCTGCAACAATCCGAGGGATCGAATCCAACGGCATGTTGCTTGCGGCGACAGATGGTGGCAAGGTGATCGTCCTTGTTCCTGATAGGCCTGCCGCGCCCGGATCGAAGATCTCGTGATAGACAGTCACGCCCACCTCACTTTTAAACACTACGCCCGAGACCTCGCGGATGTTCTCACGCGAGCACGAGACGGAGGTATAGGGGCAATCATCAATATCGGGTGTGACCTTGCCTCAAGCGAGGCTACGGTTCGGCTTGCGAATGGGCATGAGAACATCTTCGCCGTGGTGGGTGTTCATCCTCACGATGCCAGCACGCTTGACGCCGATGCCCTGGCAAGACTTGATGCCTTGGCGGACGATCCGATGGTGGTCGCCATCGGAGAGATGGGCCTGGACTATTATCGGGACCTCTCGCCGCGGCATGTGCAGGAGCAAGCCTTCAGAGATCAGATTGCACTGGCCGGGAAGAAAGACTTGCCGGTGGTTGTCCACGACAGGGACGCCCACGCCAAGGTGATGCAGATACTCAAGGAAGAGAAGGTCTCCCGCGGAGTCCTACACTGTTTCTCAGGTGATCTCAATATGGCGAGACAGGCTATCGACCTCGGCCTCTACCTCTCATTCGCAGGTCCCATAACTTACAATGGCCACAAGGCCCGCGAAATAATGGGCAAGGTGCCGCTTGACAGAATCCTCATCGAGACCGACTGCCCCTACCTCACCCCTGTGCCCTTCCGCGGCAAGCGCAACGAACCCGCCTACGTCCGGTATGTTCTCGCTCGCGTTGCGGATATCCTCGGCAAGCCCGTCCCCGAGGTTGACAGTCTCACTGGAACCAACACCCGAACCCTCTTCAATTTACCAGCCTGAACTTGCCTGTCAAACGGCTGCCTCAGTCCGTCATCCTGAAGCTGCTAGAGAGAGAACGCTGGCGAGGCATCGCGACTTTAAGCTTGGCAACCTTGGACCTGCATGTTAGGATCGAGGTGCAGGTTCCTAAACAACGCAGGGTGCCAATAAGAACGGAGGCCGGTCCGATATGAGATTCTGTGGTCTGCTTATCCCAATCTTTGTGCTTTGCTTGGCGGTTTCTGCTCACGGATTCGATGTCGAGGCCTTGAAGATCAGCGAAGGTCTGACGGCGGCGGAGGACGCGGATTGCTACGTACAGTACTACTACCACATTGGGTGCCCAACCAGTTCGATGTATTGGAGCTTTTCTGGTTGGTCCTGCGGTGATAAAATCGGCGAGTTCTTCACAATCGGAGATGTGTCAACCTGTTCCTGCCCAGGCCCCGCCTGTGACTCAGCCCGGTGCCAGGTTGTTACGGGCTTTAAGGTCCTTGACTTTGCGGGATATGGGCAAACCTACCCAGGGCTCTACACGGTGAGATTCGACATCTACTGCTCGGATGAGTCCGGATGTCCTGTTGGCGGCTCGCTCTGGGAGAGTCCTCCCCTGGAGACCGCATACGGATGGAATACTATTTCAGTGGACCCGCCCCTTGACGTGGCTGGTTGCTGCATCCAGCCAGACCCGCCAGCCAGGCCAAGGCTTCTCGTCACTGCTACCCACATCGGAACGGCGTGTAACTATCCGAAATGGGGCCTTGATAACATAAGCGCCGCAGTCTTGGGTGGCTGCGACATGCATACTTCCAGCTGCTTGCCGGCTCTCTACCCGAGACCATCCAACAGCCACTATTCCACAATTCACTCGGGTTACTATGGGATTAACTTTGCGAACTGCCCTCCCTGGTGGTTCGTAGATGGCGGTGACACGACTCATGACCAGAGCATGTACGGATTCATAGAGCTCGCCTGGAGGCTCTGCGTGAGATGCGTCGGGGATGCAACCGAACCCACAACCTGGGGAAATATAAAGGCGATCTATAAGTAGCTCGGTATCACACTGGGCGGCATCACTCAATCCTTTGTCCGAGGAGGTAGCCAAATGGTACACATGCAGAAATGGCTTCGCATTCTTGCCAAAACGCTGAACGTGGCACTTCTTGCCTCCCTAATCTTGGCTATGACTTGCCCTCCTGGCCTGGCCGCAGATGGGCAGCAAGAAGATGTTTACGTGAGGTTTGAGGAGGTCAGCTCCCTGCGATCCCAGGGCCAGTATGATAAGGCGGTCGAGATATTGCAGAATATCATCAGGGAATACTCAAGGTCCGACGAAATTCTCAGGCATGCCTACAATAACCTCGTCTTCACTCTTCTAAAGAAGGCGGATCAGTCCGGTGCTGAAAGGGACAAATCCGCAGCCAGAGAGAATGCGCGCGAGGCCCTCTATCGCTTCCCCGATCTCACAGCAGACACGGCGTATATCTCGCCGCAGGTCAACTACCTCTATGATGAACTCAGGAAGCAGCTCTTTGGAGCCTTGAGTGTTGCCACCAAGCCGGAGTCGTGTCGGGTTTTTCTCAGGCCGGACTCGGCAGAGACCTTCTTGAGCACCGACTTCGCTGGGTTTTCGCCGCTGCATATCAAATATGTGAGAGCGGGGGCATACATTCTGAACGTAAGCAAATCCGGCTATCAAGACCAATCGATGGCTATCAGCATCGACCCGGGGGGTGTCACAAATACCCCGATGTCCCTGTCCCGGGAGCGTAACAAGAAATGGTGGCTCTTGAGAGCCGGCCCGGCGGCAGTGCTTACGGGTGTGCTCTTGGCAGTCAAACTGAGCGGTGGTGAAGGGGGAGCTGCGCCTTCGCCCCTGCCGGGGCCACCTCAGCCTCCGGGGGACTAGAGCCTTGTTGCGGAAGGATTCGAATATCGTGAACTCTCCACCCCTGCTCGTGAGTTCGGGCGCCCGGAGCTCTCTATGAGAGGGACGGACAGCAATGGATTTCGGCCCATAGCGAATCCATACATTGTTGGGAACCCGATCAAAGATGCACAGATGTTCTTTGGGCGGGAAGACGACTTCACGTATGTCAACAAGAAGTTCTCGACCACCAAAGAAGGTGGAATGATCGTTCTGTGCGGGGCCCGCCGAAGCGGCAAGACCTCAATCCTGTTCCAGATAATGCAAGGCCGTTTGGGATCTGACTTTCTTCCCGTACTGATCGACATGCAATCCATGACCATAAGGAACGACCAGGATTTTCTTGCGAAGCTCGGTCACCAAATCCTCTCCTCAGTTGATGTTGGAGTCAGTATTCCGCGATTCATGGTACAGGTAGAAAGCAACGCCTTCGCCGCAGTTGAGGATCTCGTCAAGAGGATCAATGCGGAGCATGGCGGGAAGAGGCTCATATTCATGTTCGATGAATATGAGCTTTTCGAGACCAACATAGACTCGGGGATAATAACCACGCGTATCCTCAATCTCTTGGCAAATCTGATAGAGCACAAGCAGGTCTTTGTTATCTTCACGGGTTCGGACAATCTGGAGGCACGGAATAAGCCGTATTGGGATGTGTTTCTGAGCAAAGCCCTCCATCGGCGGATAAGCTTCTTGAGCGAGGTCGATACCCTCCGGCTCATAACTGAGCCCTTGAAGGGCGTTGTGCGCTTTGCCGAGAACGTGCCTGACAGGATGTATCATCTGACAGCGGGGCAGCCCTTCTACACGCAGGTAGTCTGTCAAAGCATAGTGGATAGGCTCAATGAGTGTCGCCGATATGAGGTTGTGGACGATGATGTGACCGTGGCTGTGAAAGAAATCATCGAGAATCCACTGCCCCAGATGATTTTCAACTGGAATGCCCTGAAGGATCTGGAAAAGATTGGCCTTGCCGTGATTGCGGAATTGAGCAAAGAGAAACTCGGGTTGGCTGCGCCTCGCGATATCACTCGATATATGCGGGATCAGAATATCGGCTACCGAATTGACGAAGGGGAACTGAGCAAGGCACTGGAGAATCTCTTCCACTGCGATTTGCTGCATAAGGAAGGCCACAAGGATGCTTACAGTTTCAAGATGGACCTCTGGAGATCATGGGTCACGCGTATGCATTCCGTATGGCAGGTTATCGATGAGATGGAACGCAGCGCAACGGGGCCGTCCAGCAAAGGCATCATCGCCGAAGGGGGCGGGCGGCGCAGGAGGCTGAGATTGGTTCTGACCGCAGTCGGGGCCCTGGTGATAATGTTACCCGTCGCGTATTGGCTGCTGGCGCGTGGGGTGTCCGGGCCGGCCTCTGAACCCAGAGATGCCGCTATCGTGTCGGTCGAGACCACTCCCTCTGATGCAAACGTGCTTGTTGACGGCAAGTGGATTGGGAAGTCGCCTGTCAGAGAGGTGAGCGTGCCTGCGGGTTCGAGAGTAATAGGGGTCGAGCGTGACGGATATGAAGCGGTCAGTGATACTCTCGTGTTCAGAAAGAACGAACCGAAAGGCCTGAGTTATTATCTCACAGAGCGCGTCGGCAACCTCGAGGTATCCTCTGAGCCCGACCGGGCCGAGATCTACATCGATGGCAAGAATACAGATAAGACCACCCCCGCGGTAATCACGGGTCTTTCAGCACGAACCCCACATCAAGTTGAGCTGAGACTGGCTGGTTACCAGGCCAAGAGGTGGGAGAATGTCCTGATCCCCGAGGATTCTACGGCAGCCCTGAATCATAGTTTCGCCAAGATGACAGGGACCATGACCATAGTCTCCGAACCCCCAGAGGCGCAAGTCTATCTGGACGGAAAGCCCATTGATACAACCCCCTGTATTCTCAAGGACCTACCTTATGGAACCCATAGATTAGGACTGAGCAAGGCGGGGTACCGGAGTCATGAGGAAGAGACGGATGTCTCAAGCCTGAGCTATGAGAAGAAGATCAAGCTCACAGTGCTTCCTCCCGGCAAGATTGTCTTCAACATAGAGCCGTACGGTGACGTGTTCATAAATGGGAGCCTTGTTGGGCAGGAAGTGACGTACCATGAGGAGGCGCGAGCCCCGGGAAAATACACCGTCCTTTTGAAACATCCGCAGTTTGGCACCTATACGCAGGAAGTCGAAGTTAAATCGGACGAATTGGTGACAGTACAGCATAAGTTCTCGAGCTCGGGAGCAGGCCGATGATTGGTGCATTGATCGGGGGGCGGTATCGAATTGACAGGAAGATCGGGCAGGGGGGATTCGGAGAGGTCTATCAGGGCCACGACCTCAACTTGAGGAGGGATGTGGCTGTCAAGGTCCTCACTGACGCCGGGCATGAAGAGGCATTTAAGAAGAGGTTCCTTCGCGAGTCAGAGATGACAGCGAGGCTCATACACCCGAACATCGTCACGGTGTTTGATTTTGGCGAGTATGATGGCAAGCCCTATCTCGTGCTGGAGATTGTCAACGGGCCGTCACTAATGGAAGTGGCCGACAAGGCAACTCTCCCGCTGGGGCAGATCGTGAAGTACTCCATCCAGGTTTGCGGTGCCATGGCCTGGGCCCATGGGCAGGGAGTGATTCATCGTGATCTGACGCTTAAGAATATTATGGTCAACGAGCATGAACAGGTGAAGATTCTGGACTTCGGCCTCGCCAAGGTGATGGACGTCGAGGCTCAGACAACTGCCAAAATGGTCGGCACGCCATATTATCTCGCACCTGAACAGATAGCCAATGATCCCGTCGATCATCGGGTTGACATATTTGCCTTCGGGGTAGGCCTGTTCCGTTTGATTAACGGGCATTTCCCCTTCGAGGCCGAACACCCCGCGTCGGTTCTGTACCAGATCATGAATGAGCGGGATTTCAGATTTCGGGAGGATGTTTCCGATGAGCTCAAGGATCTTATCTTGAAGTGCCTGGAGAAGAATCCCGATGATCGCTACAGAGGCTTCAGCGAGATATCCAACGATCTCGCTGCAATCCAGCGGGCATGCCTTGACTCGACGGTCGGCATACCGGCCACGGTTGTCACTTACACCAGAAGCAGCAGGCGCAACCCCTACCTCAACAGGGTCATGATCAGGAATCCCAGGGATTTCTTCGGCCGTGCGAGGGAGGTGAAGAGGATCTACGCTCGACTGGATTCGCCGCATCCCCAGTCGATATCAATAGTGGGCGATAGGCGAATCGGGAAATCCTCTCTCCTCAACTATGTCTATCAGAGGAAGAATCGTAAGCAGTTCATGCAGACCTACCATGACACCATATTCATCTACATAGATCTCCAGCGCAGCATGGATCTCACGGTGGCCCGATTTGTGGACATGATTTCGGGAATGCTCAAGTACGAACAGGAGATAGCGATTCCTGATACGGGCGGCGAGAGGACCCTCGACAATCTAAGAGATGTGATCCAGGAACTTGGCGATAAGGGCAGACGCGTGATCATTCTCTTGGATGAGTTCGAGACCATCACGAAGAACCCGAACTTCGATATGCAATTCTTCTCTTTCCTGCGATTCCTTGCCAACAACTTCAAGGTGGCCTATGTTACATCGTCGCATCTGGAGCTCCAGCAGCTTTGCCATAACAAGGACATCGCGGATTCGCCTTTCTTCAATATCTTCTCCAACCTGCCCCTGCGGCCATTCACCCACGAGGAGGCCATTGAACTTGTGAGCATCCCCTCGGAGAGGGAGGGGATCCCTCTTGCCGCACATGCTTCTCAGATATTGGAGCTGTCGGGCTATTTCCCACTGTATATCCAGATTGCGTGTTCGAATGTGTTTGAGTTTTTCATCGAAAATCGGAACGCCCCGGTTGATTGGCGGGAGATCTCCCAGCGGTTCAAAGAAGAAGTCTATCCCCACTATAGCTTCGTTTGGGAAAAGATGGACGAGACATCAAAAGAAACTCTCTGCCGCGTTGCCATGGGGAAACACGTTGGCACGAAATACAGGTACCTCGGCGAGGATCTGCAGCGAAGGGGATACCTGAGGGAGGAAGGGAAAGGGCTTGCACTTTTCTCATCGAGCTTCAAAGATTTCGTTCTCGAGCAGAGCCAAAGGCTATCGGGGAAGAGAGGGTTCTTTTCGGGGTTTTGGGGGAGGAAGGATAAGGGATCTCAGTGAAGGAGATTGGAAGGCCTTGGCAAGAATCGGGCTATTTGAGAATGGGGGTCTCAGTTGGAGCCGCGCCCCCGCGTCGACTAGGCAATTGACTGTGAGGTAGGAGCGCTGTAGGTGCCTGAAACATACAAGGGTTTTAGGCCGGTGCTGTGGGGGCAAGTGTTAGTTGCTGGCTGTGCTGACCAGCGTGGGGCTTGCCGGCCAAGTAGGTGACAGTGGGTTTCTAGCAGATTCGGCTGAGTTCTTTTATCAACGTACGGGCACATGCTTTTGTCGGTCGGAAAAGGGGTCGTCGTTAGGCGAGACGCGAACTACTGTTGGTGAGATGACTCAGCGCCAAGCGAGGGCGCACAAGTGGTAACGGCAAGTTCAGCAGCGCGAGTAAGAGTTCTTGCTGCGCACATTCTAAAGAGGAGACACGAAATGCGTTGTCTATCGTGGGCGTTCGGCATTGCCGTGCTGATCCTCCTCTCTCAGATCTGCGGTGCGGAAGTACTCTTTAGAGATGACTTCAACGATCTGGCCTGGACCAACAAGAATTGGACTTACGGGGGGCGCGATACTTCCGAGTGCATCCAAGCGTTTCCACCGAACTCCGTAGAGCAAGGGGTGCTCAGTCTGGGTGGCACCAACAGACCGCGGTGCGGGTGCAACTTCTGGGCCATATGTGGTGAGGCTACCTGGGCACATTACACCATCGAGGCGCGGGTCAAAACGACCTACAATGAAGCCGGTGCTAAGATCGGCATAGTATGGAGGTTCCCAGAGGCATCATCAGAAGGAGACTTCTATGCCTTCACGATCGCAGCGAGCAATGAGAAAGCTACGATTGAGGAAGTTCATGGCTGGACGTGCAATGCTCGCGTTTCCCTGGGGACTGCGGGTTTCGAGTGGCAGTCATACTCGTGGTATGATTTCAGAATCGAAGTGAATAGAGGCTCGCGAGAAGCCTCAGACTCCGTCCATTGCTATATCGACGGGGTCCTTATCGTTGCTTGCGAGATCGCTAGTCCGGTATCTCTGAACGGGAAGGTTGGTATATATGCAGAAGGTCAGACGCTCCTTGGCTGTGACTACTTCCGGGTTACGCTCCCCGAGGCCCACGTCTGGGAACCTGTCTACTGTGAGGATTTCTCGTCTGCCCCGCAAGGTTGGGTAATCAGTGACTCGAGCTACTACCACTGGAATCCGAGTGACAAATGCTTCTACATACATATCCCGACGTCGGAGGAAGCTCCAGAATTCCCATACGCCTATCATGAGATCGATTATCATGGCGGGTCGTTCAAGATCGAATTTGACATGTATGTAATCGAGCAGGGCTGGAATACAGCATTATGGTGCGGGTTGATAAATACACCCTGTGACACGACGCTTCTAGGTGCGGGCCGCAGTTGCGTTGGTGTCCTTTATGGAGCTTCCGATAGAGGGAAACACATAACACTTATTGCCCGTGATGCGCAGGAATTTACGGTGTACGAGGCTCGCTATGAATTCGGTTCGTCGGAAGGAAAGCTTCTGCATCATGTCATTACTTACCTGGAGGACGAACGCACTCTGTCATTTGCTATCACCCAGGCGGGGACTTCATATCTGGCGAAGGCTTTTGGCGGAGTAGGGCCGTTCAGCCCGGGCATGGACTGCCTCGCCTTTCATGACCGGTTCAGGCCATCCTACTCGTACGAGTCAGCCGTTGGGTGCCTGAGTCATTTCTGCTTCTATCAAGAGCACCACCCATTAGGGGTTTCAGACAACGATGTCACGTTCCCAGCCACCACTGTAGGTGATAGTACCTCACGGATTCTGGCTCTTACCAATGCTGGCGAGACGGATCTTGTTCTCACAGATCTTGGGGCACCATCCGGTGCATTCTGTCTTACACCAGGTTTTCTCGATAGTATCGACAAACATATCTTGATACCGCGTCGTTCACGCGTCAACATGGAGGTCAGATTCGTTCCTACGGGCGCTGGCAATCATGCGGGACGGATGGAAGTGCATACTGATGATCCCGTATTTCCTGTCACCTCAATCGCCCTTCACGGAATCGCCAGGGCATTAGAGTTCACCACCGCCGAGCTCTATTCTAGTGGTGAGGTGAACCAAGGAGATGCGTTGCGGGTGCTCTGTGTGGTGGCTGATTCCGTAAGGGTCGACTCCGCCATTGTCAACTATCGAGCTGGTGGAAAGCAGTCTTATAGCAGTTTCAAGATGGATCAACTTGGTGCTCCGGTTAATGATCAGTATTCTCTTCAGATACCTGCCGGCTTTGTGACCCCGGCAGGGATAGAGTACTTCGTAACAATCTTTAATGGCCGGTTTTCTGTTTCTGGACCCGTCAGCCGGCTGAGGGTAAGGGTAAAGAATCTCACGTTCCCCCACTCGCAGATGCGTGGTGTATACGGCATGATTTCTATCCCTTTGGACATGGGAGGCGATATCGTTGATGTGCTAGAGGATGATCTGGGATGGCCCGATCCCGCAGTATGGCGGATGTTCGCATACTCCGGACGAGAAGCTACATATATTGAAGTTCCGAATGAAACCCTCTTTTCTTTTGAACAAGGCAAGTCTTACTGGCTTGCTGCGGCTAGCGCTGTGCAACTGGATATTGAACGTGGACAAGGTCTCTCGGCGCCAACGGATGGATTTTACAGCGTAGCTCTCGAGCCTGGATGGAACATGATTGCCGATCCGTTCGATTTCACTGTGGCTTGGGATTCGATTCTGGTCGACTCATTGCGTATGATGGAGCAAGACGTTGTTGAGGCCCCATTTCACTGGAACCCGCAGATATCTGGCTATGAAGATGGCGTAGCTGTCCTGCATCCCTTCGATGGCTACTGGGTGAAGAATCTTAGTGACTCCGACGTCGTTCTTAGGGTTCCTCCGAGAGAGGCCGAGCCAGGTGTTGCCACCATTCCCAGCGCATCGGCAACCCCTGGCGGTTCGACAGGCGCCGATTTGGGAGCGACACGAGTCTTCACAAGCGCCCGAGGTGCCAAAGCCGTCTCTGGGATCTCCACGCGAGAGGGTGCCCCGCTCGCTACCGACAGCTGGGAGATTGGGATAAGGGCATCAAGTTGTGGTGTCGTCGACCTCTGCAACTTCGTTGGTGTCAGGCGAGATGCCTCGACCGACTGGGACAAGCACGATCGGAGCGAGCCGCCAATGAGCCCGGGGAGGGCCATCTCGCTTTACTTTCCTCACTCCTCCTGGGAGAGGCATGCGGGCACATATGCGGCTGATATGCGAGGCGAGTATGTAATGCCGAAGGATCCTGGACCAGCGGGGAGGGTCGTGACGGGTGTGGGCGCAAGCGATGGTGAGACGCTGAGGCACACTCTTGGTGGTGCCTTAGGAGATATGTGGGGACACACCTGGCGGTTTGATGTAGCTAAGAGTTTCGCTGATGTGGGAGTGGGGGATGAGCTGGTTCTACAGTTTGTTGGGATGGAAAGCGTCCCGGCAGGTGCTGCGGTGTATCTTGTAGATGAGCACTTGGGCAGGTTGTTGAATCTTCGTGAGGTCAATCGATATTGCTTTTACTCAGGCATGAGAGAGGTGGTCCCTGAGGACGAATCGCGCTTCGTCCTCCTAGTGGGTAACGGAGAGTACATCGGCACGCACGGGAATGATATCCCGGCTCTTCCAACGCAAACTATGCTCCATCAGAACTATCCGAATCCCTTCACTGCGTCCACTATCGTTCGGTACGACGTTGCGAGCGCATCATGCGTGAGATTGAAGATCTTCGATGCGAGCGGGGCCCTGGTCAGGCTCTTACATGAGGGTAGGCAAGAACCCGGCCGGTACGAAATGGCCTGGGACGGCGAGAATGACAGAGGGCGGCGAGTAGCGGCGGGCATCTATTTCTGTCAGATGGAGACATCTGCCGGGGTCGCTGGCACACGCAAGATGCTGTTGTTGAAATAAGGGGGCATTGCTTCGGCGATTTCGCGTGTTCTGAGTCGTCTGTGGTGCGAGTTCATTGGGTTTGGCGAGGGACAATGCTACAGAGGATGCAAAGGCTGTCTGAAATCCTTTTGGGTCTTGGGTCGAGCCCGGCCGTCCACGTCTGTTCGTGCATCTTTGTGATGACCACCTTCGGGATCCTCAGCCAGGCAGCCGGGGAGATATTCTCGACCACTCCGGTGTGGTCTTCCGAGACCATCTCATTGACCATGAGCGTTGCCGTGGGAGATGTGGATGGGGATGGTGATCTCGATCTGGTTTGTGGGAACCGAGGTGGGCCGATCGCTCTGTATTTGGGCGAAAATGGCATTCTGTCAGTCAATCCTGCATGGACATCGGATACTGCAAGATTCACCGAGAGCATCGCCTTGGGGGACATAGACGGCGATGGCAAGCTGGATCTTGTGTGCGGAAACTATGGTCAGCCCGTCACACTGTATTTGGGCCAGGGAGGGGTCTTCTCAGATCATCCTGCATGGTCATCGGCAGAGGCGTGGTATACCAAGAGCGTTGCCTTAGGTGATGTTGATGGTGATGGTGATCTCGACTTGGTGTGTGGGAATCTGGGACAGCGGAACACCGTGTACCGGAACGAAGACGGCGCCTTATCGCCGGGTCCAGTGTGGTCATCACGCACTGCTGGTCTCACGGCGAGCGTTGTCTTGGGAGATGTGGATGGAGACGGCGATCTCGATCTGGTTTGCGGCAACAACAATCAGCCTAACCAGGTGTATTTGAACGAAGGTGGCATCTTCTCCGCAGATGCAGCATGGTCGTCCGATACAGTGGGGTATACGACCAGCATGGCTCTGGGAGATGTGGATGGAGACGGCGATCTCGATCTCGTATGCGGTTACAGCTATGGGCGCAAGGACGCGTTATATCTGAATGAGGGCGGAGTTTTCTCACAGAATCCAGCATGGTCGTCTGGCAGCGCTTGGCACACCATGAGCGTTTCTCTGGGAGACGTGGATGCTGATGGCGATCTTGACCTGATGTGTGGGAACCGTGGCGAAAGCAACATGCTGTATTTGAACGAAGGCGGGGTTCTTTCCGAGGAGCCGTCATGGTTGTCGAACACTGCGGAGGAGACCCATTGTGTCGCCTTCGGGGACCTTGATGGGGATGGCGCTATAGATCTTGTTTGTGGAAACAGTGCCCGTAAGAGCACGCTCTACTTGAATGAGAGTGCGCCGTTTTCAGTTGATCCTACTTTCGTGTTGGGCGATGTGAACGGCGCCCAGAGCGTTGCCCTGGCGGATGTGGACGGAGATGGTGACCTCGATCTCGCATGTGGTAACTACAATCGTAAGAGCAAGATATACCTCAATGAAGGAGGGGCATTCTCGAAGAATCCTGCCTGGCTGTCGGACGCTCCCTGGCCCACCATGAGTATTGTCCTGGGCGACGTAGACGGCAACGATACTCTAGATGTAGTTTGTGGGAACTCCGGTCAGGCCACGATGCTCTATCTGAATCTCTCAAGTGAACCGGCATGGAGGGCAGATTCTGCCTACGATACCTGGAGTGTTGCTCTGGGTGAGGTCAACGGCGATGGTGCTCCTGATCTTGTGTGTGGGAACTACTATGAAAGCAAAACTCTATACTTGAACCACGGGGGGACCTTCTCGCCCGAATCTTCATGGACTCCGGGGGCCTCTGAGGGAACGATGGGTGTTACCTTGGGGGATGTGAATGGGGATGGTGCTCTCGACCTAGTATGTGCTAATCACAGTTGGAACGATGACCAGCCCAACTCGATCTATCTGAATGACTGCGGGACCTTCCCATCTGAACCTTCGTACCTGGTGGGTCCAACGGCAGGGAATACAAGTGTTGCTCTGGGTGATGTTTATGGCGACGGGGATCTCGATCTTGTGTGTGGTAATCATGATCAAAGCAGCACTTTGTATCTTAATCAAGGTGACCGTTTCAGTCCTTCCCCTGCGTGGTCATCACCGTCTAATGATGGGACTGAGAGCATAGCCTTAGGAGATGTGGATGGTGATGGAGATCTCGATCTGGTATGCGGGAATTCTCATTTCGTTGGCTGCCGCAACACGCTCTACCTGGGTGAGAGAGGGGTCTTTTCAGAGAATCCAGTGTGGAGATCTGCCGCCAATGGGGCGCGGAGTGTCGCCCTGGGTGATGTGGATGGGGATGGCGACCTGGATCTGGTCTTTGGAAACGCTGCGGACCCCAACACAATATACATGGGAATCAGAAATCCACCTTTCAAAGGAGACGCTCCGGCCCCTAGAAATCAACTTCCCAACAATAGCGCCTATCTACGAGGCGTGACAGCAGAGCCTAGCAGCAAGAATCTCTATCGCATTGACCTTACTGTAATCGATGTTGAGTCGGATCCGGTGCGGATCGTTCCTGAGTATCAGTTTGAGGGTGCGCCATGGCATCGGGCAGAGATCATGGGCTCTACGTGGAATGTGGGCCCGCTTGCCTCATCCCCACTGGGCGTGCAACACCAATTCTACTGGGATGTCTCGACGCTGTCGTTTGATCGGCGAGATGTCATCCTCCGCCTGCGAGTGATCTCCAATCCAATGAGGGTGGGGCTGATTCAGCGGGTGCCATCATACAACCTTGAAGTCGGGCGTATTGATGTTCGCCGAGCGGTCATTGGGACATCAGCCGACGAGCTTGCATTTCCTACAGTCACGGTTGGAGATACCGTGGCACTCCATATCACTGTCTCAAATAGAGGGAACGATACTTTGACTGTCGGCAGCATCGATCTGCCGTCAACCGAGATGAGAACGAACGAAAAACCGCCGTTCGCGGTGAACCCTGGCGACAGTGTTCGACTTACCGTATTCCTCGAGCCAAGAGACTCGCTTGAGGTACATGGAGCCATGACCATTGAGAGTAATGATCCTATCACTCCCATCACCGCCATTGGGGTCCATACTGACATCCGGGCTCTACAGGCCAAGGCCCGCCTACTGACGGCCTCTCCGGAGCTGCCGCTGGGAGAAGCCGTAACCGTTGTCATAACTCCCGCAGATCAGGTAAGGGTGGAGAGAGGCTATGTCTATTATCGGGCCAGAGGTGGCCCCGGCGCATTCCCAGACAGTATTCCCATTTCAAGGTTGGAAGAGGAGTTCATAAGCGTGATTCCCGGGGAAGGCGTGACGGAGGCCGGGCTGGAATACTATGTCAAGGTTGAGAATAGCGGGATATTTGCCACAGATCCACCTGGGGCACCAGAGGATTCTGTATTCTATCAGGCAGTTACTTCTCCTGATCTGATTGCCTCGACACCTCAGACCAACTCAGGTAATGACTTCCTGGAAGGCAGAGAGATCAATGTCTTTGTCTCCCTACCCAACGGAGCAGGATTCACTGAAGGAACGCTGTACTTTCGGCGGGGTGGCGAAACTGCTTATCATGCCTCCCCTGTGCAACGCGCCGATCCACTCCCTGTGGGGGTGATCACCGATAGCCTTGTTGGCCCCAGGGGGCTTGAGTACTGGGTTGCGGTTCGCACGCTTACGAGGACATTGACCGATCCTCGAGATCGCCCGGAGGCATATCCACACGTAATCCGAGTGACCGTGCGTGATCTGGTGGAGGACGACACACATCCCGCCAGCGCATATCGTATGATAACGGTTCCGCTGGACTTCGGGGCAGACTTCACTGGTACTCTCGAAGCGCTCTTATCTGATCAAGAGGCATTCGGGCCCTATGATCCTGTCAAGTGGCGGGCATTCCGCTATGTGCCGCAGTCGGGTGAGTATGCGGAGTTATCTGATCAGGACTCCGAGGAATTCGTGCCGCGCCCGGGGAGAGCATATTGGCTGATTTCTCGGAGTGAGAACTGGATTAGTACGGCCCCGGTGAAGGGCTATTCGGCACCTACGGACCATCCCTACGAAGTGGTTCTGGAGCCGGGGTGGAATCAGATTGGGAATCCATTTGTGTTTCCTGTGGCATGGGATTCCATCCTTGTGGACACTCTGATAATGGCAGAGGCAGAGGGCGTGGTAGTGGAGCCCGCTGTCAGGTGGGATATCAGTGAGGGATACCAATATGGGGTAGAGGTACTGGAGCCGTTTGAGGGCTACTGGGTGAAGAACCTGGGAGACTCGAATGTTGTGCTGAGGATTCCTCCGAGGGAGGCAGCCGGAAGCGCTGCCCAGAGCGGGCCGGCAGTTCTGGCCACGGGGCCGGTGGGTTCGGTGGTCTCTGGCGGGGCAGCGGTGGGTACTTGGGTGGCTCTTGGTTCATCGGGAAGTCCCACATCTTCGATGAGGTCCAGTTCTGCGGCGCCAGCTGATGGGTGGCGCATCGAGATACGGGCTTCTAGCTGCGGTGCAGTTGACTTCGCCAATTTTGTGGGTGTCAGTGGCGGTGGCCAGACCGGCTGGGACAGGCACGATCGCTCGGAGCCACCGATGAGTCCTGGTAAGTCCCTGTCCCTGTATTTTCCGCATATGGGTTGGGAGAAGCACGCGGGGCGCTACGCCTCCGATATTCGGGGGGACAACGAAGCTTTAGCTCGGGCACTCACTGCTTATGATTTGGAGCACCATTTGTCTCAGGGAGATCTCTGGGGACATGCCTGGCGGTTTGATGTGGCCAAGAGCTTTTCTGAAGAGGGAGTTGGAGATGAGGTAGATCTTGAGTTTCTTGGAATCGAGGGGGTTCCGGTAGAGGCGAGCGTGTACCTGATAGATCGGCAACTCGGGAGGTTGGTGGATCTTCGGATGGAGAATCACGTAGGCTTCTATTCTGGCAATAGGGAGATCTCTTCAGAGGAGGAGGCCCGCTTCATCCTGCTTGTGGGCAGTAAGGAGTTCGTTGATACCTACGAAGGCGAGTTCCCCGACCTGCCGGTCGAGACAGTGCTCCGCCAGAACCGTCCCAATCCCTTCGTCTCTTCGACCATAATTCGATACGAGATCGCGCAGGGTGGTAACGTGAGCCTGAGGATATATGATGCCAGCGGGGCCCTGGTGCGGGTCCTCTACGATGGTTACTGCGAGCCAGGACGATATGAGACGGCCTGGAATGGGGAAAATGAACGTGGGCGGAGAGCGGCGACCGGCATTTATTTCTGCCAGATGGCGACGCCTACCGGTTTCAGGAGTGCCTGCAAGATGTTGCTGATGAAGTGAAATGCTACAGTGCACCCTACTGACGCACATAGTTAGGTCGGGGCCATGGGGGTGTGGATTTTGAGTCCTGTTAGACCTTTGATTGTTGGGAGATCCGGACCCAACTCTCTTGCGGTTCTCGGCATACTGATTAATCTGGTATTCCTATCGGCTGGCGCCGCCCATTCGAATGAGATCGTATTTACGGAGGGCTGGGAATTAGGAATAAGTAACTGGCAAGTTACACTGGGTGTATGGCAGGTTGGCACCCCGACGTATTTATGGGGTGGGCCGGGGGTTGCTTACGAGGGTGCGAATTGTGCTGGGACGGGACTGTCGGGAGACTACCCCAACAATGCAGATACCCGGCTTGTCAGCTGGCCGGTAGAGTTGACAAGGAGTTCTCTTGATGATCGGATTCTACTCAGTTTTTACCATTGGTATTACTTCGTTCGAGGATACGAGGGGCAGCCAGGGGATCATGGTGAGGTACAGATTCGTGTCAATGGAGGAAGCTGGCAGACGGTTTCAGACTTGTTTGGGGGGGAGTCACGTGCGTGGACACGGTATGTGGTGGACTTGAGTGAGTATGTAGGTTCCACGATAGAGATAGGTTTTCATTTTACTTCGGATGCCATGTACGGTGGGGCTGGCTGGTACGTCGACAATGTGGCTATTGAGAGTGGGCAGTTTGTGTTTCGAAACCCCGAGACATTTGAGTATGGGATAGGCAGTTGGTTTGCAGATGTTGGCGTATGGCAGGTTGGCACCCCGACGTATTTATGGGGTGGGCCGGGGGTTGCTTACGAGGGTGCGAATTGTGCTGGGACGGGACTGTCGGGAGACTACCCCAACAATGCAGATACCCGGCTTGTCAGCTGGCCGGTAGAGTTGACAAGGAGTTCTCTTGATGATCGGATTCTACTCAGTTTTTACCATTGGTATTACTTCGTTCGAGGATACGAGGGGCAGCCAGGGGATCATGGTGAGGTACAGATTCGTGTCAATGGAGGAAGCTGGCAGACGGTTTCAGACTTGTTTGGGGGGGAGTCACGTGCGTGGACACGGTATGTGGTGGACTTGAGTGAGTATGTAGGTTCCACGATAGAGATAGGTTTTCATTTTACTTCGGATGCCATGTACGGTGGGGCTGGCTGGTACGTCGACCAAGTTCTTATTCAGGGTATAGGCGGCCCGTTCCGCATGAGCGCCGACTTTGCCAGAGCTACAATTGGAGATACTCTGTCAACGTCGATTTCGATTCACAATTTCGGCAGTTCGCCTCGCATTCCGAACAGGTGTACATCGTCCTCGGGAGCATTCTTCCTTAGCGCTGCCTTTGAAGACAGTATGGAGCAAGGCCTGATCACGATTCCTCCCCATGCCGCAATATCAACGGATCTTCTGTTTAATCCCATGGTGAGTGGGGCGCATGTAGGCAAGATGACATTGTCAGGCCTGAATCCGGACGATAGTGTGGCGGTTGTAGATGTCAGTGGAAGTGCTAGGGACATTGGATTCAGCGTACTTACGGCGTCTCTATATCCGGGGAGTATCCTGGAAGAAGGGCACGATGTTATTGTACCCCTTGAGATGGCCGATTCAGTCGAAGTGGATTCGCTGATTGTGCAGTATGCGCCCGGCGGCTCGAACGCACATGAGAGTGCGAGAGCCACGTTAGTACAAGATGATGTAATGAATGATAGTTATCTCGGATTGATTCCAGGCACAGCTGCCGGCCCTCGTGGCCTGCAGTTCTTCGTGACAGCTTTCAATGGCTCAGCGACCAAGACAATTCTGTCGCACCGTGATCCAGTACGTTTTCGAGTCACGATTCCCGACCTTCAGTTTGACCACGCGCAACCGGCTGGCAAATACAAGATGGTGTCGGCTCCGATAGAGTTACCGAACAATACGATTGCGGGGGTGCTTGTTGATGATCTGGGAGGGGTCGACCCACGGATCTGGCGAATGTTCGCGTACGAGTCGCTGCGATCCCAATACTCCGAGACACCCAATGACAGTATCTTCTCTGTCGAGTTAGGACGAGCCTATTGGTTGATTTCAGGGGATGGAGTACTCATTGACACGGGACCGGGGCAGGGATTATCAACGCCTACCGATAGCGCATTCGCTCTTATCCTGGCACCTGGCTGGAACATGATCGGGAATCCATTCGATTTTCCCGTGGCATGGGATTCCATCCTTGTGGACACTCTGGCAACGGCAGAGGCGGAAGGGGTGGTAGTGGAGCCGCCGGTAGGGTGGGATATTAGTGAGGGATACCAATACGGGGTGGAAATACTGGAGCCGTTTGAGGGTTACTGGGTTAAGAACTTGGGAGACTCGAATGTTGTTCTGAGGATTCCTCCGAGGGAGGCAGCCGGAAGTGCTGCCCAGAACGGGCCGCCAGTTCTGGCCATGGGGCCGGTGGATTCGGTGGTCTCTGGCGGGACGGCGTGTACTTGGGTCGCTCTTGGGTCATCGGGAAGTCCCATATCTTCGATGAGGTCCAGTTGTGCGGCGCCGGCTGATGGGTGGCGAGTCGAGATAAGGGCTTCCAGTTGCGGTGCAGTTGATTTCACCAACTTTGTGGGTGTCAGTGGCGGCGGCCAGACCGGCTGGGACAGGTACGATCGGTCGGAGCCACCGATGAGCCCTGGCAAGTCCCTGTCCCTGTATTTTCCGCATCCGGACTGGGCGAAACATGCGGGCAACTACTCGTGTGACACCCGTGGTGGATACGAGAGATTAGAGACCGGCACGTTCAATCTCGCGGGATCTGATGAGCGGTATGAGACGGAGCATGAGCAATTGGCCGCGGGAGAACTGAAAGTGATGGAGTGGGGAAAGGAGATATGGGGCCAGGTGTGGCGTTTTGACGTGGCTAAGAATTTCCGTGAGGCTGACGTGGATGAAGTCGGGCTTGAGTTTGTAGGGGTGGAGAGTGTGCCCGCGGGGGCAGAAGGATACCTTGTGGATCGCGTCCTTGGGAGATTGGTAGATCTTAGGAAGGAGGCTCGGTATTGCTTCCATTTGGGTGACCGGGCAGTTGTGTCAGCAGATGAAGAGCCGCGATTCGCGTTGGTGGTTGGGAGCGATGAGTTCATTGATGAACATGGGGACGAGTTGCCAAAATTGCCGTCTGATACTATGCTGCGGTCAAGTTATCCGAATCCGTTTAGAGCGACGACTCTGATCCGGTATGACATTGCGCGTGCGGGGCGCGTCAGATTGAGCGTTTATGACGTGAAAGGGGAGTTGGTAAGTGTTCTGTGTGATGAAGACACTGAGCCCGGACGTTATGAAGTCTGCTGGAATAGCACGAACATGAAAGGGCAGAGTGTTGCCGCGGGTATCTACTTCGCCAGGCTTGATGCGTCGGCTCGCGTTCTTCAGCGCAAGCTGCTGCTCGTGAAGTGAGAGCCTTGATGTTGCGCCCGGCGTAATACACTAGACCACAGAATCTAACCTACTTAGCTACCTGAGCATCGATCACTATATCCATGTCATCGAGAGGTAACATCGGCATCGGTTCGCCGTTGTGCTCGAGGCGGAATCTCAGGTGTTCGATGACCGGATCGGTCTGGTATTGTGAGACTGGCGATCCCGTTGTACCTCGAGATCCAAACAGCAGTCTGCCCAATGGCCCTCTGTTTGCCAGGCTCCTGAAACTGATCAGGCTGGGCATGAACACGTTGAAGTTGAAGAGCTCCGGCCGCGGCAGCTCGACTATCTTCACTTCCTTGTCGCGGGCGATACCTGCCTTTTCCTTTGCGAGCATGATGGCGGTCTCGAGCCCGCCCAAGACATCGACCAGGCCATTTGCCTTGCCGTCCACACCCGGCCAGGCTCGCCCCTGCCCAATCTTGTCAACCTCTTCGTATTTCATCTTGCGGCCTGACGCCACCCTTGTGACGAAGTCTTTGTAGAAGGACTTTATTAGGTTCTCTACCAAGGTGAGTTCCTGATCATTGAGATTGCGATCGGGCACGCCGGCGCCGATGAATGGCAACCTCATCCCGAAGCCCAGGTCGGCGTGATCACCGACCTTGACGTAGTCGGTCGTCATGCCGAGCTTCTCCTTGAGCCCAGCGTTATAGAGCCAGCCGCCGACCGCGCCAATCGAGCCCGTGATGGTCTGAGGCGCGGCGACGATGGCATCGCCGTACATCGAAAGCCAGTAACCTCCCGAGGCGGCAACCGCACCCTGCGAGACGATGACGGGTTTCTTCTCGCTGCACTTCTTTAGAGCCTCGGCTATTATGTCTGAGGCTGTGCCATCACCACCCGGTGAATCAACGCGAAGGACGACGGCCTTTATTCGGGGATTCTTGGTCACTGCCTCGACGTCCTTGACAAGCGATCGCGCCTTGATCCCCATGTCCATGGCGCATTCCCCAATGGCATAGATCACTGCGATCTGTGGGCGGTCTCCCCAGTGATCGGCACGCGCGACTCCATAGCCCTCAAGCGAGCCTGCGGACAGCGCGAGCATGTCGGGCATCGCCATCCTCTTCTCTTTGCCTTCAAGCGCCTTGACCACATCTTCGAAGGCGTCAGCACGGGCGAGGGTGTCAACCAGCCCCAGGGCGAGAGCCTCCTCGGGAAGCAAGATCAACTGTTCGTTTACGAGACGATCGAACTCCACTCCTGAGATGCTGCGGGATGCGCAGATCTCGCTCTTGGCGACGTGGTAGTATTCATCAACCAGGCGCTGGCGCTGCTCCCTGTCGGCTTCCGACATGCCGTCGCGGGAGAGTGCCTCGTCGGCCGATTTGTATGTGAAAAAGCGCCACTCGTCGTATGCGAGGCCTACCTTTGCGAGCGCGCCCTTGAGATAGGTGCGGCCCATCAGGAACCCCTCGAAGGTGATGATTCCTGTCGGATCGAACACGATCCTATCGGCGATGGAAGCGAAGTGGTAAGCATCGATACCCCCGCGATCTAGGTAGATCACCACGTGTTTGCCGGTTGACTTGAAGTCACGCAGTTTCTCGCGGATCTCCCAGGCCATCTCGCGGCTCACATCCATGCCGGACATATTGATCGCGATCCCACCGACGCGGGTGTCGGCCTTGGCTGCTTCGATCATCGACAGGAGGTCTGCAAGTGTCTGCGAATCGTCGAACATGCGGTAGCGCTGGTACTTGACTGGCCCAAAGAGATCGAGCTCAAGGTACTTTCGCCCGGGCATTATGTTGGTGTCGAGGAGGTTGTGATTGTACGCACCGAGGCGGACACGATAGGTGTTATAGGCGCGATGCTGATTGTTATCGTAGTGCGCCTGGGTCGCCAGGCCCATGCGGCCGAGATCGAGACTCACGCCGGCCGTGATGCCATGCACGTCATCCGTGCCGAAGTAGCGGGTCGTGATTTGAACGCCCGGTAGCACCTTGACTGCGGCGCCGGCGCTCCAACTAGCGTCCTTCAAGGCCTGGTCCTTCTGGATGGCGTAGTCTCCGAAAAGTGTGAGGATGTCACTGCGGAGGGGACGGACGCCGATGTCCGCGACGCCCTCTTTGGCACTGGCTTCAGTAGCAGTTCGTCCCGAAAGACCGAGCGATAGGTAGGGGGCAGGCCTCACCAGCGTGCCCAGGCCGATCGTCTTGCCCCGCTTGAAGGCATCAGTATTGCCGCCAGACCAGCCGTAGCTCACGCCGAGACTGCTCCTTCTGCCGCCGAGTGCAAGCGAGAGATGGTAATCTGTGATCTTGCCGGTCGGGGTCTCCTCGTGGATGGCTCCAAAGCCGAGGTTGGGTAGCGCGGCAAAGGCACCCCACCTGTCGATATCGCCCGAGGTGGGCCCCGGCGTTTTGGAGATTGAGCCCCGCCACGCGAAGAGCAAGTCGGGCTCGGTGACGTAAGTCAGCGTGGCAGGATTCGTGAAACCATACCCCTCCCAACCGACGGCCCCCGGCGGCGTCAGCATGAAGTCCGTTTCAGAATGGTACGCAGGCATCTGTGTATCGGCGCGGGGACTGCTGCCGATGGAGAGTGATACCACAAGTGCGGATGCGAGTATGACGCAGCCAAGGTTGCTTCTGATGAATTTCACTTCTCTGTCCTCCTGTCGAGTGTCGTCACATGCTTGGGGCCGAGACCGGATCCACAGATCATTGGTCCTGCCAGCGCCTCCCTCAGCCGACACGCACCTCATTACATCTGAGGCAATCCGGGTTACCGGCATGATTACCCGTCCTGAGCGGTCGCAAAGGTCGTGCCATCCGGCCATGTAAGCGGGCATGATATCCGATCCCCTCTTCACTTGTCCAACCGTTTGCAAACGCACCACCTAGCACTGTGGTTGGGGAAGGCAGAGCGAAAGGCCCGATCTCTCGCTGGCCTGCCTTCCTTTCCGGTGTGTAAGTTTGACACACAAGTGTGGGACTACGTCATACCTATTCCACACCGAACGGATGATCCTCCAACTGCAGCATTCAAATTGATTGATCTTATGGACCGCACCTGTTATAAGGTATGGATTGAGTTTCCCAGCCATTCACTTCGAGATCAAATGTATGGGGGTATGCACATGGCGAAAGAAATGAAGCGTATCATGGTCACAGGTTCGGTCGGGCAGATCGGTTCTGAGTTGACGTTGGCGCTGCGCAAGAAGTATGGGAAGGACAATGTGCTTGCCACGGGGCACAAGACGCCGCCCAGCAAGCAGCTCCTCGAATCTGGGCCTTTTGAGTTCATCAACGTCGCCAAGCGCGAAACGGTTGAGGAAGTCGTGAAGAAGTACAAGATCGACACCATCTGCCACATGTCGGCGATCCTGTCGGCTGTCGGCGAGAAGAATCCGCAGGTCTGCTGGGATGTCAACATGAACGGCACCTACAACATCCTGGAAGTCGCCCGTGAGCATGAGATGGTAAGCGTCTTTGTGCCCAGTTCAATCGCAGTCTTTGGCCCGGAGACACCTCGGCACAACACGCCGCAGGACACCCTCCTCAAGCCGAAGACGATCTATGGCGTGACCAAGGTTGCTGCCGAGCTCCTCTGCGATTACTACGTGCGGCGCTTCAGGCTTGATGTGCGTGGCTGCCGCTATCCGGGGATCATAAGTTACGAAACCCTACCGGGTGGGGGAACCACCGACTACGCCGTCGCCATATTTTTCGAGGCGGTCAAGAACAGGAAGTACACCTGCTTCCTTAGAGAGGACACGCGCCTCCCGATGATGTACATGCCGGACTGTCTCAAGGCTACATTTGACCTGATGGAGGCAGACTTCACGAAGCTAAAACATCATGCCGATTTCAACGTCACGGCGATGAGTTTCTCCGCTGGTGAGTTAGCGGCTGAGATCAAGAAGCAGATTCCTGAATTCACCTGCGATTACAAGCCTGACTTCCGTCAGGCAATTGCTGACTCGTGGCCGACATCACTTGATGACTCCGCAGCGCGCGAGGAGTGGGGGTGGAAGCCCGACTTCGACATGCCCAAGATGGTGAAGGACATGCTTGCAGTTCTCGCCCGGCGCCACAAGGAAGGTAATGTCGGGTACTGAGCCAGCGGAGTGCCCGGAGGGCATGTAGTTCTAACCGAAGGGCATCCGGCGGCGAGTCGGTGCAGTGTCCGTCAGCAGACTTTCTTGAACACTGATGCCAGCAGGTAGCCCGGGAATCTGTTAAGTGGCAACACAATCATGCTGAGTGCTTCCACGAAACCGCACCAGGCAAACCTCAGCCATGATGGCTTAGCGAAGTAGTACTTGAGAAAGTGAAGCTCTGCGAGCGCGCCTATCCGGTATTCGCACATGAGGTGTGCGGGCACTTCGGGTGCGAGATCTGTAAATGATGCGATGGGGGCTTCATAGCCAGGCTGCCAGAGCCCGCGGCTATCAGCGAATCTCTTGGCTCGGGCATATATGCGAGCTCGCGATGAAGGCACGGCGACGATGACTTTGCCGTCGGATTTGGTGACTCTCAGCATTTCTCTCAAGGCCTCTATCTGATCAGCCCTCTCGAAGTGCTCGATCACGCCGGCATTCCAAGTAACATCGAATGTGTTATCTTCAAATGGCAGATCGAGGATTGAGCCCTGGACGGTCGTCTCCTGGGCATGTTCCCTTTCGAAGGCGGCCTTCGAAAACCTCACCGCTTCTGGCGAGATATCACAAAGCGTGACGTCTGCACCTCGCTTGGCGAGGGCGAGTGAGACCAGTCCACTACCAGATCCGACTTCGAGGATGTGCTTGCTGCGTGGGTCGGGGATCTCCTTGCGGAGAATCGCGTCAACAGTTCTGAAGATGATATCCTTGGTAAAGGCAGATGTGAAACGCCCCGACGCGAGTCTTCGCTTGGCACTCCAGATATCGTCCCAGCGCTCGTTCCTATCCATGGCGCCTTCAGGGTAGCATCGGGTGCTCGAAAAATCAACTGATCGCTGCCCAGACGACAGGAATAATGAGCGCCGTCAGGGCTGCTGTGGCGGCTTTGCCTTGAACACGGGCCACTCTGTGAAGGCCAGATAGAAAACCGCGCGCATCGCCGGACATCGAATCGCATTGCTTAATGGCACCGATTATGCTATAATGGAACTCCTTGGGGTTAGAACAAGCCACGTACAACTGTTGGAGGGACGTTGGCCATATCAGAGAGTGGCTTTCTTGCTTGTCCTGCCCTTTTATGCCCCGGAAGTGTAAGAGATTTAGAAGGGAACCCAGAAGGAAATCCAAAGGAGGTTTTGCAATGACGAGAAGGCTTTTTGCATGCTTGGTTGTAGTGTCCCTGGTTGCCATTCTCTCCGGCCTTGGGACAGCCAGCGCGGGGATGACTACCTTCATCTATAATGTCCCAACTCCCGAAATGCGCACCGCCGGCGGGAGTGTCTACTTTGCAGTCAAGGGTTTTGGGACCAGTACAACCCCATACTACCCTGTGCTTCCAACTAAGAGAGTAAACTACGAGATTCCGTATGGGGCTGAGGATGTCAGTGTTATCGTGAACGCAGGCAGCGAGCAGACGCTCGGCGCTTTCCCCAACTACTTGATGCGGCAACCGCCTATGCTCCTTGGCGATCCCAATTACAAACCACCGGCCCGGCCTGAGAAAATCCCCGATGTTATCCCGTCGGATTATTATCGCTATGCAGGGGAGCGTGAATTCCGCGGGCACCATCTGGTCGAGATCGTGCTCTACCCGGTTCAGTATAAATCGGGCAGTGGCGAGGTTGCGTATGTTTCGTCCTACACGATCCATGTCTCTTACTCTATGCCCTTGAACCTCGAATCTTCCCTGGAGGCGGCTGCGAAGGTGCGCTCGGCGGCGTTTGAGCCTCTCGCCCGCGATATCATCGAGAACTACGGCGAGATGAACCCGCCGCTCCTTGAGGGATCGGCCGGTGGGCCCGGTGGTCCTGCAGCGCTGCATGATCTGTCGAATCCCGCCTATGCGATCATAACCACGTCGACCTACACAACCCAGGCTCAGACCCTCGCGAACTGGAAGACCAAGAAAGGTGTTCCTGCCCAGGTGTACACGGTGTCCTGGATAACCAGTACCTACTCAGGCTATGACACGCAGGAGAAGATCAGGAACTTCCTGCGTCTGGATAACAGCACGCCCCGGTTTGACTACGTGTTTCTCCTTGGGGACACCAACATCCTTCCGGACCGCAAGTGCAAGTGTGAGTACGACGGCGACTTGGTTCCGTGCGATTACTACTACTCGGATGTGGTCGATGGTGCGATCGGCGCCGCCTATGACTGGGATACCGATAACGACCATGTGTGGGGAGAGCTCAGCGCCGACCTGATAACCTGGCTTCCCGACAACTACGTGGGGCGCATGGCTACAAGGTCGACCACGGAAGCGACCAACTATGTAAACGCCGTCATCTCCTATGAGAAGACTCCGCCTGCCGGCACCTGGATGAAGAAGGTGGTCTTCGGGTCTTCGTTTGCAAATTTCTTGACGACCAGCTACGGGCCCACCGATATGGCTTGCGTGGCCGAGCAGGTGAGGAACAACCTCTTCGGTGGAACGGGGGTGACCTACGACAGGCTCTATGAAGCTGCCGGCATCTATCCGAGCACATATACCCGCGACTATGACTTGACGGCGACCAACTTCCGCGATCGGGTAGCCCCGGGATGCGGCTTTGCATTCCCAAGCGGTCACGGCAATTACCTTGGCAATTACCGCTCTGTCTGGACCAGCGATGCTAACGGCAACGGCTATTGTGATTCGGGGGAGACTACGACTTATCCCCTCTGCACCCAGTCCTATAACCCGGCCACGGGCAGCAAGAAACCCTATGTGCTTGTCGGGGCATGCCTGGCTGGCGAGTTTGACCGTACCGAGGCTTGCGAAGGAGATTTCATAATCAACAACTGGGGTATCGGAGACGTTGCCTCGAGCAGGACCAGTTACTACTGCGTTGAGTGGAATGATCCTGACTGGCCGTGGAACCAGGGGCAGGAGTACAGATGGTGGCAGGAGATATACGTAAACGGCAAGTATCGCATGGGCCAGATTCACGGCGACGCCAAGTACCACTACGTTCAGGACTTCGCTACAATCGAAGGCGGCGCGTATGGGCCTGATCAGGACGACGCATCTCGCAAGAATATGTTCAGCTCCACCCTCTTCGGCGATCCGGAGCTGCCGGTATGGACTGAGGCAGCAGCGGCCCTCAATGTCGTTCACAACGCCACCCTGCCCAAGGCGCCTTCTACGTATACGGTGACGGTGACATCGGGCGGGAGTCCGTTGGTAGGCGCGACAGTGTGTCTCTGGAAGGGGACGGAAGTCTATCTTGTTCAAGATACCAATGGTTCGGGCGTGGCAACCTTCAACCCTTCGCCGACAACGATCGGCACAATGTACGTGACGGTTACCAAGCACAATTATGTTCCATACGAAGGATCTGCGACGGTTCAGGAAGCTGGTGATACGCAGCCACCGACAGTCACGGTGAGCGCACCGAATGGCGGTGAGGCGTGGGCCACAGGTTCGACGCACAATGTAACGTGGACCGCGACTGATAACATCGGCGTCACTTCCATAAGCATCGTTCTCTCGAAGGACGGCGGAGTGACATTCCCGGATACGGTAGCAAAGGGCGAGGCCAATGACGGCGTGTATCCATGGTTGGTGCCGGCGAGCCCCACGACGACTGCGCGGATCAAGGTGATCGCCTATGACGCTGCTGCAAACAGCGGGCAAGATGTCAGCGATGCCAACTTCCAGATAGTTGACACGCAGCCACCGGCAGTCACGGTGAGCGCACCGAATGGCGGTGAGGCGTGGGCCATAGGTTCGGCGCACAATGTGGCGTGGACCGCGACTGATAACATAGGTGTAACTTCCGTAAGCATCGTTCTCTCGAAGGACAGCGGGGCGACGTTCCCAGATACGGTAGCAAAGGGCGAGACCAATGACGGTGTGTATCCATGGTTGGTGCCGGCGAGCCCCACGACGACTGCGCGGATCAAGGTGATTGCCTATGATGCTGCTGCAAACAGCGGGCAAGACGTGAGCGATGCCAACTTCCAGATAGTTGACACGCAGCCACCGGCAGTCACGGTGAGCACACCGAATGGCGGTGAGGTATGGGATATCGGCGACTCATACACCATAACCTGGACCGCTTCGGACAATGTGGGCGTCACCTCTATTAGCATACTTCTCTCGTCGGACGGCGGCGCTACTTTCCCTGACACGATATCGACGGGTGAGGCGAACGACGGCGCGTATGCGTGGCTTGTGGATAAGGAGAGGACGACCAGTGCGCGGATCAAGGTTGTAGCCTACGATGCTGCCGTCAACAACGGCGCGGATGTGAGCAACAACGATTTTGAGGTTTACGATCCGGCGGCAGGCGTGCCTGCGAGCATGGAGATCCCTCCTCGGCTTGTGATTGCGGGCGCAGCGCCCAATCCTGCGAGCCAGAAAACGGCCATCAAATTTGGACTGCCTTCGAAGGGGCAGATCGAGATGAACGTATTCGATGTGTCGGGACGCAAGGTCGCGAATCTTGCCAACGGCGAATTTCCTGCCGGCTATCATGTTGTCGAGTGGCAGAGTGGTTTGCGTGGCGGCATATACTTTGTGATGCTCCGCCTCGGGAAGGATGAAGTCACACGCAAGATCGTGATTTCGAGATAGCGAGCGCCCGATAGCTTGGCCTTGCGGGGCTGGTCTTCGGCTCAGAACTACATTCGCCTCCGACCCAGGCCTCGACAGTCCGCTCGGTCGGGGGTTGCGCTGCGGCTCAGGAAGCAATTCGCCTCCGCACGAACCCCTCGCCCTCGCCCGACTCAATTCGGCAGCGAGCAGGCGGCTGGCCCGAAGCAAGTGTAGTATCGCAGCAAGGGCCACCGACGGCGAGCCCCTAACCGAAGGGCATCCGACTGCGAGGCACCAGGGACTGGGCCTTGCGGGTCTGGTCTCCGGCTCAGAACTACATTCGCCTCCGATCCAGCCCGCGTACGGCACTTTCACGCTCCTCACTGTTTTGACTTGACGGCTTGCTCCAGTTTCCTACAATGGCCGGTGGCCTCTGCGCAAAGCCCAAGATTCCTTAAGAGGTGGCTGTGTGCCATTGATCGGGCGGCGCGGGAGATGGATACGGAATGAGCCAGCAAACATACACGGGTCTTTCAAAGGAGGCGCGCCGTGAATGAAATGACTCCAAACCCTTCCGAGGAGCTCTTGAAGAAGCTCTGTTATCAAGCGGGTGCGAGCTCGGGCTGGATTAAGTTTCTGGGCGTCCTATCGGTTATCCAGGGCATCTTTCTCGTATTTACAATCTGGGGGATCCTGGTCTGTTGGCTCCCGATATGGATCGGAGTGATCCTTTACAGGGCTGCCGGGGATGCCGACATGGCCACGAGAGGCGCTCCCGCAAGGCTCGAGGGCTTCCTCCAGAGGATAAACAGGTACTTCCTTATCCAGGGCATAATGACCCTCTTGGCGATCCTGATCGGAATCATTGTAATGATCTTCGTGGGCATGGCCTTCTTCATGCACCTTGGCGGCTTGATGTAGCAGGGTCAGCTGCGGGCGAGGTGCCGAATAGCTCCGCCTCGCGGGGCTGGTCTCCGGCTCAATACTACATTCGCCTCCGATCCAGACCCCGCTGCGGCTCCTCGCGAATGCTCCGCACGCGCTGCGATCGTCGTGCCGAGCCGACGGATAGCCCGGAGGGCATGGGGTTCTAACCGAAGGGCATCCGGCGGCGAGGAACCAGAGACTCCGCCTTCGGGTGCCGGTCTCCGGCTCAGAACTACATTCGCCTTCGATCCGGCCCCCGTACGGCCTGTTACTCTCTTACTCTCTGACTGCGCCCAGCAGGATCGAGTTGAAAAGTATCTTATAGGTCGAATAGGTCTGCGCCCTGTGAATAGGGTCGAAACCCGAGAGAATCACTGTGCCCTTCCCGTAGCCCATCTTCACCACGACAGGCTTGCCCATTATCATGTCTTCGCCGGTGATCCAACCGCTCATGAGGAGGTCAGTATCCGCATATCTTGCCACGATCTCTCTTGCGAATTTCCCGTAAGGCACCTGGGTTGAGAAGGCAGCCGAGTAGAAGAAGAGACAAGGGGTCTCCGCCTTCATGCCGTAACCGATCTCGCTCGCGGGGTTGACTGCGAGCTTCAAGACCGAACCCGGGCAGCTGAAGGTTTTCTCAGGCACTTCCTTGAGGACATTCTTCACTTTGAGATCGAATTCCTTCATGGCAAATTCGCAGGATGCCGCGGTTGCGATGATCACGCCGCCTTCCTCGAGGAAGGCTGTCAATGCCTTGATGCCATCGTCCCCGATCCCGCCTGAGTACTGCGGCGGAAGCGGCTCGAAGAATTCGGCACCCCACCCGCCTGGCTTTCCATCCTTGATTGACGTGGCATCTATGTCGTGGAAAATGATGACGTCGAAGCTCCGGGCGAGGTGGCCCTTCTTGATGTCGTCATTCTTGAGATAGGTGTATTCGAATTCAAAATCGTCCAGAACATATTTAAGCCAGCCAGCCGGGTCGCCCTCGAGGTAGCTCTTGTACACCCCGAGGCGGAAGGGCTTGATGGGCTTGAGTGTGGAGGGTCTCGTGATCCTCACAGTGTCGAAGGTCAAGCCGAGACCAGCTGTGAGCTCTTGAACTTTGGATGCGGTGGCGTCGGGGTCTTTCCCCAAATCGACGAGTATTGTGCCGGGGAGGATCGCCTGTCCGTGTGCTCTCGCGGGGTTCGTGATCGCCTCCAGGGTGTCTGTAGCTGCGAAGAGCCCGAGGTGTGATTTCAAGGCTCTATTGACGAAGGTGAACGAACCCAGCGAACTCCGCGAGACAGCCAGGTAGCCGACGGGGTAAGCACCTGGGGCCCGGGAGCCCGAGGTGTCCGAGGTGCCCGGGATGGTGCGCGCAGGGCTTTCAACCTTTTCGACTCTCTGGGTTTCGGCTTCAAACGGGGCCTCAACTTCTATGGTCTCGACGCCCATCTTAAGCGGCATCGTCCAAGCAGTCGCGTCGTAGGGTTCGAGGGGTCGAGCCTCGGGAGCAATCCTTATCACAGGATAATGCTGCCTTTCGAGCATATCCTTCGCGTATGCCCTGTAGGGCTGGGCGAGAAAAATTACGTAGGATCCCTTCGGCATAGTCCGGCCATCAACTACAAAGGCTGCGAGGGCCCGGTGAATCTCGACGCCGCCGAGCATGAGCCGCTGGATCATCCGTGTCAGGGTGAAATGGTCCAGCACGCGGGAGTCATCTGAATAGGGAATCACATAGGCGTACGGCTTCTCGGTCTTGCCTTTTTCGATGCCGGCTGCCGCCATCTTGTAAAAGTTAAGCAGAATGGTCTCCTTGTTCTTGGAGCACGCCTCGAGGCCGCCCTCGATCGAAGCGAGCTCATAATTCATTATGTCGCGGAGACGCCACCAGCCGCCCGGCCACGGGTCGGGGAAGTTGGAGAGCCGCGTGTACTTCGGGAAGCCTGTGCCCCATGCGCCGAGTTCCGACGGGTCGACGTAGATCGGTGTGGCAATCCGAGCTGACGCCGTCTCAGTCAGGAGACTCGCAACATTGTGCCAGAGGGGCGTCATCACGGACGCGCCCTCCCACCAACCGGGAAAGGATGCGCTGTGGATCACGCCACTCAGGCCTCGCTCCTGCATCTTGAGGTGAATCGTCGAGCCTATGAGCTCGATTTCACGCCACAGCACGGGATCGAGGTTGGGATTCACTGGATCAGCATAGGGCGGCACGAAGATCCGCGCCCCGGTCATCCACATCTGGTGATGATCGAGGATGACCTGGGGAATCCACGTCTCGTACATCACTTTGGAGACCATCTTTGTCTCGGCAAGATTGAACATGTACCAGTCGCGATTGTTGTCGTGGCCGGCATAAGGGTGATAGAGCCACGGCATCCATCCGCCATCGTAAGCGGTGCCTTTCCACTTGCCGTAGTACTCGACATACATGTTGTGGCCATCAGGATTGACCGAAGGCATGATGAGCAGGATCACATCTTTGAGATAGGGAACGATGGATTCGTCATCGCTTGCGATCTTATAAGCTAGCTCAAGTGTCATCTGGGTCGCCGCGATCTCATCCGAGTGGATAGCGGACATATCAAGGAGAATGACTTTGCCTTCCCTGGCGAGGGCAGCCGCCTCTTCGGGAGAGATGCCGCGCGCATCCCGCAGGGCCTTGGATATCTCGAGGTGACGGTCGAGGTTCTCGAGGTTGGTCGGGTTCGATGCCACGGCCATCAGGAAATTGTTGCCGAGTGTCGTCTTGCCGAGGTCCAGGACCTTGATCCAGTCTGAGACGGAATCGACATAGGAGTAGTATTTCCAGATCTCGTTGTAGTTCGCGAGCACGCCGTCGGCGCCGATCTGCTTGCCCAGGTACTGGGATGGCGATAGCACCTGGGTTGTTTGGCTCCCAGATGTCGCGGTGAAAGACGCGGCAATTACTGATACGGCAATGAACAAAAGGCACGAGAATGCTGGTGTTCGTTTCAAGTCTCTCCTCCTTTGGAAGGGCGTCTCCATTTTAGGAGCACATACTCCGTTCTTCAAGGGACTTATTGGAAAACACCGGGGCGCGGGCAGCCATTAGGGAATTGGGTGTCGAGATGGTGTCATGGAGCACAGTGCTTCTCGCAGGGTCATCTCCAAACATGGGAATCAAAGACCAAGAATGGCCAAGAATGGCTAAGAATCCCAGCGCAATCACCACGGGTATCTACCGCATGCTGAGTATCATCGCCATGTCTGCGAACACAGAAGAAGTTCTTGAGAGCGTACTAAGGCCTTCGATCTCAATCGGGCATCTAGACCGGCTTCTCCGGCGGCTTCTCGGCCTGGGCCTCTGCCGGCTTATCTGCGTGCTTGATCCACCTTCTCGCACGCAGGCCTAGCATTGTCCAGAGCACCCCGAAGACGAGGGCGATCACTCCGATGATCCACATCATGGCCTCGGCAATGTGGCCGGCGCCTGCCATCAACACTATCCCGAGGACAAGGGCCACGACGCCCACAAGAAGCGGCATCCAGTCTCCGGCCAAGTCCTTGCGCATGCGGATTGACTTGTAGATCTCACTGATACCGTAAACAAACAGCCCGAGGCCGACCAGGAAGACGAATATTTTGGCGATAGCACCCGGCGCCAGGATGAAGATGAGCCCGAGTGCTATGCCGATTACCCCGGGAACCATGAGCAAATTCCACTTCTTGGATTCCTCGCGATGCCGCATCACGGCAAACGTCGCAATGATGCCGACCACGAGGAGAAAAATGCCGAGAAGCCTGACGAGAAACTCGATCGTGCCCCCCGGATGCGCGATGGCAATGATGCCGAAGATCGCCGCCGCGATGCCCCTGATGATGAGTGACCACCAGGTGCGCGAATACGCAGAAAGGTGAACGCTGACCATATATCTCCCTTCGTTGAGATGACCGTGCTGAGGATAGTTGCAGCATCGAGGCCTGTCAAGGTAAAGATGAGGCGCAGGCTCGGCTTATCCGACATGAGTCCCTTGACCTGCCCCCAGCGGTGATACCACTCATCCTGCACGTTCCGCGAAGCCTGTGTACTTGCCCCTGTACTTGCCCCCATCTTTGATCCAGATCCGGTGAAAATTTGCACCCAGTTTCGCATAAGGCAACCTCGGCCTCGAGGGAATCTGGCATTGTGTCCCCGAATTAACGAGAAGGCAGGGGTTAGGGCTCAGCGGTCGTCAGATCGCGGGCAGGGCGACCGAGTTAAGCGTGACGTGTTTGTTGGAATACCTGTTGCCGATGATCCTGTAGCATGCAAGGTAAAAATGGTACTTGCCGACGGAGAAGCGGATAACGTTGGGCTTGACGCGGTTCGGGCGAGCAACGCGTTTGCCGCCCCTGGCGATCGCCACGACCAGAGATGTTTTCGGCTGGTAACCCATCTCGCGCAGCGGCGAGGCCCAATCGGGTATGTTGGTCTCATCATCGTGGCTGTAATTCCATCCCTTCAGGGTTTTGAGCTCGTCCACGTCCCTGTAGGGGTGAGTGTGGAAGTCTCCCACTATGTCGAGCTGCGGGAAAAGATGCTTAACGGCTTCCATCTGGGTGTCCAGACTGCGCAGGTCGTAGGTGACCTTGTTGGAATAACCCTCGGCGCGCAGTTGGATATGAACGCTATCGATGTGGATGTAGCGGATCGTGTGCCTGCCGTGCGCCTGGCGTTTCTCCTCGGTGGACTTGGTGGACCCGAAGCAGATGCCATAGGTTTCCGTGTACTTGGAGCCCCTTCCTTTGGGCACAGCGTAAGATTCCATGGCGACCAGCACAATATCCTCGATGGCGCGGTCATCGAGCCAGATAACTACCTCCTCGTGGCCCTCATCCACCTCGAACTGCCAGGTGACCTCGGTTTCGCTGAGGAGATTCCGGTATTCTTCCCGGGTGTAGCGCAGCTCCGACCAGAGTTGCTCGAGATACTTGAGTTCCAGAGGATGAACGTGCCAGCCAAAGGACAGCGTCCGCCTGCTTGTGCCATAGGTGCGATTTTCGTACCATGCCTTGCAGAGTCTGTACGTATCCTGCCGGAGGTCTTGCCTTAGCTTCCTGAGCGTGGAGATGAGCTTTCTGTCAGGAAGGTTGTCATGGGGGGTCTTTCCCGTCATCAAAGTCGCCAGGAGCTGCTTGAGAAGATTGGCCCTGAGGCGCCAAGATGGGCGATTGCCATATGCCTCTGTCTGGTAGGAATCCACCAGGTCTTTGTACTTGTTTATGATCTGACAGTAGCGTGGAAGCCTTGCCACGATTCCTACCCTCCATCTCTAATATACTAGAATAGATCGGCAGGGGTCGCGTCAATATCGAGTTGGAAGGCGGCAATATTGCCATCTTCGCCAAATCCACAGCGATAGCCGATTATATATCCGAATGCCCTGGTCTTTCTGAAGGAAACAGGGTAGGAGGACATGGCGGAGGGACATGGCGGAGGGAAACGCGCATGAGGGCGTGGGGGATTAGGGGGCATGGGAGGACTATGGCTGGGCATTGGTGCCTATACGGGGAAAATGGAAGGAACATGAGAGGGAGCATCGAGACGTATGTCGGGAAATTGGGGAGCAATGCTGGAGCATTGCGTCACCACAGGGTAATAGGTGGGTACAAGGGAAGCCAGGGAGGGCATGGGGAGAGCACTGGATGTGCCAAGAAGCACCGCAGGCGAAGCCTGGGATGTGGATGGCAACCGAAGCCGCATTGTACTTGACATGCCACAAATGCTGTGCTATACTACAAATAGAATCGAAAGAGAGGTGATGTCGGCGGCAGCTTGCTAGAGGTTGGGCTCGCGTGAGCCCGGATCATTAGAAACAGCAAAGGTGGTTCGATGGACCTCTGGCAGGTGATCACGGCTGATGTTTTGTTCCACCCCGCGCGGGTGGATTTTATTTTGCTGCCAATCTTTGGTCTGGCGACCACGCTTTCCCAAATCGGTCTGCTCAAGAAGCATGGCCTGAGGCTGAGGAAGAGCCTCGGTCAGCACATCCTTACAGATGACAATGTCGCTGCGAAGATCACTGACGCGCTTGACCTCCTTGGCGATGAAGGCGTGATCGAAATCGGGCCCGGCCTCGGGGCGCTCACGTTGAGGCTTGCCCGGCTTGCGAAGCGCGTGATCGCAATCGAGATAGACCGGCGCTTTGCTTCGACGTTGAGGGCAGAGATTGACGAGGCGGATGCGGTCGACAATGTAGAGATCATCGAGGATAACGTCCTCAAGGCTGACATCGCCGAGCTCACCCAGGCTCATAGCGATGTGCAAGTGTGGAAACTGGTGGGCAATCTCCCCTACTACATCACAACTGCAATCCTGATGATGCTGGTCGAAGCAAGGGAACACTTCTCCACAGCCATCGTGACCGTTCAGGACGAATTCGCAAGGCGGCTTGTCGCCACGCCAGGTTCGAAGGATTACTCTTCGCTTTCCATATACGTTCAGTACAGGTTCAAGCCGGAGATCCTGTTTACGATAAAACCTACAAGCTTTTTCCCACGTCCCGACGTGCGGTCAGCCGTCGTTCGTCTTAGAGTGCTCGAGCGTCCGGGCCTACGGATCGAAGACGAGGGGCTTTTCTTTCAGACTATTAGGGCGGCGTTCGGGCAGAGGCGGAAAACCCTGAGAAGGAGCCTCAGGCAGATACCAGGGCTGACGCCAGATCTTATTGGCGAGCTTGACCGCACGTTGGACGTGGGACTTGATAATAGACCGGAAGACATCTCAATCGAGGATTTCGCAAACCTCTCCAACGCCATAAAGGATGTTGTTGGGTGATGTGGAGGCACGTGGCGGCATCAAGCAAGGTGAAGCGTCTCATGGCTATAGCTTTGGCAGACCCGAGAGGGCTGGGAAGTAGGCTTGGGCCGATGGAGTGCTTTTGGCCGGTGAGGGGCTTGGGATTGGTGGGGCGCCTGGGGCCCGTGGGTCTTTCGGGGACGGCGGCCCTCCTGGCGACGGTAGGGGTCCTGGTGTCGGCGGGGGTCTTGGCGCCAGTTGAAGGGATTGTGGCCCCTGTGCTCGCTGCTGATACGACGGACACGGCCGGTGCCGATAGCCTTGAGGGGCAAGAGCCCGATAGCACCACTGTCATCACCGGACCGCTGGCCAGGAAAAGGGCGGAGCAGGATTTCTGGGAGGCGCATCCCAGCTATTCCATGAAGATCAACAAACGTAAAGATGTCACTAACTGGGACAGCCAGATAAGCCTCTCGAAGGATCTCTCGGATAAGGTCAATCTCAATCTCAACGGCAATGTGAGCATCCGTGAGAACACCACCCTCAACAGGGCGGACGCCAACAATGGCACCAATGCAATCCTGCACTACAGGCTCAACAACAATATCGGCTTCAGTACGACCTACAACACAAGCGTGACCGCTTTCCGTTACGACCTCCGGCGGAATGCCCCTGTTGACAGGAAAAAGAACCAGGATGTGACCGTCTCATCGGACCTCGCCAAGAAGATCTTCAACACGATTGATGTGAGCGTGCGGGTGCTGGGCGGAACGACCTCCAATTCCTTTGCATCCGTGAGCAACGAGGGACGAAAAGAGAATCTGACGGCGTCGGTGTCTTATGCCCCTACGACCATATTCCGGACCTCGGCCACTTATACCGGCAACAGACTCTTTCTGGATTCTCAAGTTGACCAGGGCGGGGTAGCGGTTTTCCGTAAGCGGGACAGAACGTTCTCCCAGAATCTCGCGTTCTCGCTCTCTTATGAAGTCCTGCCCAGGGTTCAACTTGGTTTGGATGCATCAAACAGCCAGGATCAGCGGCAGCATCCTGATCCTGACAGCTTGCAACAGGAAACCGAGAGGAAATCGTCGAAAAATGCTTCAGTGACGTCGTCGTTCGATATGTTCAAGAGGTTGAATGGGGACCTGTCCGTGAGCTTCAGCAACTCTGAGAGCAAGTACAAGTTGCGGGGCCGGAGGAACAGTAGGAGCAGTAGCGCTGATCTCACGGCAAGCGCGACGATCTTGCCCTGGCGCGGCGCTACCATAAATCTTGGTGGCCAGCGCGAAACTTCACGGGACGAGTACGTCACATCGGATACGGCGAACAATCTCCATAAGTCCCTGAGTCTCAAGATGAGCCAGAACCTCGGAGCCAAGACGGACCTCAGTCTCACAGCATTGTCAGATCTTACGTCGGTTTTCTACGACAACAAACAAGCCAATCCAACGGACAGGGATCACCTAAATAACAGGATCAGCCTCGATGCGAGCTTCAGACCCTATGCTAACATCACGACAAGACTTGGCAGCGAGTTCTCCGAGGAGCAGTCAATCTATGTCAGACCGGAGCAGTCAGCCAACAATCGAAGGGCGACAAGATACCGCGTATCTGGATCCTATGATGTAAAGACTCTCTATGACATCGGCATCACGCAGACCTACGATATCGGGGCAGTTTACACCCTTTACAGGTATTCCGAATCCAATAATAGCCTTGTGCGGAATTCCAACATCTCAACGACTTTTCGGATACCGGTCGCTCCTGCTTTTGGTCTCAACCTGGACCATGCATACAAGTTTCAGGATCAGGGGAGCTACGTGGAGAAAGGCCGCGAAAAGGCCTATTCAAGATCTGCCGAGAATGTGTCGAATGCGTTCACCATCGGCTTGAACTACCGCATGTTTAGGCGCCTCAATCTGACGGTCAGACAATCCTATTACCTCCAGACCAACTGGAAGTATGCGAATGGCAAGAAAGTGCTCGACTATGACACCCAATCTACCGAGCTTAGTGGTAGGGTGAGCTTTAAGTACGACTTCAAAGAAAGAACCAAGTTCTCATTTTCCCTGGAGCAGGCCCGGAACGAGGGCAGCAGAGTCGGTGCAGCCTTCAGGAAATACTGGAACGTTGAGCTCGAGGCTTCACATGTCTTCTAAGGGTAGAGGCCTAAGAAGGATGGGTGAGATTAAGGGGCGGCCTGGGCGGATCAATCCGCGAGATGGATTGGCTCTGATCTTCGGCCTGATTCTCTTGCTCGTTGCGTCCTGTGACTTCCCGTTCCAGGTAAGAAAAAGTGCACCGCCGCCCTACGGCACCACGCAGGTCGTCCCAGCTACTGAGGACAGCACCGTCTTGTCGAATCTGCGCATCTGCGTCGATGGTCAGAAGGCAGAACAGTTCATCGCGGAGCTCGCGCCGGATTTCGTCTTCGTCGCCGATCCCAGCGACGTTGCAGTTCTCGAGCGCGACTACTACTCCGGCATCTTTTCGAATTGGGATCTGCAGGTGGAGCACCAGGTAATCCGGTATATGCTTGACAATGGCAGGTGCAGTGTCGCGATGCTCGATTCTCTCGCAGAGACCGATACTACCCGGGAGAGAACCGACAGCACTTCTCTGATCCAGGCCGATTATTCGCTTCTGCTTGTGCTCGATAGTGAAGTGCAGACCTATTCGGGACGGGCGTGGTTTTACATGAGAAGGCAATCCGATAATCTTTGGAAAATGTACAGGTGGGAGGATTTCATAATCCCGGGAGGCAAGCACGATACGTGGGGGTACCTCAGGGGATTGATTCGCGCAACCATTTCAGGGGGGTAATACTATGAGGCAAAGGGTTTGGGCGAGTTTGGCGATTTGGATGGGTCTGCTTGCAGTTATGTTTGGTCTGCCAGGGTGCTGGAATCCTTTCAGCCCGGGGGACGGTGGCGATGGCCCTGGGACGAATTTCAATAGGGAGAGTCCTGACAATCTTCTGGCATTCTTCGCGGACGCTTACCAGAACAAGAACATAGACAAATATATGGAAGCCCTGGATGATAGCTACACCTTCACCTTCAGGCCGGAAGACTGGGATAGTGCCGGGGTCACGGCGGAGAAGCCCTATTGGGGAAAGACAGAAGATGTCCCGCGTACAGTCAATATGTTCAACAGTCCAAAAACCCTTGGTATTTCAATGGATTGGCTCACCCCGGTATCTGACTGGGAGGGTCCCTGCCCCGATAGTATTTGGATTCCACCAGTGCCCCCCGACCAGGATGGTTATTGGCAACAGGTGGAGGGCCTCTGCTGCACACGCAAGCCGGATATCAAGGTGACGATCGAAGGGAAGGATGGGGGCGAGCCAATCACAAAGTGGGTTCACACCAGTTGGATTTGGCTGACAGCAATCCAAGACAGGAACAATCCGAAATTATGGACTATACTCAGGATAATTGAACGCGATGCGCCGGTGCAATAATCAGGAAATAGGTGCAAGGAGGTTTGATGCCTCCCCGGAGGCAATCTGATGGGAAGGGTGGGGGACGGCGAGGAAGAATAAGGGTCGTGGCTGAAGTTCTCGCGGCTGTCGTGGCCGTGGGCTTTATCGCGATTGTTGCCTATTATTGCTATCATTATCGAGCTGACCTTAAGAGGTTCTTTTCCACTCCGAAGCCACCGGATATCGCTACCCTTGACAAAGCAATAGAAGATGCTTACGCCAGGATTCAACCCGCTAAGATCTCCACAAGCAGTGTGGCAATGGGCACTCGCCAGACGAGGTATGACCGCGTGGAAATTCCGAAGAAGGCTTCGCTCCTGAGGGCGAACTTCGAGATCACAAGCGCGGTTGAAAAAGCTGGTGGGGAGATACTCTATGGTGTAGAATCAACCGATGAGAAGGGGCGGAAGACGGGTGTGACTCTTGCCATTTCGGACGGCCAGGGTATTGTCCGTGAGATAAGGCTCGAGACAGGCAAGAAGTGAGGGCCGCCCGAGGCAGCGGGACGCCCGGCGGTGATTCCGTGGCGGGTTGGCACGACCAGATGAGCCGGAAAAACCAATAACCAGACCGGGGGTGCGAGCATATGGCAAGGCTTGCTGTCAATGTTGACCATGTAGCCACCGTGAGGCAGGCAAGGGGCATCGCCTTCCCCGATCCGGTCGAGGCTGCCATGCTTGCCGAGTTGGCTGGTGCCCATGGGATCGTTGTGCACCTCAGGGAGGATCGGCGCCATATCCAGGATCGCGATGTGCGCATCTTGAGGCAGGTCGCGAAGACCAAACTCAATCTCGAGATGGCCGCCACAGCCGAGATGGTCGAAATGGCCAAGGATGTCAAGCCCAACGTTGCGACCCTCGTGCCTGAAAAGAGGCAGGAGCTCACAACTGAGGGCGGCCTCGATGTCAAAGCCAACATCAAGCATCTCGAAAAGGTGATCGGTGAGATTAGAGACACTGGCATTCTGGTCAGTGCATTCGTCGATCCTGACGTCACCCAGATCAAGGCCGCAATAGATGCCGGCGTAAACATAGTTGAGATCCATACGGGAAGATTTGCTGACGCCAATGATGAGATCGCTCGAAGCATCGAGTTTGACACGATAGTCAAGGCCGCCGTCTTTGCATCAAAGGGCGGGCTTAGAGTCAGCGCAGGCCATGGGCTTAACTACGTCAATGTGAAGCAGGTTGCCTGCATCAGAGAAATCGAAGAGATGAGCATCGGACACAGCATAATCGCGCGAGCAATAATGGTGGGAATGATGGCCGCCGTGAAGGACATGCTCGCGCTGATCGCTTAGCAGGCCCTATCTCATGATCGAGCCCGACCCGACGGCTGTCGCGAAGACTACCTACATGAGATGTGCATCTGGCAGAGGCTTTGCCTTGGGTGTTGTTAGAGGCTTTGCCCGAGGGTGTGCGGCTCCTCTGCACCTATTCCTGGTCTCCCCCGCTATAGTGGTGATTCTCGTCAGCGCAGTTGCGGGATTGGCGGCTTTCTCTGCGGCGAACGGCTACGGCGTCGGGAGTGAGGACGATGTCCTCCAGATTACAGCCGTCAAGAAACCTCTCATGGCTCATGCTGCAGATGCCGGCTGGGCAGAAAACCCTTCGCTTCTGATCAATCGCGACTTTGCATTCATAGCATACGACGTCAGTGAGGGAGCCCGGAGCCATATATATCTCGCCAGGGTTCCCCGAAGAGATGGCACGTCGGACATCAAGGAAATCCTGGTCAGCAAGGGCGGTGAGATCGAGTTTGGGCCATCAATCGCCTCCGATGGCAGGGATGGAATCTGGGTTGCCTGGAGTTCGTCTCGGGATGGCAAGTGGGCAATCCGAGCAGCCAGTGTGAGAGAGATGAAAACCGCATCCGAAGTTGCGATATCGGATCCGGGAGGGTTCCAGAGTCAGGCGAGGGCGGCCACGGGAGATGGGGTGACGTGCTTTGTGTGGGTGATGTGGGAAAGCGGCGGCTACAGCATCCTGGCCAGGACCTACGACGGCAAGCTCGGCAAAACCTTCAAAGTCTATGAGGGATCCGATCCAGTCGGCAGGCCGGATGTTAATGTTCAGGAGCGCAACCGCTTTGTTTTTGCCTGGGATCAGTATAGCCGGGGACGGTTTGTGATCCGAATGAGGGAAATGGTCGGCGGTGAATTGGGTGGCATTAAAACATGTGCGGGGCAGCCCGTGGAATCATCAGGAGCCGCCGATGAGGGACGGGTGGGGGGTCCTGCCGGGGATCTTGCCCGGGAATCTGAGGGGCAATCTCAAGGGGGACTCGATGAGGAATCGGGGGACAACTGGGAACCCCGCATATCAGGCCGAGGAGCGAATCAGCTGGTGTCGTGGCACAGAGTCCCGCAGGGCAGCGTAAAGTGCGAGCCCGGAGCTGCTGTTCCGGGCAAGGCGGTCCCTGGGAGCGTGCTCGAAGCGGACCCAAGTGACGAAACCTGGCGGGTGCGGTGCATGGAGGATGCCGATGGAAACACCTGGCTTGCCTGGACTACGAGAATCTTGTATCGCAGTACCAATCTGTTCATCCGGAGAGTCGGCCCTGAGGGGGTGGGCAGAGCCTGCAACATCGATTTTCCCATCGAAAAGGCTTTCATGGCCGTTTTTGACTGCAAGCTGGACGGCAGCCTCTTTGTGACGTGGAATCGGGCAGGATCAATCTATCTTGCGGAGGTGACACCTCGTGAATTGCCTCTCTCTTTGTCTTCCTTGTCCATCTCCCACGAGTCACGGCGGATGCCCGGTCCTCCGCCAGGGGCACCAGATTCATCCGAAGTGTCAGGTGTTGAAATTGGTGATGCATGGATGAGCTCAGAGGATGTTGAATCAAGGGCAGGACGCGGTCAGGCATTGGGGCAAGATCTGGCGGGGAAGACGCGCGAAGCCTTGGGTAGTGGAGGCGCAGGTCAAGTCGAACCAGAATCGGGACGGGGTTCGCGCGTGCGGTACTCGACCTTTTATGCGGGAGAGTCACTCCATGTTTATTTCGGCGACTGTCACAATCATACATCGTTTTCGGATGGCAGGGCATACCCGGACATTTCTTTGCTTGTTGCCCGCGACCGGCGGCGCCTCGATTTTGCAGCGATAACCGACCATGAGGTGGCTTCTCTTCCCGGCCAGTTCGCGTGGACCAATACTGTGGCAGCCGCCCTCAGTGATGAGGGACACTTTGCTTGCCTGCATGGCGAAGAGGTGAGCAAGGGTTGGGCTAAGAACGGCTTCGGGCACTGGAACATGCTTTTCTCAACCGCGGTAAAGATGTTCCATTTCGAAGAGGGCATGACTCCGCCCGATCTCTATGCCTTCGCAAAGAGCAACGATGCCATCCTCATTCCCCATCACGTGGCAAAGAAATTCGCCCCCCACGATTGGACCTACTTTGATTCCGCGGCGGAGCCGGTTGTGGAGGTTTGCTCGCTTCATGGGATCTTCGAAAGCGTGCGAGGCAACGAAGGTAAGCCCGATATGGTCGAGGGGCGATTCGTTGAAGACGGCCTCTCCCGAGGTTATGTCTTCGGCTTCGTCGGGGGGAGTGACTCCCACAATTGCTTCGAGGCTGCAATGACCGAGTACGGGCTTACCGGCATCTACACTGAATCCCTTACGCCTCAGTTGGTGTTCGAGGCCATGACCAAGCGGAGAACCTACGCCCTCACTGGCGGCAGGATCATTCTTGATTTCAGGTGTAACGGCAGATTCATGGGGGAGGAACTGACGGTGGGAGAGATGACGGGCAGCGAGAAGCCGCTCACCTTCACCGGGTATGCTTGTTCCCCGGATTCCATAGTCTCAGTGGAGATCTTAAGCAACAGGCAGGTCGTGTACGAGACCCAGGCGGGGACGCCCGAGGTCGCCATCCATTGGGAAGTCTCGATTCCCGATTCTCAAACCTATTACTACTTGCGAGTCGCCACCGCTAAGGGCGACCTTGCCTGGTCAAGCCCAATCTGGATAATCCCGCAGCGATAAGGCCTCCGGCATAGATCGCAAAAAGCGTGTTCATGGGGAGCAGAAAGCGCGGCCTCGCCAGGGTTGCGGCGTGAAGCAGGATGAAATAGATCATGGTGACCAGGAAGAGGTTCCTCCTTGTGGCGTCGCGCTCAAGCATGCATAACCCGACAAGCCCACCTACCGTCACAAGCCAGAAGAGGGCCGGAATCAGCACTTGAAGCATTCGCAGCAAGGGCACGTTTGCCGTCTGAATCCCGCGGTGCTTCACCATCGAGAGACTATATAGGTCAGGTTGGCTCAGGGGATCGAAGAGCTTGGGTATCACCGTCGCCATCCGTTTCAAGTGGAATGCCGGATGCTCCCGCACATATTCAAACCATTTTGCGTAGCCTTGCCTTTGCCTCTCGGCCTGGCTGCCCCATGACGTCCATTCCTCGGTCGCGTCTTTTACCTGTTTGCCGGAAGTGATGAGCCAGAGGTTGTATGCGGATGAGTTGTCGACCAGGATCATGGCCCTGTGCACAATAGCATTGCGAACGGTCCATGGCGAGATGACTGCAAGCATTGCTGCCACGAGCACTGCCCCCGAGCCGAAGTTACGTCTGGAGAACCTGCCGGCGGGCGACTTCCTGACGATGATCCAGATCGCAACGAGGAACGTGAGAAACAGCGATGTCGATCTTACGAGGGTTGCCGCACCCGAGAAGCCTCCGGCGAGCAGCGAATCCTTGATCCGCCCTGATCGCGCGGCCTGCTCGAGGAACCAGAATGAGAGCACAAAGAGCGGGATATAGAGAACCTCGGATACGAATCTTGTATAGGTGAAGACAAGCATGGGGTAGATCGCTATGAGGAATGCTGCCACAAGCCCTGCCAGCGGAGAGATGTACTTCCTTCCCACGAAAGCGATGCCCGCCACGAGCGCACCTCTCAAGAGGCTTGAAAGAACAAGGACGGGGCTGAATCCCACCCCGAAGATCTTGAATATTCCAGCAAGGAGGAGGGTGTAAAGCGGGGGCCGGATTATGTAGCCATCCTGGTAGGCGCCCTTCACGATCTCCCGGGCGAGGGGATAGTAGTAGTTCTCATCGAAGAGGAGGTTGCCCGGCCTCGTGTAGATCGCTGCCAGGATCGAGATGAGGGTGCCAAATGCGGCAAGCGCCACGGTCCAAAACAGGAAGGTCCTGGATTCGGCACCCCCGGCATTTCCAATGTCGCGTGTCTCGAGCATCCGAATCTCCATACCGTTTTACGTATTGACTTGCCCCGGGATTGCCTGCCTGCGGCCCCGTCCGCAGACCGCCGGGGATTTTAGCAGTTGACACAGCAGCGTGTCTATTTTAAACTACGGTTTGATAACCTATTATTGGAAATAGGCCGCGCAGGCGGCTTATGTACTTAATCAATGCTTGAAATCGGTTTGAGCGGAAAGGCCTTGCTATGGACAGATCGTTGAAATGGCGAATAGGTTTGATACTGGCAGTACTTGTGGTCTCTCTCTATTTCTGCTATCCCACGTTCAAGCTGACAACCCTCTCCAAAGCCGAACAAGCAAGTATGGATCCGGCCAAGCTGAGCGAGATTAAGAATAAGGCCATAAAGCTGGGGCTTGATCTTCAGGGCGGCATGTACCTTGTGCTCGAGGTGGACCAGACCAAGATGGAGGGAGCAGATCTAAAGGACGTGGTGCGCAGAGCCGAGGCCATCATCCGCAACCGGGTCGATAAGTTCGGCGTGGCCGAGCCCGTGATCCATACTGAGGGTCAGGCGAGGATCGTGGTGCAGCTCGCGGGGCTGAGCGATCCAATGCGTGCCAAGGAGTTGGTCGGACAGACGGCCCTGCTTGAATTCAAGATCGTGAAGGAAGGGGACGATTTCAGACGAGTCCTCACCGCTATTGATGGAGCTCTCAAGGACGAAATAAAGAACATCACGGGGCCTGCCTCTCAGGAAGACTTTGAGAAAGAGCTTGCGCGCGCTGCGGCGGAGACAGACACGACGGGCTTGAGGAAAGAGCTCGAGGCGGAGGCCGCGGCGGGAAGATCCCTGACCTCTCTGATCAACGTCGTGCGAGTCGGCACGCATGAAGACGCCATGGTCGATGAGAAGGACGTTGATATGGTAACTCGGATCATTGCCGTGGCCGAGGAAAGACACGCCATACCGCCGGATGTCCAGATTCTGTGGGACAAGAAGGTTGAGACAGGTCGGGATGGCAAGTTCCAGCGGATCTATCTTGTGAACCGCAAGGCTTCCCTCACTGGCAAATACATAAGCTCGGCGATCGTACAGTTCGGGCAGGATCCTTCATACCCGAGTGCGGCGGGGGTTTCGCTGGATTTCAACAAACTGGGCAGATCGCTCTTCGCGAAAGTCACTGGCGAGAATGTCGATCGTAGGCTTGCCATCATTCTTGATGACAATGTTCATTCGGCCCCGAACATAAAGGAAAAGATACGAGGCGGTGCTGCGATAACAGGCAGCTTCACTACTGACCAGGCCAAGGACCTGGCGATCGTCTTAGAGGCCGGTGCGCTTCCTGCTCCGCTTCAAATTGGCGAGGAGCGAACTGTCGGGCCTTCGCTCGGCCAGGATTCCATACGCAGAGGCATACGGTCCACAATCGTGGGCGGTTTGGCCGTAGTGATCTTCATGGCTGTGTTCTACAGCCTCTCCGGTGTGATCGCAGACCTGGCGGTGCTCTTCAATTTCGTAATACTTCTTGCGGCGATGGTGGGCCTCCGGGGCACGCTCACCCTGCCGGGCATTGCCGGCGTGATTCTGAGTCTGGGTATGGCGGTCGATGCAAACGTGCTGATTTACGAGCGCATAAAGGAAGAGCTCCGAACCGGGAAGACCGTGCGCCGGGCGATAAAGGACGGCTATTCACGAGCCTTCGTGACTATTCTCGATTCTAACCTCACGACCCTTATCGCTGCCGCCGTGCTTTATCAGTTCGGGACCGGACCAATCAAGGGCTTCGCAATCACCCTAACAATAGGCCTAATCGCAAGCATGTTCACAGCAATAGTTGTGACAAGAGTGATCTTCGATTTGTGGACGGGTGTTAGAAGCGTAACCAAGCTAAGCATATAGAGAGGTCGCTATGCAATTCTTCCGTGATACCCATTTTGATTTTGTCGGCTGGAGGAGAAAGGCCTTCCTGATTTCCGGAACCCTGATTGCCGCCAGCATAATATCGCTTGTCGTCAGGGGCGGGCCGGCCTTGAGTGTGGATTTCAGGGGTGGGGTGATCCTCGAACTGAAGTTCCAGCAACCTATCACGACGGAGGCTATAAGATCTGCACTCGACAAGGCCGGTTACGGCAAGTCGGAGATCTTGAACCTCGGGTCACCTACCGAGTTTCTCATAAATACGGAGGCGCAGGCTGATAAAGACGTTACATCTATCCTCCAATCTGCCATAAGTCAAGCCGTCCCGGACAATCCCTATGAGATCATGCGGGAGGAAATGGTCGGGCCAAAGGTCGGTAAGGAGCTGGCGAGAAAGGCAATCTGGGCGACTCTGATCTCGCTCGGTGCCATGATGGTTTACATAGCATGGAGGTTCGAGTTCAGATTCGGAGTTGCTGCGATAGCTTCACTTCTGCATGACGTGATAACGGTCGTGGGTGTGTTCTCCATCCTGAACAAGGAAATATCCCCGGCGGTGATCGCGGCCCTCCTCACCCTTGTCGGCTACTCCATCAACGATACTATCGTCGTTTTCGACCGGATCAGGGAGGATCTGAGAAAGTATCACAGGGAACCGCTCGAGCAAATCATCAATGCCGCGATAAATGAGACTCTGAGCAGGACGATGATTACGGGCGTCACGGTTCTCATGGTGGTTGGCATCCTCTATTTTATGGGTGGAGAGGTCCTGAAAGACTTTTCATTCACCATGATATATGGTGTAATTACTGGAACCTATTCTTCGGTCTTCGTTGCAGCTCCGGTCCTGGTGGAGTGGAACCTCAGATCCCCGATGAAGCGGCGTTAGGCGTAAGCCCCCGCAGGTGTATAATAAAGGGGACACGACTACATTTCAATTAAGACACTTCTTGTTCCAAGACGATCTATATTAATGGGTGCATTGATGGGAACAGTAGGCTTTAAGCCGAGGCTGGAGGAGAGAATTGGGCAGAACGCCTGGCACGCCCATTGCATATTCACCTGAGCGAGGTCGAAGGATGGAATCGATGGGCATGGAACAAATGGCTCGTGTCAGCGCGGTCTTCCTTCTCATTGGACTGTTATGGGTTGCAGGTGTTTTGGCGGGTGAGGATGATCGCCGGGGGTATTCTAAGGGCGGGACCCATTCAAAAGCGAATACGGGAGTCGGAACCAGAGTGGGTCTCGCAAACGAAGGAGACCGAGGGTTACGCGACGAGTCTCCGAAAACGGACGAACCTTCTCAGGTCAGGGGAGACCAGGGAGGGCATGGGGGCGCGCTTGCAGTATTCAGGGAGGTTGAGGCGGGATGGCGAGCAAGCACTCCCAAGCCGTTTGAGAAATACTTCCGGAAGGGAAAGGTGAGGTTGGATTTCGGGGAGGGGGGACCGCGCGGCGGGCTTTTTGCAAAGAGTCAGGCTTACTATCTCATTGCGGATTATCTCAGGGGTACGCAGACATCTCGGCTTGATCTCGTCAGAGTCTCTGACAGCATCAAGGGCAAGACAAGACCATATGCGCTCTTGGAACGGGTTTACCGCGACAAGAATGGGATATCCAGGAAAGAGGTAGTTTTCATATCGCTCTCGCTCGAAGATAGCCTGTGGGCAATATCCGAGCTCAGGGCGGTCCCCGCCAAGTAGGTCGGCCTCTACAACCTCGAGCGAATCCGATGATGCGAGAAAGAAATCTCCTGGTCCTCTTCTGCGTGCTAGGTGCCCTGGCCCTGTTCGATGTTTTTACGGGCTGGAGGGTCCTTCCCGGTTTTGTGCTGCCTATGCTGATGGCGGCGGGGATTGCCGGGCTTGGCCTTGCGGCCCGGGCCCGGGCTGGAACAAAGATTGCTCTCATCTTTGCGGGTCTCATCACAGCTTGCTTCGTCGTTCACCTGGCTTATTCGATCCTCATAGGGTATGAGGCGAAGAATTGGGATCGTCTCGCAGCTCAGAAGGCTACGCGCGCTCTTTCGAGCTCCGTCTCAAGTTTCAACAGCCGTCTCACGGGTGTGTCCCGCCTTGCCGAGACGATATCACGGCGCCCGGACATCGTGTTGAATTTTGGGCGAGGCGACCGCCTTGGAACGTTCGCGGAACTTGCAGGAATCGCAGCTTCCCTGCGACGGGGTGGCAGAGCCGACGGCATTGCCGTAAGGGGTGCAGATGGCTCGATAGTGGCCTGGGCGGGAGATCTCCCGAACTACTTAGGCGAAGCGCCGGAGGGGCCGCCCACGCGCTCTCTCGACCTTCGGAGTAGCACGGCTTACTGCTGGATCGAGGCTCACGCACCAATCCGATCAGGCGGAGCAGGGTCTGTGGGCGGGGGAGCCAAGGGGGGGAGCTCCGAGGGAGAAGGTGCTGGGGTGGAGCTGGGGAGTGCGGGGACGAAATCGGGGAGGGCGGGGACGGAATCGGGGAGCGCGGAGATGGAATCGGGGATCGGGGGTTGGGTATCGGTCTTCAAGGCAATAGATGCGCGCTATCCTGGTGTCCTGCCGGGGGAATTCGCTCACACGCTTTCCGAGGATTTCACGCGGAAAGCCGGACACCATGTCACCGTAGGACTTGGCAGGCAACCCTGGCGAGCAGGGTTGCCCGGTGGTTTGCCTCAGCCTAAACCGGTTCAGGGTTCGGATGTAATCATGGCGGAGGTCACCCTGCCTGACGGCAAACCGGTGGGCTACATAGGTGTCCGCCCGCGGTCCCTGGATGATGAGAAGAGCCTCTTGACGAACCAGGGTCTATTTGTGGCTTCGATCCTGATCCTCGTCATCATCTGTTCCGGTGCAATGGGGGTGGGAAGACGGCTTGTCGGGGTCAGGTTCTCAAAGGCCTCGCCGCGCAATCTCGTTCTCTTCCTGGCTGTCGTCTGGGGTGGGAGACTGGGCTTCGCCGGCCTCAGAGATTACCTGCACCTGGGGAATCTGCGGGCATTCACATCTTATGACTATGCGACCCAGATCCCGACGGGAATCCTGCGCTCACCGGCCGATCTTGCCATTACGGGTGTCGTTGCAGGCCTGAGCCTGGTCATAATAATCCTCGCCAGGCTGCGCGCTTTGCGGTCCTCCGAATCCTCCGGGGCGAGCGAGAGACTGGCGAGCTACGAGCGCGTGCCGCATTTCCTTCTGGGCATCGTCGCGGGCCTCGGCGCCGGGGGCGCAACCCTCATCGCTGACTTTGCTCTGCGTGGGGTTCTCGCTGACAGCAGCACCAACCCTTTCACGCTTTCGCCCTTTGATTTCCGGGCGACGGCAGTCGTCATCAAGGCCGGCATATTCTCACTCTCGGTGGCGTGCCTTCTCCTGGGCGCGGCGCTCGTTGCCTGGCAGATATCTGCTCTCAGACGTTTCTGGAGGCAGGGCGGCGCAAGAAATGCAATCATTGTTGCCGCAATCGTGGTCTATGCTGTCGCAGGCGGAGCTGCCCTTGCCGGCAGGGGGGCGGCCGTGCTTGTCGCGGCCACGGTCTCTTTGGCTGCTGGCTTCCTCATGTACGGAGTCTTTGAGAGGAGATTCTCTCCGGGTTTTGTGAGCCTTGTCGTGGGATTCGCTCTTGCCGCATCTGTTGTCCAGTTCCCATATGCCATGAAAGACTTCTATGCCAAGCAGAGGGAGACAATCGAGTCTGCAGGCGCCCGGATCACGGCCAGAACGGATGAATGGAAGATATCCGTGCTCGAAGAGGCGATGGCGCAGATCGCACAAGACGAGGGCATCAAAGTCTCCCTGAGTAAGTCGGAGGATGATATCAGCTGGGACGCGGCAGGAAACGTGGAGGGGAGTGTGAGTGGGGATGCTGAAAGAAGTGTGAGCGGGGATGTGGGGCGAAGTGCCGGTGAGAGCGTTGATGGAAGGGCTGGTGGCAAGGCTGGTTGGGGCGTTGGTGAGAAGGCTGGTGGGGACGCTGGTGGAAACGTGGGTGGAGGCCCTGGCGCGACGGCGGACGCGAACCCGGCCGGCAGGCTTGATTCGGAAGCCCTGCGGCTCTGGGCGAGCTCCATTCTTTCGAGCGCCCACGTGGCATGCGGGGTGCACATACTCGACCGGAATAACCAGGAGATTGGGCGCTTCTCGCTTGAGGATGTCGGAGATCTCGCTGAGATAGAGAGCTCGATTCGAGCCGCCAGGTTCGCGCCCGGCCCGACCACGTTTGTTGCCAGGGGGACATTCGGGGGGAAGGACACAGATCTCTACATCGGGGTCGCTCCCCTGGTCGACGGCACATCGTATCGGGGCAGCATCGTGGTCTCCATACCTTACTTCTACAATGATCTCAAGTCGATGGGGGCACTCACGCCAACTTTCTTTGAAGCCATTGGGGCAGCCGCGAGCCGTGAAGTCCAGTTCGGAGAAGCCTATGCAGCGAGCCTCATTTCCAATGGCAGAGTCATCGGGACTACCGCCAAGGATCTCGATGTCGGCAGCATGGTCGGTGGCGAGGTGGCAAGGCTTGCCGATCTCACGGGTCCTCAGCCGCGATGGATCGAACAGAAGTCCGCTGGCGGAGTCCATGCCTTCTACCCGGTTCCACTCGGTCGTCCGGGTGAGGTTCTGCTCTTGAGTCACAGGCTGCTCTCCTTGAGTGAGCGAGCGGTCTACCTGATGAGCGTGATTCTCGCCAACATGCTAATTGCCATCTTCATAATCGTCCTCGGTGGCGTAGCGAAAGGGACACGGCATGTCTCGAGGAGAATCCGCGGACTCCCGCGCGCACATTTCAGATGGAGCTTCGCAACCAAACTGGCGCTTGCCTTTCTCGTCATCGCGATTGTACCCACCCTTATTCTGGGTGCGGCAAGCAGGGGATTCCTCCGGGCGCGCCTGAGAGAAGTAATGGAATCGAAGGCAGAGGAAAGTCTCAATCTCTCGCGGCTCGCTCTCCAGAGGCTTGTAGAAGGCGAAGCTGTGAGGCTTGCACGCAATCCCATCCTGATGGATGAGCTCAAGGTTGAGCCCTCCATACTCGGCGTGCTCGTCAGTAATGAGATCTCGGCGGCAGTGGCCGACACCTCAGGCCACGTGCTTGCTGCTTTCGGGGATGCGGTGATCCCGGAAGAAGTCTTCGCGTCAGTAACCAGGGAGGGAAGGACATATAATTCATTCTCGGCCGGCCGCGAGCTCCTGGCCAAATCGGCAGTGCCCATAAGGGATGTGATCTTCCCCGACAAGATCGCAGGCTGTGCATTTGTCTCGAGAGCTATAAACGAAGGACTAACGAGGCGCCTTGCTTCGGACCTTAACAGAGACATTACCTTCTACGGGGAAGACCGAGTGGCGGCATCCAGCAAACAGGAGCTCTTCGTGTCGGAGATCATGCCCATGAGCATCTCTTCCGATGCTTATGTTGACTGCTTCCTCCGCGGACGCGAACTCCACTTCACGTGGCAGAGGATCGGGAACGTGGATCTCGTGATCGGATACAGCCCCCTGAGGGCATTTGATGGAAAGACCGTGGGTGCGATCTCGGTCCCGCTTGTCTTTAGGAAGGATGACGTCGGACAGAGGATGGAGTGGACATCCAGCGCAATATCTTACCTCGTCGCCATTGTGATCGGCTCGATTTTCGTCCTGGGTCTCGTGCTTGCGCGGAAGATCTCCGATCCCATACGCGAGCTGATCCGCGGGACGCTCAGGGCAAGCTCGGGGGACCTCGGCTTCACCATCCCGAGGGCCAGTGATGATGAGATCGGGGATCTTGTCTCATCATTCAACAGGATGACGGCGGCACTTGACAAGAGCCGAAACGCCCTGACCGAACGAAAGCGGTACATTGAAACCATAATAGGCAATGTGGGAGCGGGTATAATCTCGACTGACTGGAAGGGGAGAGTCGATACGTTCAACAGCGCCGCCGAGCAAATGCTTGGTGTGAAGGCCAAGCATGTGAGGGGCAGGGACGCACAGAACGTGCTTCGGAAAATCGGGGCAGCGAGCCTGGCCTCGGTGCTGGATGACGTTGAGCCCGGTGAGGGTATTGCGAGAAGAGAAGTGAGTCTCTACCGGACCAACGGCATGATCGTGACCATGAGGGCGGTTGCGTCCCGCGTGAGAGGGCCTCGCCAGAGAATGATGGGGAAGGTGATCGTTTTCGAAGATGTGACTGAACTCATACGTTCAAAGAAGTTGATCGCGTGGAGCGAGATGGCCCGCCAAGTCGCCCATGAGATAAAGAACCCGCTCACACCGATGAAACTCTCGGCCCAGCAGATCCTCCAGGCCCACACTGATGGCGCCGGCGACTTTGACAAGATCCTGGTCGAGGGCCTTGCGACGATCGTCGACCAGATCGAGTCTCTGAGACGAATCGCCGTCGAGTTCTCGCAGTTCTCAAGGATGCCCGAGAGGAGATTGGAGATTGCCGGCATCAACGACGCGCTTGAGGAGAGCCTCAGCCAGTATGAAAGGACCATAGGGGGTTCCGTCGAGATCAAGAAGAGTCTGGATCCGTCGAATCCCCGGCTCGCGATTGACCGCGACGAAATAAAGAGGGTGTTTCTGAACCTGATCGAGAATGCCATTCAGGCCATGCCCGGTGGCGGACGCCTCGAGATAAGATCGGCTAAGGGGAGCACCCACACGGGCAGAGGCTACAAGGTGAGCGTCACGAGCCGAACCACTTACATGGAAAGCCTGAGAGATTTTGTGGAAGTGAGCTTTGCGGACTCGGGGACCGGCATATCGGTTGAGAATTCCGCGAAGCTCTTCGAACCCAATTTCTCCACAAAGACCCACGGCACAGGGCTGGGGCTTGCGATCTCCAAGGGCATCATGGATGCCTATGGCGGCGAGATTGTGATCGAGAGCGCCGAAGGAGTTGGAACCTGTGTGAGGGTAAGGCTTCCGCTCCGAGAGCGACCTAGTCAGCAACGTCGCCCTCAAAGAAGAGATAACAGAAGGCGACATCGCCCCCGGTCGGGATGAGTTCGAGCTCGTGGGTCCCGAAGGCGCGGTTGCTCACGATGTGCACGGGGATGGAATAAAGCGTCGAGATATAAGGTTTGCCGACCAGATCGGCTTGGATGCCTTTGCCCCAGTCGGCGTCGCGCAGATACTCCCTGTCTTGCTTCACGTAGACTCTTTGAGGAGAGCTGTACGGGAAGTCGGGCAGAAGCCAGACGTCCTTCGCCGTGTAGATTATCCTCAGATGGTCCTCGGAGCTGCCATACTTCAGTTCATGTGAGATTGAGCGGGGCCCGACTTTCCAATAGCCCTGAAGGTAGACCCTGCCCTTCTCGCGCTCTCGGGAGTCGAAGTAGTTGTGAAACTCGTCATAGGCAGGTGAATCACAGCCGGCAATCACACCTGCTTGATATCCAAGAACGACCATGGGACTTGCCCGGAGGATCTTCTTGTCGGGATCATCAAGGGGCCTCAAGGGCTTAACAATGAAGGGGTTTATGATATCGCGTTTTCCTTCCATCAGCAGCTTCTGAATCGCCTTCTCGACCTCGACATAAGTCCGAGGGCTTGAAGTCTCAAATACGATCTGGCCGCCTGGCCTTAGCAGAACATAAGCCGGCAGGGTCTTGAGCGAGTATGTCTGGTAGATCGATCTGTCGGAATCCATCCCAACGGGGAAGGTGATCTTTGCCAGGCTGATCACCTCAACGGCATTAACCCTGTTCTTGAGCGGCTCGAACCCCGGCGAGTGAATGCCAATTATCTTGAGGTCGTCACCCTCGTATCTTCTGTGCCACTCCCTCACGTAGGGAAGCGCATTCCAGCTCGCCATGTCGCCACCGTCATAGAAGAAAAGCAGCACCGGCTGTCGGGTGAAGTCAGAGAGCTTTATGGTATCGGCATTTGCGCACTGGGTCAGCATGAAATCCGGTGCCGGCTGGGGTGGTGGGGCCGAGGTCGGAGCAAAGGCGGTATTAGCGAGGCCCATGCCTCCCAGAACTGAAAGGAGAAGTGCTGTGACAAGCATCTGCGAGTTGGTTTTGCCGATTCTCATGTGATAGAGATAACCTAATTCCCAGACCGGATGTTGTCAAGTTAGGGGAGGAACGCGAACTTCCTCGTCACTGCCGTTCCTCTAAAGGAGGCCCTGATGAAATAGATCCCGGCGGGCATATCGCTGAGCCCTGCCAGATTGTTGCTGAGATCAGCCTCGAAATCCGGTTTGTCCTTCCATAGATTACATCTGCCAAGCCTTCTTCCCAGGACGTCGTGAACGGAGATGTCAACCACTCCCATGAGTTCTGAAGATATGAATGCCCGGATGTGGCCAGTGTCGTCGCGCCTGACTGCGAGCTCGAGCGAGCTTGAGACACGAGAATCCGGGGATGCAGGCGGCACAGCGGCATCGAGACCCAATGGAATGACAAACCGCTTGTCGGATTCCTGGCCGTCTATAAAAGCGCAAACCTGGTCCTTGTTGAAGCAGCAGCAACAGCCGGGGCAAAGGGCTGTCGCATGATTCAATAGATTCTGGTCGGAGATGTATGCGTAAGTTACCTCGATCCTGTCAGGGTAAACGTAGAAATATCTGATCGAAGGAGGACCGACGAGGGTTGCGCCGACGTCGACGTAATAGATGCCATTGTGCTCCTCGACCCTGTTGGCATGGACGTGACCGTTCACGACCGCAACCACGTTGCCGGCATCTTCCAGTACCTGCCGGAGCTCGGGCATCCCCCTGTATTCTGCGTAGTGGAGCGTTGTATCGAACATGGCGTTCCAAGGCCGCTGCCACATGTTGAAATGAGACAGAACGACAGCAGGTTTGGCACTATTGCGAGCGAGGTCTTGAGTGACCCACTCCCTCAGCGTGGCTCCGCAATCGACATAAGGAGGCGCGTAAGGATCAAGGGTACAGTCAAGTACGATGAAGTGGAATCCCATGAGGTCAAAAACATAGCTTGTCGAATCAAGCCCGGCAAAGGCCTTCCAGCCCTGCTTGTGGTCACTCTGAAAGTTGTCGTGGTTGCCGAGAACAGGGTGGAGAGGGCAGGTAAGACCGTTCATGACACTTGTTGCCATGGCGAACTCTTCGGGCTTGCCAAGGTCAGTGAGGTCGCCGAGATGGACGGCAAAATCCACAGAAGGGACATGGGTGTTTATGTCGCTAACGTAGTTGGCCAGCAGTTCCTGGCACTTCTCCATGTCCTTCATGTATCTCGTGTCCTGGCTGCCGGCGACCCTCAGGTGTGAGTCGCCGATTGCGGCGAAGACAAAGAGGTAGAGTCTGTCTTCGATCTTCTTCTCGACCCACTTGCCTGGCCCCTGTGGTGCCCATGCGGATGAACTCTGTCCAGGGCCGGCCGTCGGTGGAGCGGAGAAAGCCGTGTCAGCGTCAGTTGGTGTAGTTGGAACGTCAGCTGGGGTCAGTGCCAGGGTGCGAGCAGAACAGCAGAAGAGGGCCGCAAGCAAACCGACGAGGGTTTTCATATATACACGCTTCTTAGCGCTATTCATGGTTACAGCTCTCTCTCTTCCATGAGAATACCGCAGTCTCAGGCCCAAGTCAAGGGAGCGGGGCCACGGCAGGAATCTACTTCGGCGTGCTCCGACTGCCTAATTGCCGAAACGCCGGGCTGCGGGCAGCAGTCTAGCACGCACCGCGGAAGCGTCAACAGGAGGTCTTCAAATCAGGGACTTTTTCGACAGTCAGGGTGTGGCTGAGCGGCGGGGCAAGGCGGCGCGGTGCTTGCCACCGCGAGTACCGTGACACCGCAGCATCCGTCCGCTCGAGCCTCTTGTTAGGGTCCGATTATTTCGTTGAGACCCTCTATAACCTGGGCCATCTCTTCTGGACTTGCCCGCCCGATCCTCTTGTCGATCCTTTCCACGGCCAAGGTCCGGATCTGACTGATCTTCACCCATGACCGCTTCGGTAAAGCCTTCGACTCCAACTCAAGCGTGAGCGGGAATCCTGCCCGCTGGGCTTGGCTCGTGATCGCCACCGCTATCACTGTCCCTGAGCGCTCATTGAAAACATCTTGACTAAGAATCAGGACCGGCCTTTGCCCCGCCTGCTCGCTTCCACGAACCGGGTTCAGATCGGCCCAACGGATCTCACCCCTCAGTATTCGGGCCATCGCCCCAACTCCTCCGAAAGCCCCTCCTCCGCCAACGCCTTCTCGAACCCCGGGTCAAGCTTGCTGCACTCGCGAGCCAGGCGGCTCTGGTCAAGGCGCTCCAGTTTCTCTTTGACTGCCATCTGGATCGCCTGGCTGCGATTCCGAAAGACAGCCCTCTTGACAAGCCGGTCCAGTCTTGCCAGCAGTTTCTCATCAATCGTGATGGCAACTTTCGATCTACTCATATCGCACCTCCTAGTATGACAATATATCATACCAGCAGGAATGTCAAGCCCTTTCTACCCCCCAGACCCTAACGAGTCTGTAGAAAAAGCCCGATTGGGGCTGTTTCCTGACTCGTAAGTACTTGGTCTTATCGATCGCAGATTCTCGTTGCCGCCTAGCCACCCAGCCCCACCGATTTGTGGAAATGCACAATCACCCAACCGGCCTGAAGCTTCTCCAAAACCCATGTGCACCTTATTCCATGCACGTCAATTGGTTGCCCCGCGATTGTAACCTGTAGATCCCACATTGAGGTTGCCCAGGCACATCGCCCGTCAGAGGAAAGTTCAACTGTAATATCACTTGCCGTGATTCTAGTTCCCGACCACGCCTCGTTCTGGGCATTAATCAGCTTTTCCAGTGCATCCCAGCCAACAATGCGTTCGACAGCATCTGTCCCGAAATTCACCATATTTGGATCATGTGCAATTATCTTGGCGTACAACGTCATATCTTCGTTTTCAATACTCGTAATGTAGTCATCTAACACGGCTTCAATGGCCGGCCTCTCCGTCGCGACATCTGCTTTCTGCTGACAGCCCATAATCATAGGTAGCATAAGAGCCGCCACCGGAAGAAGTCTCGATGCTTTGCTCATAACACACCTCCATATGGTCCATACGTGGATGACTCAACAAACATACCACCGCTATTCTCTCAATTGTCAAGCATGGTCAGCGTGCCTACGGTGTGGCTGAGCGGCGGATGGAGGCGGTGGGGCTGTTGCCCTCTCCCACGCAAGAGCCATGCCGCCGTAGCCAAGTCCGCTCCAGCCACTTGTTGGCTAGAGATCTCAGCTCCTATGAGCTCAATGCCTTGACAAGAACATCAGGCCGCTCGGCAGCGATCTTCAGCAATGCCCTTGCTGGACCCTCAGGCACTCGGCGCCCCTGCTCCCAATTTTGAAGCGTCGAGATGCTCACCCCGATCATCAGCGCAAACTCTGATTGCGACTTGCGCAGCCGAAGACGTATGGCCTTGATGTCGGCAGGCGTGAATCGAAAGACCCGGCTGGCTCTCATCTCACCGCGCCTGATCTTGCCGGCCTGCCCTATGCTGCCCACCAACTTGTCGAAATCACCCTTCTTCACTTGAACTCCTCCCGCACTAGGCGACCCAACATCTTTGCCTGAGTCAGCGTCAGATCCTCCTGAACATTCTTAGGATAGACGAACAACATATACACTGCATCTGCCTCTTTGTCCCAGTAGTAGATCACGCGGCAACCTCCCCGCTTCCCCGTGCCCCGGACCTGCCAGCGCAACTTCCGCAGGCCTCTGGTCCCACGCATCAAGGCCCCTTGTTCAGGACGGAAGACAAGGGCAAGCTGAAGTGCCCGGTATTCATCATCCGGCAGAAGTCGCGTGACCTCTCTGGTGAAGATAGGCGTCTCAATGAACCGCATGGAATAGTATACGCCACTGGCGTATAGTTGTCAAGCCAGTTTCTGCCACCATCCGTCATTCCCTTCTGGCCAACGGTGTGGCTGTGCGGCGGGCGGAGGCGGCGGGGCTGTTGCCCTGCCTTCCGCAAGAGCCCTGCCGCTGAAGCAGCCGTCCGCTCCCGCCACTGGTTGGCGCGCGCTTTCGCAGCTCACAACTATCGGGCCAACGCGGCGTAACTATCACAACATCCGGTAGACCTCTCGACGATGGCGGATGTAATGCACTGTGATCAGCCGAGCACCGCGATCCACCGCGTAGATCACTCGATACTGCCCGATTCGAACCCGGTGAAGCCCCTCCGTGCCCGTGAGCTTCACGCTGTTTCTCGGGAATGGTTGTTCTCGCAGCCCATCGATCACACCAAGCACTCTCTCGGCTACTGCCGTGGGAACAGAGCGCAAGTCCTTCTCCACTGATGGCTTGACGACGACCCTATACGTGGGCATTCTTCTTCAACCGGCGCTTCAGCTCCGCCAGGGGAATAGGCTTTTCCTTTCTGCGCTCGGCCACGATGGCCAGATCGTGAATGTCCTCCATCAGCTTCCGGTACCGCCGCAGGGGCAAGAGAACACCCGTCGTTCGTCCACTTCCATCAACGATGAACTGCTCCTGGTGATCAGCCATTTCAGCGAACTCCTCTTGGCAGAGAGGACAATCCTCTCAGAACTCGGTGTCGAGATTAATCATACACCCCCGGACGGATTCATGCACGAGATTCCGAGCTTGCACCATCCTCGTATCTCACTAGCGTGCCAACGGCGTGGCTGAGTGGCGGGCGGAGGCGGCGGGGCTGTTGCCCTGCCTTCCGCAAGAGCCATGCCGCCGTAGCAAAGTCCGCTCGAGCCGCTTGTTAGGTGTCTTTCCCCTTTTCTGTCACCTGTCATTTCGCACCGAACTTCTTGAGCATCTTGTTGAACTTCGCGACCTTTTCTGGTGTGTCTAGGTGTGATTCGAAAGGATACGAAGCCCAGCAATTTATTTTATCGCACTTCACAGAGCCGTCACCTATTCATTTTTGCGCATACTCTTGATGGGCGACGATTGACGGCGGTTCCCTATAAGAATTAAGACAACGGATGGTCCAAGACCGAAGACAGCAATACTTCCCAAAGCTACTGGTGGAGCATGGAATACAATAGCTATAAGTAATGCCATTAGAGATGCGACAAACAAGAACAGACCACCGCGACGATAATTGCCTTTTTGACTCACCATTGGGATGACTCCTTTCTATTCTGGCTTTCCTACCGATATCACCTTGTACCTCCGAACATGCTTCACCAATGAAAAAGTCTCTCATGATTTGCGTCCGCTTTCACGCCGCAGCATCCGTCCGTCTCAAGCCACGTGTTAGCGTGCAAACATCTCACCAAGAACCGATAGAACTCGCTCCGCTGTGCGTCTGTCGAGGCGCCCAAGCCTCTTGACTAAGCGGGCCTTGTCCACGGTCCTGATCTGGTCCAGGACGACCTGCCCTGACTTCCCCCGAAACCGGCATTCCACTCGGGTTGGATATGCCTGACCCTTCGTCGTCATCGGTGCGACAATGACTGTCCGAATATGCTGGTTCATCTCATCGGGGGAAATCACGGCGCACGGCCGCTTCTTGCGAATCTCACTGCCCACTGTTGGATCTAGATTTACCAGATACACCTCGAATCGACTTACTTCCACTCCCACCCCTCCTCATCCCACCGGCTGGCGGTCACTACATCGCCGTCCAACAAACTGTCATCGCCACGCTCAGCCATCTGCCGAAAGGCCTCCGCCCATCTCGCCCGTGGCCGGCACGCGTGGCTTATGACCAACCGATTATCCTCGACTTCCAACTCCACTTCTCCCTTCAGGCCCACCTGAAGAATCAAGGGCTTGGGAATCCGGATGCCCTGCGAATTACCTATCTTGACGATTCGTGCTTTCATGGCGTTTAAACCTCCGTGATCACATTGTAATCACGGTCGGCCGGATTGTCAAGCCCAAAATCCAACCTAATCCCATCCCAAATTCATCGCCCGACCCCTGCACGCTAGACATTATGACTTCCGTGTACCTGAGGCTGACCTCCATAATCGAGGGTTGGCCTCACAGAGACCAGAGCCTCATAAGGGTATCAACCATTAACCGCGGAGGTCAGCCATGCACCATTGTACCACCATTTTTGTCGATTTGGATGTACATAAGGATTTTATCTCCGTAGCCTATGCTCCAGAGGACCGCCCCGCCGAGGTCACCTTCCTCGGTCCCATCGGCACTCGCCAGTGCGACATCGACAAGATGATTCGCGTTCTCCAATCCAAGGCTCAACAGGTTGTCTTCGCTTATGAAGCCGGCCCCTGCGGCTACACCCTCTATCGCTACCTGACCAAGAAGAGCCTCGAGTGTGTGGTCGTTGCACCGTCTCTCATACCTCGAAGGGCAGGAGATCGAGTCAAGACTGACCGCCGCGCTGCCGTCCAATTAGCCCGCCTCATGCGCTCCGGCGATCTCACTCCGGTATATGTTCCCCGGGTCGAAGACGAGGCCATACGTGACCTGTGCCGCGCCCGCGAGGACGCCACGTGCGACCTGAAGTCTGCCAGGTTCCGACTCAAATCCTTCCTCTTGCGTCTCGACATCCGCTATACCGGCAGTGCCAACTGGAATCAGGTTCACCTCAGGTGGCTCTCCGAAGTCGTCTGCCCTACGCCTGCTCAGCAGATCGTATTCCAAGAATACCTCCGCGCAGTCTCCCAACATGTGGAGCGCCTCGCTCGCATCGACGCCGAACTTAAGGAGCTCACCTCATCCTGGCGACTCTATCCTCTTGTCCAAGCCTTACAGGCACTCCCGGGGGTACAGTTCACCGTTGCCGCTACAGTGGCAGCTGAAGTCGGTGACATCACTCGGTTCAACAACCCCAGGCAACTAATGGCCTACCTCGGACTCACTCCCAGCGAGTACTCCAGCGGCGACTCTCGTCACCTCGGCGGCATTACCAAAGCTGGCAACGGCCATGCACGTCGTGTCCTCATCGAGGCCGCCTGGGCATACCACTACCCAGCCAAAGTCTCCCGCAGCATTCAACTGCGTCAGCAGAATCTGCCCACTCCCGTCCAGGACATCGCCTGGAAGGCACAGATACGGCTGTGCAAACGATTCCATCGCCTCACTGCCAGAGGCAAGAACCCCAATGTCGTCATCACTGCCATCGCTCGAGAACTCGCAGCTTTCATGTGGGCCATTGCCAATCAGATCCAACAGCCGGCCTACAGCCTATGAAGCACAGTCCTGGGAAGAGGTGCAGCCCCGGCAGGGCGCAACCCTCGAAAACGTTAAGAGGCTCAAGACCCTCGTTGCTAGACCGAGGAAGGCGCCAGACGAGTCCAAGTAAGGTGGTAACCAACCCACGGATATCAGCAGGATCAACCGTCGCGATTACTGGCTCCGCCTCTTCCCGGACTCACCATACTAAGGAAAGGACATCAGGATCCATGAGCTAATCGCTTGACATCGGAAGTCATATCAACGTATGTCTCACCGGTGGCCGGAAGCCGAAGGCTGACGGCCATCCGTGTGCAGGCAACGGTTGGCCGGCGTTATGCCGCTGGTATCCACTTCATAGCCAAGCGGCGACGCGACGCCGCGCAATCACGAAGATACATATTGATTAGCGTCTGATAAGGGACATTCACCTCTTCGGCAAGTGCCCTGAAATATGTGATCGTCGCATCATCCACTCGGATCGTGAGCTGCCGCTTTACGCGCTTGGCGTAAGGGTTCTTTGTTGCCTTCGAAAAGTCGTATCCCTTTCTCATGATTCTCTCCTTTGCACATACTGTGTTGTCTCTGATTTGGTGGCTTTCCACACGGATATTATACGGATAGTATCCGTTTCTTCTCGATAGCAATGGCACACGACGAGCAATCGGGCAATCGCGCTGAGACCCAAGAGAAGAAACCGGTCTTCATCAGCAGAATGGTCGGGGTCATGCATGAACAAAGCGTTATCGTCGCTGAGTACTGTCTGGCCCTCTTCGAACGAAACGCCATGCTTCCGCTTGTTGATAGCGTTCTTTCTTTCGTCCCAGACAAAGCGAATGGTCCCCATGTCTACAGTGTAACGACAGTGTAACTACATGTCAAGATGTTTGTTGCCGGCCAACGGTGTGGCTGAGCGGCGGGGCAAGGTGGCGCGGCTGTTGCTATGCAACAGACGTGACACCGTAGTCTCCGTCCGAACGAGCCGCTTGTTCTGCCCGCAACAGCGCTACTCAATTCGCTTCCGCCCCTCGCGCACCATATGCACGATCTCTTCGCGGCTCAGTCCCAGATTGACTCCACCAACATCTAATGGGGCCTCCGAGGCGGCCTGTGGATGCACCACGAAAACCTGGCCATCCCGCCGGCGTATCCGAACGGATCCCTCGCGTCTGGCCTTCTCCAGGAGGGCGGCAAGCCTCTGGCGGGCCTCCGAGTATGTGTACACCTTCATTCTCTCACCTCCAACACTCCGACACTTGCCGCACTGGCAGCTCGAACAAGCCCTTTGTCCAGTGACACCAACCGACAACGCTGGCTCAGTGCACAGGCTAGCACATACGCATCATAGGCATACAATCCATGCTCAACGGCCAGATCAAGGGCATCGCCCAACGGGACGTCCACATATCGGATCGGGATGCGTCCGTAGGCCCTCAGCACCTGCCTGATCTGGCCAGGCTTGATCCGGCCCCGTTTGAACATGGCTGCCAGGGCGTTGCCGACCTCCCAATGAACAGACGCCGGTGCTATCAGGTCGACCCCACGCGTCAACTTGACAAGTGCCGAACGCTCAGGCTCACTTGTGAGCACGGCTATGATTACCGATGTGTCTACGACAAGATTCATCTCGCCTTACCCCACTAGTACAATTGTACATATCGGCATCATCCCCGTCAACATTAATCTTGATCCGCCGGGGCCCTTCGGGCAGAACGGTGTGGCTGTGCGGCGGGGCAAGGTGGCGCGGCTGTTGCTCGCTCTCATCGCAAGAGCCATGCCGCCGACGGAGCCGCCCGCTCCAGCCACTTGTTCGGGTTCAGTTCTCTAGTCATCCGACCTTAAAACCACTACCTCACGCTCTAGTCGATCTTTCAGCCGTTCCCGCTGGATCTCAAGATCGTAGCGCGTCTGCAGATTCAGCCAAAAGCGATCGCTGGTGCCGAAGTACCTGGACAGCCGGAGTGCCGTGTCCGCCGAAATCGCACGCTTCCCATGAACTATCTCGTTGACCCGTCGCGGCGGGACGGTTATGTCTTTCGCCAGACGATACTGGGTGATCTGCAGTGGTCTCAGGAACTCCTCCAGCAGTATCTCCCCGGGGTGTATCGGTGCGATAATCTTGCTCCGCATGTCAGGCCTCCTAATGGTAATCAGCTATCTCCACTTCATAGGCGTCGCCACGCTCCCACCGGAAGCAGACGCGCCACTGGCCATTGATCCGAATACTATGCTGGCCGTCGCGTCTCCCCTTCAACTTCTCAAGTCTATTGCCCGGGGGCACGGCCAGATCATGCAATGACTCCGCAGCATCCAGGATCAAAAGCTTCCGCAGTGCCGCCCGATGGACATTCGGAGGGAATCTGCGAGAGGCCTCTCGCCGAAACACTCTCTCGCTTTCCTGGTCGCGAAACGACCTTATCATGGCTCAATAATACCGCACCGCGCTATTAACGTCAAGCGTTATTATCGCGACCTGAACCCGAACGGTGCGGGTGAGTGGCTGGCGGAGGCGGCGGGGCGCTTGCCAGCTTCCATCGCAAGAGCCATGCCGCCGAAGCCAAGTCCGCTCCAGCCACTGGATACTCATTGAGGCCTCCCCTTAGGGAGCCTCCCGAGCGTATGCTCGGGGTAACCCGTCTCACTGAAAGGAGGAGACCTCAATGAGATTCTATACCAAACAGCACCTCTTCTACTGCGGTGTCGATCTCCACACCAGGTCCATGTACATCTGTGTCGTGGACCAGGCTGGCCAGATCCTGCTCCATCGCAACCTGCCCGCTGAGCCGGACGCCTTCCTCGAAGCCATCAAGCCATACCGAGAAGATGTCGTCGTCTGTGCTG
>CAYHHI010000010.1:0-77328 GCA_964356335.1 uncultured bacterium
CGAACCCATCCCTCGCCCTCGAACCAGGTCCACGCGGGCCGCCCGATCACTCGCCTCTCAGCCCACCGCCGGGATTTCCATGACGAAAAGCGATCCTTCAGGTCCCGTCCTAAGAAGGCTGAGCTTGCCATGGTGGTATTCTTCGACGACGCGTCTTGCGAGCGCAAGCCCAAGCCCCCAACCACCTTTCCTCGTTGTGTAGCCGGGCTCAAATATCCTCTTCACGGCTTTTGAGCCGATGCCCTTGCCGTTGTCCTCAACCTCAATCGAGATTATGCCTTTGCGAGGAACGTAAGTGGTCCGCACCTCGATGACACCTGTGGGCTTGTCCATGGCATCAAGCGCGTTCTTAAGCAAGTTCTCCACCGCCCATTCGAGGAGATCAGGATTCACAAGCGTCTTGGGGACATTCCCGAAGTGTTCCCTTATCTGGATCTCCCTGCCCATGGAAGGAAGCCTTCGCTTCTGATAGTCAACGGCACTCCGGACAATCTCCACAACATCCTCTTTGTCCAACCTCGGCGGCGAGCCGACCTTGCCGAATCTTGAAGATATCTTGCTCAACCTCAGGACGTCTTTCTCCATCTCCCGCACTGTTTCCCTCATGCGGTCATCGGCGCATCTCTCTTTCAAGAGCTGCAACCATCCCATCAGCGAAGAGAGAGGCGTCCCGAGCTGGTGAGCAGTCTCCTTCGCCATCCCGACCCAGATCGATCTGCTTTCTCCGACGATGATGCCCCTCAACCCGACGTAGCCCATGATGACAAAGACGCACAGGAGCACACCGGTGGCAAACGGCAGCAGCTTCAGCGTCCTGGTTATCGCAGGAAGACCATAATGCACCATGCCCAGAAAGCGCCCGGCCGCCGGATCCACCATCATCACCGGATGATTCTTCTTGTCCATCTGCTTGACGATCGCCAAGACCTCGGACAGTGTCCCCGGAGGCGGATTGCCGGCAGTTGCAGATGCGAAGATTTCCCAGCTCACATCATCAGGATTGAGATTCTGCCCAATGTTTTTCCAAGTGTAGGGTACACCCCGGGGGTCGGTGATGACGATCGGGAAGTTTATGTCCTTTATCACTTGATTAAAGATGTTTCTCACTTCCTCATTCTTAGTCGCAGGATAGGTGGCAGCCGCGCAGAACTTCGCAAAAACCCGGGTGAGAATATCGGTTTGTTTCTCAAAGCTTCTGACAAGCGAATAGGTGTACCCGAATATGACGATCACCAGAGCCATCGCCATGATAAAGGCATAGGTTCTTATCCGCGCCGGACCACCTATCACCACAGGGCTCATTTTCCTACTCCCACCCTGAACCTAATCAAACGCGACACCAAATCAAGACACTCCCTTGACCTTTTTTCTCGCCTCCGCGAAGAAGGGCTCTGCAAAGATGGAGTTCCACACCCTGTCTTCGAATCGCCTGTTCTTCACGGTCTTCAAGAACCCCTCAAACTCGGTGAAGTACGAACCGTAGATGTGGAAGCTGTCGATAAACTCCGCATACCTGCCGAGAGAGACCGGCCTTCGGATTCTCTCCCCAAGCCTCTCCCCTATCACCCTCATGAGATCGGTCAGCGCAAAAAGATTCATGAACGCCGCCTTGTAAGCATCCCGCGAGCGCCAGTGGGCATTCACGTTCAAGACAAGATCGTTGTCATTCTCGGTGAGCCTGAGCCACACCCGCTGAAGACACGGAGGATCGCTGACCAGCCTATCGGTTTTCACGTTCCATGTTATGGCCTGGGCTCTTCTTGAGAATGATGCTTCCGCAAGCTTCTCGATCGCATAGTCAATCTGGTCGATGCGCTCGCCTCCATAGGGGTAAGCGAAGAGTCGCTCGTGGTAGGTGTAGCTCCATTTGCCTTCGTCAGGATTTATCCAGTGATCGTGAATACCTTCAACCACTTCGAGTCTGTAAACCTCAAGGTCTTCAAGTCCTCCGGGGAAAGCCCGATGTATCCTCGGCTCCCCGAGAGGGTTCTTGACTACCATGACCATTGAGCAGTCCTTGCTCGGGGGGTCGTCCCTCTTGTCGTATTCGGTCTTTACGCCCACTCCCTTTTCCCAGCAAAGCAATACTGCCTTCTCCCATACCTCGGGAATGGTCTCACCCTCCACCTTGAGAACTGGAACATCATGCTCGGTGATTGTGCTCTCTCTATCCATGGCGCTTCCCCTCCAGGACGGCTTCGATCTCCGCAAGCATATGCTGCCAGTGAGTTCCCTGCCAGTAGTATCTGCCGCAGACCGGACAGGCCGAGAACCTGTCATGATTCATGTAGACATATTCGGGCACCCTGCCCCTCACACGCTCCTTAGCAACACCGGCCAGTTTCGCATTGCAGATATTGCATCGCGAGAAGACCTCACACCTCTCGCGCCCCAGCTCACCGATCACCTGCTTAAGCTGCTCGTCGAGGCGTTCACTCTGAAGGAGTATTGCGGCACCTCGAAGCCGCCCTGCAAGGTTCCTGTTTCTTGTTACGGCTTTCCTGCCCGACTGTCTGGCAAGCCTCGTTATGGACGATGGTTCACACGCCCCGACGTATTCAACATCGAGGCCGAAAATCCTGAGCCAGCGGGCAAGTCTTCCCGCGGTCCCGTCAACCAGGAGCCGAGGACCGTGCTTCGCTCCCATCCGCTCACATTCATTCAATTACTTCCGCACCGTCCATGTAGGGCACGAGCACCTCGGGCACTCTCACCCTGCCGTCCTTTGTCTGGTAGGTCTCCAGAATGGCAATGATGGTCCTGGGCAGGGCTACTCCTGAACCGTTGAGGGTATGAACCAGCCGTACCCTCTCCCCAGGGGCCGGTCTGTACCTCACACCCATTCGGCGCGCCTGGAAATCCTCGAAATTGCTGCAGGACGATACCTCGAGCCACTTCTTCTGCGCCGGGCTCCATGCCTCGAGATCGTAGCACTTGGATGCAGAGAAGCTGAGCTCCCCTGTGCAGAGGAGATTCACTCGGTAGTGAAGGCCAAACGCCTGGAGCACTTCCTCGGCATCGTTGACCAGTTTCTCGAGCTCGTCATAGCTGGTCTCCGGTGCTACGAACTTGACCAGTTCCACCTTGTCGAATTGGTGAACACGGTTGAGCCCGCGTGTGTCCTTGCCGTATGAACCTGCTTCTCGTCTGAAACAAGGCGTGTAGGCAGTATAGTAGACTGGCAGGTCGGCACCGTCGAGGATCTCATCCCGGTGGAGGTTGGTGAGCGGTACCTCGGCTGTCGGTATGAGAAACAGGTCATCGACATTGCAGTGATACATGTCTTCTTCAAGCTTGGGGAGTTGCCCTGTTCCTATCATCGAGGCCCTGTTCACAAGGGCCGGGGGCCAGACCTCTTCATATCCATGCTTCTTGGTATGCAGGTCCAGCATGAAATTTATGATGGCTCTCACGAGCCTGGCACCCATTCCCTTGAAGACGACGAAGTTGCTCTGCGAAATCGTGGAACCGCGCCTGAAATCAACTATTCCCAGTGCTTCTGCTATGTCCCAGTGCACCACCGGCTCAAAATCGAACTGAGGCTTCTCGCCCCACGCGCGCACCACTCTGTTGTCTTCCTCGCCGCATCCGACGGGGACGGAAGGATCATGGACATTGGGAATCCACAGAATCAACTTCTCAAGGTTCTCCTCAAGACTTTTCAACTTGTCGTCATATTCCTTTATTCGTTTGGAGACAGCCCGCATGCTCTCGATCTTCCGAGCCGGATTGCCGCCAGCCTTGACCTCGCCGGCGATCTCCTCTGAGACCCTGTTGCGCTCCGCCTTGAGTGAGTCAACTTCGACAAGCAGCGCCAGGCGCCCCTTATCAAGGGCAACGTACTCGTCAAGATTAACCTTCTCACCTTTGGCTTCGATGGCAGCTCTGACGCGATCGAGATTGGCTCTGACGAACTTAGGGTCTAACATTGTATCCCCTTTCCCAGAAGATGATCTTCTTGCAAATTGTGATGTCAAAGTAACACAGGGACAAGTACCAGTCAAGCAACGATGGACCGAAGGAACCGGGCCGATCATTCGGGCCTCGCTGGTTCCTGAATGTGGATTTCACCCGCAGATAAGCGCCCCCAACCCCACCCCCAACCCAGATTCCATTTGAATTCGGGGGCCAGAGGTGGTAAGCTATCGGTTGCAATCAACAACGATATGCTGGGAAGGGGGTGGAACACTTGGCAAGAATGGTTTTGCTTGTTGGTCTGGCACTGCTTCTTTCGGCGTCTGCGTCGCAGGCTATAATCGTTGAGGCCGAGAGCTACGTTGACCGCTATAACGCAGGCGGCGACACCATTTACGTGGTGCCTTGCAGTGGCGCAAGCGGCGGGTTTGCCGTCGAAGGTTTTGATGCAGTCGGAGATTGGATTGAAGTCGTGCTCGATGCGCCCGAGACATACATCCATACCGATTCGCTGCGCTCCGCCGGCTACCTCAATTACGAGAGTTATCTCAAGTCTACGATCTTTGGCGCCAGCCCGGACGGCGGAGACGTCACATCGACGTATCACACCCTGGGTAAGGGTATTGGTTGAGTAAACGTCTATGCGACCGTCGCCGGGAGCGACAGTCTCGTGCTTTCGCAGGGAACCTTCACCGTAAGAATCGAGCTCACCCAGGGAACCAGAACAAGGCTTGACTATATATCATTTGATCAGTTGTCATGTGCGGGAGTCAGAGAACAAGCCACGACCTGGGGAAGTATTAAGGCACTCTGGAAATAGAGGCGGGGGAGCGGTCCTCATTGGCAGCGTCTTGATGTTGCTGGTGATCTACGAAACCGGCGTTAACTCCGGCTTCGTCTCCTCAGGGCTTTCTTGGCGGTCCGGCACGTCTTCGTCAAGCAGAAATCCCGACACACTCCGGCCCGGCAAGAGATGATATTTGCTGATATAGAGATCCAGGAGCCTGAAGCGCTTTACGCAGAGCACCGCGGCGACACACGTGCCGCTGAGGGCAATCAGTGGCCCCTGCCCGTTGAACTTGAAGTATATTAGGAGGGCAAGAGCGCTGAATCCCACGGTCATCATATAGATCGTCAATGCCACTTTGCGCCTGCTCCCGTTGCGGAGCAGCAGCTTGTAGTGCAGGTGATCCCGATCACCTTGCATGATGCTCTTGCCGTTCAAGACCCTCCTCAAGACCGCACTCACTCCATCTATCATGGGCACGCCGAGCAGGAGCACTCCGATCATGGACAGCCCATGCCTTCCATCGAGGCCGCTGAAACCCATTATAACGCAGGCGAACATGAATCCAAGGAAGAGGCTGCCGCTGTCGCCCATGAAGATGCGCGCGGGAGGGAAGTTATGCACAAGGAAGCCGCTGCATACGCCGAAAAGCACGATGCTTATTATGCTGACCCAAACCATTCCCAGACTCATTCCTATGACGAAGGTGCTTAAGCTCACTATGCCGCCTATCCCTGCGGCAAGGCCGTCCAGCCCATCGGCCAGATTGAAGACGTTGGTCACCCAGATAACCCAAACCGCGCTCCCAACGAGTACCAGAATCTCCCCGAACCTGCCGAGAAAGGCCAGGCTGCCGTGGGGCATCACTCTGAAACCGACGCTTACGACCACTATGGCGGCTGCGACCTCCACAACCAGCTTGAGGAAGGCCGTGAGTCCGAATATATCGTCAAGCATACCTATGCATAGGATGAGCGAACTGCCGAGAAGCAGGCCTTCCAACCGGTGCTCGACACCCGACAGCACTTCAGGATAGACAAGCCTGAGGACGAGCACGCTCAGCCAGAAACCGCCATATATGGCCAGCCCTCCCAGCCTTGGCATCGGGGTGCTGTGGACCTTATGGGGAACGGGGACATCGACCGCCTTCAAGAGGCTCGAGACCCTTCTACTGAAAGGTACACACACAAGGGAAAGGCTGAAGCCAAGCAGGCCTATCCCGGAGTACAAAAGCACATTGTCCAAGAACGCACTCCTTGCACAGAGTAACCCCTGTGTGGCAATCATAGGAATGCAGCCCAGGATTGTCAAGGTAATTTAGCGAAGTTTTGGGGATACTAGCGTTTCAGATACTCGATGACGCTGGTGATGATGCCATCGAGGTCAGTGCGCGGCTCGTATCCTATCAGCCAGTGGATTCTGGTGAGGTCGGGGACCCGCCTGGTCATATCCTCGAAACCCTTCCCGTAAGCAGTGCCATAAGGCACATACTCTATGGATGACTCGCTTGCGGCAAGGTGCGAACCTATGAAGCCCGCGCCTCCAGTGATGAGGGCACGCCGCTCACTCATTTCTTCGAACTCCCTGATCCATAGAACTCCCTTATCGAGTCGGCAACATATTCCACTTCGGCTTCTTCAAGCTCCGGAAACATTGGCAGCGACAGCACTCGCCGGGCAGCCTCGTCATTGTTAGGAAGATCACCCTCCTTGTAGCCGAGGTTGCGGTAAGCATCCTGCATATGAATTCCGAGCGGGTAGTGGATGGCAGTGCCTACGCCCCTTTCCTTGAGATGTGCCTGGAGATGGTCTCTCCTATCAGCCTGGGTAGTATACTGGTGATAGACGTGATAGGCATATGGCGCCGCATACGGCGTCTCAATCGGGAGCCCCTTGAGCATCTGATCATAAAGCGCTGCGAGTCTCCGCCGCTCGCCGTTCCATTGGTCGAGATTTGCGGCCTTCGCCAACAGAATGGCCGCTTGAATCGAATCGAGCCTGCTGTTTACGCCGATGTATTTGTAATTGTATTTGTCGCCCTGGCCATGTTTCCGAAGGGAAGCCGCCTTGTCCCTCAGGGCATCATCGCTGGTGAGGATCATGCCTCCGTCGCCGCAGCAGCCCAGATTCTTGGTCGGATAGAAACTGATGCAGGCCATGGCACCCATCGATCCCACGGGTTTGCCCTTGTAACGTGCGCCGATCGCCTGAGCCATGTCCTCGATCACGGGAATCCCTTTGCTCTTGCCGATCTCAAGTACGGGGTCCATATCTGCGCTCTGCCCGTAAAGATGAACGGGCACGATCGCTCTGGTTCTGGAAGTGATCCTCGCGGCGATCTGGTCAGGATCAATATTGTAAGTCCTGGGGTCAATGTCCGCGAACACCGGCTTTGCGCCCATTCTGATAACCACTTCGGCAACCGAGACGAATGAGAACGGTGAGGTTATCACCTCATCGCCCGGCCTGACCTCACAGGCAGCAAGGGCTATGTCAAGGGCGTCCGTTCCCGATGCCACACCAATGCCATACCTGGCGCCGCAGAGTCCCGCAACGACCTTCTCGATCTCTTCGACCCAACGCCCCATTATGAAGCCGCCGCTCTGAAGCACCTCGGCCACTGCTCCGTCTATCTCCGTTTTCAACCGCTTATACTGCCTCACTAAATCAATCTGGGGGACTTTCAACTGATGTACCTCCGTCAATCCTCCGGGTAACCTTGCATCTCCACGAGCTGCTCTTTGGGAGTGTCCCTGAATATGCCGGCCGGTACGCCAGCAACGATCTTCCGCGGTGGGACATCCTTCGTAACGAGGGACCCCGCAGCCACAACGGCGTCTTCGCCAATCGTGATTCCGGGCATCAGCGTGGCATTGGCCCCGATGCGCGCCCCCTTCTTAAGGTGCGGGCCTTTGGTGTATTTGAACCGCTCTTCGGTCCTTCCGAGATAATTATCATTGGTCATGGTGACCATCGGCGCGATAAAGCACCTATCTTCGATCCTGGTGTGTGCGGTCACATAAGCATTGGTCTCGATCTTCACATAGTTGCCAATCCGGGTGTCATTCTCGATCGCAGCGCCTCTTCCTACGATGGTAAACTTGCCGATCTCGACATCCTCCCGGACAGATGATAGGTCGGCGATCATGACTCCCTGGCCTATCTTCGCCCCCCTGTATATGGCAACAAGTGCGCCTATTATGACGCCGTCGGAGAGCACCGCAGGCGGAAGCTGCTTGGGCTTCAAGGTGCTTATGGCGGCTTTCATCGGAGTCTTGCCTATGACGCTGTTATCACCGATCACCACGTTCTCCCCTATCGCCGTGTCGGCGTGTATCACCACGAAGTTCCCGATCTTCGTGCCCTTCCCGATCGTGACGCCAGCGCCGATGTGGACGCAGGGTCCGGACTCAACCCCTTCCGCTACCTTCGCCGTCGGATGTATCGTCCCTTCCATCAATTGCCTCCAATCAACCTTCGATCTCGATGGCGCAGCTGCCGCCACGCAGCGACTTCTCAGCCGCCTCGAGCACGCTGACAACTTGGCGGCCCGATTCTCCGTCGGTGATGGGCTTCACACCTTTCATGATACAGTCAAGGAAATGTTGGCATTCGGCCTTGAGCGGCTCGACAAGGTCTATCTTGGGAATGTAGATGTCCCCAACTCTCAGGGTCAGCGATTCGCCATAGTTGCCGTAGGATGGCACGAAGTCAACCCCCTTGTCGTAGATACGCAGCTTCTCGGTGGCCTGCATATCATCGAGGACAGCCATCTTCTTATCCCCGACAACCGTCACCTGCCTTATCTTGTGGGGATCAAGCCAGCTCACGTGCAGATGGGCCATCACGTTGTCGGCAAAATGAATGGTGACAAAGACAACATCGTAAATCCCTTTCCTCACATATGCCTGACCGGTTGCGGAGACCCACTGGGCCTTGGATCCGACCAGGTGCGTTACCACAGATATATCGTGGGTGGCGAAACTCCAGAGGGCGCTCTCTTCTTTCCTTATTCTTCCTAGATTTACGCGAGTCGTATATATGTAAAGAATCTTGCCTAGATAGCCTTCGTCTATGTATTGCTTGAGTCTTATGACCCCCCTGTGATACCTCAGAAGATGTCCCACAAGCAGCACCATCTTCTGCTTTGCCGCGAGATCGATCAGCTCCCTCGCCTCGGCTGAGTTGAGGGCAATCGGCTTCTCAACCAGAACGTGCTTACCCGCCATCAGGCACTTGCGCGTGATATCGTAATGGCTATCGGATCCTGTCGCGACAACCACGGCCTCAACTTCCTTGTCAGAGACAAGCGCATCCACGCTCTCGGTGAACTTCACATGCGGGTAGAGTGTGGCCAGCCTTTCAATCCTCTTGCGATCGCTGTCGCAGACCGTGACAAGGCGCGCATCGGCAATCTCATCCATTATTCTTACGAAATTGGGGCCCCAGTAACCCACCCCCACTACAGCGACCTTTACCATCGAAACCTCCGATCACCCGGTGTCAATCCGGTACTGCTGCATACCCGTGTCGCTACATCTTGAAGAACTCTATCGTCTGGCGAAGGCCCTCATCAAGCGGCACCTCTGGCTGCCAGCCGAGCAGCTCGCGCGCCCTCGTGATGTCGGGCTGCCTCACTTTGGGATCGTCAACCGGCAACCTCTGGAACACGATGTCGCTCCGGCTGCCCGTGAGTTCAATGATCCTGGTTGCGAAATCGCTTATTCTCATTTCGGTCGGGTTGCCGAGATTAACGGGCTCGTTCACATCAGATATCAGAAGCCTGTAAAGGCCTTCCACGAGATCGCTCACATAGCAGAAACTTCTTGTCTGGTTCCCGTCACCAAAGACCGTCAGAGGCTTTCCGGATAGGGCCTGCGTGATGAAATTGGGAACCACTCGGCCATCGCCTGAACGCATCCTGGGCCCGTAGGTGTTGAAGATCCTGGCGATCTTGGTGTCAATGCCATGGGTCCGGTGATAGGCGAACGTCATCGCCTCGCCGAAACGCTTGGCTTCGTCATAGACGCCGCGCGGCCCTATGGGATTAACGTTTCCCCAGTACTCTTCGCGCTGCGGATGGACCAGAGGATCGCCATAGACCTCAGATGAGGACGCCAGGAGGAACCTGGCCTCCTTGTCCCTGGCAAGCCCGAGGGCCTTGTGCGTTCCGAGGGCACCAACCTTGAGCGTCTGAATGGGGTACTCGAGGTAATCCACGGGGCTCGCGGGTGACGCAAAGTGAAGCACCGCATCGACCGGCCCGCTGATATAGATGTATTCCGTGACATCATGCAGGATGAACTTGAACCTGTCATGGCCCGCAAGATGTTCTATATTCCTGGTGGAACCTGTGATCAGGTTATCGAGCCCGATCACCGCATGGCCCTTCGCGAGAAGACAATCGCAAAGATGCGATCCAAGAAAACCGGCGGCACCCGTGACTACTATTCTCATCGCTATCTCATCTCCACCTTCTCGATCCGTCCCTCAGGCCTTCTCCAATCTCTTGCCGGCCACGACCCTATCTCCGTTCTGCGCTATCTCCGCCCCCCACCTCATGCCCCCTCCTCATACCCCGTCCTCATGCCTCCTTGGTCCTACCCTATCTCCGAATACATCCTCTTGTAGTATTCCAGGAACTCCCCGCTCTTTATCCTCTCCCACCATTGTCTGTTCTTGAGATACCACTCAACGGTCATCGCAAGGCCTCGGTCGAAATCAACTTCGGCCCTCCATCCGAGCATCGACCTGATCTTATCAGTCTTCACGGCGTGTCTGAGGACGTGCCCAGGCCGGTCTTTAACCATCTGCACCATGGTGCGGGGTTTGCCCAGGGCCTTCAGGATCCGCTCGGCCATATCAAGCACGCTCACCTCAACACCGCTTCCGATATTCAAGACCTCGCCTTCAAGCCCTTCGGCATTGATCACGGCGTCCAGCGCTCTTGCATGATCGAGCACATAGATCCAGTCACGCGTGTTTTCCCCCGTGCCATAAACGGGCATAGGCTTGTCTTCAATCGCATTGGTCACGAACAGAGGCACCATCTTCTCAGGATACTGATTGGGGCCGTAGTTGTTGGTGCACCTGGTTATGACAACCGGGGTCCCGTAGGTCACAAAGTAGGAATAGGCCAGCCGGTCAGCACCGGCCTTGCTTGCAGCATATGGGCTCTGGGGCATCAGCGGGGACATCTCGCTTGAGGGCTCACTTCCCGCATTCCCATAGACTTCGTCGGTCGAGATCTGAATGAATTTGGGTATACCGAGTTTCCTCGTGGCCTCGAGCAGGACGTGGGTTCCATAGACATCGGTCTTTATGAAACTCGCCGGGTCCCCTATCGACCTGTCCACATGGGTCTCGGCGGCGAAGTTCACGATGCAGTCGCACCCCCTGACCGAGGTCTCCACCGCTTTCTCATCACAGATGTCGCCGCGGATGAACCTGTATCGGGGGTCACCTTCTGCCTCTTTGAGGTTGTCAAGGTTGCCGGCGTAGGTGAGCTTATCCAGGACAACGACTTCAGTCTGGGGGTACTTACCAAGGATATACCTGGTGAAATGGCTTCCTATGAAACCGGCCCCGCCCGTTATCAGAAGCTTCCTTGGCACCATTAGCCGTCCCTCGTCGTCCAGTCATATGGAATCTCTCCGCCGTGCGGATCGATCCTGTATTCGTCGGGGCTCGCATGGTTGTAAGGCATATCGGGGCAATTTATGAGGTAACCGGCCTCAGGGCCGGCGGCTTTCAAGCCGTGCACGACCAGGGGCGGAATGGTAAGCAGAATCGGGTTCTTCTCCCCCATGAAAAACTCATTTACGATGCCGCAGGTCTTGGAGTTTTCCCGCCTATCGAAGAGCACGACCTTCAGCATGCCCTTGACCACAGTGAAGTAGTCCGTCTGCAACTTGTGATAATGCCAGCCCTTCACGATCCCCGGATATGCAACCGAAAGATACACCTGTCCGAACTTCCTGAAGATCGGGTCATCGCACCTCAGCATCTCCATCAAGAATCCACGCTCGTCAGGGATCACCTTCAGCTGCTTTATCGCGACACCTTCTATGATCGGCATCTCAGCCCTCCTTGGGTGCACGGCCCACACTATAGTACGTGAATCCAAGCTCTCGCATCCTTGAAGGTTCATAGATGTTTCTGCAATCAACGATGATGGGGGACTTCATGCGGCGCTTGACCTTGTCGAGATCAATGTCTCTGAATTCGTTCCACTCGGTGGTAAAGACAGCGGCATCAGCATCCTTCACAGCCTCGAAGACATCAGACGAGAATGCCGCGCCTTTGAGAATATGCTTGGCCTGTTCCATGGCCACGGGATCGTAGGCCCTCAGGATGGCGCCCTTTGCCAGAAGGTCCCGCGCGATGTCTATCGCGGGGGCATCCCTCAGATCATCGGTGTCGGGCTTAAACGCAAGGCCGAGCATTGCAACCGTTTTGCCCTTGACACTACCCAGTGCTTTTTCGATCTTCTCAACCATGCGACGGCGCTGCGTTTCATTTACGGCAATCACTGATTTCACAATTCTGAGGTCATAGCCGACTCGCTCCGCGGTCTTGACCAGGGCCATGGTATCCTTAGGGAAGCACGAGCCCCCGTAGCCCGCGCCTGCACGCAAGAACTTCGGGCCGATCCTGTCATCAAGGCCCATAGCCCTTGCGACCATGGTAACGTCGGCCCCTACGGCCTCGCACAGGTTTGCGATCTCGTTCATGAAGGATATCTTGGTCGCCAAGAAAGCATTGGAAGCATACTTGATCATCTCTGCGGTCTTGACGTCGGTCCGTATGACGGGTGTATCCTCGAGGATCAGAGGTTTGTAGATCTCGGTCATCACGTCAAAGGCTCTCTCGCTCGAGGCTCCGAGCACGATTCTGGCCGGTTTCATGAAATCCTCAATGGCAGAGCCCTCGCGCAGGAACTCGGGATTGGAGACCACGTCAAAGGGATGACCTGTCGCAGAGGTCTCGCGGATCAGGCGTTCGACAAGGTTACAGGTGCCTGCCGGCACGGTGCTCTTGAGGACGACCACTTTGTACCCATTAAGATTCTCACCCACACTCCTTGCCACCTTCTCGACATAGGAAAGGTCGGCCTGACCCTCCGCACTCATCGGCGTCCCAACGGCGACAAGAACGACGGTGGAGAACTCGATTCCCCACTTGATATCGCTTGAAAAGGAGAGCCTGCCACGGTCAACGTTTCGCTTGACGATCTCCTGGAGACCGGGTTCGTAGAAGGGCACTTCGCACTTCTTCAGGGTTGCGATCTTGGCATCATCAATGTCAACGCACCTCACGATGTTGCCGAAATCGGCAAGGCATGCCCCTGTAACAAGGCCGACATAACCCGTACCTGTGACGCAGATGTTGTACACAGTGAGCCGTCCCTGTAGAGATGCTCCTATCCACTCAATAGCCTCAGGCCGAGTATGCTTCGGCCTGCCTAACTTGTTTCGGCTGACAGGTTACCTGTCATAAGAGTTTACTTGGTGGCACCGGCAAAGTCAAAGCCTAAGGACGGCTCCCTGGCCCATCCTGTGACCGCCCTGAGATGCGTGGTTCCAGGAGGCCTGCGATGACCACGGTGTGATGGGAATCGGGAGGGGCTATGGGGCAGGGTCATTTAACTATGGCGACTTTGCCGGTCGAGGCCTGATCGCCCGAGCCAACCCTCACGACGTAGATCCCGCTTGCCACGGGTCGGCCGCAATGGTCGAGACCGTTCCATGAGACCAGAGGCCGATCATCGGCCGTCGTACTGGTCAAGGTCTGCACCAGCCTGCCCGAAACGTCAAAGACTTCCGCAGAATGTCCGGTTGGCCCTATGCCGCGGAAATATACGTCAACATTGCCTCTTGATGGGTTCGGCAAGATGAGAAGGCTCCCGTGAAGACGGTTGCGGTCACGAGGTTTCACGCCGGAATATGAGAGAATGTTGAGCCTGAGGGTCACCGCCTCGCTCCCATAGGGCGGAATCTGGAAGTGCCAGCGTGGGTTGACCTCCAGGCCGAAGACATCCTCCTCGCCATTGATTGACGTGGGCGAATCCAGGAATTCGAAGAGAAGCCCTCTGTTACTCAGGACATTCGCCACACCACGCATTGAGTCATCGAAAACCGAAGAGGTGTCCTCACCATCCCAGTATCTGAGCGCCTTCTTCCCTGACATCATGACACCCAGGCAATCGGGGGTCAGTCCGTTTTCAACCTCTATGTCGATGTTGACAGGCTGAGATGAAGCCGATGAGAACGCATACTCAACTGACAGCGAGTGGTCTGCCGCTGTGATCCGCTTGGTAACACCAGTCGCCCCAAGCTCGTAATGGAACTCCACATAGTTTGAGTCCAGGCCGTACGTCAGGATCCTGTTCACAAGATCCCGCTGGGGCACGCTGTTGATCCAGATGGAATCATTGAAACAACGGCGCCGTGCCTCGAAAGTCCATTGGTGTATCTCGGGATAGATCATATTGCCGCTGAGCCAGGGATAAGCCTGGCTTCCGCGTGCTACCGGAGCGTAGGCGTTGTCATTGGTGTAGGTCTCACCATAGGAACGCATGAAGTTCTCGTTGCCGACCAACTCCTTGCCGTCCTCGAGATCAAACCAGTAGAGAAGCTTTCCGCCATAGGGTGAAAGCACGAAAAGGTCGGCCGGTCCCACAAACACGACTTCCTGGATGGTGTCGCCGTTGATGTCCTGGGTGCTCGCCACTTCGCCGCCTGCCGCGAGCGCATACCTTGCGGCACGGGCACTCACCAGGGCATCTCGAGCGAGATCCCACTGGGTCGTCCCAACCATCCCGCCGTAATTATGCACAGCGAACTCATACTGATGCGCACAGAGCGTGAACCAGGCATGATCCATGAGGCTTCGTGCCACAACCGTGTCCGGCGCGAACTGACTGAAACTCGAGTGAATCGTGTTAAGCGTATCTCGGATCGAATCGAAGAACTCTCTATAGGCCTCTGCCTCGGGCGCACCGTTCTCCGTAAACCAGGCGTCCCTTCCCATCCAGTCCGCAGCACCATCGGCAATCGGCGATAGGTCCTCGATGGGCTCATGCGTTCCCATAAACTCGCTGTAGGTCGTGACCTTTATTCTTGGGTCGCGCTCAAAGGCGACGAGGAGTTTGTTGAGGTTGGCAAAATCAACCTGCGGATTCTCGCCGGATTCATAATCCCAGAGGCCCGTTGCCTCCATATCCTCATGGTAACAGACGGCGTACTGATCATTCTGGTCCTCGTTGTAGAGGTTCCTCAGGAATGACATCACGCTTGCAGTGTCTCCGCTGTCTATGGCGCCGTTTACCATGCCCTCGAAGGTCTTGTCGTCGTTGAAGACATTGACTGTCTTGCCGTTCCAGGTCGTGGTTCGAACCGCATATTCGCTTCCCGTGATCCCGCTTTCGATCAGGATATGATCCTCAATCTGGACGTTCTCGTAGCCGTTGTCGGCGAGCAGTTTGACGATGTTCTGAGTCCACACCCTCTCTGGATTCCAGAAGCTTATAGGTGTTGCGCCAAACGTCGCCTCGATCAAGGCTTTGTGAATTGCGATCTGGTGCTGGTTCATCTGGAAGTCGCTCTCTGAGATCCTGGTCGAATAGATGATGTTCTGAGCGTACGTGCTCCCCACGATCTCGAACTGCCCGTCCACAACGCCCTGGCGCAGGATCTCTATGGTCTCGGGATCGAACCACAGGAGATCGCTTATGAGGCTGCCGGAGAAGTGGATCATGAACTTCAGCGAGGGGTGCGCCCTGAGCGTCTGGAGCACGCCTTTGTAACATGCGCGGTTTCCCACTTTGCCGTAGGGAACAAGATTCTGGTTTGCGTGGAAAAGGAGCACGACGTCGAGGCGCCGCATGGGCTCGTTGATCCTGACCTCGACAAGTGTGGTCTCCGACTCACTCTGGAGGCCCGCGAGGTCACGGCACCTTGCCACAACCCGGTAAGTCCCATCCACGACCGTCTGCCCCAACTGGTTCTTCCCATCCCACACGGCAGTGAGAATGCTCTCGGCAAATGAACTGTCAGATAGAGGCCTCACCGGCAAGCCCGCGGAATCATAGACCTTGAGCCACACGTGGCCGGGTTCGCTTAGTTCGGCAGTGATAAGAGATGTGTCTTTGTACCCGTCGCCGTTGGGAGAAAACACCGATGGCTGAGCTTCGAGGTGCGTGACGGCCGGGCCGGTGACATCCGGCGTGACCGACACCAAAAAAGGAGCGGACGGACTGGGAAGCGTGCTCGAGTTGGTTCCGTCCGTTGCGGATATGTAATACTGGAGTCCTTCCACATCTACCTTCGAGCCGGGTATAGTGGCCCGCCAGCCTGTGGCGCTTGTCCGCCCCATCGTGACCTCTTGGTAAGCCAGGCCGGGCTTCCTCACAAAGACGCTCGCCCCGACAACAACGTCGTCGGTAATCTCGGCAGTGATTGGGAGCGGAATGTGTGCCTCCCAGGAAGCCGGTGCGCTATGAGATATCGAAGGAGATACGGCATCCGCCCTGTTAACGAGTATGGGCCGCACCCCAGGCGTCGCATTGTAATTCGCAAGCAGCGCCTCCTGTCTCACACCGGCTTGGGCAACCATGTCGATGACGTTTGAATCCCATTGGCTGTCGTCGCCCCCTCCGAGGACCCACTGGCCGGCATTTTTCATGACCGCTCTCACCCTGCCGGGGTCGTAGCCGCTCTGACTCAGCATGAGGACTACGTATTTCCAGGCCGCGGCCGGCGTGCCTATGACACTCTTCGGCACCTCGACACTTATGACACGGTGTGCCTGGTCAACACTCGTGGCCACGCCTGATGTGAAGGTATTTCCGCTGGCATCGATCACGTTGGTCTGGAAGTGGTCAAAAGGCGGGGCACACCAGACGCAATACTCCCATGCGCTTGACGGCGAGAATTCGACATTCCTCCGCTCGAGGCTCGCCGTCGATCCCGAGCCAAGGGCGCCATCCTTGTCTATATAGATATCGATGCTCTGGAGAGAGAAACCCGCGCCTGAGCCCCACGGATCCGAGACCGCGCCGGCTATCTCGATTTCGAATCTTGCTTTGGTTCCGACGTCGCGGGCGGAGAACCTTACAATATCGAACGAGCCGGACGTGAAGACAGCATCCAGCGGATAGACATAGGTGCCTGGCCCATGATCGTCACCCTGCGGATCGGTCAGGGTCAGCTCATATGAGGAGGCAGATTGGCAGACCGCCAGGAGGAGGCAGGCAATCAACATGGATTTCAAGTGCTACCCCCTTTCCCACCGGGTATGTACTTCACCTTCTTCTATTGTAACACCGGCCTCGCCCTCAGTCAAACCCGTCTAACGGCCAAGCTCAAGGAGACTGCACTTTGTGCCGAAATCCATCTAGACGAACGCCAAGGCGTTTCACCAAATACCATGGGTAATTGAAACAACCTGAGAAAGGAGACGCGTCGTGCTGGCAGTTGTTGGGCGCACGGCCATTGTAGTCGTCGCCTTCGTTGGATTCATCTTCGCGATTGCAGGCATCATCTTGAATGGCTGTGCTTCGAACAGAGTCTACGTAAGAGTGTCTCCGCCTGCATCCAGGCACGAGGTCATCCCGTCAAGACCCCATGCAGCAGCAGTCTGGGTGAGCGGATATTGGGTATGGACAGGGCGAGAATACGGCTGGATGGAAGGCCACTGGGAGGTAGAGCCCAGGGGCGATGCCTGGGTGCCTGGCCACTGGAACAGGACGCCGCGCGGATGGATCTATGTGGCCGGCCACTGGAGCAAGTGACTTTCCCATTGCCCCTCCCCCGTCCCGGAGTGATCTTCTGATCGGGACATCGCAGCAGAACTAACTCTCTGACCTTCATCCCGCCGAAATAACCGATCCAGCACGCACCCAGCCCCAGGTCAGCCGCTGCAAGGATCAGATGCTCCATCGCCAGGGCCACATCAACCATCAAGTAGTAGCAGATTCGCCCGATGCCGTCACAAGAACTCTCGGGAGCTTGGCGCGACCCAAACGTGCCCGAAGACGACACCGGGCGAACTATGTGTATTGCTGTGTATTGCTTCGTCACTGCGTCCGTTCCTTTTGACTCATATCTTGCGTCAGGGATTCGAATGAAGCTTGACCACTGAGCAGGAAAACGGTCACCAGCAATTGTCGTTCGGCATCACCTGCATGTGAAGCCGAACGAAGCGCCTGGGGTGCAAGCCTGTGTCCGGCGGCCAGCGTCAGGAATGAGGCCCGGATGAAAACGCCCCTAACTCATTTCCCCAAACCGTCCGCGCCGTGATAGCCACTTCGCCATCTCCAACACCGGCGAGACCGTGAAGGCCAGAGCAATGATGAGGGCCCAATCAATCAGCGGCAGGCTAAACGTACCAAACGGCTGATGGAGCCACGGCACGTAGACAACCAGGCCTAACAGCAACAACTGCGACACAATCGCCAGATTCAACCATTTGTTGGCGAAGGGCCGATTCAGCACCGAATGGCGGTCAGAACGGAAGTTGTATGCTTTGAAGAACTGGATTACCACCAGCGATACGAAGGTCATTGTCATGGCTTCTTCGACGCTCCGGCCAGAATTCAACGCCCAGGCAAAAAGGCCCAAGTTGACCATCGTCGACCATAGCCCGCCTACCACCATGAGGATGACCACTGGCCGAGTGAAGATGCCGGTGCGCGGGTTGCGCGGCTTGCGCCGCATGAGATCAGGTTCGGGCGGGTCTACTGACAAAGCCAAGGCTGGCAGGCCGTCAGTGGCAAGATTGACATACAGGATCTGGACGGCACTCAAAGGCAATGGCAATCCAGTCAGCGAGGCTCCAGCCATCAAGCCGATCTCCCCGATATTGGACGAGAGCAGGTACATTAAGTACTTCTTGATGTTGCCAAAAATGCCCCGGCCCTCTTCCACTGCCGCAACGATAGAAGCGAAGTTATCATCGGTGAGCGTCATGGCAGCGGCCTCTTTGGTCACGTCCGTGCCGGTGATGCCCATCGCAATGCCGATGTCGGCCTTCTTGAGCGCGGGCGCATCGTTCACGCCGTCCCCCGTCATCGCGACAATGTGGCCTTTCTTTTGCAGGGCCGTTACCACGCGCAGCTTATGCGCCGGGGAAACGCGGGCGTAGACTTCGATATTCTCGACCTCGCACTCAAACTCTTCCTCGCCCATCGCCTCCAATTCCGCGCCGGTAACGACGCGGCCCGTCTTAAGCAAGCCCAGCTCACAACCCACTGCTTGCGCGGTGAGCGGATGGTCGCCCGTAATCATCACCGGCTTGATACCTGCATGTTCGCACGTCTGGATCGCGGCCTTAACCTCGGGGCGTGGCGGGTCGATCATGCCCACCAATCCGAGGAATGTCATTTCATGCTCCGCGTTTTCCAGCGTTACACCCGCTTTAGAGGAAACCGCCAGAACCCGCAACGCCTCACCTGCCATCTGACGGGCCATCTCCATAATCATTTCCCGACTCTCGCAATCCAGGCTTATCTCTCCGTCTGCCGTCAACTGCCGCGCGCACGAATCAAGGATGATTTCAGGCGCGCCCTTGGAGTAGGCGATCATGCCCCCCTGCCCGGTGTGTAGAGTGGTCATGCGTTTGGTTTCGGAGGTGAACGGGATTTCGTTCACACGTGGGAACTGTGACTCAAGGCTGACTTTGTTCAATCCGGCTTTGGCGGCAGCGACGACCAGCGCAGCCTCCGTCGGGTCGCCTTTAGCATGCCAGCGGCCATCGGTCTCGTTGTGAACGATATGCGCGTCCGAGGCGAGGCTGGCGGCCCTCAATAGCAGTTTCATGGAGTCCGAAGGTTCGACGGCGAGGCCGCCGCGTAAGAACCGACCACGCGGCTCATAACCCGCCCCGGAGACTTCTATCATGTGTCCGGCGACAAAGATCTTACGGGCCGTCATCTCGTCTTTGGTCAGCGTCCCGGTTTTGTCAGAGCAAATGACCGAAGTGCTGCCGAGCGTTTCAACCGCTGGCAAACGGCGCATCAGCGCATGGCGTTTAGCCATCCTCTGCACACCGATAGCGAGCGAAATCGTGACCACAGCGGGCAATGCCTCGGGGACGGCAGCGACCCCAAGCGCGATACCGAAGATGAGCATTTCGAGGAACGGCTGGCCCCGGAGGAGCCCGAGAACAACAATGATTGCCACAACGACAAACGCGGCCCACGCCAGTGTGCGGCCGAGCCTATCTAAGTTTGCCTGCAACGGGGTCTTGCCGGTCTCGACTGTCTGCAGCATTTGTGCGATCTTGCCGAACTCGGTGTTCATGCCCGTCGCAACCACCATTCCACGGCCTCGCCCGTAGGTCGCGGCTGTACCTGCGTAAGCCAAGTTCTTGCGGTCGCCTAAGGCCAATTCAGCGTCTGCCAGAGGTGCGGCATGTTTTTCCACCGGAACAGACTCGCCCGTGAGCGCGGCTTCTTCAATCTGTAGATTGACGGTTTCAATCAGTCTGGCGTCGGCGGGCATTTTGTCGCCCGCTCGCAGGAGGACGACATCGCCGGGCACGAGGTCGCGCGCCGGGATCTTGGTTTCCTGCCCATCGCGCAATACGTTTGCAGTGGGCGCGGCCATTTGGCGTAACGCCTCGATGGCATGCTCCGCGCGGAATTCCTGCACAAAACCCAACAGCACAGCAAACAGGACAATCACAGCAATTGCGATGGCTTCAATCCCATGCCCAAAGAAGGCGGATAGGATTGTGGCAACAAGGAGAATGACAATCAGAACATTCTTGAACTGGCCGGAAAGGATTGCCCATGGCGAAACGCGGCGAGCGGCCTGTAGTTCATTCGGGCCGTGTTCGGCCAAACGATGGGCGGCCTCCGCACCGGTTAACCCGGCGGGTGTGGATTTCAATAGAGAGAATACTGCTTCCTTGGATAGGGTGTGCCAGAGCGGACTTGTGTCTTGGAGTGATGGTTTCATGGATGCACACCCACGGAAGCGGTTTTGTCCGCCAGGTTCTCCCGATGAGGTCGGGCTCCCTTGAAGGCGAGGCGACTGAACTGGTACGACAGTGCAGCCATTCCGGGCAGTGCGGCGAGCGGTGCGCATTCAGCCATTTGAACAAGACTCATTGGCGACATGATGAGACTCTGGTTTCGACATCTCGTCCTTGCAGTAGCTCCTGTTCAGCGTCGTTGCGCTCGCCGTGCATATCAGTGGCATTATACCATTCGGTTTCTCTATTGGTACAAGAATCGGTTGAGGTTGTTCCCCTGGTCAGCGTGCAATCTTCATTGGTGAGGGCAAGAAACCTGCAGTGTTGCCTACTTGACCACGACTATCTTACGACTGCTGACCTGCTTCCCAGCCTCGAGCCTGCAGAAATAGATGCCCGGCGACACAGGCCGGCCCCACGAGTCAGTACCGTTCCAGGCAATCTCATGGCGACCCGCACTCAACCGCCCTTCCATAAGCGTCCTCACCTTCTGCCCGGCGATGCCGTAGACTGCGAGCTGGACCGAACGATCTTCCGGCAGAGCGAATTCAATGTTCGCTTTTGCATCAAATGGGTTGGGAAAGACTCGAGCCATGGTGAGACCGGGCTCGGCATCAACATCACGAGGGGTCTCGGCTGCAGCTGTCACATCAGAGTTCGATCGCTGCGCAAATATGTCCTGGTTGCCGCCCCTGGTCGAGCAGTATGCCACCCACATTCTTCCGTCGGAGGCCTGCGTCACCGATGACCACTGATTACTGTACCATTTGCCGAACAACATCGATTCTTCCGACCAGTCAGCCCCATCATACCTCTTGTAGAACACGTTTCCAGATTTGGCATATGTGGCCCAGATCTCACCATCGGATGTCTGAGTGATTGAAGGGGATTGCTTGTCTCCCGCAGAATATGTCAGCCTCATATCATCCGACCAAGAGATCCCGTTGAAGATCTTATAGTAGACCTCGGACCGCCCATCCCTATCCGTGCACCAGACCACCCACAACTCCCCATCATCCGACTCCACGACTTCAGGATAATAATCCTGGGATTCGTTATTTGTCAGACGTTTCACGGAAGACCAGGAATCTCCATCAAAGGTCACGTAGTAAATCTCGTAGTTCCCATCCTTCCTGTTTGAACTCCAAATCACCCAGATCAGGCCATCAGAAGCCTGAGTTATGGACGGCTCTATATCTGCAAACGTGTTTTGCGTCAAGCTGACATCCTGTGACCAGGATGTGCCGTCGTAGGTCTTGTAGTAGATCTCATAGCCACCTTCTCTGGCCGACTGCCAGACGACCCATATTCTCCCATCCTGGTCTTCGGCGATTGCGGGACATCCGTCATCTCCCGCCTGGCTTGTCAGTCGTGTCTCGTAGGACCAGGTCTCTCCAAGGTCGGATGAAGTCTTGTAATAGATCTCCCCATCGCCGTTTCTGTCTGAAGACCACGCCAGCCAGATGTCCCCCGAGGTCTGGACGATCGCAGGGTTCGCGTCGCTGGTAGAGTAGCCGGTCAGTCTGATCTCTGAGGCGCTGGTGAAGAGGCCCACATCAAGAGAGAGACTGTCGGTCCCGGAATATTCGCTGCTTCCAGAATCGCTCGCTGCCAACACTCGCCAATAGTAAGACACCCTGTCTCCAAGATCATGCGTTGGAGTGTAAGAAGTGTCCGTGATGCCCGGGATAGTCACCATCGACGGATCGCTGAGGAAGTCGGCTGAGGTCGAGTATTCCAGAGTATATGTGTCTGCATTGTTCGACGGATGCCAGGCAAAAGTGGGGATAAGCGTAGTAGTCAGGGTTGCACCCTTGAACCGAGAGGCCCGTATTGGGGTCGAAGGCAGGTCTGTGGTGCAGTCAATCCAGATGGGGCTGGACCATGCCCTGGCAGCCAAAAACCGGTAAACCTTCACAAAGTAATAGTTCTCCCCTCCAGGAGGAGTGATTACGGGATCCCAGCTGAAGGAGCTCCCGTGGAGCCAGGTCCAGGTTATGGGTAGGCCGTTCTCATACAGTTCAATGCACCCGAACGCATTACCGATATCCGGATCACTAACATCTATCGAGAACTGAACATTGCCTACGTCAATGAACGTCTCTCCCATCCAGTGGCCACCTGCCCGAAACGTCAGTCGGAGATCTCGATCACGTGTTGAATAAGTTCGATGGTTCCTCGTGGCATCCAAGATATCTGCCTTTGTCAGACTGCAGGCGAGGGCAACAGTCCAGTAACAACCCTGCCCCCAGCTTGCATCGTGAGTGTCTTGCGATCCGTCAGTGCCCACATGCCATCCCTTGTTCAGAATCTCGACATATCCATCCTGTTCCTGGTCAGTCCTCACCTCAACTGCGTTTATCCCAATATCCCCGATGGAAGAATAGGCATAGTCGTTAAAGCAACCCGGGCACGGATGATTGAAGGTTGCCGTACAACCACTTGTGGCGAGTTCCCTATAAAGAGAGTCGTAGTCACTCCAACTGGCTTTGAAGACATGATCGGCTTCAAATACATTACAGTGATCCCATCCAAGTCCAGTCCACTCTTGTCCGGCAATGGCAACAAACACGCCGTTCTCCGTGTAAGCATTTGCCTGAAAGCGTACGTCGGCATATTCACTGCCAGAAAGGCACACGTTGTGATCCGTCACAGCAAGGAAATCGACCTTAGCGGTATCTCTGGCGTATGCAAAAGCGCGGGCTGGAGTCCCCACCCCGTCCGAATATGAAGTATGAGAATGCAGGCTACCCACATAGAAGTTATAGGGTGACTGGTCAAGATGCGCGGCGTGCCCATGCTCTGCTCCGAGGTGAAACGGGACGACCAGGATCAATATCCCCGAGAGTACACACATCAACTTCTTTACCATACTCGCACGCCCTACCTATACCTGACGTTGATTGCACCCCGAGCAGTCATGCCGTCAGAGACCGACGGTCCATCCGCCCCTGCATATTATACTGGGCTACACGAAGCGCATGTGTTTAGGTTACATTTCTTCGTGCTGGCCTCATGGCGCCTTAGACCGCTGTGCCGCAATGCCGCTTTCACCGACTTACCTGCCGTTAGGGCATATGTCAGGGTATATATCTCGCCTATGCGTGCCCTTTCAGCCCTTTTCTCCGCGATGCTTACAACTCCATACCAGCTTATCATAAGGGCACCAAGGAATCAAGCTGAGCATACGATTTATGGTATAACGCTTGGTGGCCTCTTCTTCGGCTCATAGACAGGAGGTCCGGCGGCTTCAGGTTGACAACCCATGAGGGAAGTGGTATGCGTTCTCGGGATTCCGACGCGAAACAGCATAAGAGACGGTTCGATGAGTCAGAGAGAGACATGACCGAGCATCAGGTGGCATTCCCTCAAAAGCAAGATCTCGAAAAAGCTCTCAGCGCCGCGGTGGCAAGGGGCGCCGAGTTCGCCGAGATCTATGTTGAGAAGGATACAGCCGACACCGTAAGAGTAGAGGAGCAGGTTGTCCGGGAGGCATCGCGCGGAGTAATACTGGGAGCCGGCGTCAGGGCAATATCTGGTGAGAAGATCGGATATGCCTATACGGATGACATCGATCCGGAGAGCCTCGTCGAGGCAGCCAAGGTTGCAGGCGAGATCGCCACTGAAGGCGGCGGCACCCACATCGCGGATCTCACCGGGCTCACCGTCGCCCGACCTTATTCCATCATAAAGACATACCCCATTGAGATAGAAGCGGCAAAGAAGATCGAGGCTGCGTGGCGGGCCGACCAAGCCGCGAGATGCTTTGATAAGAGGATCACGGAAGTCCTCATCGCCCTTATGGACGAGGACAAAACCATACTGGTCGCTAACTCCGAGGGTCTGCATGTCACCGATAGGCAGATAATCACATCTATCCGGGTCACAGCTATCGCCCAAGAAGCAAGCTTGCGGCAACGCGGCTTCAAATCATTCAGCGGCAGGGCCGGCTACGAGCTCTTCGATGAGCAGTCGCCTGCCCAGGTTGGCACCGATGCCGCGAGGCAAGCGGTGCTCCTCCTCGATGCCCAGGAAGCTCCGGCCGGAACGATGGCGCTGGTCCTTGCCAATGCAGGGGGAGGCGTGCTCTTACACGAGGCCATCGGCCATGGCTTTGAGGGTGACTTCATTAGAAAGAAGTCCTCCCTCTTCGCAGGAAGAGTCGGAGAGAAGATCGCTGCCGACGGATGCACGATCGTTGACGATGCTACCGTGCCGGGGAAGCGAGGAACAATCAACATCGATGATGAGGGCGTACCGGGCCGGCGAACAGTGCTCGTCGAAAACGGCATCTTGAAGGGCTTTCTCTATGACAAGCTCAACGCCAGGCTCATGAACACGGTCTCAACCGGCAACGGCCGCAGACAATCTTACAGGAACGTTCCGGTTCCGAGAATGACTAACACCATCATGCTCGCGGGCCAGGTGCCTCCTGAAGAGATAATCGCGTCGGTCGCCAAGGGATTCTACGCAAAGGCCGTGGGCGGCGGGCAGGTTGACATATCGGGCGGCAACTTCGTTTTCGAGGTCACCGAGGGCTACCTGATCGAGAACGGCAAGATCGGAACGCCCGTCAGAGGAGCCAACCTGATCGGCAACGGAGGCGAAATCCTGACCAAGATAGAGATGGTGGGAGACGATTTTGCCTACTACACCGGCTGGGGAACTTGCGGCAAGGCAGGCCAGGGAGTGCCCGTGGCTGATGGCATGCCGACAATAAAGATTTCTGAGATCACGATTGGAGGAACCAAATCGTGAGCATGGATTACGTCGATCTCGCAGGCGAGATCACGCGCGAGGCCAAAGCCAGAGGCGCCGATGACGCCGATTGCTTCGTCGAGACCGGGCGCGAGCTCACGATCAAGGTGAGAAGCGGCGAGGTCGAAAGTATTGAACGGGCGAGTTTCCGCGGCATGGGGATCAGGCTCTTTGTGGGCCAGCGGATGGGATTCGGATTCACAACCGATTTCTCCAGGGCCTCCCTTGCGGACCTTGTGGAGAGGTGTCATGCCTTTGCACTTGCCACCACTCCAGACCCGGATGCAGGAATCCCTGAGAGAGAGCATGTCGAGCCAGACGAAAGAGGCGAGGCAGGCGATCTCGAGATCAACGACCCGAGCATAGATGAGATTCCACTCGCAAAGAAGACCGAACTCGCTCTTACCTGTGAGAGCGCAGCCTATGACTACGACAAGCGTATCAAGCATACCTACAGCACAGCCTACAGCGAACAGAAAGGCAGGATAATCATAGCAAGGATGAGCTCTCGGCCAATCCTCTATGAGGCTACGAGCTTTGAAATACTCTGCGCACCTGTTGCCGAGGAGGATGGCGAGAAGAGAATGGGCATCTGGACATCAGATGGGAGATTCTTCGCCGATATCGAACCGGCTCACCTGATTGGACAGACGGCGGCCAGGCAGGCGATAGCGATGCTCGGGGCCAAGACTCCTCCCACCCAGAAGACAAATGTGGTCTTCAATCCTGCGACTGGAAGCGAAGTGATGGCACACATCTTCAATGGCCTTGATGGCCAGCGGGTCCTGAGGGGCATGTCGTTTCTGAAGGACAAGCTCGGCAAGCGCGTCGGCTCAAGGCTTGCGACCTTCGTTGATGATGGAAGGATGCCGAGGCGGATGGGGTCACGGCCCTTTGACGCAGAAGGTGTCCCAACAAGAAGAATTCCTGCCATAGCTAAGGGCATGCTGAAGTCTTACTTTTACGATTATCGTTCATCAAGGAAGGCCGGCACCAGTCCCACGGGAAATGCAAGGCGAGGATTTACGTCGATCCCCGAAGTCGCAGAGAATAATTTCTATCTCATCCCGGGCATAATGTCGAAAGATGATTTGATCGGCAGCATCAAGGATGGGCTTCTTGTGACCCGCCTTCTCGGATTCGGCGTCAACATAACCACGGGGGACTACTCGAGGGGCGCTGAAGGCCTGTGGATCAAGGACGGCAAGATAAGTCACCCCGTTGATGGCATAACGATAGCGAGCAATCTCGGAGAGATGCTCAAAGGTATGGATGCCGTCGCATCCGATCTTCGCTTCTTCGGAAGATTCGGCTCGCCCACCTTCGCGATACGTGAGATGACAATCGCCGGGGAGTGAGCCTCTGCTCCTAGTTCGCTCTCATGACGGCGATGAGATCGCCGCGGAACACCATGCCGACCAGGCGACCGTCGCTCGCGACCGGCATACCGGCCATACCGAGTTCGAGCATGCGCCTCAGGACCACTCGAACGCTCTCCTCTGGACGCGCAACGCAGGCGCTGTCACATGGGGTCATCGAGGCTCCAACCGTTCTTGCCTCCCACTGGTCTTCGGGCACAGATGCAAGATGAGCTCGCGATAGCACACCCACAATCCTTCCATCCTGAATGACGGGTTGGACACCAGTATGGCTTGAAAAATACGCCGCGGCGGCCTGGAGCGTAATGGAGGGCGCGATGACTGCGAAGCCGGTTCTCATCACATCTTCGATCTTTGGGCCGGCCTGTATCGTCCGGACTCTGAAGATACTGAAATAGGCCAACCTCTCGAGGAAACTCCCGACAAGCACAAGCCAGAGGAAACTGAGCGTCCCCCAGGCCGCAGAGAGCATCGCTCCAAGGAAAACGATTCCGAGTCCCACGATTCTGCCTAAGGAGGCGGCGATCAACGTTGACCTGCCGAAATTCCCCGTGACTTTCCAGAGAAGCGCTCTGAGTACTCTTCCTCCGTCAAGAGGATAACCCGGGACAAGGTTGAAGCAGGCCAGCACCGCATTGGCATAAGTGGCATATTCGACCACCAGTGCCGGGGCAGCCTCAGCATAGGATTTCAGGATCACGAATCTCACAAAGCCGAGGACAGCGGCAATCCCGATGCTCGCAAGCGGACCCGCGATGGCCATTTTAAACTCGACGCCCGGCGTCCTGGGTTCGCTCCCCATGTGAGCCACGCCGCCGAAGATGAAGAGCGTGATCTTACTTATGGTGAGACCGTTTCTCTGGGCAACAAGTGAATGGGCGAGTTCATGCGCGAGAACCGATGCGAACAGGACCACGGCTCCAATAGCGCTCACAAGCCAGGCGAGCGCCTCGGAAAGATTTGGACCACTCTCAGCAATGAATCCGGTGCGGAGCCAGTACACGAGAAGCCCGTAGATGATGAGCCAGGTTACATTTATCGAAATCTCAATGGATTTTATCCTGCCGAGCCGCAGGGAGGCCGATGGCCATATCCTCATCAGTTTCCTGACTCCTCAGCGTCCGTGAATTCTCAATCCACCAGAACCAGCCCGAAATAGTCGCCTTTCTCTTTTCGCGACCTCACAACCTCAATACTCAAGCCGTTGGCGCGCGCTGTGGCATACACGTCAATTCCGCAGGCCTCCATTGAAGGCCGAGCAAGATAGGGATGTAAGCAGCGTGCATCGATGTTGCACCTGTCACACAGATGACAGGGTCCGGATCCGAGACCCAGCGCTTTGTAATAGCCTGCAAGGAATACCATTCTTTCGAGGCGCGGGATCATCTCGTTTATGATATCATTGTCATGACAGTGAAGCAGAATCGCTTGCTTGTAGCAGGCCACTACCGCAGCAGTCTCCTTGGGCGCAGGAGTGAATGGCGGACAGGTAAGCCGCTTGCAGTAGCCCCCGCATCCAAACTGACACTTCATCCTCACCCAGGCTTCGCACCTCACGGTTGAAGCACTTATGACCTTTGCATCATGCGCACCGTTCTTCAAGGCAAATTCAAGAAAGGAAGAAAGGCTGCCATGCGCTCTTGGGGTCTTGGCCTTCATATGCAGTTGCTACCTCCTCACGAACCTGCAATCCTGAAACGGATGCGGCCTGTAACCTCGATTCCGGGTTCAAGACCACCGGGTATCACGAAGGTCAGTCTTCTCGCCAGGCGGCCGCTCGATCACATAACCTTGCTCTCTATGTCCCTGCTGCCCGGCTTGGTGAGCGGCACACCGGCGGCACACAGGGGACAAGCCTTCGGATCATAGTTCTCTATCTCGGCTCTCACAAGATAGGCAAATGGCACGCCAAACTTCACACCGGCGCCACGGTTCACAATGGCGCCGATCCCGACAATATTCCCACCCTGGGACGCAACGACTCTTATCACTTCATTCGTGGACCGGCCAGTTGTGACAACGTCCTCCACAATCAGCACTCTCTCCCGAGTCTGAATCCCGAACCCGCGCCTCAATGTCATGGTTCCCGCTGCCCGCTCGACAAAGATGGACCGTGCGCCGAGGGCGCGTGCCGCTTCATGCCCGATGATGATGCCCCCAAGCGCCGGGCTCACAACGACCTCGACAATGCCGCTGCCTATGCTTTCCTCGACCAGTCGCCCGAGGTTCCGACCGACGGCCTCCGCCCTATGAGGAGCCTCAAGCAGAAGAGCACACTGGATGTACTTCTCACTGTGAAGCCCTGATGAGAGAACAAAGTGGCCGCTGAGGAGGGCGCTGCTTTCTTTCATCAGGTTCAAAACGCCTTGAGCACCCCGAGCTTCCTCAAGCATCCTTCACCTCCAAGCGTCACCAATCTCGGCCTGAATCCTACGTAGCGTCTCGCCTGGATCTCTTGACGCGGTGACACTTCTCCCGACGACGACAAAGTCAGCTCCATCTCTTGCCGCCTGCACAGGCGTACCGGTTCTCGCCTGATCATCTTTGCCCTGCTCACCAAGCCTTATTCCAGGGACCACCGTGAGAAGGCTGTCGCCATAAGCATGCTTTACGCGGCTCACCTCCAGCGGCGAGCAAACCACCCCGTCAACACCGGCTCCCGCCGCATCCCGGGCATAATCCAGGACTCTTGCAAGCGTATCACTGCTCCCTGCGAGACTCGTGAGCACCGTCACTCCGATTATCCTGGGTCTTGTCACACCGTCTGTTCCTGTCGGGAGACCAGCGGCGGAATTGACCGCAGAATGACGTGGAGCAGTGTGGTGAAGGCTCGCGCCCTTGAGCGCTGCCCGTATCATCTCGGTTCCGCCCGCACAATGCACCGTGAGCATGCTCACACCCATGGCAGCTGCGCCTTCCACCGCACCCATCACCGTGTTCGGTATGTCATGATACTTCAAATCAAGAAAGACCTCTCTGCCTTGGGCTCTCACCATCTCGACCGCCTTGGGGCCGCACGCCGTGAAAAGTATTGAACCAACCTTGTAAATCCCCACCTGCTCCCTGGTTGTCTCAACAATGCCCCGAGCCTCATCAAGACGATTGCAGTCAAGGGCGATTATTACCTTTGTCTTAGCTGCCATCCAGAACCCCCAACGTTTCCCGAACTCTCGCAATCATGAATCCGGCGTGGCTGTCACCCACCAACCCTACCCGAACTCAATTTGAACTCACACCGCCCTTTGACCTTCGCAGCCCGTCCTGGCCTTGCCTCTGAAATCACCGATCTTGCCATAGCCCTTGCTTTCCATGAACGCCTTCAAGCCGGCAACGATCTTTGACGGTGCGCCGAGATCCCTCAGGATGACGCTCCCCATCTCAAATGCACTTGCGCCGGCCAGCATATATTCGATTGCGTCTTCGGGCTCTTCGATTCCGCCAGCCGCGATCACCGGTACTTTCACGGCGTCCGCGACCGTCCACACCAGGAGCACCGACATCGGCCTTATCGCTCTCCCGCTGTAACCACCCCAGATGCCACCAAGAACAGGCCGCTCGCCATCTATGTCTATCACCATCCCCGGGTAAGTGTTGGCAACGATAAGGGCATCTGCACCACCTTCGCAGGCTGCAGTGGCAACGTCTTCGATGCCTGCGACCAGAGGCGGGAGCTTGGGTATGACCGGAAGATCCGTTTCGGACCGTACCGCCCGTAACACGTCTCGCGCTGCATTAGGATCCCGTCCGAAGGCGATGCCTCCTCCTGCAATGTTTGGGCAAGAAATGTTTACCTCGATAGCATCTATCCCTTTGTGGCCGCCGAGGAGCCCGGCCAGCCGCCTGAACTCATCGACCGCCCGCCCGCCGATACTGACCAGGAGTCTGCAAGGGAGGTGAATCTCGGGAAGCTTCTCCCGCAAGAAAGCCGCGCAGCCCACATTCTCAAGGCCTATCGAATTCACAATCCCACATGCTACATCAACGATTCTCGGACCAGGATTACCCTCTCTGGGCTCGAGCGTTATCGTTTTGGTCACCAGCGCTCCGAAAGCGCTGTAATCGATGAGATCACCATGTTCGACACCGTACCCGAAGAGTCCTGACGACCCTATAAGCGGAGTCTCGAGCATGAGACTTCCCAGACGAACCTCGAGGTTAGGCATTTGACCCATATTTCTCAGCCCATCACGCGGCAAGCCGCCGAACTTACAATCCCGTTCCGCAAACCGTTCACGACATCCATCGTTCCCAGTCTATCATCGTAGCGTCAAGGACGGGACCATCTTTACAGACATGTATATATCCGCCGTCCATACCAGGCACGGCGCACGAGAGGCAAGCCCCCAGTCCGCACGCCATCATTTCCTCGACGCTGACATCACAAGATATGCCGGTCCCTTGACAGACGGCGTTGACACGCGCAAGCATCTCCTTCGGCCCACACGCAATAACCTGAACGCGATTGCGCTCGGCAGAGGTCTCCCCCAAAGCCTTGACGAGGCCATCCACAACTGTTCCCTTGGTTCCTTTTGACCCGTCCTCAGTGTATGACCTCATATCAACACCCTCTGCAACGAGCCCAACCGGCACCAGAAGCTCCTGATTGGTTCTGGCACCGATCACGAGAGTCACCATTTCAAGAGCGCCAACGTATTTCTTACAATAGAAAGCGACAGGTGGAAGGCCCGCCCCCCCAGCGAGAGCGATGGTGTGCGTGAGATTCGCCTTCAGAGTGAATCCGTTCCCGAGGGGACCCAGGACATCATACTCGCCCTCCGTCATCCTCGACATCAGGGAGGTCGCCCTGCCCACCACCTTGTAGACGATTTCGACAATTGAATCACCATCCGACGAATAGATCGAGAACGGCCGCCTGAGATAAGGCCAGTCCGCCACGAGACCCTTCAGGAGCATGAATTGGCCGGGCACGCAGGCCTCTGCAATCCGTGGCGCTTCAAGTCTCAAGAGGTAGAAACCATCTCTCAGGAGTTCATTGTCGAGGATTCTGGATCGCGAAGAAGATATGCGTGAAGAAGATATCATTGGTCGCCCCGGCCGGATCCAGGTGAACCAGCAGTGTCCCGGGGGGACCCCGTAGTGTCTCCACGTGCCCGGGTCGGGGTGGTCTCCTGGGGAGATCTTGTCGTGTCCCAGGGCGCCCCAGTGGTGTCCCAGGGTGAACGCAAGACATCACGACTTTCACCCAGAGTATCACCTGATGCACCTGTCGAATCGGGAGGCTCGACAGTACGACTGACACCGAGGCTTTCCTGCGGAGCCGGTCTACGATGAGGGGGCCTTCGACTGAGAGTTGTGTCTTGGCCGGGCACTGATGTCGGTGGCGCCGGCAGTGATCCTTCCTGACTTCCGATTGGTGCCACACCGGGCGCCATCTGCCTACCCGATACAGTATCCGGAACCGCAAGCGTCTCGGCAGGTGCGACGGGCAAATCAACGGGCGGAAGAGCGAGCCGGGCGCGCGCCATATTGGCATAGACCGTGTTCGGAAACGAATCTATCACTGTCCAGTAGTACCGCCTGGCGAGCGTATCTCCATCTGCCTCGAGCAGAGATCCGAGTCGAAGCATAGAGCGCGCAGTAAACGGATTCATGGGCAAGCTATCGCTCAAGACCCGCAGCTGCTCTTCGGCTTTGGTGGCCAGTCCCAAATCCATAAGGTAGGCCTCTGCCAACAGAAACCTGTTCATGGCCTGGCTGTTCACGGCCTGCGCCGTTGAGTCCGAGAGCGCCTGTTCGTACTTGGTCACGGCCTTGAGGGCGGTCGCCCGTGTGGAAGCGAGTTTGCCGAACTCCGAGGATGCCTTCGCAGCCTCATCATATGACGTCACAGCCTTCGCGAAATCGCCTACCTCCTTCTCATAGACGAGACCGATTCGGTACGCGGCCTCGCCTCCAAGAGTTGTCTTTGCGAGGCTATCGGCCGCACTCAGCGCCACGATCGCTCCCTCAAAATCGCCCTTGCCATCCAGAGTGATCGCAGTCTCAATATCTGCCCTGGCTCTTATGCTATCCACGAAGGCCTTCCCGGAAAGCCGCTTGAAGATCTCGAGGGCCTTATCACGCTGGTCGAGTTTCCTGTAAGCTCTTCCCAACTTCATTGCTGCCATCGCCCCTGTCAGATCATCCTTCTTGGCAAGAGGCTCAAGAACGGCCAGTGCCTCACCCTGCCTGTCCATCTTTATGAGGCATTCCCCGAGAGCGAGCGTCACATCAGCAATCTTCTGCCCGTTCGGGAATTGCCTGACATATGTCTGAAAATAGCCAGTGGCCTTTTCGCAGTCCGAGTTCTTCTGGCAGATCCTGCCCGATAGAAAAATCACGCGCTCCTGCCACTTCTTCTTTCTTATCTCACCTGACACACCCTCAAGCGAAATCAAAGCTTCGTGCGCCGAGCCATCGAGGACCTGAGTGTATGCCTTCATGTATCTTGCCTCGTCGGCCAACTCACTGGAGGGATAGAATTTGAGAAGCTCCTCGTATTTTCTCGTGGCATTGGCGTACTCGCCCTTCAGGACGAAGCAGTTGCCCATGAGCACAAGAGCATCGTCCACCAACTTGCTCTTTGAGTAAAGCAGGAGGATCTTGCCACACCGTTTCGTGCACGACTCGATGTTCCTCAGATTGTCGCCTGTGGGCTTCTGCTGCGCGTATGGATCCCAGAACTCGGCGTAAACAGTTTTCGATGTCGCCTTCTCATACTCCTGCTGGGCCATCCAGTAGATGTTGAAATAAGCACACGAGCCCAGAAGAGCCGCCACGACAGCAGCACTGCACAATCCAAGTCGGCCGAGCCGGCTTCCCCCGCGCTTCTTCGTCAAAATCCAAGCTCCTGATTGACCAGAATAACCGTCATTCTTCCCGGCGTTCGCTGCTTCTCTATGATCAGGGTGAGATTGCAGATCCTGTCGGGTGAAGCACAATCGCTGCATTCGCCTGTCTTCGCGCACGGCGTCGCTGCGCCGAACCGCCTGGCATTCATGGGCGCGGCGACATTCTTGATGCGCTCGACAGCGGCAGCGACGTCCCTGACGATCTTGTTCCTGCCCGCAACGATAATCACCTTCCCGGGGCCGAATGAGAAACCTGCGAGCCTGTTGCCGAGGCCGTCAATGTTGACGATCTTCCCATCTTCGGTGATGGCGTTCGAGCCCGCAATGAAATATTCCGCCTGCGTACCACCCCTCCTTGCCTTGAGCGCTGCTTCCTTGCTGAGCCCGGCGTCATATTGATCGATCAGCCTGTAGGCTCCGCTCCGCAAGGCCTCGAGAAGCCCGATCTCGACCATGGTTCTCGAGCCACCGAGCCCGACACTTGCCCGCTTCCGTATCAAAGTCAGGGCTTTCTGACGCGCCTCCTCAGCCGTTTCAGCGATAATGACTTTGATGCCATTCCCGCTGAGCGCCCGGCTCACTTTCTTCATCTTGACCCGCCAGTACCAGTCTCTCTCATTCATGTGCGTCTTTCTCATTCAGATCCCCCGTCGCTTCTCTCATATCTCCCATGTTTTCTCCCCGGCCCAACCTCCACCCCTCATTCTCCGGCCATCTCGCCCCTTCTGCGCCCCGTCTTCTCGCCCACCCTGCCATCCACCCATCCCCACCATCTTATCATCCCACTATACAATCATCTCCCCGTCTCGCATAAGGATTCTGCCGCCTATTATGACAGTAACCGCCTTTCCCTTTAGGTGCCAGCCCGAAAATGGCGTGTTGTGCGACTTGGAGAGGAACCGGGTTTCGTCAACCACCCATTCCTTATCAGGATCAAGGAGGCTCACGTCTGCCGGCGAACCCTCTTTGAGTGTCCCCGAGGGAAGCCCGAGGATTCCGGCCGGGTTGGTGCTCATCAACTTTATCACATCGACAAGCGTGATTATCCGCTGGTGATAAAGCCCGGTGAGCGTGAGCCCGAGCGATGTCTCAAGTCCTATTATGCCGAAGGGAGCAAGATCGAACTCCTGGTCTTTCTCTTCGATAGCGTGCGGGGCATGATCGGAAGCGATGGCATCAACCAGCCCGGCCCTCAAGGCATGCCTGAGAGCACTGACATCTTTCTCAGCCCTGAGAGGCGGTTTCATCTTGGTGTTCGTATCGTAGGTCTTCACCGCTTCATCGGTAAGCGTGAAGTGGTGAGGCGTCACCTCACATGTGACATTGACACCGAGCTTCTTTGCCTCGCATATCAATTGAAGGCTGCGCGCGGTTGAGACATGGGCGATGTGAAGCCGCGCGGAAGTAAGCCGTGCAAGCGATATGTCCCGTGCGACTGCGACCTCCTCACTCTCATTGGGTATTCCCTTGAGTCCGAGAAGCGTCGAAACCCTGCCCTCGTTCATGACGCCGCCGCGAGCGAGCGCCAGGTCCTCGCTGTGCGATATCAAGGGTTTCCCAAACATGCTCGTATACTCGAGGGCTCTCCTCATAAGAGACGAGTCGCCTACGGGCATTCCATCATCGGATACGCCGACGGCGCCAACCCTGAGCGCAGAACCGATCTCCGCAAGCAACTCGCCCTTGAGGCCTTGGGTCACGGCGGCGACAGGATAGACTCTCGCGAGATTCGCCTCGCGGGCCCTGGAGAGCACAAACTCCACGCCCTCCTCGCCTTCGATTGGCGGGTCGGTGTTGGGCATGCATGCAACAGAGGTGAAGCCTCCGGCCACAGCAGCTCGTCCACCTGTCTCGATCGTCTCCTCATCTTCTCTTCCGGGCTCGCGCAGATGCACATGCATGTCGATGAGACCCGGACATACGACAAGCCCCTTGGCCTCGATAAGGGTCGCATCGCTTGCCCCAAGCGACTCTCCGACCTCGGCGACTTTCCCGCCGTCGAGTAAGACATCCAAGACACCATCAATGTCCTGGGAAGGATCTATGACTCTTCCACCTTTAATGAGAGTCTTCACGTGTCAGCTCTCCTCCACTCAAGAGGTAAAGCACAGCCATTCTCACTGCAAGACCGTACTTAACCTGGTCAAGAATCACCGAATTGGGACCATCAGCGACTTCAGGGGTGATCTCCACGCCTCTGTTGAGCGGCCCTGGATGCATCACGATTACATCCTTCCTGGCACGTCTCATCTTCTTTGAATCGACCCCGAAGAGCTCCGAATACTCGCGCAGGCTCGGGAAGAAGCACTGGGTAAGCCGCTCGGTTTGGATTCTCAAAACCATGAGGACATCCAAGGCGGGAATGATCTCTTCGAGATTGTAGGAGACCTCGACGCCCGTTGCCTCGATTCCCGGCGGCATCAGGGTGGCAGGCCCACAGAGCGTGACCCTGGCACCGAGCTTGGTGAACCCCCATATGTTCGACCTCGCCACTCGGCTATGGAGGATGTCGCCCACAATTCCGACACTGAGGCCGTCAAGCCCGCCGATTTTCTGCTTCGCGGTGAAGAGATCAAGCAATCCCTGGGTTGGATGTTCATGGGCGCCGTCGCCGGCATTGATGACGGGGCAGTCAAGCACGCTGGCGAGGAAACGGGGAGCGCCCGAGGCACTGTGCCGCACCACGAGCATGTCGATGCCCATGGCTTCGATGGTCCTGGCCGTGTCTTTCAGGGTCTCACCTTTGACCGCGCTCGATGTCGAAGCTGCGATGTTCACAGTATCTGCGCTCAAACGCTTCTCAGCAAGCTCAAAGGAGGTTCTGGTCCGCGTCGAAGGCTCGAAGAAGAGATTGACGACGGTGAGACCTCTTAAGACCGGCACCTTCTTGATTGGCCGCTCCGAGATCTCCACGAAGGACTCCGTTGTCTGGAGAATGAACTCGATCTCTTCCCGCGTGAGATCCTCGAGTCCAAGAAGATCACTCTTTTCAAATTTCATTCGCCATCTCCTGGACGCTTACTGCGTCCTCACCATCCTCTTCCCGAAGTTTTACCGAGATGGTCTCTCTTGCAGAGGTCGGGACGTTCTTTCCGACATAGTCTGGGCGGATGGGAAGCTCCCGGTGGCCTCTGTTTATGAGAACTGCAAGATGGATTGCTTTCGGCCTGCCGAAGTCCATGATCTCGTCCATCGCCGCACGTATCGTTCTACCGGTGAAGAGCACGTCATCCACCAACACCACCACCTTATCCTCCACGTTCTCCGAAATCTGAGTCTTCCCGACCACCGGCTGCTTGGCAACCAGCTGGAGGTCGTCCCGGTAAAGGGTGATGTCAAGGATACCGACGGGAACCTGCGTGCCCTCAATCCCTCCCATCGCTTCGGCGATCCTCCTCGCCAGAGGCGCGCCGCGAGTTCTGATGCCCACCAGGATCAGCTCCTTGCTCCCCCGGTTCTTTTCAAGTATTTCGTGGGCTATGCGCGTTATGGCTCGTGCAACGTCATCAGCATCCATTATCTGGGCTTTATCTCGGAATACCATGGGCCCCTCCTCGGGAAGCGTGGATTCGAACTGCGGGCAACGGGCAAAAAAACGCCAGCGGGGCGCTGGCTCTAACGTTTTCAGGTTGGCTCATCTTTCCTCCTTACTAGTCTCGCTGAACTAGTTTAAAGGAGACCTTCCGCACTTTATAACCGGGCGATTCCTATTGCAAGCTAAATCTGCGGGTCTTTCATGGAGATCTCCTTAGGCGCATACCGTTGGCACCGGGAAACGCGTCGGGATCTCGATCGAGGATCCCCGCCGGGGGACCTGGTTGAGAAAACTCGCACTGAACCTCACGCGACGATACCCCGAAATCTGATAGATGACGCTTACGGACTAACAAGGTTGTCTGAGACCCAACGCGCGGATCACTGCCTCGGCCACATCCTCGATGCACCGCGGTGTTGCCTCGATGGTATAGCCGCTTGATCTAAGTTTGTGAAGAGTGAGAATGAACTCGGGAAGAATGGTATAACCGAGATTCTCTGTAGAAGCGCGTGATTCGCTCGGGCTGGGAAGTTCGCTTGAACTCAGGAAGATCTCTGGAGGCACCGGCCCTTCGAGGCTGCCATCTCTCATCAATGACACCGCATCGCCTAACTCGGCGATAAGGTCCGCCTCGTGAGTAAGCACCAGTGTGGTCACCCCCTCGTCTTTTAGCCTGAGGATCGTTCCCACCAGGTTCTTTCGGCCATGCCAATCCAGGCCCGCGAGCGGTTCATCAAGGATGAGATACTGTGGCTTCAGAGCGATCACGCTCGCCAGGGCAACTTTTCTCCGCTCCCCGAAACTGATTTCCCCGGGATCTCTTGGGAGCAGAGTCCTGGGGAGTCCCACACAGTCAATCGCCCACTCACGCCGCTCCGCCATCTCACCGGGCGTGAAGCCAAAGTTCTTGAGACCGTATTCGATCTCCCTCTCAACAGTGGTCTCGAATATCTGGACCTCAGGAAACTGAAAGGCGAGCTGAAGCCTGGAGCGCTCAAAGCGGTCCGACGCTGGATCGCAACCATCGACCGTGACGCTTCCTCGATCGGGCTTGAGAAGCCCTGCAAGCATAAGAGCAAGGGTCGTCTTGCCGGAGCCGGTCGCTCCGAGAACCAGGTGGATCAAGCCTTCATCGAAGCCCGCATCTGCACCCCGGATAACCACCTGGCCAGAATATGAGAAATCCATATCGCGAACGACTATTGGCACGCGCCACCACCCTTGGCTGGGTCTCGTCTGCCGATTCCACCTGTCCCATCTGGATCGCCCATCCCGCCTGCACGGCCGCCTCGCCGGCTGCGTTGGGCAGCCCTTGCAAGATCGACCAGAACAGAAGCCAGCGAATCGCCGGAGAGGGAATCGCGCGTTGCAAGCGCCGGCATGAACCCGGGGACGGCATCATCCAGCTCACTTACCAGAAGCCCCGTCCCCGCGAGCGGAAGCTCGCGCTCCTTGAGGTGCCTGAGGAACCCATCCTTGCCTCCCTTGAAGTCCACAAGCCCTCCCCGCAGGAAGATCACCTCATCGCACATCCATACGTCTTCGAGCCTCATCGATACGAAAGCCAGCCCCGCGCCCGTCTCTTTGAGCAGGCGCTCGATTGCAAGAACGAGGTCACGCCTTGACCCAGAGTCAAGCAGGGATGTTGACTCATCGAGGATGATGTAGTCAGGCCGCATCACAAAGACCGAGGCAACCGCCACGATCTGCTTCTCGCCGGCCGAGAGAAGATGACACGGCCGCTTCCTCAGATGTGTGATTCCGAAGGTTGCGAGGGCCCCATCCACTCTCTCGTCGACCTCGCCGAGCGTGAGGCCCAGATTCCTGGGACCAAAACCTATCTCCCTTTCGACAGTTGTCTCAACGATCTGATCTTCGGGGTCCTGGAAGACGATCCCGACCTTCCGTCTGACTTCATAGATCAACGCAGTATCGTGCGTGTCGAGGCCGTCAACCGTGACCGTACCAAAAGTAGGCTCGAGGAGGCCACACATGAGGCGCGCGAGCGTCGTCTTGCCGCTCCCGTTCTCCCCGACTATTGCAAGCCTTGCGCCCGCGGCGAGCGAGCAGGTCACACCTCTTATCACTTCCTCGCTGCCCGGATATGCAAATCTGAGATCCTGGATTTCGAGCACAGCCTATCCGCCCCCCATCTACGTGTCCGTCTACCTACGTGTCCGTCTACGCGGGTATCCGCCCAGATGTATGTCCGTCTGCGTGCGGGTTTGCTTATCTGCCTGGCGTGAGATTGTTAAGATGAATCCTGGCTTCCTCAGACCAGACTGAGTCCTGGTCGAGTTCGAGATATCTCTCCCACTCCTGGCGAGCCTGTTTCTTCTTGCCAAGGTCTTCGTATGTCAAGGCAAGCGCGTACTGCGCATCCTTGTACTGGCGATCGATGTCCACGGCCGTCCTGAAGGCATGCAGGGCATCCTTCTTCCTGCCCAGTTTTCTCAAGAGGGAGCCATAACTGTATTGGTAGGTCTTCTCCGAGGAATCACCCGCGACCAGGCGCTCGAGAATCGGTAGGGCCTTGTCGTGCATGTCGAGCTTTTGATAAGTGACCGCCAAGTTGTACCAGGCATCGGCATTGGAAGCATCCGCTTCCGTAGCCTTCTCGAGGTAAGGAAGCGCCTCCTCATACTGGCCCGTCCTGGCGAGCATGGTCCCCCTGTTATAGGAAACATAGCCCTCATTGACTCTGGTTATTTTCTCAAGCTCGCTTGCATCAAACGGGATGAGGAGGGTCACGCCAAGTTCGAGAGGCTTCAGGGAATCCAGGTTGTTGTACTGGCCGATGGCTTTGCCGAGATTCGCATCCCCATAGTACTTCTCCGCTATCGATTCGAGGGTCTCTCCCTTTGATATGACGTGGGTATATCCCTCCCTGGCGGCCACCACGTTGTATGCCGGAGGTCTATGACAGGAAGGGATCACCAAGACGAGGCCCAAGGCGAGGGCGAGCAGAAGCCTAATGGGTAGAGTGCGCGAGAGCAAGACTCGGGCGACCAGACTTCTGGAAAGCGAGATTCCTGGGCGCGAAACCCTGCGGCAAGAAGCCCCCGGGCGCGGAACTTTACTTAGCGCCCGCAGACATCTGGCGGAATGCATTTATGGTTTCCTCCATGATCTCAATTACGGAGACACCACTGGTCTTTGCCGCTCGAAGGCAATCCTCGTATTCAGGCGCGCAACGCTCACCTCGGTCCAGCGTAAAGACCTTGGCCTTGACCGTTCCGAATCTGGTTTGGATTCCCACAATGCGCCTCGGAAGCTTCACTCTTTCCACTTCCTTGAGTCTCACGCCTGAGGTGGTCGTTTCTCCAAGAACAAGTCTCACTACTGCGGGGACGTGCCGGCTCTCGACGAGGACGCTCAGAAGAAAAGCGGGTCTTCCCTTCTTCATCAGTATGTTCTCGACCCACACGTCGAGAGCTCCTGCGGCCAGAAGGTCATCATAGACGTGGGAGAACAACTGCGGGCTCATATCGTCTATGTTGGTCTCGACCACCGTGAGGCGGTCGCGCTCGAGGGCTCCGCTCCCCCAGTCGCTCACGTCGCCCACAATGAGCCTCATCACATTCGGAATGGTCTCGAGGTCCCGCGTGCCGGCACCGTAACCAACACTTCCTACCACCATGCCGGGCAACGGTCCGAACTCCGATGCGCATGTTCTCAATATGGCCGCACCTGTCGGTGTGGTCATCTCACCCTCCACCGCCCACCCTCTCACAGGGAGCCCCCTGGCGATCTCCATTGTCGCAGGCGCAGGCGAGGGAAGCGTACCGTGCTCGCACTCAATATGGCCTCCGCCCAGGGCAAGCGGAGAAGAGACAATCTTCTCAATGCCAAGCGCCTCAAGTCCGATGAAACTGCCCACAACATCGACGATCGAATCGAGGGAGCCCACCTCATGAAAGTGGACTCCGGCCTTATCGGTGCCATGAACTCTTGCCTCGGCCCCGGCCAAGATATCGAAGGCTTCCATGGATCTGGCTTTGACGGATGGAGCGAGCCCACTTGCTCCGAGGGCTGCGACGATGTCCTTCAGAGTGCCTGTCTTGGGTCCTCCTTCGCAAGTGAAGCCGAACGATTTTGCGCGGACGCCCTTCTTCATGACCTCGGCGATTCTGATCTCAATTCCTCTTATGCCAAGTTCCTTCAGCCCATCCATCAGGGTGGACTTCTCAAGCCCCACGTCAAACAAGCAGGCAAGTATCATGTCTCCACTTGCGCCTGCGAAACAATCGAAGTACCCAATCTTCACGTGTTGCCCCCGCGTATTCACCTTCTCTTCTGATTTATCAGACTTGCGGCAACGCCCGCACCGAAACCATTGTCGATGTTCACAACGGTTACACCCGGAGTGCACGAATTCAGCATTCCCAGGAGCGACGCCAGGCCTTTGAAACTCGCGCCATAGCCGACGCTGGTGGGAACTCCGATCACCGGTACCCCAACAAGTCCGCCCACAACGCTTGCGAGCGCTCCCTCCATGCCGGCCACCACTATCACAACACTGGCCCGCTTGAGCATGTCGAGGTGCCCGAAAAGCCTGTGAATGCCTGCCACACCCACGTCATAGATCCTCTCGACGCGATCTCCAAGAAACTCGCACGTGACCGCGGCTTCCTCTGCCACGGCAATATCGGATGTGCCGGCGCTCACCACTGCGATCTTGCCTCGCGCCTTCTTGGCCCGGCGCCCCACCATAATTAGACGCCCAGCCTCACTGTAACTCGCCTCAGGAATGATCTTCTTGACAGCCTCATATGTATCGCGGCAGGCCCTGGTTGCCAGAAGTCTCCGGTTCCGTTTGTAGATCGCCCGGGCTATCGATACCACCTGGTCGCGGGTCTTTCCCTCACAAAGCAAGGCTTCGGAAATGCCGGTCCTGAGCTCCCGCCCCACATCCACCGTCGCGAAACCCAGCGACTCATAGCAGTGCGACAGCTCGCGGATCGCCTCGCCCGTCGTGAGCTTGCCCTGCTTCACAGACTTCAGAACCCGCTCGATGAAAGCTCTATCCATTGGTAGCTCTATCCATTGGTGCTCTCCGCCTGGTTGCCATACTCTGTGAGCCCTTCGAGGAGGCTCGCAACCTGGTCGCGCGTGGTCGTGACTCCCATCTGTGTCCTCAAGCGTACTACACCCGACATCCCCTTCGTATACCACAAGAGGTGCTTTCGGAATCTCTTCACGGCGATTCTCTCCCCGAACTCAGCGATGGCAAGATCTAGATGGCGAAAGATGGTCGCCAGAGTCTCCTGGAAACCGGGGGCGCGATATGAACCACCATTGAAATGCTCGCGGATCGCAGCGAAAACCCACGGCCTGCCGAACGAGCCCCGGCCGACCATCAGCGCATCACAGCCCGTCTCCCCAAAAGCCCCCTCGGCATCCTCGGGAGTCCTGACGTCACCGCTTAGAATCACGGGCACGCTGACCGCCTTCTTGACATGTGCTATCTCAGTCCAAGACGATTTCTCTCTGAAGCCTTGCTCCCAGGTCCTGCCATGCACGCTTACTGCCATGATGCCCGCATCTTCAAGTATCTTAGCAACCTCTACCGCATTGATCTGAGCATGATCCCAGCCTATGCGTATTTTGGCGGTAACGGCGAGATTGGTCGCGCCCACGACAGCTCGTGCGATTGGACCGATCGCTTCAGGCTCTCTGAGGAGAGCAGCACCCGCACCCCGCGAGACGATCTTGCTCGCAGGGCAGGAAAGGTTGATATCAATGAAGTCCGGCCTTGCTTCTTCAGCCAAACGCGCAGCTTCAGCCATAAAGCCCGGATCGCGTCCGAAGAGCTGCACCCCGATCGGCCTCTCATCCTCGCAAAACGCGAGGATGGCCTTGCTCCTCCAGTTTGATTTTGAGAGCCCAATGGAGCTTACCATCTCACTGTAGACGACATCGGCCCCAAACTGCTTGCAGATCCTCCTGAAGGGCGAGTCGGCGACGCCGCTGAGGGGCGCAAGAAAGACCCTGCCCGTTTCCAGTGTACCTATTCTCATGGGCTGTCTATCACTCTGCTTCGGCGAGCCTGGTTGTGAGCGAGCACCTGATGTAATCTGCGACCTCAATCAAGGTCTTGAAACCAAGACAAGGTATGTTCTCCGTCTTGCAGTAACTCTCAAGATCCCCCTTCGCAAAGACAACATCGGCCCGGGAGACAGCGCACTTGTCTGAGAGGCCGTCTCCCACATATATTATGAACTTGCCCTTCTCGGACTCGTGCTCGACGTGGCTGGACTTGCAGTTTGCACACGACCCGCAGGATTCCTTATAGTACGGAAAACTCAAAGCTCTTCGCCCTTCCTTAACCTCGAGCTTATTAGCACGATAATGGACCCTTGCTCCGTGGGCCTCAAGAAATGGCTGAATGTAAAAGTCAAGCCCATCACTTACGACGAAAATGTCTATGCTCGCCTCCTCGCAAGTCTGCTGCAGAAGAAAGAAGCCTTCATCGATCGGCTGGCGCCGGGCGTAGGCTTTCAGATCTTCGAGGTCACCGCGATAGGCGTCGAGTTCTCGCTTCAGGCACTCGGTGGAACTTATGAGCCCTTGCTTCCACTGGTCTACCGCGATCGTGGCATCCTCGCCTGCATATCTCGAGAAGAAAGTATTCGAGATATCAACAGGCGATATGGTTCCATCGAAATCTATGAAGAGTGCTGCCCTTGCCATCACTTGGTGATTCCAGATGGCTGCCCCTCGGACGGCGCCCCGGACGATTGCGCGGCCTCGCTGAAGAGATCCGACAGACTGTTAGCCTTCCTCAAGAGATCAGCGGTCTTCAGAAGCTGCGTGTCGCCTTCAATCGAGACCGTGTAAGCGGCGTCATCGCCCCAGATCTTCCTGGCAATCTCCGACCTGAGCATCACATCCACAAAGCCCCGTCCCTCTTCCAATTCGGCCTCAGTGTACTGGAACCCCTTCTCCTTGAGGAACGCCTTGAATTGATCCATGAGAGCCGCGTGGTTGCGCAAGTCCTGGTCTTCGATGTCCTTATGGGTCGCAGCATAGTGGACAGCGAATTCAAAGACCAGGCCCTGTCTGGCAAGCCCGCTTGCGATCCTCGGAACACTGTCTTGCTTTACCTCGACGTCCGGACGTATGCCGCCGCCACCATAGACAACCCTTCCACCCGCCGTGTAATATGCCCGGCCCGAATCTGCCTTTGCATCTTCCGGCTGTAAGATGGCACTGTCCTCGGTTTCATCTTCGTCCTTGTTGATGCACCTGCCGCTCGGCGTATAGTACTTCGCGGTGGTGAGCTTGAGGGCGTTGTCGCCAGGCAGTCTCATGACACTCTGCACCGTACCCTTGCCGAAAGAAGGAATACCCACCACCAGGCCCCTGTCAAGGTCCTGAACGGCACCGGCGACGATCTCCGAGGCACTCGCGCTCGTGTTGTCCACAAGCACTATGAGGGGATAAGTCCCGCCTGAGGCTCTGGAGCCCGCCATATACTCCCGGTTCTGCTCGGGGCGTCTCCCCTTTGTTGATACGACGATCTGGCCGGACTTCACGAACTCTTCGCTGACCTGGATGGCTTCTGTGAGGAGACCCCCAGTGTTCCGCCTGAGGTCAAGGATCAGCTTCTGCATGCCCTTTGCCTTGAGATCGCCCAGCACATCCCTGAGCTCCGCGCTCGTATCGTCGGAGAACTGCGCGACCCGGATGTAGCCGATCTTGTTATCAAGCATGCCCGCAAACGGCACGCTCTTGATCTTTATGACATCGCGGGTGATCGTATAGTCAACGAGCTCGGGCTCCCCTTCGCGCTGGATCGTGATCGTCACGTCGGTTCCCTTGGGACCCCTGAGCTTCTGGATGGCCTCGTTCATAGTGATACCGCGGGTCGATTTGCCGTCAATCTTTACGACCTTGTCGCCGCCCCTTATGCCGGCCCTGTGGGCAGGCGTACCCTCGATCGGGGCGATCACGGTGAGCCAGTCGTTCCTAATGTCTATCTCGATGCCGAGCCCGCCGAAGGTGCCATGTGTGCTTATCATCAGGTCATCATATTGCTTCTTCGTGAGGAACTGGCTGTGCGGATCGAGCGTGTCGAGCATGCCCCTGATGGCACCGTTAATCAGCTTATCAATATCAACCCGGTCAACATACTCGTCTCTGACCTTGGTAAGCACATCATTGAAAAGGATGAGGCTGTCACGGACATTCGACGCCCTGGCGATCACAATGCTTGTCACACAGGTCGCCAGTATCACTATAGATACGATCAGAACTTTCGAAGGCCTAATCCTCAACATCTTGTCTACCTCTCTCTTTCAGGGGAAGTCTAATTCCGATGATATCTTCTCCACCAGTCTCCACGGGGAAACCGACTTCCACCGTCTCACTGAACCTGCGTCCTGGCGGAAAGCCACTTTCCCACGATTTCCTTTACCTTCAAGAAAGTATCATCAATAGTGCCCGAAGCATCAACCACCTTTATTCTCTCCTGGTCGCTGCGGGCGATCTCGAGATATCCCTGCCTCACTCGCTCGTGAAACTCAATGCCTTCCGATTCCAATCGGTCAAGGTTCTTACCGAGTCTCCTCAGGCCCACATTGACAGGTAAATCCAGTACAAGAGTAAGATCAGGCTTTATTCCTCCCGTGGCAAGAAGATTCAGGTCGGTGACAGCCCGCGTGTCGATTCCTCGCGCATTGCCTTGATACGCCGTCGAGGCATCAAAAAACCTGTCACAGATCACGCATTTGCCGGCCTCAAGCGCAGGCCGGATGATCTCCGCCACGTGTTGAGTTCTACTGGCTTCATACAGGAAAAGTTCCGCCAGGGGCACCATTTTCTTGTTGGACGGGTCCAGAAGAATGCGCCGGATTTTCTCGGCAATCGGGGAGCCTCCCGGCTCGCGCGTGACGGCCACGTCGAATCCCCTCTTGGTGAGAAGGTCCTCTAACATGGCGGCCTGCGTGGTCTTGCCGCTTCCCTCGATGCCTTCAAGTGTTATGAATATGCCTGTTTCCATAAAATCAAGGCTCCGTTCGCGATACACAAATCTTAACGAGAAACGGAGCCCTATTCAAGATGGGTTTTGCGAAACTTCTTAGATTTCCTATTTCGCCTTGGCCTTCTTGCGCGCCGGTCGGGCTGGTCTCGCCGGCGTGGCCTCGCCGCCCCGACACTCGACTATGAAATCCTCTACCATCTGCCTGGCTTGCTCATCCGTGAACTGCTTGGGCGGGGATTTCATGAAGTAGGAACTCGGCGCAACCAAGGCGCCTGACTTGCGCGCATCCAGGGCGAGCTTACAGCACCTTATGGCATCGATCATGACGCCGGCCGAGTTGGGTGAATCCCAGACTTCGAGCTTCAATTCCAGATTGAGAGGAACATCCCCAAAGGTCCTTCCTTCAAGACGGATGTAAGCCCACTTGCGGTCTGTGAGCCACGCAACGTAGTCGCTCGGGCCGATATGGACATTGTCCGCACCAATATCGTAATCAAGCTGGGATGTCACGGCGTTGGTCTTTGAAATCTTCTTTGACTCAAGCCTGGCCCGCTCAAGCATGTTGTAGAAGTCGGTGTTGCCGCCCACGTTGAGCTGGCTTGTGCGCTCAAGCTTCACCCCTCTGTCCCTGAAGAGCCTTGTCAAGACCCTGTGCACGATTGTCGCTCCGACCTGACTCTTTATGTCGTCTCCGATCACAGGAAGTCCCTTCTTGGCGAACCTCCCCTGCCAGTATTCTTCTCTTGCTATGAAGACGGGGATACCGTTGACGAAGCCGCAGCCCGCCTCGAGGATCTGCTCCACATACCACTTGGTCGCTTCCTCACTTCCCACGGGAAGAAAGCTCACAACCACGTCGGTGCCGGTATCTTTGAGGAGGCGCACAATATCGTCGGTCTTGCCAGGGGCCTTCTTGATTATCTTCGAAAGGTATAGGCCCAGTCCATCGTGGGTCATACCGCGCGCCACTTTGACCCCTGTCTTCGGCACATCGCAGAACCTGTAGGTATTGTTGGGCTTTGTATAGATCGCCTCGGCCAGATCCCTCCCGACTTTGTTGATATCTATGTCTATCGCCGCGCTGAATTCAATGTCCCGGATATGGTATCCGCCGAGATTGACGTGCATCAACCCGGGGATGATCTCGCCTCCCTTGGCATTACGGTAGTAGTGGACTCCCTGCACGAGCGATGAGGCGCAGTTCCCGACTCCGATTATTGCGGCTCTTACCTTTGCCATCTCTCAGACCTCCAGTCTTGAGCAACATATGCGAACTGCTATCGTCCTGATTTTCCCATAAGCGACCTGACCTTCAGGAGCCTCTCCAGGGCAGTCACATTCGCTAGGACAGCCACCAGCCAAATCGCCCATTTCAAAGCCGTAGCCCCGATCAAGGCGCTTACGATAATGATCACGAGCCTCTCAGGGCGTTGAAGCATCCCCGCTTCACATGAAAACCCAAGGCCCTCAGCGCGGGCCTTGAGGTAGCTGACCATCAACGAACCACATAACGCGAGTATGACACCGTAAAAGGTTGCTTCCCCTCTGTATAGGATAGCAAGCCCGATGAAAATCGCAATCTCAGAATACCTGTCAATCGTCGAGTCCAGCAGAGCGCCGAACTTGGTCTCCTTGTTGCCCAGTCTTGCAACCAGGCCATCTGCAAGATCAAACAGGCCCGAGATTCCGACGAATATCCCACCGGTTCTCACCATACCCTTACCAAAGCCAATGCCCGCGATTACGGCGGGGACCAGTCCCAGTACGGTCAGAGTGCTCGGGCTCACACGGCTCGCGCTCAAGCCCTTGGCAAGCGGCTCGAGCATCTTCCGAAACTTGACCCTAAGGCCTAAGGGTATGAGCAAATCCTTCTCCGTCCGCCTCCCGGCTCCGGCCTTCTTCAATACCGGCCCTATGCCGTCGGGGCGCTTCCCTTTTTGATCTTCAAGAACGCCAGATGTTAACAGCGGGGATGGGCCGTGTCAAGATTGAAAAGCCGCGCATCTGCCTCATTGCCTTTCCCCATGGGTTTGTTTGCTCGGGCGCTCGAAGTCTGTTATATTTCACCGTAAGGAGATTAGCCAAGGACACCTCTATGCGGAAGATTCTCATCCTGGCTCTATCGATCATGGTCGCTCTCGCGGGCTGCGGGGAGAAAAGGGTGAAGTCTGCGCCCGAGGCCAGGCCTTCGCTCGGCAGAGTTATCGTCGTGGGATTTGACGGTCTGGAGCCGACCCTCGTCGAGAAATGGGTCGGCAAGGATGAACTCCCCAACTTCAAGCGCCTGATTGAAGGCGGAGCTTTCGGCGGTCTCATGTCCGTCTTGCCACCCTCGTCAGCTCCCGCATGGACCTCGGCCGTGACCGGCGTGAACCCCGGCAAGCATGGCATATACGGGTTCCTGGCCGGCCCTGTGCCGGGTTTCTACACCGAGGCGGGGCGAGGCGCCTCGGGGCCACCGGTTTTCAGCACATCAGATCAGCGCGGCTTTAAGGCAGTGTGGGAAGTCCTGGGGAACTTTGGCAGGAGATCTACCCTAATAAACATACCGCTCACCTCTCCCGCTGACAGCCTAAATGGCTTGATGGTTGCAGGTTTTCCCCATGCCTCTGATGATACAGCGTCATATTACTGGCCCCCGAGTCTTGCCAAGTATCTCGGCGACTATGTCTTTGATGCCTTCGGCGTAGTCTGTGCCAAGAACAAGGAAGGCGATTTCATCGCTGACCTGGTGACCACCTCCACCAAGAGGCTGCACCTGGGCCTCACGCTCTTCGATGAGACAAGATGGGACCTTTTTTGGTTGGTTTTCACTTTTACCGACAGATACCAGCACTACTTGTGGAAATACATGGATGAGAACCATCCAATGTATGATGCCGATGGCGGTCGGCTTTATGGTGGGGCGATAGAAGCGGCCTACAAAATGGCTGACACGTATCTCGGCGAGTTCATGAACAGGATGCAGGATGATGACTTGCTGGTGGTTATGTCGGATCATGGCTTCGGCCCCGCTTACCACATAATCAATTCGCATAACTTCCTCTTCCGCACGCTCGGTCCAGCACCTGAAGTCATGTGCGCCGATTTCTTTGGCTGCAAGTTCCGAATCGCCGTGTCGGGCCCTAATGCCGAGGAGAAATATGCAAGCCTCAGAGACAGGTTGGCTGCGGGTCTCGCCGGCCTTGAAGACCCCGCCAGCGGCACCAGGGTTGTTGACTCCGTCTATGTCAAGGAGCAGGTCTACAAGGGTCTGTATCTCGGCATGGCTCCGGACGTGGTGGGCCAGGAGAGCGATGGGTACCTCTTCTTCACGCTGCCCAGGACGCCCGACCTTCGCTTCCGTGATGCCGGACCTAATCCCGATCAGATGTTCTCCGGCTTCCACCGAAGACGCGGCACCATAGGGCTCTACGGCAAGTACGTCAGGCCTGGCCAGGCCGTTGAGGCAAGGATCGTGGACATAGCTCCGATCATCCTGAGTTATCTAGGCGTTCCGGCGCCGGCCGAGATTGACGGCAAAGTCCCTGCCGGAGTTTTCAGCCAGGAGATTGCCGACCGCATCAAGTTGGTCAGATCAGAAGACAGTGGCTACAGGAAACCCAGAGGTCTGGGCGCCCAGGATGCGAAGAAGATCGAGAAGCAACTTCGGGCAGTAGGATACATCCAGTAAGGCGCCATCTTGATCGCAGGACCCCGCGTGTAGTCACGGGCTCCTGATCAACGGTGACGGTCAGTGTTGCCTTGTGGCATCATTCGCTGGCGTGCCTGGCTCGCCGCTATCGTGGGTTGTCGGAAACCTCCTCAACACAAGCCCACCGACCTCAATGGTGTCAGGGCTCGCCGTGGCCAAGATGATCTTGAGCGTATCTCGTGTGCATTCCACCTGGCACCTGATTTCTTCCGGATGCGATGCCCTCACTTCTATATCCCAGTTCTCTATGTCGATAGGTCGAATAGCCACACCCGCATACCCACTGGCGGATACGGGCACAACAAGTTTGTCATTGAGATCAAGATGAGCCGCCGTAGCTGGATTGTAGTTTAGAAGAAACCCGGGAATCCTTATCTCTTCTGCCGACCAGCTAATTCCTATCTTGGCGCTGTACTTGCGCACCCATAGAGTACCGACATATTCATGCGGATAGACACCTCGGAACCTGACGGGCGTATATAGATCCCGGAACTCCGGTCTTCGTTCAAGCTCCATCATACTTTCCACCGTGAATTTCCTCTTGCCCGTGTGGAAGATTATGAAGTCAGGCTCTCGTCCGAACACATACTTGCTATCGCCCAGTTCATGGCCGATCCACCGGCTTCCCATAGCTTTTGGAGGGTGCCTGGGAAGATAGTAGTCATTGAGACCGAACATGTCCAAGGCTGGCAGCCCCGACCAGTAAGGCAGACACCCAGCGGAAGTCACTGCAATCAGCGGCTGCTCGGCGGCAAATGCCTTTTTCAGAAGCAGTCCCATGACCTTACCGTTCCATTCCCAGCGTTCGGTCATAGCTTTCTTGCTGGATTGAGCGTTGAACTGAACGTATACATAAGGAATAAACAGGATTGCCATCACACCAAGAACCAGTGACCTCTTGACCATCGACGCCTGGACATGGGATTGGATAAGGCGAAGGCCTTCGATCAATACGTATGTGAAGACAACGATCACGGGAATGAAATGACGGTATGCGGGGAAGATGTCCCCGCCTATGAAGGCAAGGTATCCAAGCCATAGAATCGCCGTTAACAGGAGGAGAATACCTCGGGGCCTCGCACGGCACGATACCAGCAGGCCCACGAGCAGGGCGGCGGCAACAAATGAAAACGGTGCCAGGGAGAGCATTCCCCGCCCCACGTGTTCGAGCCCGTAGACAAGATGGTAGCTCGAAGGCGATATCTTCACCAGGGCCGTGTTGGGCACCAGCTCCCCATAGTACAAGAGCCGAAAGCCTGTCTGGCCCCCGTAGAAAAGCACAGGCAGTAACCCAGGCAACAACACCGCACGCGCCGACCAGCGATACCCCAACAGACGCCTGCCAATGAGGATCGATCCAACCACCGCAACCGTGAATATGGGACTGTCTGGCCTAGTTATGCACAGCAATCCCAGAACCAGAGACAGCACCATAATCGTCCTGGTTCTCGGCCGCTCTGCCTCAATCACCACGAAACTCAAAGGTACCGCTACGCCCAACAGGGCTGCAACCAAAGGCTGCTCCATCCCTCCAATCGCCCACACCGCTATAGGCGCAGCAAGACAGTAGAAGAGAAGACCCACGACAACCGGGAACCAGACCTGCCTCAACGGGTTCGTGCGAGTGTAATACAGCAGCACAGAGATAAGCACTGCGCTCATCCCAAGCACACCAAGCACTCGCACAGCATCAACCAGATCCGCACCAAGCGCCCCAGCGCCGGCCGCAAGAAGAACCCAAAGCAGGTTCGAATAACCCTCCACTCGCCGTCCCTCCGTCCATGTCAGGCCATGGCCATCAAGCAGCCGATCCGCATAGCGCAGCGAAATCAGGGAGTCGTCCGATAGGAACGGCATGTAGTGAAGCGAATGTAGGATCAACACTCCCAGGAGAACGACAAATGCAGCGGCAACGATCCAGATCCCCTTCTTATTGCCCAATGTATCTCTCCCAGAACTCCTTGGTGGCTCTTCACAGAATTATACCATCTTGTATGCTCATCCACCAACAGGCAAGGGACCTCTCGTCCTCTGAGACATCGCCTCTCCCAAAGTTGACGGTACGATAGGGTCCGGGCTCAGCGCGCGACCGTGGTTCATTCCCATTCCTCTTTCAGGATTCCGTAACTCTCCAAGTCTTCGAACCTGTCCCCCCTCTTGGCGTGCTCGCGTGCACGACCTTCGTGTTTCATGCCAAGCTTCTGCATGACTCGTCCGGAGGCGGGATTGCGGCCGAAATGTGTAGCATGAATGCGATGGAGTCCGAGAACGGCGAAGCCATACTTGAGAACAACCACCCCGGCCTCGGTGCAGTATCCTTTGTTCCAGTACGGCTTCCCAATCCAGTATCCGAGCTCTGCCCGCTCAAATCGAGAATTGATGGTCAGGGCGATGGCCCCGATCAGCTCTCCCGTGTCGCGCAGAGTGATCGCGAGGGTGCAGAGATTACCTTCATCGAACTGGGGTTGGTGGGTCGAAATCCACTGCTCCGCCATGCCGTCTTCATAAGGATGGGGAATGTTGAGCGTGGTGTCGGCGACAGCCTTGTCACCGACCAGCCGCTGGGTGTCCTTTGCATCGGAAAGATCAAAAGGACGCAGTATCAGTCGTTCCGTTTGGAGTATCGGTTGTTGCTTCATCTCTCCTTGCACCTCATGCAGTTGTTTCTGTTGGCCGGTTTGGTCCATATTGGATGAACTGCATGGTGGGTGTCAACTGCCTTTGAACTAGATATCTCTTCACCCAATCAATCTGCGGACACCGTCGTAGACCGCCCGCACCGGCCACGTCCTTATGCCCCTGCAGCATACGCCGCCCCCACAGAAATTCCGATAGATTTCGCTTGATTTATTGCGGGCCATCGGTTACCCTACGTCGTTTCTTTGACTCAAAACCAGTGGTCCTTATGGGAAGTGTCTAGTCCGTGAGTCATACGTTGCTGATAGGCCTGGTTGTCTTCATCCCCGTCGTGGGTTGTTTTCTTCTTCCCCTTGCGGGCCTCGCCTCAATTCGCTTAAGAAACCTGCTTGCGCTGCTATTGGTAAGCGCCTCTTTTGTCCTTTCGCTCGTGCTCTTGCCGTTCCTCATGAAAGGATCCACTGTCACGTATCGCTATGCGGTTCCACTGGGACTCGATTTCGTTCTTTACGCCGACAAACTCGCTATCTTCATGGCCATGGTCTCCTCATTCATCGGCGCAATCATAGTCCTGTATTCGTTCGGATATATCAGCCACTACCCCAACCAGAACGAATACTATGTGATGGTGGTGCTTTTCATCGGCTCTATGATGGGCCTCGTTTTTTCAGGAAATCTCATACTCCTTTTCGTATTCTGGGAAATCACCGCCATTACCTCATGGCGCTTGATCGGTTTCTACCGTGAAAAGCCCATGGTGGTGAGAGCCGACAAATCATTTCTGGTCACTGTGTTCGGTGCGCTGGTCATGCTTGTTGGCTTTATCATGCTCTATGCCCAGACCGGCACGTTTGACCTTATTGGGATAAAGGAGAGTCTTGCGGGCAGGCCGGTAGCCGATCTTGCAGTGATTCTTATTCTGTTCGGCATCCTTTCCAAGTCGGCCACGCTGCCCATGCAGACCTGGCTTCCCGACGCCGGTGTTGCGCCCTCGCCCGTGACTGCGCTGCTCCATGCGGCAGTCCTTGTGAAGATCGGCGTATATGTTTACGCACGTTTATTTATCGCAACCTTTGCAGTCAATGACATCTGGACGACTGTTGTGCCTGTGATTGCGGCAGCCAGCGCTCTCGTTTCAGCCGGCGCTGCGCTTATCGACACGGATCTCAAGCGGATCATCGCGTATTCGACGATCAGCCAGATCGGATTCATATTTCTGGGTTTAGCCACGAACACCGCCATCGGCATAGCCGGCGGACTTCTCTATATATTGATGCACGGTCTTGCCAAGGCAGGCCTCTTTCTTTGCGCAGGCATTGTCGAGCAGAACGCTCACTGCAAGGATATCACCAAGATGGGCGGGCTGATCAAGACGATGCCGATAACCGCGATCTCGTTCCTCCTATGTGCCTTCTCCGTCATGGGAATCCCGCCCTTCGGCGGCTTTTTCAGCAAATATATGGTTATTGCCGGCACCGTCAATAGCGGTCAGCTGCTTCTGGCAGCCACTTTCATCGTGGGCGCGGTGCTTACCATCCTCTACCTCTTCAGGGTCTTTACCCTTGTCTTCATGGGAGAAAGCAAGTGCGGCCCGGCCAAGGAAGGCACGCCGGTGATGGTTTTCTGCGTGGCCCTCCTGGCCATACTGTCGCTTGTGGCGGGTCCTTATGTGCATTATCCAGGTTCCTTCGTTGAATCGGTGGTGCAGCAGATGGCAGGACTGGTGAAGTAATGAACACCCAATTGATCTTATTGTTGGCTCTGCCTGCGGTCTGCGGCGTATGCATACTCCTCGTACCCCAGCGCATCCATAAGGTGCGGGAAGTCCTGTTTTTTGGCGCTGCTCTTGTCAATCTCGGAATCACGATTGCCATCTTCAAACAGGACTTGCTGTTTTCTCACCCGTGGCTGGCATACGGCATAGATTTTTCAATCCGTCTCGACAGCTTCAGCAGGTTCATATTGATTTCCGCGGCAAGCCTCAGTTTTCTGATCGCGCTGTACTCCATTGCATTCATGCGGGGTAAGACTATAGGCAAGCAGTTTTTCGCCTACCTCTTGATTTCGGTTTCGATGGTGAACGGCGCCACGCTTGCCAACAACCTGCTTCTCCTGCTCTTCTTCTGGGAAGGCTTACTGGGTACCCTGTTCGGCTTCATCGCGATCGGTGGAAAGGGAGCTTTCAAAACCGCAGTCAAGGCTCTGGTGATAGTCGGCCTCTCTGACCTCGCGATGATGCTCGGCATCGGGCTCACCGCCCACATTGCCGGAACGCTCACGATGTCGGAACTTGCGGTTCCCGTCACAGGTCTGGGTAGCGTCGCGTTCATTCTCATTATGATTGGCGCTATCTCAAAGGGCGGCTCCATGCCCTTCCACTCCTGGATACCCGATGCAGCGATCGATGCGCCCACACCGTTCATGGCCTTTATGCCCGCGGCACTTGAGAAGCTTCTGGGCATTTATCTCCTGGGCAGGATTTCTCTCCAGATCTTTGCCCTCAGGCCCTCATCCTGGCTTAGCCCGCTTCTTATGACGATCGGCGGCATCACCATACTCCTCGCAGTCATGATGGCGCTCGTTCAAAAGGACTACAAGCGGCTCTTGTCCTATCATGCCATCAGCCAGGTCGGGTACATGATCCTGGGGATAGGAACAGCAGTCCCCGCAGGTATCGTGGGCGGCCTCTTCCATATGATCAACAACGCGATGTACAAGAGCTGTCTCTTCCTCACCGGCGGCGCGGTCGAGAAACAGGCAGGCACCACGGACCTGAGGAAACTGGGCGGCATCGGACGGAATATGCCCATCACCTTTGCCTGCTTCGCTGTATCGGCCGTGGCCATCTCCGGGGTCCCACCCTTTAACGGCTTTTTCTCCAAGGAGCTTGTTTACGACGGCGCGCTTGAGCGTAACATGGTGTTCTATCTCATGGCAGTTGTGGGATCATTCTTCACCGCGGCCTCTTTCCTCAAACTCGGCCATTCCGCATACCTCGGAAAGCGCTCGAGCGAGAATGAGGGGGTGCGGGAGGCACCTGCGGCCATGCTTGCGCCCATGATAATTATCGCCGCCTCCTGCGTCGTCTTCGGCCTGTATAACGCGCTCCCCTTGAAACACCTCATCCAGCCCGTCCTGGGCGCAGAAAGGCTGGAAGGCCACAATTTTGCCGGACTACCCAAGAACTGGATATTGGTGGCCGTCACTATGTTCGTGCTTGCAGGTGCGCTTCTGAATCATCTCATGGGCGCAAAGCGGTCGGGCAGCGGCATCGGCGCCGTTGACCATATCCACGACGCACTCGTGCTTTCAACGATCTATGATAGGGCTGAAAAACGGTGGTTCGATCCTTACGATATCGGGCTCAAATTCGTTTCTGTGTTCTCAAAGATGCTTTGGGGCATTGACAGAATCATTGATTGGATATACGACGGCTTCGCAGTGACGCTGACAATGGGTCTGGGCCGCACGCTGAACAGGCTCCACAACGGCAGTTATGCCACCTATCTCATGTGGTCCCTGGGCGGCATTATTCTCGTGATCGTTTACGCAGTGGCAGCCCATTGAGAAAGTAAAGAGAGGAGAAGAGACGCTTGTCTTCGCTCTTGCTGGTGCCCTTCTTCCTGGTGGCGGTATTGAACCTGCTCAGTACCGGCTCGGTGCGGCGCTATGCGTTCGTGGCCGGCATTGCGTGGTCCCTGGTGCAGCTCTTCTGGCTTCTGTTTCCGGAAACCCGCTTCTCCGTAGTGGGGTCGGATATTCTAGGCGCCTATTTCCCCTTCGCTCTCTCCTCAGATGGTCTGACCATGGTGTTTCTCATTTCCATCGGCCTTGTGGGCCTCGTGACCTTCATCACGGGTCACAATACAATACCTGACGAGAGAGAGAGATTCAGCTTCGTGAACCTCGTGCTTTTGACGATGGCGGGCCTCAATGGGCTCGTCATGGTCAGAGACCTCTTCTCTCTATATGTGTATATCGAGGTAGTGGCGGTCGCCTCCTTCGTTCTGATCTCTTTGCACACCGAAAAGGACGCCCTGGAAGGCGCCTTCAAATATCTGATTCTCTCGGCCAGCGCCAGCATGCTGATGCTCTTGTCCATCGCCGCGATCCTGCTGGTGTGCGGCGGCACGTCTTTCGATACCGTCCATTCCGTCCTCAATACGGTTCCCGGCAGAATGCTCATCACCACTGCAATTGCCCTGTTTGTGGGCGCCGCCTTCATAAAAGGCGGCCTTGTGCCCTTCCATGGCTGGCTGCCCGATGCCTACAGTTCTGCGCCTCCTGGTGTTTCCGTGCTTCTGGCAGGCATTGTGACCAAGACTGCGGGCGTATACACTGCCATGCGCATCGTTGTCTCTGTCTTCGGATTCACCGGCATGGTCCAGAATCTCCTTCTCCTCGTAGGCACAGTGTCAATCATCTTCGGCGCGCTTGCGGCCCTGAACCAGAAAGACTTTCGGCGCATGCTCGCCTATTCCAGCATAAGTCAGATGGGATACATCATTGTCGGATTAGGTGCCGGAACGGCCTATGGCATTGCAGGTGCTCTTTTCCACCTGTTCAATCATGCCGTGTCCAAGTCGCAGCTCTTCGTCAATGCCGCGGCCGTTGAACAACAGACCGGCATCCGTGACATGAACAAGCTGGGCGGGCTGGCAGGCAGAATGCCGGTGACTGGAGGGACCTCCGTTGTGGCCTTGCTGTCCATTGCCGGCATACCGCCTCTGGCGGGCTTCTGGAGTAAGCTGGTTATCATTATCGCACTCTGGCAGAGCGGACATCACAATTACGCCGTGATCGCGGTGGTTGCAAGCTGTATCACGCTGGGCTATTTCCTGCTGCTGCAGCGAAGAATGTTTTTTGGGAAGACCGTGCCGGAATGCAGTGCTGTCAAGGAAGCTGGGGCCGGGCTTCTGGTTCCGGCGCTTCTGCTTTCGGCAATTGCCATAGGCCTGGGAATCGCCTTTCCATTCGCAGTAAAATGGTTCGTCCAGGCGCCCCAGAATATCATGAATATGGTGGTCCCTTAAGATGAACTGGTCGCTTGACATTGTTCTGCTCATGATTCTGGCGGTATCGGCACTGTTGGCCGTCCTATCCACGCGGCTCATCTACTGCGCCATCTGGCTTGCCTTTGTGAGCATCGTTCTTGCAGTCATCATGTTCAGGATGGCCTCGCCCTTGGCTGCGGTCATTGAACTGTCGGTGTGTGCGGGCCTGATCACGGCTATTTTCATCAGCGTCATCAGCCTCGCCAAGCACGAGACGACACAGGAGATCGAGGCGAGGATGAGAAGGCGCTGGCGGAAATATGTTTTCCTACCCATCCTTGCCGCGATCCTGGGAATAGGTCTGGCGCTGGCGCCAAAGCAAGGGGCCGTACCCCTGCCACAGACCCTATCCGAAACCGATGTCCGCGCCGTATTCTGGCACCTGCGGCAGACTGATCTTTTGGGGCAGATCATCCTGGTGCTGGTAGGCGCCTTCGGGATCGTGGTCTTATTCAAGAGTAGGAGGAAGAAGTGAGCGGCGAGCAACTTCATCTGTTGTGGGCGGCCGGGATTTCTGTAGTGGTGCTGCTCTTCATCGGCTTTTATTGCATCCTGGTCACTCGCAACCTCATCCGCATATTGATTGGCCTCGAGGTGCTTGCCAAGGCCATCACTCTCGGCATTGTGGCTGTGGGCTATGCAACCAACAATATGGCCCTGTCCCAGTCACTGGTCATAACGGTCATCATCATCGAGGTGTTTGTACTTGCTGTGGCTGCGGGGATCGTCATCAACATCTATCGCCATCACGATTCCCTTAGCACCAAGAATATTGAGAACTTGAAAGGTTAAAGGGAGTAGAGCGTCAAATGACCCAATGGCTTCTGACTCCGCCCGCAGCGTTCGCGGTGTTGATGCTCGCTGTCTTCGTGGTGTATATGTTGACGAAGGGGCTTGCCTTCCGGCCGGCCAAAGACGTGCCCGGCAAGAGGAAGCTTTATGCGTGCGGTGAGGACCTGCCCATCCGCCGCATTCAGCCCGATTACAGCCAGTTCTTTCCCTTCGCTTTCTTTTTCACTATTATGCATGTGGGCGCGCTGATTCTGACCACCATGCCTTCGGGCGATGTTGGCGCCCATGGCGTGGGCTTGGTATATGTTTTCGGCGCGGTGGTCGCTCTCGTGGTCTTATTCAGGAATTGATGGATCCATGTCACTTACAGCCAAAGTCATCAACTGGTCCAGGATCAAGTCGCCGTGGGTGCTTCATTTCAACACGGGCGCTTGTAATGCCTGCGATATCGAGATCCTGGCCGCGCTGACTCCGCGTTTCGACCTGGAACGTTTCGGCGTTCTCTTGAAGAGCACGCCTCGGCATGCGGATGTGCTCCTCTGCTCCGGCCCGGTCACCAGGCAAGTCAGAGATCGTCTCGTCCGTATCTACGAACAGCTTCCCGAACCGAAATTCGTGGTTGCTGTCGGCACCTGTTCCTGCTCAGGCGGCGTATTTGAGGGCTGTTACAACATGATGGGGGGCGTCAATTCCGTTATCCCGGTTTCGGCCTTTATCCCGGGTTGCCCGGCCAGGCCTGAGGCCATAATAGACGGCGTGGTGAAGCTCTTGGGGAGCCTCCAGGAAACCAAATGAATCCTGCACGCTCTAAATAGGGAGGGGGCTGGGTATGGTTAGAGAAGATGAAATACGGGACGGTCTGATAAAGCAGTTCAATGCGCTGGAAGGCAAGATCAGGATTCAGAGGCCTCGGCGCATGTGGGTTCAGGTGGAAGCGTCGGATTTCGCATCCGTGCTCGACTACGCAAGAAACAAACAGGGCTTCGTCATCCTCTGCACCATGACGGGTCTTGATAAAGGCGAGAATCTGGGTGTCCTGTATCATCTTTCCCGGGAAGACGGCATCATGCTCAATATTGAGGTGACCGTGCCCAGGGCGAACCCGGTTATCAGGACTGTCACCACGGTCTTTCCAGGGGCCGACATATACGAGCGAGAGATCGTTGATCTCTTCGGTTTCAAGGTGGAAGGCCTTGCTCCGGGCTTTCGGTATCCTCTGACCGACGACTGGCCCCAGGGCCAGTATCCTTTGCGCAAAGACTGGAAACTCGATCCCAGCCTCAAGACCGGCACGATAAGGGAGGAGTGATCATGGGAAAGGTATTCATCCCCATCGGCCCCCAGCATCCTGCGCTCAAGGAGCCCGCGAGCTTCCGCATCGTGCTGGAGGGGGAAAAGATCATTGAGGCGAATGTGCGGCTGGGATACAACCATCGCGGTGTCGAGAAAGCCTGTGAGGAAAGGACTTTCCTGCAGGATATGTATCTTCTTGAACGGGTGTGCGGCATCTGCTCGCATTCGCACTCCACCTGTTATGTACAGGCGGTCGAAGAGCTTGCCGGGCTTGAGATTCCTCCCCGCGCTTGCTATATCCGCACGCTCGTGGCCGAACTTGAGCGCATCCACAGCCATCTCTTGTGGCTCGGGGTTGCCGGCCATGAAGTGGGCTTCGACTCCCTCTTCATGTACACCTGGCGTGATCGCGAAATCGTAATGGACCTGCTTGCCCTGCTCACAGGCAATCGGGTAAACTACGGCCTCAACACCATCGGCGGGGTGAGACGCGACGTCAGCCCCGAACAATATCCCGGGATTCTGAAGGCAATTGATACGCTGGAGGAACGGACGAAATATTACATCCAGGTGGCCACCCAGGAAATGTCTTTCATCAAGAGGCTGTCCGGGGTGGGCAGGCTCAGCAAGGAGGACGTGGAGAGTATGTGCGTCGTGGGCCCGACGGGGCGCGCCTCAGGTGTGGCTCGTGACGTGCGCCGGGATGATCCCTATGCGGCCTACGGTGAGCTCTCCTTTAAGGTGATCACCGACGACCATTGCGATGTGTACGGCAGGGCGGTGGTCCGCGTGCTGGAGCTGATGGAGTGTTACAGCATGGTGCGCCAGATGGTCAAGAACATGCCCGAGGGCCCGATTGTGGTCAAGGCGCCGCGCAAGATCCCCGCAGGGGAGGCCGTGAGCCGGTACGAGGCGCCCCGAGGCGAGGACGTTCACTACGTCAAGTCCAACGGCACTGAGAAACCCGAACGAGTGAAGGTCAGGGCACCCACCCTGGCCAACGTCCAGGCCGTCAAGAAGATGCTGGAGAATTACTATCTGGCCGATATCCCCATTGTGGTGGCGGCCATCGATCCATGTTTTTCCTGCACCGACAGGACCGTCGCGGTAAGCCGGCTCGAAAGCGGCAGTACCGAGATCATGGATTGGGAGGCGTTGCGCAGGTACAGCATTGACTGGTATGCCAGGCAAGGAATAGGGTTCTGATGCTCGTCGTGCTACATTCGCTGTTCAATATCCTCGTCTTCCCGGGATTCCTCTTCCTGGCCGTCTTCGGGCTTTTCGCCGAATGGGTTGAACGAAAAATGTATGCGCGGTTCCAGAACCGCATGGGACCACCATGGTTTCAGCCCCTGGCCGATATCATAAAGCTCTTCGGCAAGGAGAGTATTGTCCCGGAAGAGGTGGAGCCGCGGATGTTCAAGATGCTGCCCATGTTCGCGCTGACCGCGATCATGACCGCCTTCATTTATATACCGCTGTGGGGAGCAAACGCTCTGTTGTCCTTTAAGGGCGACGTGATCGTGGTGCTCTACCTCCTGACGATTCCCACGCTCACCTTCTTTCTGGCCGGCTGGTACTCCCTCTGCCCCTTCTCCCTCATTGGGGCGACACGTTCGCTGACGCAGCTCTTCGCTTATGAGGTGCCGCTGTTCGTGTCCATTCTCTCTGCTGCTCTGCTTGCAGACACGTGGTCCCTGAGCGAGATGGCGGCTTTCTATGCTAAGCATCCGGGCTACTGGCTGTTCAATCTGATAGGGCTCCTGATCGGAATTTTCTCGCTTCTGGGCAAACTGGAAAAGGCGCCACTCGACATTCCCGAGGCGGAAACCGAGATTGTTGCAGGGACCTTCACCGAATACAGCGGAAATCTCTATGCGCTTTTCAGGCTTGCCATCAATATCGAGACCATCGTGGGCGCCTCTCTCCTGGCTGCGGTCTTCCTGCCGTTCGGGCTCTCGCTGGGACCCTATCTAGGATTCCTGCTGTTTGTCGTGAAGGTGCTCTTTATCGTCGTGCTGCTGGCACTTTCCCATGCGATCTTCGCGCGGATCAGAATAGACCAGATGGTCAACCTGTGCTGGAGATTCGTCGCGCCCCTCGGGTTTGCGCAGCTCGTGCTGAACATCATTATCAAAGGGACGCTGCTATCATGAAGAAGCCGGGGAAGATGGCGAGACAGGTGCTCCATTCAGCGGTCATAAAGCCCGCCACCGTGCCCTACCCGTACAAGAAGCTGGTGATGCCCGCGCGGTTCAGGGGCAAGGTCGTGGCGGACGCGTCAAAATGCATCGGCTGCAAGCTCTGCATGCGCGACTGCCCGAGCAATGCGATCCATATTACGAAAGTCGGCGAGAAACGTTTCGAGATCCAGATCGATCTTGACAAATGCATTTACTGCGGCCAGTGTGCCGACTCCTGCAATAAAGAAGTCCTGACTGTCACGCCGGAGTACGAGCTGGCCCAGCTCGACAGGAAGAAGTTCAAAACCGTCTATCAGCATGCCGGATCTCCAGAAAATCCTCCAGAAAAACCTTAGCGGTGCGGAAAGAATCGCCCTTCTGGCGGTTGGTTCCGAGCTGCGGGGCGACGACGCGGCGGGCTTGCTCGTTGCCTCACGGCTCGGCGAGATTCGCAAACGCCGGCCGCGCTCCTCACGGTTCAAGATTTTCATCGGGGAGACAGCACCGGAGAACCTGACCGGGGCAATAAGAAAATTCAACCCCACCCATTTAATTGTCATCGATTCGGCCGATGCAGGGAAGAAGGTCGGGACCATCTTCGCCATCGATCCCGAGAACGTCGGCGGCATATCTTTCTCAACGCACCAGCTGCCCCTCAGCCTCATGATCGAGTACTTGCGGAAAACCATCACCTGCTCGGTTATGGTCATCGGCATCCAACCCAAGAACCTGGGCTTCGACGCTTCGGTCTCGAGAGAGGTCCGCGCAGCAGCCGACCGGGTTGCCGCCGACCTGGACGCCGTCATCCACAGCGTGTTGCGGAAGAGGCCGTCTGCCCGCTGATTGGCAGGGCAGGCTACGCCTGATCTCTGGCTGTCGCGCTTCTTCTGCGTCTCAAGACCAGATAGACCACGAATCCAACCACACAGACGGCGACCAATATGTCGATGATGTGGAAATAGGGTTTGATTCTTATCCACTGAGGGCCAAGCAGGACGCCCAGGTAGCCAAGCAGAAGGCACCAGGGTAGGGCGCCGATCAATGTATAGACACAGAATTTCAGGAAATTCATTCGGGCGATGCCTGCGGGCAGGGATATGAAGGTCCGAATGATCGGCATCATGCGGCTGAAGAACACCGCCTTGGAACCATATCTATTGAACCAATCGTCAGCGATCTGGAGCTTCTTCTTACTGATCAGCAGATACTTGCCGTATTTTTCCAGAAACGGCCTGCCGCCAAAGACACCAACCAGATAAGCAACGATGGAACCAAACAAGTTTCCCAGCGCACCGGCCATAGTTATCGCCCACAGGGCCATCTTGCCTTCTGAGACCACGAACCCGGCAAAGGGCATTATCACTTCGCTGGGAAAAGGAATACAGGCGCTCTCCACCGCCATAGTGAAAAACACCCCCAAGTAGCCTGAGGCCTTTATCATACCGATCACCAAGTTGCTGAGCCATTCAACCATATGCCTAATATCATTCTGTTCCCAATCTGTGTCAACAACAGTTGTTGCGACCGGCCCACGGTGGTTCACCGTCCTATTCCACGCTCTGGAGGCTACAATCAACGCGGAGATCTTCTTTGCCACTTTTCCCCAGCCTATGGAAGAGACCCCGGGCGGGGGACGCTTCTTCGTCGGAGCAGGGATCCCATTTCCCCTCTTGCGTTTGTTTAGAAACATCCTATGATTTAGGTCTTGCGGCCTGATTGCGAATTGGTTCTAACAACTGAATGGGGCATGACAGAGCACGGTGAATGGCATGGGATACGTGATTTGCGGGCACAGTGATTAGAGCTTATGGAAACGGATAGCAATCCATCGTTAAGTAGACGCCTGAGAAAGGTGATCATAGGGAAGCCTCACAGTCCCCATGATAGAGGTCTCTTTCATAAGCTTTCGCTCATAGCCTTCTTTGCCTGGGTCGGGCTAGGGGCCGATGGGATTTCTTCGTCCTGTTACGGGCCGCCGGAAGCCTTTCTGGCTTTAGGACGGCACCCCTACCTGGGGATATTTGTGGCACTGGGCACGACCCTCACCATTTTTGTGATCACTTCGAGTTACTCGCAGATTGTGGAATTGTTTCCGACGGGCGGAGGCGGGTACGTTGTCGCCAGCAAGTTGCTTTCACCCAGTTTCGGGATGCTCTCCGGATGCGCACTCCTGATCGACTACGTGCTAACCATTACGGTGTCACTGGCCAGTGGTGCTGATGCTCTGTTTAGTTTCCTTCCGGCAGGCTGGTATGGATCCCGGCTGGTCTTTGCGCTGGGCTGCGTCACGGTGCTCACTCTCATGAATATGAGGGGAATAAAAGAATCTGTTCTCCCCCTCGTCCCCATTTTTCTAACGTTCGTCGTCACGCATGTAATAATAATAGTCTACGGATTCATCGCGCATGCAGGGAGCCTTCCAGAAATAGGCAAATCCTTGGCAGTTGACGTCCGTCAAACCACTGCAGAGCTCGGTCTCTTCGGCATGATTTTCCTCATCCTGAGATCATACAGTATGGGCGCAGGAACCTACACCGGCATCGAAGCCGTGAGCAACGGCCTGCCCATCCTCCGCGAACCGAGAGAAAAGACAGCCAAACGCACGATGCTCTACATGTCGGCTTCCCTGGCTTTCATGGTCTTAGGCTTGATGATCGGCTACCTCCTGTTCGGGGCGCAGTTGCAGCCCACAAAAACCTTGAATGCCGTGCTTTTTGATAATGCAACCCGTGGCTGGGGAGACTGGGGAGTCATCTTTGTGCTTGTCGCGCTTGTCTCGGAAGCCGCAATCCTCTTCGTTGGCGCACAGGCGGGTTTCTTGGACGGCCCCAGGGTCTTGGCCAACATGGCCAAGGACCGTTGGGTCCCTACTCAATTCTCAACGCTGAGTGATCGGTTTGTAACTCAGAATGGGATCCTTATAATGGGCGGGGCCGCATTTCTGCTGATGCTTCTCACGCATGGTTCGGTGAGATTCCTGGTTGTTCTCTATGCCATTAACGTGTTCATCACGTTTTCGCTTTCGCAGCTGGGAATGGTGCGCCATTGGTGGCTTGAACGTAAGACGGCAAAGCGATGGCTCCATAAGATTCTTGTCAATGGCATTGGATTGACCCTCACGCTTTTCATTTTGGTCTCGGTAGTCATTCTTAAGTTCCATCAGGGCGGATGGATAACCCTGCTCATCACAGGGACCCTAATCGCTCTTGTTACACTTATCAGACGACATTACAAATATACTGCCCGCCTTCTCCAGAGGCTGGACAGCCTGGTCAAGGTAGCGGAAATGCCCTCTGGTGGGCTGACCTCCGACAGGCCGGAAAGAAAGACAGCTCCCGAATTCGATCCAAAAGCAAGGACGGCGGTTTTGCTGGTGAATGGTTTCAGCGGCTTGGGTCTTCATACGCTTCTCAGCATCATCCGCACTTTTCAGGACTCGTTTAAGAACTTCATTTTCATCCAGATCGGGGTGATCGACTCCGGCAATTTCAAGGGTTCGTCAGAGATTGAACATCTGAACACCTATATAGAGACTGAGGTCGCCCGCTATGTGGATTATGTGCACCGCTATGGATATTATGCCGAGGGCTTCACCCGCATCGGCGTAGACGTCGTCGAGGAGGTTGCCAAGATCGTACCTGAGATAGCAGAGCGTTTCCCTCATCCCGTGTTCTTTGGGGGCCAGCTGGTATTCCCACATGAGACGGTCTTTAACAGAGTACTCCATAACTACACCGTCTTCGCGGTGCAGCGAAGGCTATACCACCAGGGCATTCCGATCGTGATCATGCCCATCCGCGTATACTAGTCGCGACCACCTTGTTTGAAGTTTGCTTCCCGGACGACCAAATCTCCCGTCCGGCAAATCCCGTTTGCCCTCTCTTGCCATTGACACCTATCTCTTTCCTCACTATAATCTCCCATTCGTATGCTTTGGCATTGCCATCAAAGCATGCCTTGCACATAACTGCCTTTTGTTCGCTTCCTGGAGGTGACGAATGGGAACCGGTCAACTTATCGCGATGGTCATTGGCTTCAGTATATTCGGGTTGCTCTTTGCCGCGTATCTTGCAAGGTGGGTCCTCCGGTTCAGCACCGGAAGCGAGGCCATGCAGCGCATTTCCAATGCAATCAAGGAGGGGGCCGAGGCCTTCCTGCGTCGCCAGAATAGGACTATTCTGCTGCTGGCGATCCTCTTCGCGGCGGTCCTCTTTGTCGGCTATGGCTTCGTGCGGCATGCGCGACCGTTCGACCCCACGTGGGTTGATGACTCCCACGCTTCCAGATCAGCCCTCCATATGGCCACATGGATCACGCTTTCCTTCGTCCTAGGGGCCCTGTGCTCCATGGTTGCCGGCTACGTGGGCATGTGGGTCTCCATCCGCAGCAACATCCGCACCGCTACGGCAGCCCTTTCGAGTCTCAATGATGCGCTCCGCATCGCCCTGAGGGGTGGTGCGGTTTCAGGCCTCCTCGTGGTAGCCATGAGCCTTCTCGGAGTGTCGGGGCTCTACGCCCTTGTGCGTGCCGTCGGCCATATTGAACCGACCAAGATACCACTGCTCATCGTTGGGTACGGTTTTGGGGCTTCCTTTGTAGCTCTCTTCGCCCAGCTCGGAGGGGGCATTTATACCAAGGCCGCTGATGTCGGCGCTGACCTTGTGGGTAAGGTCGAGGCGGGTATACCTGAAGATGATCCCCGCAACCCGGCCGTTATTGCAGACCTCGTCGGGGACAACGTTGGCGACTGTGCGGGCCGTGGCGCCGACCTTTTTGAATCCACCGCAGCGGAGAATATCGGCGCTATGATCCTTGGAGCATCCCTGGCAGCCACCGCAGACAAACAAGGCCTGGGCTTCTCGGCAGGCGTTATCGGCGTGATGATGTTCCCGCTGATTGCCCGTGCCTTCGGAATCGTCGCCTCCATCGTCGGTATCATGGCCGTGAGAATGGATAAGGCCGAGAAGATGGATCCCATGGAAGCCTTGAACCGCGGCTACTATGTTGCGGTCGCCCTGGCCATGGCTGCATTCGGCGGCGCCACGTACTGGCTGTTGAACAGCCCGCAAGCGCCCAACGCATGGTGGCACTTCTTCCTTTGCGGCATCGTGGGGGTCTTGACCTCAGTAGCCTTTGTGTACATCACTCAATACTATACCGAGTATAAGTACCGGCCCGTGAAGTCGATTGCCGAGGCGTCCCAGACGGGCCCAGCTACCAATATCATCGCGGGTATCGGCGTGGGTTTTGAGTGTGTCGCGCTTCCAGCCCTTGTCATGGGCGGCGCACTGCTCGGGGCGTATTACCTGGGCCGCACCAGTGGCCTGCCGAATGCGGGCCTCTTTGGCACCGCGGTGGCCACGATGGGTATGCTCGCCACCGCAGCATACATCCTGGCCATGGACACCTTTGGCCCGATCACCGACAATGCCGGCGGCATCGTGGAGATGTCTCAGCAGCCGGAGGAGATCCGCAAGAAGACCGACCGACTCGACGCTGTAGGCAACACCACCAAGGCCCTGACCAAGGGGTATGCAGTAGGCTCTGCCGCCCTCGCGGCATTCTTGCTTTTCCAGGCATACATGGACGAAGTGAAGCAGTATGCCGGTCTCGGCCATGACTATCCCTTCCGAGTCGACCTCTCAAAGCCGGTGGTGTTCGTAGGCGCCCTGCTTGGCGCGATGCTGGTCTTTTTGTTTTCGTCCCTGGCCATACGAGCAGTCGGACGCGCGGCTCAATCCATCATTGAAGAGGTGCGCCGTCAGTACGCCAAACTGCCAAGGGTGAATGACATCATCCAGTTCCCTGACGACTTCAAGCCTGACTATGGCACCTGTGTGGATATCGTCACCAAGTCGGCGCTCCGCCGGATGGTGGCGCCGGGTCTCCTGGCTGTGCTTATGCCGGTGTCAGTCGGTATCATATTCAGGGTCTTCATCACGCAGACCGACAAGCTGATTGCCGCTGAGGCGGTTGCTGCCCTCTTGATGGTGGGAACAATAGTGGGCATCCTGATGGCTCTCTTTCTCAACAATGGGGGCGGCGCCTGGGACAACGCCAAGAAATACATCGAGGCCGGTGCCTATGGCGGCAAGTACCTCACCGGACCGGATGGCAAGAAGACGAAGAACCCGACCCATGCTGCCGCTGTGGTGGGCGATACCGTGGGAGATCCCTGTAAGGACACAGCAGGCCCCTCACTGCACGTCTTGATAAAACTCCTCTCCACTATCACGCTGGTGCTTGCGCCGCTCTTCATCTGACCTGTTTGGGCCGTCCTGGATTGCCCCAGGACGGCCTTGTCACATCTACGGCGAGAGCGAACGATTACCCGTAATTGGGTAGAGGACGATATGCAGGTTCAGTGCAGGCGTGTATGATGCGGAATATATCGGTAGGGGCCTATCCCTCCATGCCTTCTCGAGTATCTTTGATATCGTAGACGGTATCAGGCAGCACGACAATCCGATTGTTTGAGATCTCGGCGTAGCCTCCATCGATCGATATTGCCTTTGCCTGGCCTTGCTTTTGCACTCTCAGCAAACCCTTCCCGAGCAGGATTATGAAGTCCGCATGGTCGGCGAGCACACCCATCTCTCCATCCCACGCCGGTAGGCTAACCATGTCAACCTCATCTGAATAGACCACTCTATCCTTCGTTGTGACTTCCAGATTCATTTCGCATCTCCGAGCCGCCTTGCGGCTTCAAGAACGTCAGCAATTGGACCACACATAAAACACGCCTGCTCAGGTATGTCGTCCAGTTCCCCTTGGATTATCTCTTTGAATCCCCGGATCGTTTCGGGAAGCGGCACGTACTTGCCTTTTACTCCTGTGAAAGTTTCTGCAACGTGAAACGGCTGAGAGCAAAACCGCTGTATCTTCCTCGCTCTCGAGACTATCAGCTTATCCTCGTCGGACAATTCGTCCACACCCAGGATCGCGATGATGTCCTGGAGCTCCTTAAACCTCTGGAGTACCTTCTGAACTCCTCGGGCAACGTCATAATGCTCCTTTCCCACGGTGCTGGGCTGAAGTATGGTCGAACTTGACTCAAGAGGATCCATCGCCGGGTAAATCCCTAACTCGGATATCTGCCTGGACAAAACCACTGATGCGTCAAGGTGACTGAACACAGTTGAGACTCCAGGATCAGTCAAATCGTCGGCCGGCACGTATATCGCCTGCACCGATGTTATGCTTCCGATCTTTGTCGAGGTTATTCTTTCCTCCAGCGCGCCTATATCGGTCGACAGGGTAGGCTGGTAACCTACCGCCGAAGGCACTCTCCCAAGCAAGGTTGAGACTTCGCTTCCGGCGAGGACGTATCTGAAGATGTTATCAATAAAGAACAGAACATCCTGGTTCTGATCCCTGAAGTATTCAGCCATTGTTACGGCCGTCAGTCCCACTCTCAGCCTGGCTCCGGGCGGTTCATTCATCTGGCCGTACACAAGGACCGTCTTATTCAGCACCCCCGATTCCTTCATCTGAAGATACAGGTCATTGCCTTCCCTGGTCCTTTCACCTATCCCTCCGAAGACCGAGATGCCGCCGTGCTCTTCGGCGATGTTCCTTATCAGCTCCATCACGATGACGGTCTTGCCCACTCCCGCCCCTCCAAAGAGCCCGATCTTCCCGCCTCTCGGGAACGGCGCCAGGAGATCAATCACCTTTATTCCGGTTTCAAATATCTTTACCTCAATATCCTGCTCCGTAAGGGATGGAGGATCCCTGTGAATCGGATACCTCTGCTTTGTGTTTATTGGCCCTTTGTAATCTATTGGTTCCCCGAGAACGTTCATCAACCTTCCCAGGGTCTCTGGTCCTACCGGAACCGTGATGTAATCACCGGTATATTCCACCTCAGCGTCTCTCGTCAGGCCTTCAGTCGGGCCCAGGGCGATCGTCCTCACGATGTCATCGCCCAGGTGTGCCATCACTTCCACAATAAGGTTCTTGATTCTTAAGGCATGATACAAGGGGGGTAGATTCCCCGACTCGAATCGTACATCCACGACCGGTCCCACCACTTGGACGATCCTTCCTGTGATCATTGCTCTGCCTTTTCTCTACGGATTTCCTTCATGCTATGGTTTCCGCTGCTCCCACTATATCAGTCAGTTCCCTGGTTATTCCCGCTTGTCTTGCTTTGTTCATAACCAGTGTAAGATCACCTATCATGTCGTCGGTATTCTTGGTCGCTCTTTGCATCATGAACATTCTTGCCGCATGCTCGCTCACCGCTGATTCCAGCAACCCACTCCATATCTCGGTTTTCACGAGTCTCGGCAGAATCGTGTCGATGATCTCAGGGGAAAAAGGCTCATAGGAATAGTTCATGTAATTCCTTCCAGCCTCAGGCGATCTCTCGACCGGAAGTATCTTTCTCGCCCTCGGGGTGTGTCTGCCAACCGAAACGAATTCCGTGACTATTAAGAATACCTCAGAGACCTCTTGGCCTGCGTACAGATCAATGGCCTTGCTGCCAACTTCCTCGGCATAGCCATAAGGAAGAAATGCCGGCAAATTGATGTAACTCGCGAGGATCTCATGATTATGCTTCCTCAGGAAATCTGCTCCCTTTCTTCCGAACACCACGAATTTGACCTTTCCCCTGCCGACCTTTTCCAGGAACTCCATTGCCTTTTCCAGGATCGCAGTGTTATATCCTCCGCAGAGTCCCCTGTCGGAAGTCACAAGTATGATGAGCACATCGCCCTGTTCGTTCCTTTCGAGCAGGGGATGGACTGCTTCCGGTTGGGAACTGAGAAGGTCATTTACTATCCCGGTTAAGGCTGTTGCGTAAGGCCTGGAACTCATTAAAGATTTCTTTGCCTTGAACAACCTTGCAGCAGCTATTTTTTCCATTGCGCTGGTGATGCGCTTTATGTTTTCTACCGAGCGTATTCTCTTCCTTAAATCCCTAATGGTTTGCATTGGAGTAGGCTTGCTTGCACTCGGTTATCATCTGGTCGAGCCTCGCTGCTGTTTTCTCATCCACCGCTTTCGTCTTGATCTCATCCTTGAGGTCAGGATACTTGCTATCCAGATAGGCGTATAGAGTGACTTCGAAATCCCTTATCTCAACCGTGGGTATATCGTCGAGATAACCGTTTACAGCGGCATATACGAGGAGTATCTCCTTTTCAACGGGCACCGGTTTGGTCTCGTCCTGCTTCATGGCCTCGGTCAGTTTCTCCCCTCTCAGAAGCTGGTTCCTGCTGGCTGCATCCAGGTCAGCCCCGAACTGGGCGAAGGTGATCAGTGATCTGTACTGGGCAAGGTCAAGCCTCAACATTCCTGCGACCTGTTTCATCGCCTTTATCTGCGCTGAACCGCCGACGCGCGAAACCGACAACCCTGTGTTTATGGCCGGGCGTATTCCCGAATAGAACAGGCTGGTCTCCAGGTAAATCTGGCCGTCTGTGATGGAGATCACGTTGGTCGGCACGTACGCCGATATGTCTCCCGCCTGAGTCTCGATTATGGGCAGGGCAGTGATCGAGCCCGCACCCTTCTCATCGCTGAGTTTAACTGCCCTCTCAAGCAGGCGCGAATGGAGATAAAAAATGTCGCCGGGATATGCTTCTCTGCCGGGGGGTCTGCGCAGAAGCAGAGATAGTTGCCTGTACGCAACAGCGTGCTTCGAGAGGTCATCATAGATGATCAAAACATCCTTGCCTTTCCACATGAACTCTTCCGCCATAGCGCATCCCGCATAAGGGGCGATGTACTGGAGCGGTGCAGGGTCATTCGCCGTTGCCGTAACTACGATGGAATATGCCATCGCCCCGGATCGCTCGAGCTTTCCTATCGTCCTGGCCACCGCTGATTGTTTCTGTCCTATCGCCACGTACACGCATATGACATTCTCATTCTCTTGATTGATTATTGCATCTATTGCTATCGCGCTCTTTCCGGTCTGATGGTCACCGATCAGCAGCTCCCTCTGGCCCCTTCCTATAGGAATCATCGCATCGATGGCCTTTATTCCGGTCTGTAGGGGCACCTTGACCGGCTGCCTGTCGACCACTCCCGCCGCTATGACTTCGATCGGCCTGTACGTAGTGGTCTCTATCCTGCCTTTTCCATCCAGGGCTTCCCCTATCGGGCTTACCACTCTTCCTATGAGAGCGTCTCCGCAGGGTACCTCGAGGACCTTCCCAGTTCTCTTGACTTCGTCTCCCTCTTTTATTCCGGCATCATTTCCAAGTATTACCACGCCAACGGATTCCCTCTCCAGGTTAAACACCATGCCGAAAGTGCCGTCGGGGAACTTGACCAGCTCTCCGTTCATCACTTTGTCCATTCCATAGATTTTCGCGATGCCGTCACCGACCTGGATCACGTAACCTGTTTCTTCAATGCTTACCGTCGACTCAAAGCCTTCCAGCTGTTTTCTTATGATTCCGATTATTTCATCCGATTTCATCAGGAGACTAACCTCTCTTTTACCATCTTGAGTTCGGTCTTCAACGTATTGTCGATGACTCTGTCTCCTATCCTCATCCACACCCCCGCAAGCAGCCCCGGATCAGTGCTCACTTCCAGGTCAACTTGCTTTCCCGTGAACCTCTCCAGCGCTTTCCTGATCTTATCTTCATCTTCTTTACCTAGCTTGCCGGCTGTCTTCATCCTGGCCTTGATGACACCCAGTTCATCCCTCACAAGGGCACTGAATTGGGAATGTACTTCGCCTGTGAGGCCCAGGTTCTTTGTTTCAATGAGTATCTTCATCAGTTGCTTGACTATCTTGCTCTCTGCAATCTGGTTCAGGAACTCTTCCTTCCTGCCATGGGGTACCAGCGGGTGCAAAAGGAAATACATCACGCGCCTTTCGGAAGCCATCATCTTAACGATGCTCCCCAATTCCTGTTCGACCTTCTCAATCTCTCCAGTCTTTCTCGCTGACCTCAGGAGCGCTATTGCGAAGTGGTACGATATGTTGCTATCCATTTCTCAGCTCTTGGATAAAATCGTCAAGCATTCGTTCCTTGGTGCTTGTGTCCACTGATTGTTTCAGGATCTTTTCCGCGATAAGAACTGCAAGGTCGACGGTCTCCGTCTTCAACTCCTTCATCGCAAGTTCCTTTTCAATTACTATCTCGTCTTTGGCGTTCTGCAAGAATGCCCTTGCCTGCTCGTGCGCAGATTTCAGGATCTCATCCCTTGCAGATCGCCCATCGGCCGTAGCGGCCTCAAGAATCTTCTTCGCCCGATCCTCTATCTCGGACATCTGCTCCGCATACTCCTTCCTTATCTCATCCACTTCCTCCCTGCCCTTTTTCGCATCCTCTATGTCTTTATGTATCTCGTTCCTTCTTCTCTCGATCATCTGCGTAAGCGGCCCCCAGAAGAATCTCCACAGTATGAACACAGCCACCAGGAAAGAGATAATCTGAGCGAGAAGCAGTGGCAAGTCTATCTCTATCATTTAGTCCCCTCTCGCCCTATCCCAGAGGTTCGGACAGGACTCGAGCCATTACTCAGTTGACTCCCGACTCACTTGACGAAATATGCCACAAAAGGATTCGCATAGATCAGTATCAGGGCGATCACCAGCACATAGATCGTGAGCGATTCTATGAATGCAAGACCGATCATCGCTACCGTCAGGATCCTGCTTGACGATTCAGGTTGCCTTGCGATGCTCTCCACGGCCCTTGCAACCGCATTGCCCTGCGCTGTCCCACAGAAGGCAGCGGCTATGGCGAGCGCCAGGACAGCCGCCACGCTCACTGCGCCGAAAAACAATGCCGAACTGCCTGATGCTCCGCTCTGCGCACCGGCAGCGCCAGCAGCAGGCTCTCCCGCAGCCATTGCAAGCCCCGTGAGCGCCACCCCGATCAGGAGAAACAACGAAAACGTCCTCATCTCTACTGCCTCCTTTCATGCTGAGCTCCCGCTTCATGTTGAACTTCTACCGCGCTACCTATGTAGAATATCGTCAGGATCGTGAATATGAATGCCTGTATGAAGCTTATGAGCATGCCAAGCAAATAGATAAATGGCAGAACCAAGAACGGTCCGACCGTGAGAGCTTTCTGAATCAGGCTCTTTGACGGTAGAAACAGCACCACAAGCATAGCAAGCACTCCCAGCAGAACCTCTTTCGCCATCATGTTCCCGAACAACCTGAAGGACAAAGACAGGGGCCTTGCCAACTGGCTAATCAGTTCAATTATAAACATGAACGGCTTAAGCCACCAAGGCACCTCACCCGTGAAGTGCTTCAGGTACCCCATCAGCCCCCTCCTCCTGATCCCAAAATAGTGGGTGCTGAAAAAGACCACCAGGGCGAGCGCAGCTGTGATGTTGAGATTGCTCGTAGGCGCAGCCAGTCCCGGAACCAGCCCCATGAGGTTCCCCACAAAGATGAAAAGAAAGAGCCCCACAAACAGGGGGTAATAGTGTTTCCCTTCACTTCCTACCACAGAGTCAACCAGATCGTAAACGAACGAGAGCCCCATCTCCAGAACGCTCTGGGGTCTCCGAGGAACCATGGACAACCGTCTTGTCGCAACAAAAGAAGCAACCAGAATGATGAGTATCGTGAGCCAACTCATCAAAAGGATCTTCGGGACTCCGATCTCTATCTTAACTGCTTCCGGTAAAGCTGTCATGATAAGTCCTTCTCAATATCATGAAAACCAAAAGGCCTATCGAAATGCCGGCAAGGAGCCCAAGTGGGCTACCCCACCTGTGTTTCAGAAAAGCATAGACGAGTACTCCAAGAATAGCATAGCGCAGAAGATAGAAAAGGAAAAAAGTGAAGCTCACGAACTTCTTGGTCTTCGTCAGAAAGTACTTCATCGTAAGAAAGAGGATCAGGAAATTCAAGGCGATGATGACCAGTCCGTAGATCAATCCTTTGGCAAACAATCCTCAGTCTCCCCGGCTGACGCTCCTGAAAATGTTGACGAACCCTGCGACGATTCCGAGCACCAGAAATACTATCGTCAGGTACGGTCTGGTGTGCAAAGCCCTATCCAGCCACAGGCCGACCCCTAGCCCTATGAACGTCGAGAATACCAGGGTAAGCCCCAAGACGCTCAGCCCAAGTAATTCCTTGGATTGCTGTAGGTGTTTTTTGGGATCCACCGGAGCCAGAGTATATTTGTTTGCCTCCGGCATTTCAAGCTTTTGTATTGCTATATGCTCTGCTCCCGGCAATGCTCGCGTATCTGTGCCATGGGTTCCCAACTCGTGGTTTTCCGCATCACATGATCTGGCCCTACATCTGATAAACTGCGGGCGAGAATGGCCGGAAGGGAAACCACATCGGGGGCAGCCACACCTTGCCCCTCATGCTGAGGCGAAAACAGAAAAGAAGAAAATGCCTCCTCCACCCCAAATCGACCTGCAGCAGATAAAACAGTCACGCCCAAACTACTTCACAGAGAAACGGAAAGGTATAACCACCCAGACCGATACAGGTTGATCCCGTTGGATGGCGGGTTTGAAGACCCATTGCATACTGGCCTTGATAGCCTCGTCGTAGAAGATCTCCGGGCCGCTCATGGGCACTACCTTCTTGACCTTGCCCTCTTTGTCCACGAGCACTTTCACGTAAACCGTGCCCTCAACCTCCGCGAGGCGCGCCACCTCAGGATAGTTGGGTTTCACTTCGACGATGGCGACGGGCTCAACCTCAACAGCGACGAAATCGTCAATGCCGGGCTCAACCTCGGGTATCCCCGTGACAACCAGCGAATCCCCTCCCATGCCGGCTGTGACCGGTGTCGTCATCTGAGCCAATTCCTGCTGGGTGGCGATGGTGGCATCTTCGGAAACCTCCGCCTCAGGTACGGGTACTGGTATGCCGATGGAGGGCCGGGCAACAGGCATCGAAACCGCCAACGCCGGAGGAGCAGCTTGCTCAGCGATGGAAGGAGGCGGTCCCAGCTCCGCATACTTGACAAGGCGGACGATCCGATCGGGCGGTGCCTCTTCTCTTGATGCCACATACTTGCCGAGATAGAAGCTTCCCAGCAGCGCAAGATGGAGACCGACCGAGATCGCGAGGGCTATCGTCAGATACCTCTGATAGGCCCGCCTCAGCTCGGACACCCCATAGGGGAAAAGGTCGAGAAAATCGTTGAACGTTGCGACTTTTCTCATAGCGCCCTCTCCACCTCCTTAACATCCGCCTCTAACATCGGCGCCAGGCTAAAACGTCCTACGTTAGCGAGCTGGAGCTCATCCAGAATATCCACCATGTTGTGATACTTAGCCTTGCGATCCACCTTAACCAAGGTGATCAGCTTGGGATTGGCGGCATTCTTTTCTAACAGCAGGTTGCGAAGGTCATTGAAGCCAACCTTCTGTGGTCTCTCTATGCCGATAGCCCAGTAAATGCTCCCGTCCTCCACAATACGGAGGGTGAGCAAATTGAATTCGGCCACTTCCACCTGCACGTCTTTCGGCGGCAGTGTGATCTCCATGGTCTGCGGGGCGCTGAATACTGTGGTCAGCATGAAGAAAGTCAGCAGCAAGAAGGCGACGTCCACCATGGGTGTCATGTCGATACGTATCCCCACCCGCCTCATCTTGCGCCGTTTCTTGCCCTTGCGCTTATCAGAGCGCGGGGCAACCTCACCTACGGCACCCATTTTATATCCTCCTCAAAAATCAACTGGTCGTTTCCAGATTAGTCACCAGGTTGAAACGGGTGATGTTTACCTTTTCCAGAATATCCATGACATCCATGACAGTCCCGTACTCACTGTCCCGGTCGCATTTCAATACGGTCCGGAGTTTGGGATTGGAAATGCGGGCCGAAATCAACTTTTGTTCCAGGTCGAGCTTCTCAATCGGCATATCCATCCGCAGCTTATTCTCTTCGCCGAAGAGCTTGGCCCGCAGGATCTGGGAATCGACTCCCATGAAAATGCGTCCATCTTTATTGACGCTGACGGTGATGACGTCCGACTCTGGCAACTTGATTGCCGAGTGGGAATCCGGCAATATTACCTCCACCTCCGCAGGCGGACGGAACTGGGTCGTCAACATAAAAAAGGTCAACAAGAGGAAGGCCACATCGACCATGGGGGTCATATCGATCCTTATACCCACCCGCCCTTTCTTCGGTTTCTTGGGCATGGTCCTCGATCCTCCTCTCGATTACTTTTCGTGCTTACTGGTCAGGGTCTGCATGATGCTGTATGCCGCCTCGTCGATGGTGTACGTGAAATCATCGACTCGGGTCACAAAGTAGTTGTAAGCGACAATGCCGGCAATGGCGGCGAAGAGTCCACCGGCAGTGTTGATAAGAGCTTCGGATATGCCGATAGCCAGCTGGATGGCGTCCGGAGCGCCTGCATGCGCCAGAGCCTGGAAGGCCCGAATCATGCCGATCACCGTTCCCAGAAGCCCGACCATCGTGGCTATGGAGGCGATCGTCGAAAGGGCCACGAGGTTCTGCTCCAAAAGCGGTACTTCCAGCATGGTGGCTTCCTCGATGGCGCGCTGGGTCTCAGAGACG